>JAJEIT010000019.1 GCA_022827945.1 Dehalococcoidia bacterium | reverse complement strand
CCTGGGCGCCATCGATGATGATGGCGAGGTAGAACTCGGAAGCGACGGCCGACTGCTCCTCGACGAGGACGTTCTTGACGAGCTTGCCCTCGGGCCCGGTCTGGATGGAAACGAGGTGCTTGCCGAGGATGCTGGCGGCTTCCTGCTCGGCCTCTTCGGCGGTGCTTGCAAGGCGCACGCCGCCGACGCGGTCGCCACGGACCTGGCCCTCGTGGTTGCCGGGGTCGGTGGTGAGGCGCTCGTACATGGCGGCGGTCTCGGACTCCGAGACGAGGCGTCCCTTGCCACGCCCGCCGGCGTGGATCTGGGCCTTGACGACGACCTTGCCGCCGAGCTCTTCGGCGATGGCGCGGGCCTCCGCGGGGGTGCTCGCGACGCGTCCGCCGGGCACTTCGACTCCGTACTTCGCGAAGAGGGCCTTCGCCTGGTACTCGTGAACCTTCATCGTTCCTCCGGGGCGGCCACAGCGCCCGTCCAGGGGCGGGCCATGTCCCCGGGCGCCAGCCTACCGGCGCCCGCTCACACGGGAAACTCCGGAGCGGGCGGAGTCGCTCAGGCGATGTGGTCGGGCTCCTCGGCGGCGCTCTTGCCGGCGATGTAGCCGAAGGTCATGCCGGGGCCGAGGGTGCCACCGGCGCCGCCATAGACCATAGCGGTGACGCCCGCCATGGCGTTCCCGACGGCGTAGAGGCCGGGGATGACCCCACCGGTGGCGCGCAGCACCTGCGCCTTCGAATTCGTCTTCGGCCCGCCCTTGGTGCCGAGGGCGCCCGACTCGATCTGGGCGGCATAGTAGGGGGGCGTGTCGATCGGTCCGAGGGTGGTGAAGGGCGCCTTCTTCCAGCGGTCGCCGTTGTAGCTGTCGTAGGCGCTGACCCCGCGGTCGAACTCGGGATCCTCGCCCCGGGCGACATCCTCGTTGAAGCGCGCGACCGTCTCCTCGAGCCCGTCGGCATCGACGTCGATCTGCGCGGCAAGCTCGGCGAGCGTGCCGGCGCGACGGATCCAGTGGGGAGCGTCCGGGCCGACGTTATGTCGGGCGATGGGGGGCTGGTACTGGCTATCGACGATGAGCCAGGCGGGGAGGTTGATGAACTCGAAGGTGTTGGGGTCGAACGTGTGGAAGGCGTGGCCGACGGCGTTGTAGTTGGCGGCCTCGTTCATGAAGCGCCTGCCCTTGCGGTTGACGATGATCGAGCGGGGCCAGGTGCGTTCGGCGAGGATGAGGCGGGCGAAGGTGCGGCCGCGCATCTCGTCGCCGGGGACGTGGATCCCGGGGATCCACCAGGCCTCGCTCATGTTGCCGAGGGCCGCGCCGGCGCCCATCGCCATCAGGAGGCCGTCGCCCTCGTTCTCGGGGGTCGAGGTGGGAGCGGTCATGGGGCCGCGGAGGAACGCCTTCACCAGTTCCTCGTTCCACTCGAAGCCGCCGCTCGCGATGACGACGGCCTTGCGCGCCTTCACGAAGTAGTCCTGGCCGTCGCGCTCGGCGCGCACGCCGACGACGGCATCGCCGTCGTCGAGGATGAGCTCGCGGGCGCGGGTGGCGGTGTGGACGGGGATCTCGCGGTCGAGACAGCCCTTGATGAGGGAGCCGGCGAGGGCCTGACCGGTCGAGCGCATGTCGCGGGCGCGGCGCGCCTCCATCACGGGGGGGGGCACGTCGTCGATGCGCTTCGTGTCGATCTCCAGCATGGTCGCGGGGAAGGAGACGGCGTCGGGCTGGCGGTTGATGCGGTCGGCCCAGGGGCCCAGCTCCTCGAAGGGGAAGAGGTCGTTGTCGAGGGAGCGCCCACCCTCGGGCTTTCCGCCGGGATTCTCGGGGTGGTAGTCGGGGTACCCCTCGAAGACGTGCAGGGAGACGGGGGTGTTCTCCTCCATGTAACGCAGCATCTCGGGGCCGGTGTCGACAAGGGCCTCGACGAGCTCGCCGTCCATCATTCCGAGGGAGAGGGAGTTCAGGTAGGCGAGGGCGTCCTCGCGCGAGTCCTCAATGCCCGCCTCGGCCATGTGGGGGTTGTTCGGCACCCAGAGGACGCCGCCGGAGAGGGCGGTCGTGCCGCCGACCACCTCAGCGCGCTCAAGCAGAGCGACCTCGGCGCCGTTGTCGGCGGCGAGGATCGCGGCGGTCGTCGCGCTCGCGCCGGAGCCGAGCACGGCCACGTCGACTTCGAGGTCCCAGCGTTCGGGAAGCGCCATCGTTCTCTCCTCTGGCGCGCGCCTAGAGCTGGCGCGCAAGTGACCACGCCTGCCGCGTGGCGAAGGTGATGCGGCGGGGCGCGTACGCGTCCCCAAGGAGGTGGAGGTCGGCAACCTTGCCCTGCAGCTCACGGTAGAGGGCGTTCTCGGAAGCGCCGCCGCAGGCTAGCACGACGGTGTCGAAGCCCTCCACGACCGTGGGGGCGTTGGTATAGATGTTCTTCGTGTGGAGCGCTCCCGGCTCGATGCCTACGAGCCGGTGCATCTGCTCGAACTGGACACCCTGCGACACAAGGCGGGTCATGATGCCACCGATTGTGTACTTCCCCACGAGCGGGGCGACCTGGAGCGTCTGGTAGAGGACACGCACCTCCTTGCCCTGCCCGGCGAGGTGGTCGGCGACAGAGAGAGGCGGCATGTGGTCGTCCTGGGCGACCACGACGACCCGCTGGCCGACCTCGGCATTGCCGAGGAGCACGTCGCGGATGTCGACGACGTTGGGGAGGTCGACACCAGGGACGGCGGGGCGGCGGGAGGTCGCGCCGGTCGCGAGCACGACCGCATCGGCGCCGAATTCGAGCACGGACTCGGCGGTGGCGCCGCGCCCGACGCTGACACCGACCCCGAGACGGGCGAGACGGCGCTCCTCGAAGGCGACGAACTGGGCGAAGGGGCGGTGCATGGGCGCGTTGGCGGCGATCGCCATCTGGCCGCCGAGGACGGGCTCGCGCTCCCAAAGCATGACGTTGTGACCGCGCTCGGCCGCGATGGAGGCGGTCTCGAGACCGGCGGGGCCACCTCCGACGACGAGGATGCGGCGGGGCTCCGGGGCAGGTGGATGCGGCTCTTCGAGCTCATGGTTGGCGCTCGGGTTGACGGCGCAGCCGAAGGGAAGGCCATCGACGAGGCCACGGTGAATGCAGTCGTTGATGCCGATGCAGGGGCGCACGTCGCCAAGGCGGCCTTCGCGCGCCTTGTTGGGGAGCTGCGGGTCGGCGATGGTCGCGCGGTTCAGGCCGACGACATCTGCATAACCGTCGGCGAGCACCTGCGCGGCCACCCCGGCATCGGTAACGCGGCCGGCGTAGACGACGGGCAGGTCCGTTTCCGCCTTCAGCGCGCCCGACATGGGCGCCCACTCGGCCGGCTCGTAATGGAGAGGCTGGATGTAGCTGGGGCCGGCCCAGTTTCCGCCGACGTCGAAGCTGAAGTAGTCGACATCGCCGCTGGCCGTGAGTAGGCGGACGATCTCGCGCGCTTCTTCAAGGTCGTACCCGCCGTCAATCATCTCGTCCATGCAGAGGCGCACGCCCAGCGTGAGCCCGTTCCCCACCGCAGCGCGGATGGCGCGGTTGATCTCGAGGAGCATTCGCAGGCGGTTCTCGACGGAGCCGCCGTAGTCGTCCTCGCGGTGGTTGGTCAGGGGGGAGAGGAACCACTGCACGACGTCGTCGTGATTGGCGTGGATCTCGAGTCCGTCGAGCCGCGCTTCGAGGGCGCGGCCGGCCGAGTAGCCGTACTCCTCAACGAGCTGCTCAATCTCGTGCGGCTCCATCTCGTGGGGCATGACGTTGGTGGCCCAGCTGCTCTGGCGGCCACCGGTTGGGCCGTGAGGCATGCCGCCCATCAGGATCATCTGGAGGGTGCCGAAGGCGCCCTCCTCGTGGAGCTCGTCGGCGTAGCGTCCATAGCGTTCGAGGAAGAGAGGATTGCGGAAGTTGCTATCCGTGGTGGCCCCCACGCCCGTCGGTTCGAAGCCCGGGATGAGCGGATTGAGGACAAAGCAGTTGCTGCCACCGACCCAGGCCGCCCCGCCCCGAGCCCGCCCAACGTAGTAGGCGCGGAAGCTCGCGGCCTGCCGGTCGCTGCCGAGGATGTTACCGACGCCGGCGCCGTGCGTCGGCACCATGATGCGGTTCTTCAGGGCCATGGTGCCGACCTGCAGCGGTTCCCAGAGCACGTCCAGGCTGGTGGCCTGCGTCATCGCGGCGTCCTCGCAGTGGCGTTGGCGGCATCCTACGCCGCTCGCGAGCGCGGGTACCGGATTGCTAGAGGGAGCAGGTGGTGGCGGCGATGTGAGTGCCTTCGAGGTAGGCGAAGAGGTTGCAGCCGGAGCCGATGAGGGAGCTCTGTGGTTCCTCCTCGCCGTAGAGGCGGAAGCGGGGAGCGTGGTTGACGAGGGCGAACCAGAAGGCATTGTGGCCGGGAAGGCGCTCAAGCTTCTCGCCGGACGGCCCGACGAGGGCGCCTTCGGTGACCTGCCAGGTGGAGCCGTCTTCGGTGGTGGCGACGCCGGCCTCCACGTCGTAGGCGACGACGCGGCCGGGGGGCGCCGCATAGGCGCGGCCGCCGGAACGGTCGGGGGTAGCGAACACGACGACGGGGTCGCCGCCGATCTCGTCCTGCAGGAAGTCCCGTTCGCCGAGCAGGAGGATGGGGTAGCCGACGACCTGGTCGTTGAGCCGGACGGCGTAGACGCTGTCCTTGACGGCGAGGGGACCACTGCGGTCGGGGACGGGGAACATCAGGCCGGAGCTGGCGAAGTAGCGGGAGTAAGCAACGCCCTCGCCGTAGTCGCGGGCGTGGCCGGTCTCGATGTCGAGCACGAGCGTGTCGGGGTGCTCGGCGAGCCACTCGTCCCAGGTGGTGTGCACGGCCGGGAGGACGTCGAGTTGGATGCCGCTCCCGACGAGATCGCCCCAGACGGGCTCGCCGGTGAACTGCTCCCAGAGGGTGTTGGTGGTGCGGTCGTACATGAGCTTGTTCGAGCGGTAGAGGAGGCCGCTGGTGCCGAAGCGGTAGACCTCGTCGCCGACGCGACCGTCGTAGAGGATGGCGCTCCCGCAGAGGGTGCAGTAGGCGAGGGAGACGGGGACGCCGCCCACGGTGTCGTTGACCATCTCGTGCCAGTCGATAATGCGGCGGGGATAGGCGCGCGCGTCGCCGTTGATCTCGACGCCGATGACGCGGTCTTTCGGGCCGATCCAGGCCGCCGCTTCCTGGGGGGAGATGAAGTCCGGGTGCTCCAGTGGCGGGATGCCGTCGACGGTCACGCCGCCCCAGAAGATCTCCTGGGCGGAGATGGTGCGCGGCTTGTCCGGGTCGAGGAACGCGCCCATATCCTCCTGGATGCCCTCGATCAGGCGGTGCTTGAACTCGACGTAGAGGGGCGTTTCGTCATCGGGCGTGCGGAAGCCGAGCTCCTCGGTGATAGGGAAGATGGGGTAGGGGTGATCGGGGCGAAGGTCGCTGAGGAGGCGGTAGACGAAGCCGCTGTAGGGAACGGGCACGGCGGCGAGATCGACGAGGTAGGGGAGCCACCGTTCCTCGGGGTCGCTTGCCATCGCACGCAGGATGTCGCGGGTCGCGTCGGAGGTGTCGGGGAAGAGAACGAAACGGTTCCAGAAGTCGATCTCGGTCCAATAGATGAGGCTCAGGATGTGCTCGTCGGTGATCTCCTCCGGCGTGAGCGTGGGCTCGAGCCGGGGAGTGCCGGTGGAATCCGAGACGGGCGTGGCGCTCTCCGGTGGAGGAGTGGTGGGGGAGGATTCCGGCATAGGGGTCGCACGGTCCGGGGAGGGCGAGGCTGCAGGCGGCTGGTCGCCGGAGTCGCCACCGCAGGCGGCCAGGACGAGCGTCAGGCCGGCAGCCATGGTGAGCAGACGGAGGGGCATGGCCAACAGTGTAGGGCTCCAGGGCTGGTCGCTTGCTTACGGTGGCCTAACCGCTCGCCGGTAAGCAGGCAGACTGGCCCGGTGGAGGGCAAGCCTCTAGCCTTGTTCCATCGATCGAGACTGCGTGTCATTACGTCGCCTTCGCACCCGGAGAACCCCCATGCTTTCGATTGCTTCGTCCCACTTCAGCGCCCGAATCAGCGGGCGACTCCTGGCGCCCGCGCTCCTCACTGTCGCTCTCATCGCCGCCTTCATGGCCCTGGAGGGGCCCACGCTGGTGACAGCGGACGACGGCCAGTGCCACGTGACAGACCTTGGCGCGATCGGTCCGGAGAACGACGAACTCACGACTGACGGGCGCTGGACGACGGAGGATTGCGACTCGGCCTTCCGCCACGGCAGCGACGCGCACTCGTACCGCTTCCAGGTGGAGGAGGCCGGCCGCGTGCGGATCGACCTGCGCTCCAGCGAGGCCGACTCGTACCTCTACCTGCTGAGCGACGCCGGCGAGCGCATCGCGGACGACGACGACGGCGCAGCCGGTGTCGACGCGCGCATCGAGCGCGACCTGTCAGCCGGGGCGTACCGGATCGAGGCGACGACGGTGGGAGGCCGCGGACGAGGCCCGGCCAACTACTCGCTCGCTGTCGGGTATGTCGAGGGCTGTGAGACGATCGATCTCGGGGTACTGACGGCGGAAGCCGACCTGACGGCGACCGGCGTCTGGACGCTCGAGACGTGCGGGTCACGGATCGTGGAAACGCACCCGGCCTACAACTACTCGTTCACCATGCCGGCCAGCGGCCGCGTACGGATCGATCTCACGTCGGAGAACGGTGATCCAGTGCTCTCGCTGGCATCACCCACGGCGGGCGTGATCGGCGCGAACGACGACGGCGGCGGGGCGCGCAACTCGCGCATCGAGGAGTATCTGCCCGCCGGCATCTACCTGATCGAGGCCACCACCTACCTGCAACGCGACCTTCAGCCCCTTGTTGCCGACTTCGAACTGACCATCCACCTAGTCGACGAAGTGGCGGCGCAGGAGAGGTTCCTCCTCAAGGTGGAGGAGACGCATGCCCCCGACGTCGTTATCGCCGGAGAGCCGTTCGCGGCCAACTTCCGGGTGAGCAACGTTGGCGGTGGCGGCCTCCCCGAAGGTTCGTACGTCATCATGTACGCGGTGGGGCCACGGGCGTTCCAATCCTTGCCCCGGATCAACGCATCCGAGGATCTCTTCCAGCCTGGCGTCAGCTACCACTCCAGCCCAGGGATGGCCAGCCAAACAAGCACGGCCCTCCCCTTCATCCGTCCCATCCAGATCGCCCTCCCACGTCCCGGGCCGTCATGGGTATTCGTAGCCGCCATCGCCTTCCAGGAGGTCGAGGACGAAAACGCCCCCGATATCGAAATCGGGTTCCACGGCATCTGGCGGAACCTGCGCGTGGTCACCGGCCCGACGTTCGGTCCGGCCACCGTCTCCGTCGACGGGGCGGACCACACGGTCGAAGCGGCAGCCGACGAGAAGGGCGTCGTTACCACCACGGTGACCTCCGCGGCCGACTCCGAGGCGGAGGTCGAAGCCCTCGCAGAGGCGAAGGCGACCTACACCGCGGCCGTAGCCGCGACCGTGCTCAACGGAATCTTCGAGCGGCCGGGGCTGGAGGGGCTCACCGCCTCGGATGAACCGGCGGCGATCGAGGTCGCGAACGCTTCCTCCAGCACGCTTCTGAGGCTCTTCGCCGAGGAATACGAGCGCTTGATCGCCAAGTCGGGCCTGGACGGACCGCTCTCCCGCGGCGAGGCCGTCAACCCGGTGGCGGTCGAAGACTTCGTCCTCATGGTCGGCGACAAGGCGGCGCGGCAATACGCATCGCTGGCCGCTTCGTGGAGCGCGCTCGAGGAGCGGGTCGCCGGCGGCGAGGCGCTCTCCTTCGAGGAGGCGTTCGCGCTGCAGACCGAGGTCGCCTACGCCGAGCGCATCCTTGCGCCGGTCGCCACCGCGGCCACTGTCGTGAGGGCTGCCCGCGTAGCCGAGGGCGGATGGCAGAACGGGGTTGTCGCGGCGATGGCCCGTCAACTCGCTTTCGAAGGGGCTTGCGGCGCCGACACCAGCTTCGACGCCCTTGTCCGCGCGAATGAGGGGATCGAGCGCTTCAGGGCGCTGGACGCGGAGCTCCGAGCCGCCCTGCCCATCTTCGGATACGGAGTCGGCGCAGCTCTCTGCGGGGCGAACCTCGTGGACAACGACAACGCACGCTTCCTCGCCCGGCTGGGAATCGAGAACGCAGAACTCTCGGCCCTGAACGCGCCGGACGTGCCGGAGGCGGAGCCGGTCGAGCTCCCGCCGCCGCCACCGTATGAGCTGCGCCTCATCGCGCGGCTGGCGGAGGACGGCCGCATCGAGCACGGCGTCGAGCTCCCGGCCGGCGGGCAGATCCTGCCGGTGCAGCGCTTCCTTCCGGCGGACGCGCCGGCGGGCGTGTGGTACGCCACCAGCGACGTCGAGGTGGACGGGGTGTCCATCGGGACCATCCGCGCGAGGCGCCATGCCGATGGCCGCATCGAGCTGGGCTTCCGCGACTCCCACGGCGCCGCGATCGCGCCGGACGTTCGGTTCCTGCCGGCTGAACTGCCGCCGGGAGTCTGGCTGCGCAGCGGTGCAATCGAGGTTCCCCGGCCGGAAGTGGCCGAGGAGGCATCCTCCGAATAGCGGCTCCGGTTGCGAGCTAGGCGCCCGTGATGGCGCCTAGCTCGCGCCAGGGCCGGGCACGACGGGCGTTCCAGTGCGCCTCCCAGTCGTCGCAGACGCCCTGGCCACCGTGCCAGTAGTCGACCTCGAGGCAGACCTTGCCGTCGCGGAACTCGAGGCGGGAAACGCCCTCGGCGGTTCCCCAGCGCCCGGCGTTCTCCTTGGCGTCCTGTGGGATCTGCCCATAGGCCATCCACATCACGACCACGCCGGTGTCGGCGACGTAGATCTCCTCGGGGAGCACCTTCAGCGTGTCGGCGGCGGCCGCCCAGAACTCGCGGACGGCGTCGTGACCGCGCATGGGCTCGGCGTGGCCGACGATGTCGCGCATGACAACGTCCTCGGTCATGAACTGGAGGGGCGCATCAACGTGTCCTCCGCTCCAGCCTTCCTCGAAGAGCTTGCGTGCGATCTCGACTTCGGCCTGGCCAACCATGGGCGCCTCTCCCGTGCGTGGATTCGTTGCGTGGGCGCGATGGTAGCGGAAACGGCGGCAGTGGGGTGTACGATCCGGGCGCGATGGCCGAGACGATGACGCCGGAAGAGGCGCGCAGCTACCTGAACTACCTGCTCACGCTGGGCATCCGGCGGGAGCAGGCGTTCGCACCGCTGGCGGCCGCCTTCATCCGGGATAACGACCTCGAAGCGCTGGGGCTGCTGCCTGATGAGCAGGTGAGCCTGCTGCTGGCGGCGGCGCAGTCGTTCGCGCCGGAGCCGCGGCGCTACAGCGCGAAGCTCGACTTCCTGCAGCGGGCGCAGGCGCTGCTGCCGCGCACGCGGCTGGCGGGAACGCCGGTCGAGGGACAGGTGGGGCAGGAGCTGCGGAAGACCGCGCACGAGCTGGATCGGTACCACGAGGCCGTGCGCGTGAACCGCTCGGACACGGGGGAGCGCGAACACATCATCGTCGAGAGCATGGCCCCGGAGTACTTCACCGACATCGCCCAGAAGCGGGCGGCGGCGCACTACCAGGACCGGTACCACCTGACGCCGGAGGCGCGGCGGGCGCAGAGCTACACGGGCCCGGCGCAGCAGTTCGAGCCGGAGAACACGGCCATCCACAAAGAGTTCGAGGGGGCCTGCGGCCCGTTCATGAACGCGCGCACGCACGCCTTCCACGTGATGCTGCCGTTCGACCTGAAGCTGAGCCGCACGCCGGAGGAGCCGCTGGAGACGGGCGTGCGCATCTTCTACGGGAAGGAGGGCTACTCCTTCCCGCTGCGTTATCAGATGGGGCAGCTCACGAGCGACCGGGACGGGACGGTCGTCGGGGTGCCAGTCGACGACCCGAATCTCGTGTACATCTCGGCCTCGGGCGTAAAGGAGCCGGAGTTCCGCTTCGACGGGCCGGCTCCGGGCAACGCGCCGCCGGAGCTGGCGTTCCCGCTGACGGTGCTGCAGCACCTCGGCAGCCTTGGGAACTACATCCAGGTGAGCTGCAACCTGAAGGTGTGGTTCGACGCCTCACAGGTGGCCATCCTGATCCAGGGGGCGCCGGAGCTGGGCGACCTCGGGTTGACGGCGGCGACCGGTCTGATGACGCGCACGTACGGGCTCGGGACGACGGAGGAGTACGAGCGCAGCGGCGGCGAGCCCTGGCAAGAAGGGCTCAGCTACAACTACGTGAACCTGCACCTCGCGCTCCAGCCGGAGGTTGAGTCGGCGGTGATCCCGTACAACACGCCGATCTTCACGCTGTACCCGGTGCTCAGCCGCCAGGCGGTCGCGTTCGAGGACGCGGCGGCGGCCGGCGAACGCATCGCCAGGGGGATGAGCGAGGGGCAGGGCTAGGCCTCGCCCAGCCTCCGCAGGAGCCAGTCGCGCGCGACAGATGCCTGCGCCTGCTGGAAGGGGCGGAGGGTGGGGAGGCCGGGCGGAGGGGGCCGCGAGCCCCACTCCGTATAGGCGCCGGCCAGGGCGGCCACCACGGCCGTCACGCTCTCCGAGTCGGCGGTGCGACAGGCGGGGTGGGCAGCAACGACCTCCTCGGGAGGGGGGCCGCCCTGCATCGTGACACTGGGCGCCAGGACGATGACGTCGACCCAGGGGGCGCCAACGCAGGCCCAGGGCCAGTCGAGGAACCAGACGCGATCGGGCGAGAGCAGGATGTTGTCGGCGCGAATGTCGTAGTGGACGAGGGTGTCGCCCACCACGGCTTCGGGGACGGCCGCCTCAAGCTCGGCGAGCATTTCGAGGTTGCTGCGGTACCAGGGGGGGAGGTTCCGGGGACGACGACCCCCTTCGTCGCGGAGCGTTCGCCACGCGTCGCTCGGGAAAGTCTCGGAGGCGCTGGGGGCGGCGCCGGGGGGCAAGGGGTTCGGCGTCAGCCGTTCGCCGAGGGCGACGAGCGCCTCGAGGACGCGGTCGAGCTCGCGCAGCTCCCAGGGCTGCTGGGGGTGTTCGCCCTCGATGTCCTCGAAGGCGAGGGCGACCCAGCCGCCTTCGCCCTCGTCGCGCGACCAGAGGAGGCGGGGGGCGGGCACATCCTCCGGCATGCCGGAGATGATGCGAAGCTCGCGGCGGTGGATGCCGGCGCTGTCGGGGTTGATGTCGGGGCCGACGGCCTTCACGAACACCCGCCGGCCGTCCGCGAGGCGAACGCGCGCGGCCACGCCCGGCGAGAAGCCGGAGGGCTGGGTGACGGCCTCGGCCACGGGGCTTCCGGCCCAGGCCTCGAAGGCATCACGGAGGCGCTTCGGGGCCTGCTTCCAGTGCAGGCGCGCGCCCTGGGGCGGCAGCGGCGGGATGGCAGCCATCGCGGACCGCCTAGGGCCAGACGACCCAGGTGTTGGGGGACGTGACCATACTGCCGAGGATCTGCGGGGGGGCGCCGTTGAGGGTCTCGAAGGCGCGCTCTTGGGTGAGGGCGTTGCCGGCCAGCTCGCGCAGCCCGTCGACGCGCTTCTGCCACTCGACGCGGGGCTGGCTCGCCTCCAGGTAGCGACCCTGCACGCGCTGGCCGAGGAGGAGCACGTCGTAGGCGAAGTCGCCAAAGACCTCCTCGGGCTTGAAGAACTGCGACTGGCGGTAGGTGAGGGGGGTGCGCTCGCGGAAGAGGTCGACGCGCTCCTGCGCGCCGCCGATGTCGACGGCGTTGCGGCAGGCCTGCCAGAAGGGGGTGTCGAGCTTCTTGTTGAAGCGGTAGTGGACGGCGAGGAACCAGCGCACGTCATCCCAGTGGGCGTTGAGAGTGCGGTTCACGATGCCGCGGATGGCGGTGTCCTTCTTCGAGCGGGGGAAGTTCAGGACGAGCTGGTTGATCTCGAGGATGATCATATGCAGCCCGGTCGACTCAAGGGGCTCGACGAAGCCGTAGGAGTTTCCGATGGCGACCACGTTCCCCTTCCAGAAGTGCTCGCGGCGGCCGGTCTTGAAGCGTATGACGCGGTGGTCGCCCATGCCGGGGTTCTTCGAGCGCATCTCCTCGGCGGCCTCGTCATCGGAGAGGAACTGCGAGGAGAAGACGTAGCCGCGGTGGTCGTCCTCGACGGAGGGGGTATTCCAGCACCAGCCGGCGTTCATCGTCTCGGCGGTGGTGAAGGGCTTGATATGCCCGCCGTGGGGCACGTTGGCGACGATGGCGCGGTCGCAGAAGAGGCTGCCTTCGTAGCTGTGGAAGGGCGAGCCGAGGGTCTCGCCGATGATCTCGGCACGGAAGCCGGTGCAGTCGACGTAGAGGTCGAAGCGCCGCTCCTCGCCGTCGTCGGTGACGATGTGGTCGAGGCTGTCGCCGTCCTCCTCGGGAATGAAGTCTGTCACGGAGCGCTCAAGCAGCTCGACACCGTCGGCAACGGCCTGCTCTTTCAGGTAGGCGACGAAGCGGCCGTTATCGAGGTGGTAGGCGAAGGGGATGCGGTCGATGAGGGAGGTGAGCTGGCCGCCCTCGTTGGTGACGATGGGCGCGCGTTCGTTGGAGATGAGCAGGGAGCCGAGAGAGTAGTCGTTGAACTCGCCGCCGTAGTAGACGGAGTCGAGGATGGGGCCGGGGTGGAAGGCGTAGTTGAAGTAGTAGTCGCCGGGCTGTCCCCACTCGAACTTGACGCCGAACTTCCAGGTGGGCTGCACCTTGCGGTAGAGCTCGTGCACGTCGCGTTCGAGGTAGGCGTGGAGGAACTTGACCATGATGGGGGTCGTGCCCTCGCCGACACCGATGATGGGGATCGTGGGGGACTCGATGAGGGTGACGCGCAGGTGGGGGAGCTTCTTGCGCAGGGCGAGCGCGGTCAGGTAGCCGGCGGTGCCGCCCCCGATGATGCCGACCGTCTTGTACTCGCCCTGCGGCTGTGTCACGCGGCTATCGTGCCACGGATGGGGTCGGGAGGGGTGGGCGGGGGATGCTCGCGTGCTCGGGCGGAAGCGGTAAGATGCGCGCTCGCTGGGAGGCGCACCGACCATGGAACTCGGAAGTGGGAAGACGGCAGTCGTGACTGGTGGAGGGAGCGGCATCGGCGAGGCGCTGTGCCGCGCGTTCGCGGCCGAGGGGATGTCGGTCGTGGTCTCGGATATCGATCTGAGCGCCGCCGAAGGGGTGGCGAACTCCATCAACGACACGGGCGGGAGCGCGATCGCGGTCCGCACCGACGTCGCCGACCGCGCTTCCGTGAAGGAGCTGGCCGACAAGGCGTTCGAGACGTTCGGGGGCGTGCACGCGCTCTGCAACAACGCGGGCGTCGTGACCTTCCGCTCCGCCGCCGAGATGAGCGACTCGGACTGGGACTGGGTAATGGGCGTGAACCTGGACGGCGTGATCAACGGGGTGACGCAGTTCCTGCCGCGGATGATCGAGCAGGGCGAGGGGCACCTCGTGAACACCTCGTCGAGCGCGGGGCTGTTCGCGCCTCCGGGGATGGCCTCGTACGTGGCCTCGAAGCAGGCGGTCGTGGGGCTGTCCGAGCACCTGAACCACGACCTCGAAGCGGTGAACATTGGGGTGTCGGTGCTGTGCCCGGGCGGGGTCGCGACGAAGATCGTCGAGGCGGGGCGGAACCGGCCCGACGCGCACGGCGGTCCCGAGGACGTTCCCGACTACGCCGAGCCCATCCGCCAGGGGATTTCGCAGGGCATGCCCCCCTCCGAGGTGGCGGCGCGGGTGCTCGACGCGATCCGGAACGAGCACCTCTACATCGTGACGCACGAAGACACGAAGGCGGGGGTCGAGGCCCGGATCGAGGGGATCCGGGCGGGGTACGCGCTCAACGACTAGCCACCCTTTTCGCGCATGAGCCAACAGCCCCGGCCTTCAATGGCCTGGCCTAATACTTGGTTGCCAAGTATTGGGGCGCTCGCTACAGTCCCGGGGCCATGACACGCGAGCTTCTCGCCGGTGAACACGCCGTTCTCGCCCTGCTGCGTACGCGTCCGATGTACGGCTACGAGATGGCGCGCTACTTCGAGGGAGAGGACCTGCGGGAGGTCTGCCCGATCGAGCAGGGCTCGCTCTACACGTACCTGCGGAACCTGGAGGGGCGCGCGCTGGTCACCTGGCGCGAGGAGCGGGAGGGGCTGCGGCCACCGAGGAAGCGGTTCGCGCTGACGCCCGAGGGGGAGGCGGTGGTGGCGGCGTGGCTGCGCGAGCCGGTCGAACGGCTGCGGGAGGTGCGCTTCGAACTGCTCGTGAAGCTGTACGTGCTCCATGCCGTCGATCCCGAGGCGGAGGCGGCGCTGGTGCGGGACCAGCTGCGGGTGTGCGAGGCGTATCGCGAGCGTGCGCGGGAGCGGGTCGCCGAAGCGGGCGACGGGTTCCTGCGGCTGGTGGCGCAATCGAAGCTGTCGGCGGCGGACGCCACCGTCGAGTGGCTGCGCGAGCACCTGGCGACGCTTTCTGCTCCCGCCGGGACGCCGTGAGCCTGCGAGTCGCCGCCGCGGGGGCGCTCGCGGTCGCCGCGCTGGGTCTGGGCGCGTGCGGCGACGGTGAGGAGCCGACCGAGACGATCACGGTGTTCGCGGCGGCCTCGCTGACCGAGGCGTTTGGGGAGCTGGCGGAGGCGTTCGAGGAGGAGCACCCCGGGGTGACGGTGCGGCTGTCGTTCGCGGGCTCGGCGACGCTGCGAACGCAGGTGCTGGAGGGCGCGCCCGCCGACGTGTTCGCGAGCGCGAGTCCCGACGAGGTCGCGGCGCTGGATGCGGCGGGGCTCGTCGTCGAGGAGCGCGCGCTGGCCACGAACACACTGGTGATAGCCACCGGACAGGACGGCATCGAGACCTTCGAGGAGCTCACGCTGCCGGGTCTGCGGCTGATGCTGGCGGCCGAGGACGTTCCGGCGGGGCGCTACGCGCGGGAGTCGCTGGCGCTCGCAGGGACCGACTTCGCGGTGCGCGTGCTGGCAAACGTACGCAGCAACGAGGCGAACGTGCGCGCCACGCTCGCGAAGGTGGAGCTGGGGGAGGCGGACGCGGCCATCGTCTACGCGAGCGACCTGCGGCTGGCGGACGCGGGCATCCGCGCGATCGCGATTCCCGAGCGGTTCCAGGTGGCGGCGGAGTACCGCATCGCGCTCCTCGCGGAGAGCGACGCGGCGCGGGCGTTCGTGGCGTTCGCGACATCGCCGCAGGGCATGGCGACGCTCGCACGTCACGGATTCACGGCCGTGGGGGTGACACCGTGACCGCCCTGCGGGCACGGGCGCCGCACGCGGGGCTGGCGCTCCTGATCGCAGTGTTCGCGGTGTTCTTCGTGCTGCCGTTCGCAGGCCTGCTCGAACGCGGCATCGGCGGCAGCGGCACCTGGGACGCAATCACGAGCGACACGGCCCTGGATGCTCTCGTGCTCTCGCTGTGGACGTCGGCGGTGGCGCTGCTAATCGCGGTGGTGGCGGGGACGCCGGTGGCCTACTGGCTCACGCACGCGCGCTTCCCGGGGAAGGGAGCGGTCGAGGCGCTCATCGACCTGCCGATCGTGCTGCCCCCGACGATCGCCGGCGTGGCGCTGCTGACGGCGTTCGGGCGGAAGGGGCTGCTGGGAGCGCCCCTCGACGACTGGTTCGGGCTGACGCTGGGGTTCAGCACGGCGGCGGTGATCATGGCGCAGCTGTTCGTGGGAGCGCCGTTCTACGTGCGTGCGGCGCGGGCCGGATTCGGGAGCGTCGACGCCCAGTACGAGCGGGTCGCGCACACACTGGGGGCTTCAAGGCTGCGAGCGTTCGCACGGATCGTGCTGCCGCTGAGCTGGCCGTCGCTGGCGGCGGGGGCGGCGCTGTGCTGGGCGCGGGCGCTGGGGGAACTGGGTGCGACGCTCATCTTCGCCGGGAACCTGCAGGGCGAAACGCAGACGATGCCGCTCGCCATCCTGAGCGCGTTCGAGCGCGCCGACGGGCTGACGGCGGCGGTAGCGCTGGCGATCCTGCTGCTGGCGGTAGCGCTTGTGGCGCTGGCGGCCTTCTGGCTGCTCTCGACGCGGGGGCGGGGGACGCCATGACGCTCGAATTCGCGGCACGCACGCAGCTCGGGGACTTCTCCTATGACGCGCGCTTCGAGGCGGGGAACGAGATCGTCGTGCTGTTCGGGCACTCGGGGGCGGGGAAGAGCCTGACGCTGCAGCTCATCGCGGGACTGCTGCAACCGGACGAGGGGCGCATCGTGATCGGCGGGGAGGCGGTGTTCGACTCGGGCACAGGGCTGAACCTGCCACCGCAGGCGCGACGGATCGGGTACGTCGTGCAGGACCTCGCGCTGTTCCCGCACATGACCGTGGCCGAAAACGTCGGGTTCGGGATGACGGGGGCGGGGCGGGAGTGGCGCCTCGGCGAGGTGCTCGACCTGATGCACCTGGGCGACTTCCGAGACCGCAAGCCGCGGTCGCTGAGCGGAGGGCAGCAGCAGCGCGTGGCGCTCGCCCGGGCGCTTGCGTGTGATGCGAGCCTGCTGCTGCTCGACGAGCCGTTCAGCGCGCTCGACGAGTCGTTGCGGGTGGAGCTGCGCCGCGAGTTGATCCGGCTGCGCAGCGAGCTCGACCTGAGCGTCATCTTCGTAACGCACGACCTGCGCGAGGCACACCTGGTGGCCGACCGGCTGGCGGTGTTCGACGCGGGCCGGCTGCTGCAGTTCGACGGTCGGGAGCGCGTCTTCCGGGCACCGGCGAACCGGCGGGTGGCGGAGCTGACGGGGGTCGCGAACATCCTGAGGGGGCGGGTGGCGGCGACACGGGACGGCATCCTGACTGTCGAGGCGGGCGGGGCGAGGCTGCGGGCGCCCGCGCCGAACGGTTGGCGGCCGGGGGAGGGGGAAGCGGTCGACATCGCCATCCGGGCGGAGCGGGTGAACCTGCGGCGCCTAGACGCGGACGACCCCGGCCAGCCGAACCTCGTGCGCGGCACGATCCGCGAGGAGCTGGCGTACGGCGCGACGCACACGCTGCGGTTCGAGTCGGCGCTGGAGGAGACGGTCGAGGTGGAGATTGCGGCGAGGCCGTACGAGGTGCTGGGGGTGGCGGGGCAGAAGTCGTGGACGCTGGAGCTACCGCCCGAAGACCTTCACGTGATGCCGGTTGTGTCAGCTTCGGCGGCGGGGTCGAGCGCCGGGGCGACGACGGCGTAGACGGGGTCGGAGCGGCCGGGGTTGGGGCTCAGGTCGAAGGCGCGGGCCTTCTCGAACGCCCCCGAGAGCTCGAAGTAGAGGGCCACGAGGTTTGCGCGCTGCTCGTCGCCGAAGAGCTGCCAGATGCGGACGGCCTTCGTCGGGAACATGCGGTTGGAGAAGGTGATGGCCAAGGGCGCGCCCGGCTTGAGCACGCGCCCGACCTCCGCGAACACCTCAACGGGCCGCGTCAGGTACTGCACGGACACGCTCACGACCGCGCCGTCGAACTCGTCGGTCTCGTAGGGCAGGGTGGGGTTCTCGTTCAGGTTGTGGATGGTGCGGCGCGTGAGGACGGGGTTGCTCTCGAGCTCGACCTGGTTCAGGCCGAGGCCGGTCACGCCCGAGTAGGTGACGTCTGACGGGAAGTGGGAGACCCAGCTCGACATGAGATCGAGGAGGTGGCCGCCCTCGGGGAAGGTCTCGCGGTAGAAGTCGCCGAGGGCGGCGATGGCCGCGTCGTCGATGTGGTTGACGAGGCGCGGCTGGACGTAGAACGACGAGTCGTCGGACTCGTCAACTCGGCGGAAGTGCTCCGGGAGGAGCGGGTTCTCTTCCCGCGACTCAGGAGACAGCGGCGCCCGCTCCCTGCTCGACAATGACGGCCTCGTAGAACTTCGCCTGAGGGTGGCCTTCGAGCACGCCCTTGGCGGGGCCGGACTGCTCGTGGGCGCGGCGGAAGTGGTCGGACTGGGCCCAGTTGAGGAAGTCCTGGCGCGACTCCCAGATGGTATGGGAGATGTAGTCGCCGGGGTCGTCGCCCTTGAGCAGGGAGAACTGTATGAACCCGTCGAGGTCCTTCAGATAGCTCTCGCGGCCCTTCCAGACTTCCTCGAAGTCGTGTCCGCGATCGGGGTTGACGTTGAAGTGGTTCATCGCGATGAACATCGGCGTGCTCCGTTCGTGATGGCTCCATTCTAGCGGGCGCGGGCGCTTCCGCCGGGAAAGGGGCCGGGCGGACGGCGGCACCGTATCATTCGCGGGATGGTGAGATTCGCTGCAAACCTGAACTTTCTTTTCACCGAGGCCCCCTTCCTCGACCGCTTCGAACTGGCGAAGCGGCACGGATTCGAGGCGGTGGAGTATCCCTTCCCCTACGAGAACCCCGAGGACGAACTGGCGAGACGTTTGCGGGAGCATGGTCTGACGCAAGCGCTGATCAACCTGCCGGCGGGGGATTGGGCGGCCGGGGAGCGCGGCATCGCCTGCCACCCGGGCCGGACGGAGGAGTTCCGCGATGGGGTCGCGACAGCGATCGGGTACGCGCAGGCGCTGGACTGTCCGCGGGCGAACTGCCTCGCAGGTGTGAAACCGGAAGGAGTCTCCGATGAAGCGGCGCAGGCGGCGCTGGTCGAAAACCTGCGGTACGCGGGGCAGGCGTTCCGGGACGCGGGGCTTCAACTCCTGACCGAGCCGATCAACACGCGCGACATCCCCGGGTTCTTCGTGAACACGAGCGCGCAGGGGCTGGCAGTGATGGACGCGGTCGGAGACGGGCTCGTGGGGCTGCAGTACGACGCGTACCACATGCAGATCATGGAGGGCGACCTGGCGCGCACGGTCGAGGAACACCTGGGGGTCATCGGGCACATCCAGATCGCAGACAACCCGGGCCGGCACGAGCCGGGCACGGGCGAGGTGAACTACCCGTTCTTCCTGAACCACCTCGACGCCATCGGCTACGAGGGCTGGGTGGGGTGCGAGTACGCGCCGGGAACGACGACCGAGGCGGGCCTGGGGTGGCTCGCCGAGTATCGAGCGAGCGAGGGGGCGTCATGACACGAATCGCGTTTATCGGGCTGGGGATCATGGGGCGGCCGATGGCGGGCCACCTGCAGGCGGCAGGCCACGAACTGTTCGTCGTCCGGCACGTCTCGCCGCTGCCGGCGGAGCTACTGGAGGGGGGCGCGGTCGAGTGCGCGACAGCGGCGGAGGCGGCCTCGCGAAGCGAAGTCGTGATCACGATGGTTCCGGACACGCCCGACGTGGCGGACGTGCTGTTCGGGGCGGGCGGCGTGGCGGAGGGACTGCAGGCGGGCACCACCGTCATCGACATGAGCTCGATCTCGCCGATCGAGACGAAGCAGTTCGCCGAGCGCATCGCCGAGAAGGGCTGCGACTACCTGGATGCGCCCGTCTCCGGGGGCGAGGTAGGGGCAAAGGGGGCCAGCCTCACGATCATGGCGGGCGGCAGCGGCGAGACGTTCGAGCGGGCGCGTCCCCTGCTCGAGCTGATGGGCGCGAACATCACGCTGGTCGGCGACGTGGGGGCAGGCCAGACCTGCAAGGTGGCGAACCAGATCATCGTGGCGCTCACGATCGAGGCGGTGGGGGAGGCGCTTCTGTTCGCCTCGAAGGCGGGGGTGGACCCGGCGCGGGTGCGGGAGGCGCTGATGGGCGGCTTCGCCGGATCGCGCATCCTCGAGGTGCACGGGCAGCGCATGGTGGAGCGCACGTTCGACCCCGGCTTCCGCATCGCGCTGCACCAGAAGGATCTGGGGCTGGCGCTGCAGGGCGCGCGGGCGCTGGGCATCAGCCTGCCGAACGCTGCCACGGCACAGGAGCTGATGAATGCCTGTGCGGCGCAGGGCTGGAGCGACCTCGACCACTCGGGCCTGGTAAAGGCGCTGGAGGTGCTGGCGGGACACGAGATCGCCTGATCGCCCGAAGCGATCGCAACTCGTGTGCGACAATGCACGGCGGCTCGCCGGTTGGGCGGGCATGGTGGCCAGGAAGGGAAGACGATGACCATCCGGGAAGTGGGCGTGGTCGGCTGCGGGATCATGGGCGCGGGAATCGCCCAGATCTGCGCGGCGCACGGGTACCGCGTCCGCGTGACTGAATCAGAACCCGAGCGCCTCGAGCAGGGGCTGGCGACGATCAAGCGCCGGCTCGGTCGCCAGGTCGAGCGCGGGCGGCTGAGCCGCGAGCGGCACGACCGCACGCTGGCCCGCCTGAAGGGCGTCGAGAGCGTCGATGGCTTCGCCGAGAGTGACCTCGTGATCGAGGCGGTGGTCGAAGAGTTGCCCCTCAAGAAGGACCTCTTCGAGCAGCTCGGGGAGGTCTGCAAGCCGGAGGCGATCCTTGCGAGCAACACGTCATCGCTCTCGCTGAGCGAGATGGCGGCTTCTTCGGGGCGGCCCGAGCAGGTCATCGGCATCCACTTCTTCAATCCGCCGACGGTGCTGCCGCTGGTGGAGGTGATCTCCTCGGAGAGCACCTCACAGGAGACGATCGACGCGGCCATGGCCTTCTGCGACTCGATCGACCGGCTGACCGTGCGGGTGAAGGACTCGCCGGGATTCATCGTGAACCGGCTGCTGGTGCCGTTCATTTTCGACGCCATCCACATGGTCGAGGGCGGCATCGCCTCGGCCGAGGATGTCGACCAGGCCTGCAAGGTGGGGCTGAACCACGCGCTGGGACCGCTGGCGACAGCGGACCTGATCGGGCTGGACACGATGATCCACATCAGCGACGCCATGTTCGAGGAATACGGCGAAGCGCGATTCAAGGCGCCAACAACGCTGCGACGGCTCGTCTCGCTCGGCCACCTTGGCCGCAAGAGCGGCCGCGGATTCTTCGAATACAACTAACGGGAGGCAGGCGTGGCACTGCTGTACGAAGTCAGCGATCACATCGCGACCATCACCATCAACCGACCGGATGCCCTCAACTCGATCGATCTCGAGACGTGGAGCGAGTTCTCCGAGGCGTGCGCGAAGCTCGAGGCGGACGACGATGTCTGGGTGGGCATTGTCACGGGTGCGGGGGGACGGGCGTTCAGCGCGGGCGCGGACCTGAAGGAAACGATTCCGACATTGATCGACGACCCGCGCGGGAACCGCTACGACGAACCCGACACGATTATGCGCGGCCAGACGGTCACGAAGCCCCTCATCGCGGCCGTGAACGGCCTCGCGCTCGGCGGCGGCCTCGAGATCGTGCTGGCGTGCGATCTGCGCATCGCGGCCGAGGGCGCGCGCCTGGGCGCGCCCGAGATCACCCTCGGCTTCATCCCGGGCTGGGGCGCGACGCAGCGGCTGGCGCGCGAGTTGCCCTGGGCGATCGCAGCCGGGATCGTCTTCTCTGGCGACCAGATCGGCGCGGAGACGGCGCACCAGTACGGGCTCGTGAACCAGGTTGTTCCGCCCGACCGGCTGCAGGCCGCGGCTCGCCAGCTGGCGGAGACGCTCTGCTCGCGCGGTCCGCTGGCGCTGCGCGCGGCCAAGCGGGCGATGCGCGAGGGGCTCGACATGTCCCTCGCGGATGGCCTCCAGCTTGAGCACGACCTGTTCGACGACCTCGCCTACACCGAGGACGCGAAAGAAGGCGTGGCCGCCTTCCAGGAGCGGCGCGCCGCCACGTTCAAGGGTCGATAGGGACACTTTCACGGCACCAGAGCCCATCTCGCAGGCGGCTGAACACCGTGGGCGCATTGAAAGGCGCCCGCCGCTCGTCTAGATTCGCGGGGCTTTCGCGGTCGGGCGCGGTCGCGCCCGCACAACCGCGACGAAGGGGTGACCGTGGCAACCGAACTGGACGATTACGCCATCCACCAGATCATCGAGAACATGGAGCACGTCGAGGGGCGCAATCCGCGCTGGGTCGACGAGCTCTGGTTCCACATCGGGACGACGGACGGCTCGCTCAGCGTGGCGGGCCACATGGGGGTCTATCCCCCGACCGCCACCATGGACGCCGCGGCGAGCGTCGCCTACGGGGGCAAGCAGTACGACGTGCGCTTCGGGCGGCGTGTCGAGGGCGACCGCGACCGTCGCGAGGTCGGCGGCATCACCGCCGAGATCGTCGATCCGTTTCGCTCGTGGCGCTTCGCGCTGGAGCCGGCGGAGGGCCAGGCCATCAGCTTCGACCTGGAGTTCTCGTCGGACCTGCAGCCGATGGAGGTCGCGGGCCCGGTCCAGCACCGGCGCGACGGGCGCCAGGTGATCTGGGACCTGTACCAGTACTCGCAGGCGGGCACGGCCAGCGGCAGCGTGACCGTCGAGGGCGAGACGATCGCCGTCGAGGGCGCGATTGGGGCGCGCGAGCGCTCGTGGGGGGTGCGGCCCGTGTTCGGACAGGTGCCCCACCTCGGGCGGCCGCCGAGCTCGATCGGCAGCCGCTCGTTCTGGATGGTCGCGACCGCCGGACCGCTCTCCGGGTGGGTCTGGCAGATCGAGCCGGAAGGCGGCGGAACGTCCGCCACCGGCGGACTCGGCGACGACACCGGCGTGACGCGCCTCGACGGCTGTCTCGCGGGGCCGCACGGCGAGGGCGACCCACTCCGCATCAGCGGCGCCGACCTGGACCTGCAGTTCGAGATGGACGGCAAGCGGCTCAAGGGCGGCAGCGCCTCCCTTCTGGACCGGGACGGGGGAACGCACGAGCTCAGCCTGAAGCCGCTCACGACCATCTACGCGAAGGGGCTCGGGTACGGGCATCCCGACTTCCGCCACATCGAGTACAAGGACGGCGTCGCCCAGAGCGAGACGCACGACACGACCGATGTGGGAACCGTCGCGGGGTTGGTCGACAACGACTCCGGCCACATCAACCCGTTCGCGATCGAGCACTTCTGCGAGATCACGGCGGGAGAGCAGACCGCGTACGGCGTGGTCCGCCTGAGCATCTAGGCGAGGGAGCGAGGAGAAGAGCGATGACGATGCTGACCGAGCTGGACGAACACTTCTATCACCAGACACCGAGCCCCGTGGACGCGCTCCGGGACACGGACCCGCGCTACGTGGACCAGCACTGGTTCCAGTGCATGGACACCGAGGGGCGCTGGATCGTGGGCGCCAACTGGCCGGTCTGGCCGAACACCGGAATGATCGAAAACGGCCAGATCATTGTTCACGGCGACACGCAGTACAACCTGCGCTACTCGAGCACGATCGAGCGGGACGGCTACAAGTCGGCGCGCACCAACCAGCAGGTGGGTCCCGCCTCAATGGAGGTCATCGATCCGTTGCGGAAGGCGCGCTTCACGCTCTCGCCGGACAACCACTGGGGCATCAGCTACGACCTGACGATGGACACGTACCTGCGTCCCGTTCAGACGCGCACGCCGATCGCGTTCGCGGGCTCACCCACGCTCCCTGGGCTGCTGCCCTACTTCGAGATCATGGGGCGCTGGACGGGCGAGCTGAACGTCGACGGCGTGACGTACGAGGTGAACCACGAGAACACGTGGGGCCAGCGCGACCGCTGCTGGGCGAGCCTCGGCGGGGAGCGATGGCAGGGCTGGACGGGCCCGGCGCCGGGCGGCGGAGGCGTCTCGCCGCGGGGCGCGGGCCGCATCCACTGGCACAGCCACATCCAGTTCGACGACATCGGCTTCTGGTGGTGGATGGACGAGTTCATGGGCAAGCCGCGCCTCGGCGGGACACTCGCGGACAACCGCGGCAGCCACTTCGACGGGGCGGTTACGTGGCGCATCGACGACCCGCGCCAGGAGATCCGCATCGTCGACTTCACGAACATCGACATCGTGGCGCAGCCGGGGACGAAGAAGTTCCAGGAAGCGCAGATCACGCTCATCGACGAGTTCGGCACGGAGTACGACCTCGAGTTCGAGATCATCAAGCCGAACTCCACCCGCCACATCCGGGGCGAGGGCTACGGCCAGCCGCGGTTCCTGGGGGGCTGGCAGGGCGACTGGCACGAGGAGTACGACAAGTACGACCTGAGCGACTACTCGACGTACGACAGCTTCGCGCACCAGCTCTGGGACGGGGAGCACGCCGTTCGCTGCCGCTTCAACGGCCGCGAGGGGATCGGCCACATGGAGATGAGCGGCACGCCACCGCTTCCCCAGTGGGGATTCGAGTAGTGCGTCGGCCCGGAGCGAGGGCCGCATGAGCGCGTCGTTCGAGGGGAAGGTGATCATCGTCACGGGGGCGGCCTCGGGGATGGGTCGGGGCGTGGCCGAGCTGCTCGCCGAACGGGGCGCGCGTGTGGCGATCGTCGACCCGGCGGCGGCGGGCCTGGCGGAGGCGGAGCGGACGCTACGGGACGCCGGCGCCGACGTCATCGCCGAGCCCATCAGCGTGGCCGACCCCGAGGCGGTCGAGCGGCTGGTCGCGCAGGTGCGCTCCGCCTGGGGCGGCATCGACGGGCTGGTGCACTGCGGCGCCATTCTTCGCTACGCGGGTTCCCTGGAGACGGATCTGGAGACGTGGCGCGAGGTGATCGACGTGAACCTGACGGGCACGTTCGTCATCGGGCACGCGGTGGCGAGCTCGATGGTGGCGGACGGCCGCAAGGGCGCGATCGTGAACATCGCCTCGGTGGCGGCCGTGCTGGGCCTGCCGAACCTGGCCGCCTACTCCGCCTCGAAGGGCGGGGTGGCGGCGCTCTCGCGTTCGATGGCGATCGAGCTGCTCCCGCACGGCATCCGCGTCAACTACATCTGCCCGGGGTTCGTCGAGAGCGGCATGACGGAGGACATCCTCGAAGAAGAGGGGGCACGCGAGCGCATGGCCCAGCAGACGGCGACCGGCGCCATCTGCGGCCCGCGCGACATCGCGGAGGCGTGCGCGTTCCTCCTGGGCGAGGAAAGCGCCGGGTACGTCATCGGGAACGGGCTGATGGTCGATTCGGGCGTCACCATCCGCTAGCATCCGTTCCCTCAGCACACGCCAGGGGGACAGCGATGGGCATCCGCGGAGTGGGCCACACCTCGATCACGGTGCGCGATCTTGATCGCGCGGTCGCCTTCTACAAGCTGCTCGGCTTCGAGGACACGGGCACGCGCCTGCACCTCGACAACGAGTTCATCGAGACGCTGCAGGCCATTCCCGGAGCGGACATCACGGCGGCGGTGCTGCGCCTGAACGACTACTCGCTCGAAGTGATCAAGTACGACGCCCCGACCGGATACGACCACAACCCGCTGCGCACGTCGGACGTGGGCGGCTTCCACATCTGCCTGATGGTGGACTCGGCGGACGAGGAGTACGCGCGGCTGAAGGCGGCGGGCATGGAGTTCAAGTCCGAGGTGCTGGACTACGACGGGGGGATCCGCGTGGTGTACGGCTGGGACCCGGACGGGAACACGATCGAGCTGCTGTCGCAGGCGCCGGTGCCGGCGAGCGCGAGCTAGGGACTGTTTACGTAGTTCCGCCAGCTACCCAGGATCCTCCGACTGCCGGCTGACACGGTGCCGGTCCCTCGGAGGGTGAACAAGAGCTAGCCGAACATCCAGTGCGCAATGCCGAGAGAGGCGGCGGCAATGCCGAGCATGAGCCCAAACATGATGCCGGATTGGGCCAGAAGCGCCTTGTAGAGGATCGCCTCGGTCACGAGCCCCTGTTGGCCCTTCTCGATCCCGCCGTCGATGACCTCCACCGCAGCCTTCGCGAGCGGCTCGGGGGCGCCTGCGTCCTGAAGCTTGGTGACGGCTTCATGCGTATCCAGCGTGACCATGGCGTGTCAGCTCACCTGGACTTCCGGTGACTGGGTTCGACTGGAATCCGTGCCTCTCGTTGGCGCATCTCCGCTTGCCTTCCCCAGCACTGTCCTTGTTTTTCGACTATTAGTGTACACGACCGCGCAACTATCCGGGGCAACCTACCCAGCATTTTCCGCATCGGAGCACAGGGCGCCGGACTCCAGCGCCCTCCTAAGGCAGGTCGACCTCGATCGCGGAGACCTTCGCGGGGCCGTCGCCGGTGTTGGTCCACGAGTGGAGGGTGTTGTCGCCCTCGATGACGAGGTCGCCCTCGTAGACGGTCACGGACTCGCCGCCGTCAAGGGCGAACTCAAGCTGGCCCTTCGCGATGTAGACGTAGACGTCGCAGTGGACGGCGTGCCAGCCGGTCGTCTGGCCGGGCTCGAACTCGACGATGAGCCAGCGGCCGTCGATGCCAGCGGGCACCTCGAAGTCGTGGGCGCGGGTGTCGGGGAGCTCGCGGTTCTCCTCGATGACGGCCTTGCCGGCGGCGTTGTTGCGGGTACGGACGAACTTGCTCACGCGCGGCGCACCCTTCGCTCGCCCTTGTAGATGATGAGCAGGTGAAGGCGATCACCGCCGGGGGCGAGCTGCATGGAGACGACCTCGTTCGCAATGTGGTCGTTGAGCCACGCGTCCGTGGCCTCGTCGAGGGAAGCAGCGTCATCCGCGGAGAGGACGGCGGTGTAGAGGTAGCTCGCGCTCGTATCGATGCCGCTCATGGCGCGGGACGGTACGCGCCCGCGGGCTGCAGGGGCAAGGCCTTACCAGACGAGGTCGCCGATGATCCAGCCAAGGGCGGCGGCGGTAACGACGACGGGGATGGTGTTGATCAGGAAGTACTGCATCGGCATGGGCATCCCCCTTGCGCTCAATTGTTCACTATACATCGTGATTTGGCGGAAGGCGGTGAAGGGGGGCCGCGCTAGAATCGCGGAATGGGCACATTCGACGCGATCGTGGTGGGGGCGGGACCGGCGGGGAGCACGACGGCTCGCGAGCTGGCCGCGGCGGACGCGCGGGTGCTCGTGGTCGACCGGGCGGAGTGGCCGCGCTACAAGGCCTGCGGGGGCGGTGTTCCCCTGCGCGCGGAGCGGATGCTGCCGTTTCCCATCGACAGCGTGGTCGAGGACTCGGTCTCGCGGATCGAGATGTCGGCGCGGGGGAAGATGGCGTTCACGAAGCGCTCGCGAGGGCCGTTCGCGCGCATGGTCATGCGCGACCGCTTCGACATGCTGCTGCTGGAGCACGCGCAGCGCGCAGGCGCGGAGCTGCGGACGGGCACGGTCGTGCGAGAGCTCGACCTGAACGGGCGGGCGCGCATCCGAGCCGACGGTTTCGAGGCGGAGGCGGAGACGCTGATCTGCGCGGACGGGGCGCATTCGCCGGTGGGGCGGATGGCGGGGCTGGGGGGCGACCTGGCGGAGTGCGCGGCCTGGGAGGTGGAGGTGCGGGGCCGCCCGAGTGACGCCTCCGTGGGGGAGGCGACGACGCTGATCGACCTCGGGTACGACCCATGGGGATACGCGTGGCTCTTCCCGAAGGCGGAGCTGCTCTCGATCGGCATCGTGCTGCCACAGGAGGAGGCGGGGCGGATGAAGGCGCTGGTAGAGCGCTACCTGGAGCGGCTGGGGCTGCGGGAAGCGGAGGTCGAGATAGCGCGGGGGCACAAGATCCGCTTCCGGCGGGGCGGGGAGACGGTGGCGGGGGAGCGCGTTGTGCTCGCGGGGGACGCGGCCGGGCTGGCGGACGAGTTCACGGCGGAAGGCATCTCCTACGCGATCCACTCGGGGCGGCTGGCGGCGCGGGCGGCGCTGCGGGCGATCGCGGGCGACGGCGACATGCGTCGTTACCAGGAGGAGCTGGAGGACGAGATCCAGCCGGAGCTGGATGCGGCGCGGGGCATCGCCTACATGTTCTACGGGATGCTCAAGCGCGCGCGGCGGCCCTGGATGCTGGCGAGCGAGTACACGCCGTTCCTGTGGTCATCGCTGTTCGCGGTGCAGCGGGGCGAGTCGAGCTATGCGCGCGAGGCGCAGCGCGCGGGGCCGCTCACGGCCACTGCCACCGCCATGCTTCGGCGCCACGACCGGCAGGGCGCGCGTTGATCGAGGCAGGGAGCAGCCGTACGCTCACTGGCGGAATGGCAGCAGGCAGGACTCGCAGCTAGCGCCCGGGCCGCCCCGAGGGCGCCCCCGGTTCGCCCACCGCCCGACGGCTTGGATCGGGCTGAGTCGCCGCCGCATTCCCAAGCTCTCTTTCCATTTCGGACACGTCTGCGCGCGGCGAGGTTCCCGCAATGCCCAGACGCTCCCCTCTTGCCACAACGCTCTCCCAGCACCGGCTCCGCAACGAGAAGGTCGCGGAGCGCATCGTCACCTCGACAGGCCTGTCGCCACCCGCGCTCGTGTACGAGTTCGGCGCGGGCGAGGGCACCCTGACGGCGGCCATCCTGGGACGCGCGGGGAAGGTGGTCGCGATCGAGCGAGACCGGCGGCTCTGGCAGCGGCTACGGGGACGGTTCGATGGCGAGCCTCGCGTTCGCCCGGTACTCGGCGACTTCCGCGAGGCTCGGCTCCCCCGGCGCGACCGGTACGAGGTGGTCGCGAACCTGCCCTTCGCGCACACCTCGGAGGCGATGCGGCTCCTGCTCGGAGCGCGGAACCGGCCGCGCTCCATCCACCTGATCGTGTCGCGCGACGCCGCGATGCGGTGGGGCGGGTTCGGGGAGGAGACGATGGTGTCGGTGCTCGCCAAGCCGTGGTTCGAGTTCCGGGTGGCGCTGGCGCTGCGCCGGCGGGACTTCGTGCCACCTCCCAGAACGGACTGTGTGCTGCTCACGGCCCGGCTGCGCCGCCAACCGCTCGTCGCGGCCCCGGAGGCGGGCCGCTGGAACGATTTCGTCCGGGAGGGCTTCTCGCAGGGCCGAGGGAGCGTGCGCCGAAACCTCGCGGGCGTGCTTGGATACGAGCAGTTTAAGCGGACGGCCCGGTCGCTCGGGATCGAGCGTGACGCGCGACCGGGGGTCGTTTCGTTCGAGCAGTGGCTCGGGCTGTGGCGCGCGGCCAACCGCAACGGGCGGCGCCAGTGACTGCCGCCTTAACGTGCGCGGCCTTGCCGCAGTCGCGCGAGCGCCCGTAGGCTGGGGTCACACCGTTTGTGGAGTTCAGCGGATGTCCCAGAGCGCGACGCGCGAAGTGCGCCCCGACGGCAGGCTCCGGCTACCGCCCGGTCAGCGGCTCACGGCCGGCTGGCCGGTGCTTCACTACGGCGCCATCCCGCGGCTCGACACGGAGACGTGGCGCTTCCACGTCTGGGGGCTCGTCGAGGAGGAGCGCAAGTTCACCTGGGACGAGTTCAACGCCCTGGGGAACACGACCGACACGAGCGACATCCACTGCGTGACGACGTGGAGCAAATACGACAACAACTGGGAGGGCGTTCCCTTCCGCGCGCTGTACGACGCGGTGAAGGTGAAGCCCGAGGCGAAGGTCGTGATGGTCCACAGCTACGGCGGCTATACGACGAATGTGCCGCTGGAGGACCTGCTGGCGGAGGGCGTGCTCTTCGCGCGGAGCCACGACGGCGAGCCGCTGACGAAGGAGCACGGCTGGCCGATACGCCTCGTGGTGCCCCACCTCTATTTCTGGAAGAGCGCGAAGTGGATCGGCGGCATGCAGTTCATCGACGAGGACCGGCCCGGGTTCTGGGAGATGTACGGGTACCACATGTACGGCGACCCCTGGAAGGAACAGCGCTACTCCTAGCGCGTCACTCTCCCGCGGCCCGCAGTAGATCCGCCGCTGCCGTCCGGTTGGCGGGCGTGTCGCCGCCGAGCATGAGCGCCAGCTCGCGCAGGCGCGCCTCGCCCTCGACCTCCTCGATGTCGCTCCAGGTGCGGTCGTCGTCGCTGGCCTTGGTCACGACGAAGTGGCGGGCGCCGTAGGCGGCGACCTGCGGCAGGTGAGTCACGCAGAGCACCTGGTGGCGCTCGGCGAGACGGCGGAGGGCCTCGCCGACGACGGAGCCGGCGCGCCCACCAACGCCCTCGTCGACCTCATCGAGGACGACGAGGCGGGGCTCGGCCGCGGCGCCGAGCACGGTCGTAAGGGCAAGCAGGAAGCGCGAGGTTTCGCCGCCGCTGGCGACGCTGCGGAGGGGTCGGGGCGGGGAGCCGGGATTGAACGAAGCCAGCAGCTCCATCTGGTCGACGCCGGACTCGGTGAAGGCACGGCGGCCGGGCTCGCCGTCGCCGGAGGAGGCGGCATCGGGAGCGACGACCTCGTAGTCGGGGAGGGTGACGGCGAGGCCGTCGGGGGCGTCCTCGCAGGCGAATCCGGCGGCGAGGGAGGCGCCGGGCATCTCCAGCCGGGCCAGCTCAGCCGCGACCTCCGCGATGAGGCGGCTCGCGGCCTCGCGCCGGGCGAGCGAGAGGGAGGCGGCGGCCTCCGCCGCCGACCCCGCGAGGGCTTCCGCGCGCTCACGGAGCTCTTCGAGCGACGAGCCCGCGGTCTCCATGGCCCGCAGCCGCTCCCGCGCCGACGACTCGTACTGGAGGATGGCCTCGACGCTCTCGCCGTACTTGCGGCGGAGACGGGCAATGAGGTCGAGACGGGCATCGATGGCCTCGCGGCGCTCCGGGTCGTCCTCGAGCGCCTCGCGGTAAGCGCGGAGGGAGCGGCCGAGGTCGGCGGCAGCCTGCTCGAGCGTGACGCCCTCGGCGACGAGGCCCGTGGCGTCGGGATCGGCCTCGGCAATCTCCTCGAGGGCGGCGACGGCCTCGGCGATCGCCGGCGCGTCGAGCGCCTCCAGGGCCGTGGCGGAGGCGGCCAGCAGCCGCTCGATGCTGGCAAGACGGCGCTGCTCGCGGCGCAGGGCATCATCCTCGCCGGGAACAAGGCCGGCCTGCGCGATCTCGTCGACCTCGAAGCGGAGCTGGTCGAGGAGGCGTTCGCGCTCGCGCGAGTCGGCTCCGATGGCTTCGATCTCGCGGCGGAGGGCGCGCAGCTCGCGGACCTGGGCGGTGAGCGCGTCGCGCTGGTCGCGCAGGCCGCCAAAGGCGTCGAGGACGGCGAGCTGCACGGCGGGCCGCAGCAGCGTGAGCTGCTCGGACTGTCCGTGGATGTCGATAACGCGAGCGCCCAGCTCGCGGAGGCGGTCGGCGGGGGCGTTGTCGTCCCCGATGCGGCCGGCGGTGCGCCCCGAGAGGCGCACCGTGCGCTCGACCGTGAGGGCGTCGTCGGGGGTGCGCACGCTGGCACGGACGCGGGCGCTCTCGGCGCCGTCGGCAACGACGCCGCGGCCATGCCGGCCGCCGAAGAGGAAGTCGAGGGCATCGACGATGATCGACTTGCCGGCGCCGGTTTCGCCGGTGATGACGTTCAGGCCGGGACCGGGGGCGAGGGTGACGTCGCGGGCGACGGCGAATCCGGTGACGGTGAGCTGCTCAATCACCGTTGTTCATGGCGCTGCTGAGCTGCACCTCGAGGCGCTCGGCGAGGTGTCCGAAGAAGGACGAGGGTGGGTCGAGCAGGGCGAAGCAGGCGGCGTGCTCGCTGGCGGTGAGGGAGACGCGGGAGCCGCCGGCGAGGCGCAGATCCTCCTGGCCGTCGACGGTGAGGATGGCGCCCTCGTCGGAGCGAACGCTCAGGGTGACGGTCGAGGACGGTTCCAGCACGAGCGAGCGGCCGATGGCGAGGTGGGCGGAGACAGGCGTCACGACGAGGTGGCGTTCGACTGGGGAGAGGATGGGGCCGCCGGCGCTGAGGGAGTAGCCGGTGCTGCCCGTCGGGGTCGCCACGATCATGCCGTCGCAGCGATAGAGGGCGACGCGGTCGCCATCGACCGCCAGCTCGACGTAGACGGGGCGGCCGGGGGAGCGGCGGCTGAGGACGATGTCGTTGAGGCCGTGGAAGGAGCGTCCGGCAGCCTCGCCCTCGGTGACGGTTGCGGCAACCATGAGGCGCTCCTCGGTCTCCCACTCACCGGCGACGATGCGGTCGAACTGGTCGAAGAAGGCGTCGCGGTTAAGGGAGGTCAGGAAGCCGAGGCGACCCATGTTCACGCCGAGGATGGGAATGGGGCGGGGCACGGCGAGGCGGGCGGCGCGCAGCACCGTGCCGTCGCCGCCGGCGCAGATGATCAACTCGGCCCCGGCGAGGGCCTCGGCGGGGACGTGACCCCAGGCGCCCGCCACCCGCACCTCGACGCCGGCCTGCTCGCAGGCATCGGCGATGCGCCCGGCGAGGACGAGGGCAGGCTCGACGCCTTCGGGTCGCAGGACAAGGACGCGCTTCAGCACGATGCCTCCGCGCCGGCCGGTGTGCGCATGTACACGACTATCTCACGGTTGCCGCGATCGCCGGTGATCGCGCAGTCGACGGAATCGAGCACGTCCCAACCTTCGTCCAGCGCCCACTCCTGGAACTCGTCGAGCACGCGGCGGCGCACGGCATCGTCGCGAACGACGCCGCCGCGGGGCACGTCGGCGGGACCGGCCTCGAACTGGGGCTTCAGCAGGACCACGCCGGGCGTGCGGGCGGGGAGGCGGGAGGCGACGGAGGGCAGCACCTTACGGAGCGAGATGAAGGAGACGTCGGCGACGAACAGGTCGAGGGGCGGGAGCTCGGGGAGGTCACGGGCGTTCGTGCGCTCCATGGAAGTGACGCGCGGATCCTCCCGCAGGCGCTGGTGGAGCTGTCCTCGACCGACGTCAACGGCGAGCACGGAGACGGCGCCGCGCTGCAGCAGACAATCGGTGAAGCCACCGGTGGAGGCGCCGACATCGAGGCAGCGGAGACCACTCGGGTTGACGCCGAAGGTGTCGAGGGCGGCTTCGAGCTTGCGGCCGCCGCGGCTGACGTAGGGCTCGAGCTCGGAGAGGTCGAGCGGCGCGCCTTCGTCCAGCATGGTGGCGGGCTTCACGAGGGTGAGGGTGCCGCTGCGGGCGCGCCCGGCCATGATGAGCCGCCGGGCGATCTCGCGAGACTCTGCGAGGCCCCGGTGGACGAGCAACTGGTCGGCGCGAACGCGAGCCATCCGCGTAAGGCTAGCGCATGAGCGCATCTTTGGGCTGTGCGCGGGCGGCGGGGTACGATCGCGGCCCGCATGCGTCTCTACTCCGATCTCGCCGACTGGTTCCACCTGCTGACCGCGCCCGGGGAGTACGTGGCCGAGGCCACGCACTACCGCAAGGGGCTGGTCGAGTCATGCGACGGACCCGCCGTCACGCTGCTGGAACTGGGTTCGGGGGGCGGGAACAACGCCTCGCACCTGAAGCAGTGGTTCACCTGCACGCTTACGGACCTGTCGCCGGAGATGCTGGCGCAGAGCCGCACCATCAACCCCGAGTGCGAGCACATCCAGGGCGACATGCGCACGGTGAGGCTGGGCCGCACCTTTGACGTGGTGTTCGTCCACGACGCAGTGGTGTACCTGACCGAGCTCGAGGACATCCGGGCGGCGGCGGTGACCGCGTTCACGCACCTGCGTCCGGGCGGGGCGGCGCTGTTCGCCCCGGACTATGTCCGCGAGAGCTTCCAGCCCGGCACCGATCACGGCGGGCACGACGGCGCCGACGGGCGGGCGCTGCGCTACCTGGAATGGGTACGGGACGAGGACCCGGACGACTCGCTGTACGAGGTCGACCTCGTCTACACACTGCTCGAAGCGGACGGCTCGGTGCGAGTCGAGCACGACCACTGCATCGAGGGGCTGTTCGCCGAAGAGGAGTGGTTGGAGGCGCTGCGCGCGGCCGGGTTCGAGGCGAGCACGTATCCTCCCTTCGAGCCGGAGGAGTATCCGGGCCAGCGCATCTTCATCGGGAAGAGGCCGGCGTGAGCGAAGGGGACGCGAGCGGGCCGGAGCGGGTGGCAGAGGCGCTGCGCGCGTGCGGCATCGAGTCGCCTGTCGAGCGGTTCGCGGACGGCACGGCGACGGCACAGGACGCCGCAAACGCGCTGGGGTGCGAGCTGGGACAGATCGTGAAGACGCTCATCTTGCTGGCGGACGGGCGGCCGACCGCGGCGCTGGTAGCGGGCGACCGGCAGGCGGACACGGCGGCGCTGGCGCGGCTGCTGGGCGTGTCCCGCAAGCGGCTGAAGATGGCAACGGCGGACCAGGTGTTCGAGTTGACGGGCTACCGCGTGGGAGGCGTGCCGCCTGTAGGCCTGCCCGGGGACTGGGACCTGATCGCGGACGACAGCCTGGCGCGGTTCTCGCGGGTGTGGGCGGCGGCGGGGGCGAGCGACGCGCTATTCGGCACAGGTACGGACGAGCTGGTGGCGGCCACGGGCGCGCAGTGGGCCACCATCGGGAAGACGCGGGGCTAGGGGCAACGGTCAGGCGGTTTCGCCGTGGACCTCGGGTTCATCGACCACGTCCTCGAGGTCGATGGGCTGGCCACCCTTGGCCATCAGGATCGGGCGCTGGCGGTTCACGACGGTTTCGCCCTTGACCACGCAGCGATCGATGTCCTCGCGGCTCGGGATCTCGTACATCACGTCGACGAGGCGGTCCTCGAGGACGGTGCGAAGGCCGCGGGCGCCGGTCTTGAGGCGGATGGCCTCGTCGGCGACGGCTTCGAGGGCGTCATCGGTGAAGGTGAGGTCGACGCCGTCCATGGAGAAGTAGCGCTCGAACTGCCGGACGAGGGCGTTCTTGGGCTCGGTGAGGATGCGGACGAGGTCGTCGCGGTCGAGCGAGCGGAGGGAGACGACGAGCGAAAGGCGCCCGATGAACTCAGGGATGAGGCCGTACTCGAGCAGGTCGTCGTGGGTGACGTGTTCGAGGAGCTGGTCGGCGCGCTTGGGGCCGCGGACGCTGCGCTCGGCGCGGAACCCAAGGCTGACCTGGTCGCGCTTCAGCCGGCGCTCGATGTTGTTCTCGAGCCCCTCGAAGGCGCCGCCGCAGATGAAGAGGATGTTGGAGGTGTCGATCTGGAGGAAGTCCTGGTGGGGGTGTTTGCGGCCACCCTGCGGGGGCACGTTGGCGACGCAGCCCTCGATGATCTTCAGGAGGGCCTGCTGCACGCCCTCGCCGGAGACATCGCGGGTGATGCTGGGGTTGTCGGCCTTGCGCGAGACCTTGTCGATCTCGTCGATGTAGATGATGCCGCGCTCGGCCTTCTGGATATCGAAGTCGGCAGCCTGGATGAGGTGCAGGAGGATGTTCTCGACGTCCTCGCCGACGTAGCC
>JAJEIT010000088.1 GCA_022827945.1 Dehalococcoidia bacterium | reverse complement strand
TCAGCATGAGGATGCGGGGAGCATCGGACCGCCGGGCAAGGCGGCGGCAGACCTCGTCTCCGTGGATGCGGGGGAGGTCGCGGTCGAGGAGGACGACGTCGTAGCGGTTCACCAGGGACTTCTCGAGCCCCGACTCGCCGTCGAGGGCGATGTCGATGGCCATGCCCGCCTGGCGCAGACCGCGGGCGACGACATCCGCCAGGCGCTCGTCATCCTCCACGATGAGCACGCGCATGCGCCCATTGTGCGCGCGAGCCGCCTAAGGCCCAGATAAAGCGCCCGGATCTGGCTTAGGCCGGACTTATCAGCGATTTGCGAGCATTGCCCGCGGCAGGGCAACCCGCCGCCCTGCCGGGAGATTCAGCGGGAAGGAAGCAGGCACATGAACCGTACTGTGAGGTCGCTCCTGGTGGCGTTTGGGGTCGCGATAGCCTTCAGTGCCATTGGCGTTGGCGTGGTCCTCGCCGAAGGCGACGGAGACGGGAGCGACGGCTCTTCGGCAACGACGGAAGAGACCCGGGAGACGCGCATGGAAGAGCGCCGCGAGGCCCTCGCTGAAGCCCTGGGCGTGACCGTGGAGGAGCTCGTGGCCGCGTTCCAGCAGGTTGCGCTCGACCGGGTCGACGAGGCCGTTGAGGCCGGCAAGATCACCGAGGAGAAGGCGGAAGCGTGGCGCGCGGCGATCGAGTCGGGCGAGTGGGAGGGCATGCGCCGGGGCTGGCGCGGCTTCAAGCGTGGCAGCCTGACCGGGGGCGAGTCACTCGATGACCTGAAGGCCGAGTGGAAGCAGGCCGCGCTCGACCGTGTCGATGCCGCGGTCGAGGCCGGCAGGATCACGGACGTGGAAGCCGAGGAGCTCCGCGCCGCCATCGAGTCGGGTGAGAAACCGGACCGTGGTCGAGGGTTCCGGGGCCACGAGCGGGGCTTCGGGAAGCACTCGGGAACGAGCTACGGCGCCGAGACCGAGACGGCGGGAACGGAGTAGCCCCCTCCCGCCATCCAGAAGGCGTCCCGCAGGGGGCGCCTTCGCCGTGTCTTCCGGCTCGGGACGGGCGGGAGCTAGGCCAGGAGGGCGCCGCAGCGCCGGAGGAGGCGCTTTTCGGATGCGGGGAGAAGGGGGAGGAAGGGGCGGGCCGCTTCCTTGTCGCCATCGATGAAGTGGAGGATGGCGGCGACCCGGGCGAGCATTGCGTGGTCGAACCCGGCGAGGTCCTCGCCGAGGAGCGCATCGACGGGCCGGATGTCCGCATCCGCGAGGGCGCGAAGCATGCTCGCGAAGCGGGCTGCCTCAAGGGTCTCGCTGAAGGGGTCTTCGATCGGGTCGGGCGAGAGCGTATCGGCACGCATGGCCCGGGCCTCCATGCCGCCCTCGTCCCAGACGCCGCAGTGGCGGAGCAGCGACTCGACGGTGACGGCGCGCACGAGGCGGGGCTGGGGCACGGGCTCGCCGAAGGTCCGCATGGCGACGCCTTCGCGGACGCCGCCGGAGGCGACGGTGAGCCGCTCGGCCCCGAGGTGGCGCATCATCTCCTCAAGGATGACGGCGCCGCCGACGATGGAGTCGGCGCGGCCGGCGCGAACGCCGTCGATGGCGGAGCGCTGGGCTGAGCTGTGGCCGGCGAGGAACGTGCTCACATCGCGAAGGGTGTCGCGGTCCAGGGAGTAGCCGTGCGTACGGGGGATGGGATAGGTGGCCTGCCGCTGGGCAAGGCGAGCGAGGGTCCGCGCGCTGCCGCCGGTGGCCACGAGCTCCTCACCCTCGGCCAGGCTGGAGGGAGCGCTGGTCGCGAGCGTTTCCGCGACCATGCGGCGCATCGCCTTGAGCTGCTTGCGTGTCGGGGGATCCTGGGTGAGCCACTCGGCGCTCGCGCTGAGGGCGCCCAGGGGGAAGCTCCAGGCCCCGACGATCGTGCCGGCGATGACGCGGGCGACCTCGGTGCTCCCGCCGCCGATATCGACGATGACGCCGGAGCGGATGGGGAGGCCGTGCAGGGCGCCGGTGGCGGCGTACTCGGCTTCCTCGGAGCCGTCGAGCACCTCGATGGCGAGGCCCATCTCGGCGTGCGCGCGGGCGAGCAGCTCGGCGCGGTTTCGCGCGGAGCGGATGGCGGCGGTGGCGACGACCCGGATGGAGCCGGCGCCAGCCTCGCGGGCGAAGGCCGCGAACTCGCCGACGGCATCGATGGTGGTGGCGATGCCGCGCTCGCTGAGGCGGGAGTCTTCGTCGAGCTCGGTGGCGAGGCGAAGGTCGAGCCGCTCCTCGGCGACGATCTCGATCACGCCGGGGATGGGGTGCTCCACGACGACGACACGGGCCGAGTTCGACCCAAGGTCGACGACCGCTACCGGTGCCTCAGAAGGCGGAGCAAAGGAAACGCCGTCGGCGACGGCGGATGGAGGAGAGCTGGCCGGGAAGACTCCCATCAACGACACCATAGCGGATGGGAGGCAAAGAAATGTTAACAAGCATTCACGAATTGGAGAGGGCTCGCTTGAGGGCGTGCCAGCGGCGCCCGCGGAGGCGAGCGTATCGCTTGGGGAATTTCCAGCGATAGCCCTCGGCTTCCGCCTTCGCGTTGGCGGCGAGCTCGGCGGCGGCGCGGAGGGCGCCCTTTCCCAGGGACTCGTCCTTCGCCAACCCGGCGTAGAACTTCGCCGCGACCACGGAGTCCTGGTGGTCCCCGAGCAGGGTCTGGAGCCTCGTGACCTGGCGGATGTAGGCCTCGGCAGATTCGCCGCCGAGGGGCGAGAAGCACTCCAGCACGTAGCGCAGGTCCCGCACCTTCAGGCGGAGGGCGTGGTAGTCGGCGTCCGGGGAGGTCGCCTTGACCGCGGCTCCGGCATCGCGGGCGCGGCGGCGGCGGCGCTCGACCAGGGAGAGGGCCGCGTTGAGGGCCGGCTGGTCGGCGGTACCCGTGACCGTTCCGGCACGGAGCAGGTCCGACATCGCATCGGTCATGGCGACGTAGCGGTCGGAGTCCAGGGCCGCAAGCACGGCCTCGCGGGCACGGGCGTGGCGCTCGTCGAGAACGGCGTTGATGGCACCGGCGGCCTTGCGACCGATGAGGGGTGCGGCCAGGGCGAAGCGCTCCCGCTGCACCTCGAGGTCGCGCGCCTCGCCGAGGGAGCGCCCGAGCCAGCGCAACTCCTTGCGCTGGGCGGCGAGCTCCGGCGGCAGGATGTCGTGGAAGGTGTCGAGGGCGGCGCGCAAGCGCCGGGTGGCGACACGCATCTGGTGGACCCCCTCGATGTCCTCGCCGAGGCGCGCGACGGGTTCCTGTTCGACGAGCCGGAGGAAGGACCGCCGCAGGGCCGCGTAGGCGACCTCCCCGAGGGTGCTCAGGCGGTCGACGGTCATGGGGCCGAGGGGACGGGGCTCCCAGCCCGGCGAGGCGCCGGCCGCAGCCAGGGCGGCCGCGAGCTTGCCGGTGGGGGCGGGGCGCAGGTCCGCGCCCTCGCGCAGGGCATCTACGAACGGGCGGGCGCGATCGAGGGCGCCCGCTGCGACTTCGACCTCGACGCGCAGGAGATCGTGGGCGCGCGACCCTTCGCCGACGGTCGTGCGGTCAAGGGCTATCTCCCCGATCGGGGTGTCGCCGTCGGCAAGGTTGAGTGTGGTGCGTTGCGTGGTCAGGGTCGCCACCGAGTGGAGGGGGTGGGGGCCGACGAGGCGGCGGAGCAGGGCACTGGCTTCGCCCATGGGCCGCGCGATGGCGCCGGCAAGGCCACCGAGTCCGTTGAGGGGCTCATCCAGCTCGAAGCGCCGGCGGAGGTGTCCCTCGCCGCCGGAGAGGCCCTTGATGGTGAACTCCGCGCTCTCCCCCTGGAGTCGCGTGCGGCAGGCGAATCCGGCGCGCCAGACCAGCCAGCCGCGAGTGTCCCAGTACTCGTCGCGGAGCTCCCGCTCAACGCCGGGGTCTGTGCGGAACGGCGCGGGCGTTTCCTGCTCGATCCAGGCGCGGACGGCGGCGAGGTCGTCGGCGACGAACTGCCACTCCGTTTCCGTAACCGTGGCCGAGTTTGTCATGGGTTTTGTATCGTAACCGGTGCGGGAAGCGGCGCGTTTACCCACAGACCGTGAACGCCCGGGCCGCTCCCCGAGGGGGCATACTCGTTGGTCTCCACCGTTCTCTCCCGCGAGCGCTCCTGGCTTCGGTTCAACCACCGCGTCCTGCTGCAGGCGACGCGCGACGACGTTCCCCTGCTGGAGAAGCTGCGCTTCCTCGCGATCTTCGCGGCGAACCTCGACGAGTTCTTCGCGGCGCGCATCTACGGCGTGTACGAGCGGGAACGAAGCGGCGGCCGGCAGGAGCAGGACGAATACCGGACGGTTCTCGCGGAGGCGTACGAGAGCGCGCTGCAGGCGACGGAGATCCACGAGCAGCTGCGGAACGCCCTGACGGAGGTCGGCTTCCTGCTGCTGGAACCGGGGGAGCTTACGCCGCTCGAGCGGAGCTACTTCGGCGCCTACCTGGCGGAGGAGGCCTCGCCCCGGGCCGACCTGCTCGATCCGGGGGCGCTGTCGGGTCTCTCGAGCCGGGCGCTCTACCTGGCGGCGGGGCGCGAGTCGCTGGACTACCTGGTGCGCCTCCCCGACTCGCTGCCGCGGCTGCTGCCGGTGCCGGGACGACCGGGCGCGTTCGTGCGGCTGGGGCCGCTGGTGCGGCTGCGCAGCGATCTCTTCCTGCCGGAAGACCTGCCCATGTACGAGATGCGGCTCACACGGCTGGCCGACCTCGACGTGCAGCGCGTCGACTGGGACGACCTGGCGCAGGCGATCGAGGACCGTCCCGAGGGGCCGGCGACACGCCTGGAGGTCGAGCGGGCGTTCCCCTGGGTGGCGGACGTGCGGGAAGCGCTGGGTCTCCCCGAGGAAGCCGCGTTCCGGCTCTCGCCCCCACTGGATCACCGCTACCTGAACACGCTCATCGACGAGGAGCCGCCGCGGCCGAACTCGACGCCGCTGCGGTACCGGCCGATCGCCCCGCGGCCCGCTCCGGACTTCGTGGCGGACCCGTTCGGGGTGCTGGACGAGCGCGACGTGGCGTTCTACCACCCGCTGGACGACTACGGGGCGGTCGAGGCGTTTGTCGACCGGGCGGCCGAGGACCCGGAGGTCGACCAGGTCCGCATCAGCCTCTACCGGCTGGGGGCGCGCAATCCGATCGCGGAGGCGCTGATGCGAGCGGCGGAGGCGGGCAAGGACGTGGCGGTGCTGCTGGAGGGACGGGCGCGGTTCGACGAGCTTCAGAACCTGCACTGGAGCCTGTTGTTCCGGGCGTCGGGCATTCGCATCCTGCCGCTGCCGGTGGGCTACAAGGTGCACGCGAAGGCGCTCTACGTGCGGCGCGCGGGGCGTGGCTACGTGCACCTCTGCACGGGGAACTACAACCCGCTGAACGGGCGCCTGTACACGGACATCTCGCTGTTCAGCTCGAACGCCGAGCTGGCGAGCGACGCGCTCGAATTCTTCGAGGCGCTCGAAGGCGGGGAGCCGCCGCAGCTTGCGCGGATGCGCTACGGGATCGGCGCGCGCGACGCGATGCTGGAGAAGATACGGGCGGAGGCGAACCCGGAGGGGCACGTCATCCTGAAGATGAACCACCTGACCGACCCGGCGGTATTCGAGGCGCTGGGCGAGGCGGCGGACGCGGGGGCACGCGTGGACGTGATCGCGCGCAGCACGCTCACGCTGCACGACGAGCGCTTCACCATGCGCAGCATCGTGGGGCGCTTCCTGGAGCACGCGCGGGTGGCGGCGTTCCGGTCGGGCGGGGCGTGGGAGGTGTGGGCCGGCAGCGCCGACTGGATGCCGCGCAACTTCGAGGAGCGCATCGAGCTGATCTTTCCGGTGCTCGATGCCGGCATCACCGCGCACCTCGTCGACCTGCTGCAGCGGCAGATGGAGGACGACGTGAACGCGTTCGACATGCTGCCCGACGGGACGCATGAGCCCCGCTGGGGCGGGGAGACGAACGCGCAGCTCGTTCCGCTCTAGGTAACCGCTTGCGCTACCGGTTTTGCGCGCGCACGCTGAACGCACATGCGAGTGTCCGCGCGCCGCACGGTGCGACGGCGGCTGATGGGCTCACGAACCATCAGCATCGAGCCACCGAGCCGTTCACGACCCTTCGGCTCGGGCGGCATCCGCATCCTCATCGGATTCGGACTGGTCCTCGCGATCGCCACGCCCCTGCTGCACCTGCCCATCTCCCACAGCGGACAGGAACCGACCGTGCTCGAGTCGCTGTTCACGGCGATCTCGGCGATCTGCGTGACGGGCCTGGTGGTGGTCGAGACACAGACGCACTGGAGCCACTTCGGCGAGGCCGTGATCCTCGTGCTCATCCAGGTGGGCGGGCTCGGCTACATGGCCGGGATGGGGATCGTGCTGTGGGTGCTGGGGCGCAACCTGGGGCTGCGCGACCGGAACCTGATGCGCCTCTACTACGGGGCGCCGAGCATGCGCGAGTCGGTCTCGTTCGTGCGCACAATCGTGCTGTACACGCTGACGTTCGAGATACTGGGTACGCTCGCCCTGTTCGGCGGGTTCGTGAGCGCGGGCGTCCCGGTCGCCCGGAGCGTGTGGTGGGCTGTGTTCCATGCGGTCTCGGCGTTCAACGTGGCCGGATTCAACGTGACGGGCGAGGACATGCGTCCGTTCGCCGACGATCCGGCCGTGCTCATCCCCATGGTCGTGCTCTGCCTCGGGGGATCGCTGGGAGCGGTGCCCGTCATCCTGGGCGTGCTGCGGCTGGACCCGCGGCGGATGCCGCTGGACGCGAAGATGGTGCTGGCGGCGGCGGTCTGCGTGGTGGGGGGAAGCGCGCTCTTCATCGGCATCGCGGAGTGGGCGAACACGGGCACGCTCGCGACCGTGGCGCAGAGCGACCGGCCCGTGTTGGCGCTCTTCCAGGCCTCGATGTGGGTCTCGGGGTTCAGCGCGGTCGAGACGGGCCTGCTGCACGAGCACACGAAGCTGTTCGAGTCGGTATTGATGCTGGTGGGCGGGGCCGCGGGGTCACCGGCAGGCGGGCTCAAGCTGGGAACGCTGGCGGTGCTGGTAGCCGGGACGGTGGCCGCCCTGCGGGGCAGGGACGGCGTGGTCGCGTTCGGGCGTCTGCTGCCGCAGACGGTCATCCGGCAGGCGGTCGGCATCGTGTTCGCGTTCGCGGCGGTTCACTTCGTGGTCTCGATGATCCTGCTGCGGATGTCGAACGAGCCGTTCATCGACGTGCTCTACGAAACGTCTTCGGCGGTGGGCACGGTGGGGTGGTCGACTGGGATCACGCCGGATCTGAGCACGGCGGCGACGGTCGTCGTGATGGTCACGATCCTCGTGGGGCGCTTCCTGCCGCTGCTGCTGGTGCTCCAGATCGCGCGCAGCCGCAAGGCGCCGGTGGGCGCCCAGCTGGTCGACAACGTGCGGTTGGGGTGATTCTGGCTGTTGGCTACTGGCTATTGGCTGTTGGGGGACGGTTTTCCCCAGGGAGCGCTTGCTGTGGAGCGCCAGCCTAGGGGTTGAAGCCGGGGGGCAGGCGAAGGTGCGACGGGTTGAGGTCCTCGACGGAGGGGCACCCGAGCAGCGTGAGCGTCCCCGCGATGCCCTGGCGGTAAACCTCGAGAATCTGGCGCACGCCCTGCTCGCCGCCCGCGGCGAGGGCCCAGATGTAGGGCCGGCCGACCATGACGGCCTTCGCGCCCAACGCCACCGCCTTCACGACATCGCTGCCGCGGCGCACGCCACCGTCGAGGAGCACCTCGAGGTTGTCGCCGACGGCATCGACGATCTCGGGGAGGACGCGGATGGTGGCGGGGGAGCCGTCGAGCGAGTTGCCGCCGTGGTTCGAGACGGAGATGGCGTCCACGCCCTCGTCGACGGCGCGGCGGGCGTCGTCGACGGAGGTGATGCCCTTCACGACGAAGGGGCCGTCCCACTGCTTGCGGGCCCAGACGATGTCATCCCAGGTGGGGGGGTGGGCCATGATGCCGGCGCCTACCTGGCTGGCGGTCAGGTTGGCGTTACCGGGGGCGTTCGGGAAAACGAGGTCGACGCCGCCCTTGAGGAAGTTGAGCGCCCAGAGGGGCCTCGTGATCATCTCGGGGGCGTACTTGAGGGCCGTCGGCAGGTCAACCTTGTCGGGGACGCCGGGGTGGCCGCGCTGGTAGTCCTGACCGCCGGAGAGGGCGGCGAAATCGACGGTGATGATGAGGACGCGGCAGCCCGCGGCCTTGGCGCGCTCGATGGCGACGGCCGAGCCTTCCTGACCGCCGAGCATGTAGAGCTGGAACCAGACGTCGCTGGCGTTGGCAGTGATGGTCTCGATGGAGTAGCTGGAGAGGATGCCGAGCCCGACGGCCGTGCCGGCGGCCTCGGCGGCGCGGGCCACGCCAAGCTCACCGTCGGGGTGGGCGATGCGGATGAAGCCGGCGGGCGTGGTGATGAGAGGCATCGAGATCTCGCGCCCGAGGACGGTGGTCGAGAGCTTGCGGGGCTCGTGGGAGTCGAGGACGCGGGCCTGGAGGCCGATCTCCTTGAAGCCGTCGCGATTGGCGCGAACGGTGCGGCGGAGCTCGGTGCCGGCCTCGGTGTACCAGTAGATGGAGCGAGGCAGCTTGCGCTTGGCCTCGCGGCGCGCGTGCGCGACGGACGTCAACGGGACGGTTCCCAGACCCAGAACCATGGGGCTCCTCCTGGAGGGGATCGAGCCTTCCCGGCTCGGGTGTTCGGTGGTAGCAGGGGAGAGACTCGAACTCTCGACCTCACGATTATGAGTCGTGCGCTCTTACCAGCTGAGCTACCCTGCCACGAAGGCTCAAGGGTACGGAGCGCCCGCGCGTCGGGCAATGCGGGAGGTGGCGGCGATGGTCGGGGCGACCGGCGCCTGGAACGCAATTCGGCGCCTCGTCCGTTTGCCGTGGGGGAGAAGGCTCTCCGCTGAAGCGATAAGCGTCCTGCTGGAGACGGCTCGAACCGGCGAGCGCGACTTCCCGGAGACGATTGAGGGCCGGGCGGCCGTCGACGAGTTGCTGGATGCGGGGTTTGTGGAGGTCTACCAGCCGAACCAGAGTGACACCGTCTACACCCGGCAAGGGAGCGTGCAGGAAGGCATCGAGGTGCAGATGTACGCGAGTCGAGCGCGTCTGGTCGTCAGCTCGAAGGGGGCCAGGTTCGCCGCCCGCCTGATGCCCGGCGGCCCCGACCAGCGCTAGCGAACGACCGCAAGTGAGCCGCGCTCGGGGTCCTTCGTGACCTCGATGCGGCGGCCGAAGCTCTCGCGCAGCTCCTCGATGTGGGTGACGAGGAGGATGAGGCGGAACTCGGAGCTGATGGCGTTGATGGCGGCGACGAGGCGATCGCGCCCTTCCTCGTCCTGGGTGCCGAAGCCCTCATCGATGATGAGGGTCGGGAGGGAGGCGCCGGAGCGCATCGCGAGGAGGCGGGAGAGGGCGATGCGGAGCGCGAAATCGACGCGGAACTTCTCGCCGCCGCTATACATCTCGTAGTCGCGCGTGCCGAGGTCGTCGCTGATGTGGATGTCGAGGGTCTCGACGGTCTTGCCGGAGGCGCTCTCGCGCTGGGTGCGGAGGGAGACCTGGGTACGGCCGCGGCCCTCGGTCAACTGGTCGAGGAGGCCGTTCGCGATGCGTTCGAGCTCGGGCAGGGACTGCTCGATGAGCATGGCCTGGACGCCGTCGCGGCCGAACGCCCGGGCCAGGTCCTGGTGGAGCTGGGCGGCGTCGCGGGCGGCGGCGAGGCGGTCCTTCGCCTCCTCGACGCGCGCGGCAAGCTGCTGGAGGGCGTCGCGTCGCTCCTCGAGGCGGCCGTGCTCCTTGTCGAGGTTCGTGAGGCCGTCGCGGCACTCCGCAACGGTGTCCTCCACCGCTGCGAGGCGACCGGACACGTCCCGGGAGGCGTCCAACTCGGCGCGAGCTTCGGCCAGGGCGTCCCGGGCGTCATCGCGCTCCTGGGTCTCGCGGCGCAGCTCCTCGCGGGCCCCGGCGATGCGGTCGCCGAGGCCCTCCGCGCGCGCCTTCGCCTCGGTGAGGGCGTTGTAGTCCGTCTCCGCGGGCTGCAGTTCGGCGACCCGCTCGCGGGCGGCGGCGTGACGCTCGCGGTCGTAGCCGAGGGCAGAGAGCTGGTCGCAGGCGGCGGAGCGGCGTTCGCGCGCTTCCGGGGCGAACGCTTCCGTTTCGATGCTCTGGCAGAGGGCGGCAAGCTGGCCGGCGAGGGCGGGGAGCGCACTCTCGGCGTTTTCCGCTTCGGTCAGGCGGACGGCAAGGGTCTGCGCGCAGGAGCGGACGCGGTCGTCGAGCTCGGTGCGCTCCCGCTGGAGGTCCGCGGCTCGCAGCTGGTGTCCGTCGGCCGCCTCCTTGGCGCCATCGACGGCGGCCTGAGCGGCCTTGTACTGCTCGCCGAGCTGGCGGCGTTCCAACTGATACTGCTCGACGGTGGCGCGCAGCTCAACCGGGGTCAGGGGCTTGCGGCAGACGGGACAGAGCGGTTCGCCTTCCGCCTCGGCAAGGGTCGTCTCACGCTCCTTCAGCTCCTGGGCGCGGGCACGATAGCCGCCCGCTTCGTCGGCGCGTTCGGCCTGCAGGCGCTGGGCCTCCGTGGCCGCGTCCCGCTCGTCCTGCATGGAGGCGTCGAGCTCGTTGAGGCGTAGGCGTTCCCGATCCAGGTCCGACTCCTCCTCGCGCAGGGCAGGCAGGGTCGCGACGAGCGCGAGCGCTCGTTCGTGCTGCTCGGAGAGGCCAGCGACGGTCGTTTCCAGGCCCCTGCGTTCCTGGGCGATCTCGCTGCCCGCGGTGGCGATGGCGTCCTCAAGGAGCCGGGCCTCCGACGCGAGGTCCGCCAACGACCGTTCCTCGTCACGAGCCTGCTGGAGCTGCGCGTACGTCTCCTCGATCCGGGGGGTGTGCGCGAGCGTGTCACGGACTGCCGCCAGATCGCCTTCGAGGGCGGCGATGGCGTCCGTGCGGCGCTCAACGGCCTCCTGGCGCGCCGCCAGGCGGTCGGCGGCGTCTGCCACGGCGCGCTCGCGGCGCTCGTGCTCGGTGGCGGCGACGCGAAGCTCGCTAAGCTCCTTCTCCTCGTCCTGAAGCTGGAGGCGGACGGCCTTGCGCTCACGCGCGACCGCTTCGAGCTTCTCCTCGACGGCGGGCGCTTCCGCCAGGCGTTCCTCGTCGTCGCCGATGAGGCGTTCCTCGATGGCAGCATCGGTCTCGGCGGTCTTGCGGCGGTCGTTGGCGTGGCGGGAGAGCTCCTCGTAGCGGTCGAGGCCGAGGACCTTGCGGAGGACCTCCTTGCGCTTCGAGGGGGTCTGCATCGTGAATTCGTTCGAGCGGCCCTGGACGAGGAAGACGCTGTTGATGAAGGTCTGGTGGTCCATGTGGACGCGGCGGTTGACCTCAGCCTGGGTCTCGCGGGAGGTGCCGCCGGTGACGGGGCGGAGGCTGCCCTGCCCATCGACCTGGAAGAAGTCGAGGGCGCCGGAGCGGCCCCGCGTTCGCTTGCGGAGGACGCGGTAGCGGTCGCTGCCGACCTCGAAGTCGAGCTCGACGCGCATGTCGTCGGCGCCGTGGCGGATGCGGTCGTCCTCGACGCGGCCGCGGGCCTCGCCCCAGAGGGCCCAGGTGATGGCGTCGAGCAGGGCGGACTTGCCGTCGCCGTTCTTGCCGGCAAGGGTAGCGAGGTGGAGGGGGGAGAAGTCGAGCTCGCAGTCGCGGTAGGAGAGGAAGTTGCGGAGGCGGAGGCGGCGGGGGATCACGGCGAGGTCTCCGCGGGGTCGAGGCTGTGGGCGTGCCAGCGCACGCCGGAGGCGTCGAGGTCGACGACGACGGCGACTCCGTAGCCGATGTCGCCGAGCGAGGCGGGAGAGCCGGAGTAGACGGCGGTGGCGCCGCCGTGGCTGACGTCGCTGTGGACGTCCCAGTGGCCGAGGGCGACGTACTCCCAGTGAGCGCTCTCGGCGAGGTGCGTGGGGGTGATGCGCAGGGAGCGCTCCATCTGGGCGTCCTCGGCGACGGAGTGGCCGTGGGCGACGGCGACGTTCCAGGCGCGCTCGTCGCGCCGGGGCGGAGGTTCGGCGAGGGGCCGCTCAAGCACATCGACGGTGATGGCGCGGCCCCAGACGGCAAGGTCGAGGTCGGGGAAGTCGAGGAACTGGCCCTCGGGGTCGCGGACGAGGCGCAGGCGGGGGGCGAGTCCCTCGAGGTCGTGGCGCTCGTAGGGGCCGTGGGGACCGATGGGGTCGTGGTTGCCGGGGAGGAGGACGGTCTTGCCCGGAAAGCGGTTGATCTGGCCGGCGGCGAAGTCGATGACCTCGGGGCCGATGCGGGCGTGGTCGAAGAAGTCGCCGGCAATGAGGAGGAGGTCGGCGTCGGACCCACGGGCGAGGTCGATGACAGCCTCGAAGCCGGCTTCGAGGCGGCGGCCGCGGGGTTCCTCGCGTCCCCGGGGGCTGGCCGAGTAGGCGCCGAGGTGGACGTCGGAGGTATGCACGAGGCGGAGGGGACGGGGTTCAGACGCCAACGGCTTCGGTCTCCTCGATGATCTCGGCGGCGGCGGCGAGCAGGCGTCCGCGGCGCTCGTCCGGAACCTCGCGCAGCTTCAGGTACGTGTCCAGCGTCTCGATAGGAGAGGAGGCGTCGGGCTGGATGTTGGGCGGGAGGGGCGAGCGGCTCTCATCGGGCAGGACGGTGCGGATACCGGCGATGACGTGAGCCTCCGCTAGGGCGCTTCGCGCTTCGGAAAGCCTCAACAGGGTTTCCTGGTCGCGATCGAGGTGGACCTCGACCTTCACGATGGCGTCGGTGACGTCGTGCTTCCCGATGGCGGCCAGGACCTCCTCGTTCGGGTCTGGATCGCGGGGTTTCACGACAATGGTGACGAAGCGGCGGCTCGGCGCCTCGACGAGCCGGGGGGCGCCGCTGCCCTTGAGGCGCTCGCCACGGGGCCTGGCGGTGTCGAACTCGAGGGTCATGAAGCCCTTGGCCGTGCGCGCGTCGCCGAAGTCGACCTCCTGGAGGGCGCCGGAGTACCAGCAGGGCGGGTTCGTGTTGAGCTGCATGGCGTTGTGGTAGTGGCCAAGCGCGACATAATCGAACTTGTCCATGTGGAGGGCGCTGAGGGGAACGCGGGGCACCGTGCCGCTCTGCATCCAGTGCTCGCTGCCCTCGTTCGCGGCGACGAGCCGGTCGCTGAGGGAGAGGTGGCAGGTCAGAATCGCGGGCAGGTCGGGGTCTATCTGCTCCCCCTGGGCGACGACGAGGTCCGAGATGGCGCGCTCGATGAGCTTGTGGAGCTGCTCGATGGAGGCGCTCTCCGCCTCTTCGCTGTTGGCGAGCAGCTGCGAGACCTGGGGCCAGGGCACGAACGCTACCTGGAGCGGCCCGGCGCGGGTCTCGATGACCTGCGGGACGTGGCCCTCGCGCTGGAACCAGCCCGCGTCGCCGACCGTGACGTTGGGGACGTCGAGGGTACGGAAGATCTCGAGGGCGTGGGCACGGGACTCGGCGTTGGGGAGGTCGTGGTTGCCGACGAGGAGGAAGGTGGCGATGCCGGCCTCGCTAAGGCGGCGGATGCGGGTGGCGAACTCGCGCTGGTGCGTCTGGCTGGGCTCGCGGGCCTTGTAGGCATCGCCGGCGAAGATGACGGCGTCGACGCGCTCCTCGACGGCGTAGTCGACGAGGAAGTCGAAGGCGTCGAGGAAGTCCTGCATGCGGCTCGACCACGGCTTCCCCGGGAGGGGCCGCCCGTAGAGCTCGACGCCGATGTGGAGATCAGCGAAATGGAGTACGCGCATGATCTTCCCCTATCGTACGCTGCCGACCGCCCCGGGAGCGCGATCATCGGGCGGCAGGGGCGTATCTTTCACCGGTCGGGAGGGGTTACGTGCTGGAAGCGTTGCGACTGGATGGTCCGCCGCGGCGGGTCGCCATCGTCACCGGGGGGAGCCGGGGGCTGGGACGGGAGATGGCGCGCTCGCTGATGCTGGCGGGGGCGGAGGTGTGCATCGCCTCGCGGACCGTGGCGCAGCTTGAGGAGACGGCGGCGTTCCTGGCCGAGCAGAGCGGGCGCCAGCCGCTGACGGTCGCGACGAACATCACGTCGAGCGCGGAGTGCGACCGGCTGATCGAGGCGACGGTGGAGCGCTTCGGGCGGCTCGACATCATGGTGAACAACGCGGGCATCGGCGACTCGCCGGGGCGCGGAAAGGCGGTGTGGGAGATCGAGGACGAGGACTGGCTGGGGGGGATCGCGGTCAACCTGAACGGGACGTTCTTCTGCACGCGGGCGGCGCTGCGGCATATGCGCCCGCAGGGGAGCGGCGCCATCCTCAACATCGCGAGCGGGATGGGCATGCGGGCGACGCCGCAGAGCCCGACCTACGCGGCGGCGAAGGCGGGTGTCATCAACTTCACGCAGACGGTGGCGAGCGCGGTGGCGCGGGACGGGATCCGGGTGAACTGCATCACGCCGGGGCTGGTCGAGCAACGGCCAACAGAGACGGAGGAGGAGGCGGAAGCGATCCGCAAGCGAGGGAGCTACATCACGGCACGGCGGCTGGGGCAGGCGTGGGAGCTGGGGCCGCTGGCGCTGTTCCTCTGCAGCGACGCGTCGAGCTATGTGACGGGCGCGAACTACCCGATCGACGGCGGCGGGCTGGCGGGCGGCATCGCGCCCACGGGACACGCTCCGGACGAAGTGGAGGCACGGACCAGTGGCTGACTGGGAACGGCAGGAAGGGTACGACCTCAGCGGGAAGCGGGCGCTGGTCGTGGGGTTCGCGAATCCGGCGGGGCGTGTCATCACGGAGGCTCTGGCGGAGGCGGGGGCGGACGTGGCCGTGGCCTCGGCAACGATGGACGGGGACGAGGTGATGGCGGCGAAGCGCGCGAGCCGGGCGGTGGCGAACCTCGGGCGGGAGACGTTCAGCCAGGGCTGGGACGTGACGCTGCCGACGAACGTGCGCGTGGGCCTGCGGCAACTCGTGAAGGAGTTCGGGACGCCCTCGGTGCTGGTCTACAACGCGGATCTGCCGCTGGCGAAGCCGATCGACAAGACGGGCGACGCGGAGTTCGCGAACGTGCAGGCGGTGAACCTGAGCGGGGCGTTCTACGCGGCGCGGGCGTGGGTGCGGGAGCTGGGGGAGGGAGAGACGGGGCGCCTCATCTTCGTGAACAGCATCTTCGGGGAGCGGGGCGTGAACAACGTGAGCGCCTACGCGGCCGCGAAGGCGGGCGTGTTTGGGCTGACGGCGTCGCTGAGCCAGGAGCTGGCGCCGGCGGTGACGGTGAACAGCATCGCGACCGGCTGGATGGACTGGACGACGGGTCGCGGGAGCGACGACCCGGCCGAGAACCTGCTGCTGCGCTTCATCCCGATGCGGAGCTTCGGAGGCGCGGAGAACCTGGGGCCGCTGGCGGTCCTGCTGGCGTCGGACGCGGCGGGGTTCCTGAGCGGGCAGGTGTTCCGCGTCGACGGGGGCGTGTCCGCCCACCTGTAGGGGGCGCGACCGCTACTCCTGGGCCAGCCCCAGGACCAGGTCGCGCAGCGTGACCAGACCCAGGGGCGCGCCGTCCTCATCGACGACCAGGGCGCGGGAGACGCCGAACCGCACGAGCAGCCGCACGGCGTAACGGGCCAGCATGCCCGAGCGCACGGCCAGCGCCGGCTTCGACATGATCTCGTAGACATTGACCCGCTCCGGCGCACGTTCGGGCGCGATGACCTCCCGCGCCAGGTCGCTCACGGTAATCAGCCCCAGCTCGTCGTCGTCGTGGCGCCGCTCGACCACGAGCGAGCTGATATGGAGCCGCTTCATCGTCGCCACGGCCTCGGCGACCGTCGCCAGGCCGTCGATCGTGTGCACCTCCGCCCCCATGACGTCGGCCACGCGTATCGCCCTCGTGTCGCCCTGATCGTTCATAGCGCTTCTTCCAACTCCTCCATGAGCGTGGGCAACTGGGTCGAGAGGCCAACGGCGTCCTCGATCCTGATCTGGAAGGCGATGCCGGCGCCGCTCTCGCGGTCCATGTCGCCGGCGATCGCGATGCGCTCGAGGATTTCCCGCGCCCGCGACTCGGCGACCAGGAACAGCACGACGTCCCGCTTCGCCGCCAGGTCCAGCCCGAGGAAGGTCTTGCCGGGCTTCAGCCCCTCGCCGCGCACGCCGCTGATGATGGTGTCGCCGGTGGCGCCGCCTTCCCGCGCCGCATCGATGATGCGGTTTGTCTTTTCGTCGCTCACCATCGCGACGACCAGCGCCATCTTCATGACTCCACCTCCCGGCGCTCTCTTCGCTTGCGCCAGCGCGCCAACTGCTCGGCGGTGATGGCATAGCCTAATACCGACATGATGGGGAATACACTGGCGAAGGCGATGAGGCCGAATCCGTCGATGAGCGGACTGCGGCCCGGGACGTTGGCGGCGAGGCCCAGGCCCAGGGCGGCCACCACCGGCACCGTGACGGTGGAGGTGGTGACGCCGCCGCTGTCGTAGGCGAGCGGGATGATGGTGCGGCCGCTCAGGTACGTCTGCACGATGACGACGACGTAGGCGGCCACGATGTACCACGGCAGGGGCGTGCCCGTGACGATGCGGAAGCACCCCAGCGCCACGCCGACGGCCACGCCCACGGCGACGGCGATGCGCAGCCCCCAGGGATTCACGGCGCCGCCCGAAACCTCCTTGGCCTTGAGCGCCACGGCGATGAGGGCCGGCTCGGCCACGGTCGTCGCGAAGCCGACGGCAGCGGCGAAGAGGTAGACGACCCAGTAGTCCTGCCAGCGTACCGCGCCGGCCCGCACGGCCTCCCCGGCCGTCTCCGCGAGCTGCCGCGCCATCGTCTCGCCGACGGGGAAGAGCGCCTGCTCCAACCCGATGAGGAACAGCGCCAGCCCCAGCAGGACCATGACCGAGCCGGTGGCGATACCCCTGATGTTGGGCAGCCTGCGGCGCAACACCCCCAGCTGGAACACGACCAGGATGACCACGATGGGGGTCACGTCCCGCAGGGTGGACAGTAAGGTTTCGCCGAAGTCCGCCAGAAGCTCCAGCATCACACCACCATCCCGTAGCCGAGCACGCCGATCATGGGCGTGAGGCTGGCGAAGGCGATCAGGCCGAAGCCGTCGAGCATCGGGTTGCGGCCGCGGATGGTGGAGGCGAGGCCGACCCCCAGCGCGGTGATCAAGGGCACGGTGATCGTGCTGGTCGTCACCCCGCCGGAGTCGTAGGCCATGCCCACGATCTCCTCGGGCGCGAACACGGTCATCGCCATGACCAGCACGTAGCCGCCGATGATGAAGCGGTGAATGGGCCAGCCCTTGAGGATGCGAAGCACCCCGAGAACGATGGCGAGGCCGACGGCGACGGCCACGACCACGCGCAGCTCGAGGGCGTAGCGGTCCTGGGCGGCCTGGCTGTCGCCAATGAACTCCGCCTCGGAGGCCACCTTGGCGCCCTCAGCCGCCACGGCAATCAGGGCCGGCTCCGCCACGGTGGTGCCGAACCCGAGGCAAAACGCCAGCGCCAGCAGCGCGATTGCGCTTCCCTTGCGCGCCATCCCCTGGGCCAGCGCCTCACCCAGGGGAAAGAGCCCGCTCTCCAGCCCCTGGACGAACAGCGCCAGCCCCAGGACCACGCACACCAGCCCGACGAGCACGTTGGCGAGATCGGGGAAGGGCTGCTGCAGCACGACGATCTGGAAGAAGGCGATGACGGCGAAGATCGGCGCGAGGTCTCGAAGCGCGCCCAGAATCTGCTTCGCCATGGCCAACGCGAATCGCGGCAAACCATGCTCCTCGCGCGTGTGCTGCATGGGGGTCGAGAGGCCTGCGCGGCGCGGCTACACCGTACGAAGCGGCGCGGATCAGGTCAACGAGAATGCGGCGTTCCACCTCCGGCACGACGCACACCGTCCGGCGCCCTTCGCCGCGGGGCTCGCCGGCGACCGGGCGCCGCCCTCGCGCACTGGGGGATGGCTCCGTACGATTCCGCGCGATGGCAGGCTCGAGCACACCGCTGGCAGGGCTCCGCGTCGTCGAGCAGGCGGGCTGGGGCGGAGCGTTCGCCGGACGGCTGCTCGCCGACGGTGGCGCGGACGTCGTGCGGGTGACGCCGCCGGAGGGCGACGGACTGGAGTCGGAGCCGCCCTTCTTCGGCGAGAGCGGCATCTCGATCCAGGCGGCCTGGTACAACGCCGGGAAGCGCGTGGTCGCGCTCGATCTGGCGAGTAACGCGGGGCGCGAGCTGCTGGCTGAGGCCGACCTGCTGATCGAGGACTGGCGCGGCGACGAGGCCCCGTTCGATGCGGAGACCCTGCGGGAAGCGTTCCCGCAGCTGGTGCGGCTCTCGGTGACGCCGATGGGGCAGGAGGGGCCGTGGGCGGGGCTGGCGGTGAACGACCTCGTGGCGAACGCCCTGAGCGGAGCGGCGTCGGTCACGGGAACGCCCGAGACACCGCCACTCACGGGGTACGGGAACCAGACGGCGCACATCGTCGGGTTCTATGCGGCCTGCTGCGCGCTGGCGGGCGTGCGGCTGCGAGACGCGAAGGGGAAGGGGCGCCACTTCGATCTCTCCAGCCACGAGACGCTCGTCGCGAACACCGAGCAGATGCTGATGCAGTGGTTCTTCCCGGACGGGGGGCGCTGGACGACGCAGATCGCGGAGCGCACGGGGAGCCTGCACTGGAGCGGCGGCTACGAGTGCTACACGGACCGCAACGGGGACGGGCTGATGGTGACGCCCTCGCTAGGGTTGATCGACAAGCTCATCCCGTGGCTTGAGGAAACGGACTCGGCCGGAGACCTGGCCGATGGGGAACGCTTTCCGAACCTGATCGCACTGGTGAAGGACATGGCGCACGTGATGGCGACGCTGCGCGACTGGACGGCCGAGAACACCGCGGACGACCTCTTCATGGAGGCGCAACGACGGCGGCTGCCGTTCGGGGCGGTGTGGCCCGTGAGCAAGGTCGTCGCGACGCCGCAGATCGAGGCGCGCGGGTACTTCCAGGAGCGGGAGGTTGAGGGGTACGGGAGTGTGCCGTTCCCGGGACGGTTGATCTCGACGGAGGCGGACGGACCGGCGCCGGGGCCGCCCACCCGCGTCGAGGAGGCGGCCTGGGGGCAGCGGCAGGACCTGGAAGCGGTTCGCGGCGAACCCTCGGCGACGAAACCGTTGGCGGGACTGCGGGTGCTCGACTTCACGCACGTGCTCGCGGGGCCGTTCGGGACGCGAGTGCTGGCGGACCTGGGAGCGGACGTGATCAAGGTGGGCACGGCCTCGCGCAACGCGGGCGCGAACACGCTCAACCATCCGTACTACCTGAGCTGGAACCGGAACAAGCGGAACATCAGCCTCGACATGCGACGGGAGGAGGCGCAGGCGCTGGCGCGCCGCCTCGCGGGGCAATGCGACGCCATCATCGACAACTTCAGCGCCGGGGTGCTGGCGCGCTGGGGACTCGACCGGGAGTCGCTGGCGGAGACGAGTCCGGGCGTGACCGTGGTCTCGATGGGGGGCATGGGCAACTCGGGACCGTGGCGTGACTTCGTGACGTTTGCGCCGACGATCCACGCGCTCACGGGGCTGACCTACCTGACGAGCGTGCCCGGGCGGCGGGACATCGGCTTCGGCTACTCGCTGACGGACCACCTGAGCGGCGTCGCGGCGGCGCTCGGCATCCTCGAGGGGGTCGAGCACCGGCGGCGGACGGGGCAGGGGCTGGACGTCGACGTGGCGCAGTACGAGCTGGGGCTGGGGTTGATGGCTCCGGCGTTCCTCGACTATTTCGCGAACGGCGCCGACCCCGAGCCGGCGGCGAACCGCCACCCGTTCGGGGCGTGGGCGCCGCACGGCATCTATCGCACGCAGGGCGAGGACCGCTGGGTCGCGATCGCGGTGCGGGGCGACGAGCAGTGGCGCACGCTCTGCGAGCTGATGGGCGACCCGGAGCTCGCCGGCGACCCGCGCTTCGCGACGCACGAGGCGCGCATCGCGAACGAGGACGCGCTGGACGGCTGCGTGTCCGCCTGGACGGCCGGTCGCGACCGGTACGAGGTGATGGAGGCGTGCCAGGCGCGCGGCATCGCGGCCGGGGCCGTGCAGGATGGGGGCGATGTCGCGACGGCCGACCCGCACCTGGCGGCTCGCGACTTCCTGGGGACGATCCCAACGGAGGACGGCGGCAAGCAGGGCGCCGAACGCTTCCCGGCCCTCATCGACGGGCAGCGGCCCACAACCGGCTACGCGGCGCGCTCGCTGGGGGCGGACACGTTCGACGTGCTCTCGGAGCTGCTGGGAATGTCGCCGGAGGCCATCGGCGAGCTCGTGGCGGATGGCGTTCTCAGCTAGCGGCCCGCAGAGGGGCGCTCTGGTAGGCTTCCCGCTCCAGAGGACGCCCGGGAGCGGCCCGTGACCCTACACCTGTACTCCTCGCTGGGGCGCGCCAAGCGCGAGTTCGTCCCGCTCGTGGCGGGCGAGGCGCGCATCTACGTCTGCGGAGTCACGCCGTACGACGTGACGCACCTCGGGCACGCCTTCTCCTACGTGAACTTCGACGTGCTGCGGCGCTACCTGACCTGGAAGGGCCTGAACGTTCGCTACGTGCAGAACGTGACGGACATCGACGACGACATGATCATGGTCTCGAAGCGCGAGGGGGGCCGCCCGATCGCGGAGATCCGGGACGAGAACGACGCCATCTTCCGGGCCGACCTCGACCGGCTGAACGTGCTGCGGCCGACGGCCTACCCGTTCGCGACGGATCACATCGACGCGATCATCGAGACGACGGCGGCGCTGATCGCGTCGGGGGCGGCGTACGAGGCCGACGGCGACGTGTTCTTCGAGGCGCAGCGCTTCCCCGGCTACGGGCAGCTGAACGGCATCTCGATCGAGGAGCTGGCGAAACGGGAGAACCCCGAATCGAAGCGCGAAGAGAAGAAGCGGGGGCCGCTCGACTTCCTGCTCTGGCAGCGCTGCGAGCCCGACGAGCCGAGCTGGCCGAGCCCGTGGTGCGACGGCCGGCCGGGGTGGAGCATCGAGTGCACGGCGATGTCGCGGGGACACCTGGGGGACCAGATCGACATCCACGGGGGTGGGAGCGACCTCATCTTTCCCCACCACGAGAACGAGATCGCGCAGGCGGAGAGCGCGACCGGGCAGTCGCCCTTCTGCGGCTACTGGATGCACAACGGCATGCTCAAGCTGGACGGGGTGAAGATGAGCAAGTCGCTGGGGAACCTGGTGCTGGCGCGCCACCTGATGGAGCGCTACGACCCCGACCACCTGCGCCTCTACCTGCTGAGCGAGCACTACCGCACGGACGCCGACTACCGCGAGGGCGCGATCGAGGCGCTGGCGGGGCGCTACGGGCGTCTGCGGGACGCGTGCGGGCGGGACGGCAGCGGGGACGAGTCGTTGCGGGCGGCCTTCGAGGCGGCCATGGACGACGATCTCGACTCACCACGGGCGCTCAGCGTGCTCGACGAAGCCGCAATGAGGGTCCTGGGCGGGGGCGGCGGGGCGGAGACGCTACGGGAAGCGCTGGCGGTGCTCGGCTTCGCCTTCGCGGGGGCGCGGGGGCCGGCCACGGGCGACCTCAACCCCTAAGCGGGGCGCTGCTTCGCCCAGCCGGCGAGAGCGTGCTACGGTCGGACCAGTGGTAGAACGCCGAATCGGTTCCCTGAGTCCGCCACGGGCGCTGTGCCTGGACCTGGACGAAACACTGCTCAATAACGACGGCGTCCACAACGACGCTATCGCGTACACCTCACAGGCGATTGCCGGGAGTCAGCCGGGGATGTCCGGCACCCGGCTCATCGGGACCTACCACACCGTCGTCACGAACTACGGGGCCGAGGTGGAAAGCAAGTGGGATGGGGGCGATCTCAACGCAGCTTCCTTCACGCTCGAAGCCTGGCGCCGGGCCCTGTCGGCGTGCGGATGCACCGACGAGGCGGTCGCAGTGCGGGCGGCGGAGCTGCACTACCGGCTGGCTGCAAGGGGCTATCGCCTGTTCGACGACGCGCCCCCACTGCTGGAGGCGGCGAGGGGAGCGGGATTGCCGCTGGCGCTCATCACGAACGGTCCCACCGATCTGCAGCGTTCCAAGGTTGGCGTCCTGGACATCGGCCACTGGTTCGGGGTGGTGGCGATCTCAGGGGAAGTTGGCGTCGCGAAGCCCGACCCAGGGATCTTCGAGCACGTCCTGCGGGGCCTGGGGGTGCCGAACGATGGGGTCTGGCACGTGGGCGACAACCTGTCGAGCGACGTGGCGGGCGCGAACGCCGCGGGACTCACGTCCGTCTGGCTCAACCGCATGGGAGCGTCTCGAACGGAACACGACCCGGCGCCCGACATCGAGATCGCCTCGCTGTCGGAGTTGGTTCCATTCCTGACAGGCACCGACCGCGTCAATCCCTAACCGAAGCTGAAACAGGGGCTAGGAGGCGGCGCGGTCGCGGCGGTGGATGCTGAGGCCGAGCTGGAGCTGCTCGATGGCCACCTGCGCGAGCTCCAGCATCTCGGTCGAGGGGCTCCCGCCCAGCCAGGCCTCATAGGCGGCCTGCACGACACGCTGCGCACCCAGCTCTCGTTCGGCCTCGGCCAGGCCCTCGGCGCCGGCCGAGTGATGCTCCCGCAGCCGTTCGCGCAGGATGAAGTTCATCAGGTCGAGTGCGCGCTGCCGAGCGTCCGAGTCCGAGAGCTGAGGCTCCCGGAGCTGGCCGATCTGGCGAAGGCGGTTCGCGACGGGCTCGGCCTCGTCGGCGCCGTCCGAACCATCGATGGCCTCCAGCTCGTCGTGCAGCCAACGCTCGGCAATCTCTCGCTGGAGCGTATCCCAGAACAGTCCGGGCAGGGGGTAGTTCCGCAGGTCGGCGCGCAGGCCCGGATGGCGCAGGAGTGTCGCCAACAGGTGCTCCTCAAGGGTTGCCCGGTCCCGGGTCACTTCCGATTCGGGACGGACCGGGACCTGGGGCCGGCGGCGCTGGCTGCGGACGCGGTCCAGGATGGCCCGTTCGGAGACGCCGAGCTGGCGGGCGGCCTTCTGGGCATTCGCGGACTGCTCGACAGGGTTTCGCACCGCCAGCAACACGGGCGTCAGCTGATCGATGATGCGGCCCACGTCGACGGCGGAGTCGCCACGACGCGCGGCGATGAGCCGGGCCAGCAGGAACTCGGTGAACGGTGTCGCGTTGTCGATGGCGTTGCGCCAGGCCTCGGGATCCTCTCGCGTGAGGTCGTCGGGGTCCTTGCCCGTGGGCAGGGGGGCGACGCGCAGGTCGAGGTCGACGTTGGCGGTGATGGCCTCGGCGCTGCGCTGGGCGTCGCCCATCGCCTCGGGGGAATCGAAGTTGAGGAGGAGGGAACCGGCGCGTTCGGCGGCGGCCATGCCCGCGCTGTCGGGGTCCATGGCGAGCACCACGCGGGAAGCGAAGCGCGTGAGCCGGGCGGCGTGGCGCTCGGTGAGCGATGTGCCCATGGTCGCGACGAGGTTGCGGAAGCCGGCCTGCCAGGGACCGATGACGTCGAGGTAGCCCTCGACGACGACGACCGTGCCGGTCTCGCGGGCCTGGGGACCGGCGACATCGAGGGCGTAGAGGGTGCGTCCCTTGTCGAAGATGTCGCTCTGGGGGGAGTTCAGGTACTTGGGCTCACCCTCGCCGAGGATGCGCCCGCCGAGACCGACGTAGACGCCCCGGTCATCGGCGATGGGGATGATGACGCGGCCACGGAAGCGGTCGTAGGGAGCGCCGCCGGAGTCGCTTTCGTGGAGCACGCCGGCGGCGAGGCTGTCCTCGTCGCTGTAGCCCCGGCCAAGCAGGTAGTCGCGGAGCAGGCGCCACTCGTCGGGAGCCCAGCCGAGGTGAAAGCGCTCAATGGTCTCGGCGTCCAGCCCGCGGGTTTCGGTCAGGTAGGCGCGGGCATCCGCGCCGCCCTCGCCGGCCAGCTGCTGCTCGTAGAAATCGACGGCGGCGGAGACGATACCGCTGAGCCGCTCGGCGCGGGTGCGCTGCTCGGCGGCGCGGGCGGAGAGCTCGACGCCCGCCTCCTCGGCGAGGATGCGCAGCGCCTCGCGGAAGTCGACGTTCTCGCGCTTCTGGACGAAGGAGAAGATGTCGCCGCCCTCGCCGCAGCTGCCGAAGCAGCGCCAGGAGCCGCGATCGGTGAAGACGTAGAAGGAGGGGGTCTTCTCGGTGTGGAAGGGGCAGAGGGCGCGCAGGTTGCGGCCGGCCTTCTGCAGCTTGACGGAGCGGCCTATGTACTCCGCCGGCTCGATTCGCCGCTTGATTTCGGTGACGGCGTCCACGCCGGAATCCTACTACTCCTCAGGCTCCTCGGGCTCCTGCGGCTCCTCGGGCTCGATCGTGGCGCCTTCGGTCGGCTGGGTTTCGGGATCCTGTCCGTCCGGCGGAATATCGACGACGTTGGGGTTGGGCACGCTGGCGGTGGCCACGTTGATGCCGTCGATGAAGAGGGTGACGCGGATGGACTCGCCCGTCCGCGGGGCGGCGATGCCTTCGATCGTTGCCGAGTCGTTCGCGGGGATAGCCAGCGGGGAGATGGTCCGGGTCGTCGTCTCCCCCGGGACGCTCACGACGAGGCGGGCGTCGGTAGTCGAAAGCTCTTCGCCGTCGTTCTGGATGACGACGGAGAGCATGCCGCCGGTGACACTGGCCCGGAGGGACAGGACGGGCCCCTCGGGCGGCGGGACCAGGATGAATTCGGTGACGTTGTTGTCCTCGTTCGCCTCGGCGACCGCATCATCGGGGTCGAGGGTGACCGTGACGGTCGTCTGCTCGGTGATGGGGGGATCGAGATCGAAATTGAGGGCAGCCGTGCCGTTCGGCTCCATGGAGACGGTGAGGACCTGCTCGGCGGGATTGGCGGACACGCCCTCCACGAGAACGGCGATCGGCCCCGAGAAGGGGTTCGTCGAGGCATTGGTGAGGGTAATGCGCAGGATCGTTCCGCCCTCGATCGGCTCGGCGTTGGTGGGGATGAAGTCGGGTGCGTTGGGCGGAGGCTGCTGGGTGCCCGTCGGGGTGGGGGTCGGCGTCACGGTGCCGGACACGGGCGTGGGGGGTGGCGTGGGGGTGTCGGCGGGAGCCGGTGGGGGCTCGACCGCGGGAACGCCGGCAAGGTCTTCGGGTGAGATGTCGACGGCGCTGAAGCGCACCCAGAGCCCGCCACCCGTCTCGACCTGGAGCCACTGCTGGTTCAGGGTCTTGCCGATGACGGTCACGACCTGGCCGGGCTCCAGCGTTCCCGCCTGGTTGTAGACCTCGCCGGGACCGAGGCGCAGGCTCGTCAGGGCCACGACCTCGGCCGTGATCACGACTTGAGGGGTCTCCTGGACGGGCGGGGTGGGCCGGACCCGGACGGGGTCGGACACGATCTGCTCGCCCGAGGCGGTGTAGGCGCGCACGACGAGGTCGTAGGAGCCCGCCGCCTCGAACCTTGCGGTCAGAACGGCCGCGTAGGTGTTCTCGCCCGTGACCCTGCCGGAGAACTCCTGGTCGGTCACGATTCCGCTGACGAGCAGTTCGAACCGCACAATCTCCTCTCCCGAGACGACTCGAACGATGACCGCAGTGTCCTCGCCCACGGGGGGGTTCGCGCCGGGAGCGGGCGACTCGATGCGAGCCTCGGCTTCGACTGGCGGCGGCGTTGGCGTCACCGGCGGCGGATCCTCGCCGTTGTCGCTGAGCACCTGGAAGAGCAGGAAGATCAGCACACCGCCAATGGCGAGCGCGACGAGCGTGAAGAAGTAGATGGCGATCGTGCGGCCCGGAGACCGATTGGTGGCGCCGTAGTAGCCGGCACGGGGGCCATCACGGCCGTAGTTGCCCAGATCGGCGCGATCGCGGCGGAGGCGCTGGGCTTCCCAGGGGTCCACGGAGCGAACGGGCTCGCGCGGTGTGACGCCGATCACGCCCTCGCCGTCGGGTGGAGGCGGGGGGCTGGCGGGGGAAGGGGGAGGGTCGGGCGACTGACCCCCGATCAGGGGTTCGTCGTCGGGAGGGCCCGGACGATCCTGCTCACTCACACGCGATGCGCCTTCGCCACCACCGCCTCAGTATCCCACCCCGTTCGCAGAAGGCAATCCGGCGCATCTCAGAGCGGCCAGTCGCGGGCGTCCTCACAGCCCAGGTCGGCGGCGAGGTGGATAGCGTAACGATCGGTCATGCCGCTGACGAAATCGGCGGCGCGACGGGGCAGGGGATCGTCGGGGAGGGAGTAGCCGGAGGAGATGGAGTCGGGGTTGGCGACGGCGTGACCAAAGAGGAAGCGCACGATGTTCTTGGCGTGCTCCACCTCGGCGCGGCGTTCGGCGAGCAGGTAGACGTGCTGGAACATGTACTCGCGCAGCTCGTTCACGGCTTCGTGCACCGTCCGGCTGAGCGTGATCACGGGACGAGGATCGTCCTCCGCGTGGCCCTCGCCGGTGGCGGCCCAGCTCGACTCGACGACGTCGGTGACGAGCACTTCGAGGCGCTCGCCGTGCGAGCGTCCGAGGACCGTCTGGGAAATGCCGGGCAGGTTGTCCTCACCGATGATGCCGGCGCGGATGGCGTCCTGGACGTCGTGGTTCAGGTAGGCGAGCGCGTCGGCAAGCTTGACGACCTGGCCTTCGAGCGTCTCGGGCACGCCCCAGCCCTCGGCGAGCACGTCCTCGCGGGCCTTGCTGGACTTGCGCACGCCATCAAGGACGGCGTGCGTGAGGTTGAGCCCGCGACCATCGTGCTCGAGCTTGTCGAGCACGCGCTCGGACTGGTAGTTGTGGCGGAAGCCCTCGGGGAGGCACTCGGCCAGGGCCTCCTCACCGGCGTGGCCGAAGGGGCCGTGCCCGATGTCGTGGCCGAGGGCGATGGCTTCGGCGAGGTCCTCGTTGAGGCGGAGGGCGCGAGCGATCGTGCGGCCCACCTGGGCGACCTCGAACGTGTGCGTGAGACGAGTGACGAAGTGGTCCTGCTGGGGCGCGATGAAGACCTGCGTCTTGTGCTTGAGGCGGCGGAAGGCCTTGGTGTGAATGATGCGGTCGCGGTCGCGCTGGAAGGCGGCGCGGACGGAGGAGGGGTCCTCGGGGCGGGGGCGCGTAGCGCTTGCGGAGCGAGCGGCGAAGGGGCTCAGGCGCTCCTCATCCTCCTCGATGCGGCGGCGCACACGGTGCAGATCCAAATTCCGCTCCTTGGCGGGGCGCTCCGGTCAGCTTCTTCCCGCGAGTGCGGCCTGGGCTGCGGCAAGGCGGGCAGTGAGCACGCGGTAGGGGGAGCACGAGACATAATCCAGGCCGACGTCGTGCCCGAAGGCGATGGAGGCGGGGTCGCCGCCGTGCTCGCCGCAGATGCCGAGCTTCAGGTCGGGCTTGACGCCCCGGCCGCGCTCGATGCCGATCCGCATCAGCTCGCCCACGCCGTCGCGGTCAAGCTCGACGAAGGGATCCTTCTCGAGCACGTTCTGGCTGATGTAGTCGGGGAGGAAGCGTCCCGCGTCGTCGCGGGAGAGGCCGAAGGTGGTCTGGGTCAGGTCGTTGGTGCCGAAGGAGAAGAAGTCGGCGTGACCGGCGATCTGGTCCGCGACGACGCAGGCGCGCGGCAGCTCGATCATGGTGCCGATGGTGTAGTCGAGGCTCACCCCGCGCTCGGCGGTGACCTGCTCGGCGACCGCCTCGACGCGCTCGCGCAGGCGGGCGAGCTCCTCGGCAGCGCCCACGAGCGGGATCATGATCTCGGGCTGGGCGTCGACACCCTCGGCGCGGAGGTCGCAGGCAGCCTCGATGATGGCGCGGGTCTGGACCTCGTAGATCTCGGGGTAGGTGATGGCGAGGCGCACGCCGCGGTGGCCGAGCATGGGGTTGAACTCCTGCAGGGCGAGCACGCGCTGGGAGACGCGCTGGGGCTCGACGCTGATGGCGTCGGCGAAGCGCTCCATCTCCTCGGCGCCGTTGGGCAGGAACTCGTGCAGGGGCGGGTCGAGGAGGCGGATGGTGACGGGGAAGCCCGCCATCGCGCGGAGGATGCCGTCGAAGTCGTGGCGCTGCATGGGGAGGATGCGGGCGAGGGCCTCGCGGCGGCCGGCCTCGTTCTCGGCGAGGATCATCTGGCGGACCGCGAGGATGCGATCTTCGCCGAAGAACATGTGCTCCGTGCGGCAGAGGCCGATGCCCTCGGCGCCGAACTCGCGGGCCTTGGCCGCGTCCTCGGGGGTGTCGGCGTTGGCGCGAACGCCGAGGCGGCGGGCCTCGTCGCCCCAGGCCATGAGACGGTTCAGGTCGTCGGGAAGCTCGGGGTCGGCCAGGGGCACGGCGCCGAGCATGACCTCGCCGGTGGTGCCGTTCAGGGAGATGACGTCGCCGCGGCGGATCGTGAGTTCGCGGCCACCGGCATCGACGCGGAAGCAGCCGCCGGCGTAGTCGATCGCGAGGTCGCCACAGCCTGCCACGCAGCACTTTCCCCAGCCACGGGCGACTACGGCGGCGTGGGAGGTCATGCCGCCGCGGGCGGTGAGGATGCCCTGGGCGGCGAGCATGCCCTGGATGTCCTCGGGACTGGTCTCGACGCGGACGAGGATGACGTCCTCGCCGGCCTCGGCCTGCTCGGCCGCCTCCTCGGCGGAGAACACGACCTTCCCGACCGCGGCGCCGGGGGAGGCGGGGAGGCCGGTGGCGATGACGTCGGTGGGGGCGCCTTCGGCGAAGACGCTGTGCAGCAACTCGGAGATCTGCTCGGGGTCCTGGCGGCGGAGGGCCTCGTCGCGGTCGATGAGGCCCTGCTCGACGAGGTCGACGGCGACCTTGACCATCGCGGGGCCGGTGCGCTTGCCGTTGCGGGTCTGCAAGACCCAGAGCTTGCCGCGCTGGACGGTGAACTCGATGTCCTGCATGTCGCGGAAGTGGTCCTCGAGGCGCTGAGCGGCGGCGAGAAGCTCGGCGTAGACGGCGGGCTGGGCCTCCTCCATGGAGGGCGGGCCGTCGTCGATGCGCTCGGCGAGGCGGATGGGCTGGGGGGTGCGCACCCCCGCGACCACGTCTTCGCCCTGGGCGTTGACGAGGTATTCGCCGAAGAGGCCGGTGGCGCCGTTCTTGGGGTTGCGGGTGAAGGCCACGCCCGTGGCGCAGTCGTCGCCGAGGTTGCCGAAGACCATGGCCTGGACGTTGACGGCGGTGCCCCACTCGCCGGGATAGCCGTTGAGCTGGCGGTAGACGATGGCGCGGTCGCTCTCCCAGGACTCGAAGACGGCGCCGATGGCGGCCCAGAGCTGCTCCCAGGGATCATCGGGGAAGGCGATGCCGAGCTTGTCGCGGATCTCGGCCTTGTACTCGGCCACGATCTCGCGGAGGGCGGCGGCGGGCAGGTCGGTGTCCTCGGAGACGCCGCAGGCTTCCTTCTTGCGCTCGAGGATGGCCTCGAAGGGATCCTCGTCGAGGTCGGATTCACGCTTGAGGCCGAGGACGACGTCACCGTACATGGCAACGAAGCGGCGGTAGGAGTCGTAGGCGAAGCGCTCGTCGCCGGAGCTGCGGGCCAGGCCCTGGACGGTCTCGTCGTTGAGGCCGAGGTTGAGGACGGTGTCCATCATGCCGGGCATGGAGACGCGGGCGCCGGAGCGGACGGAGACGAGGAGGGGGTTCGAGGCGTCGCCGAAACGGGAGCCGACGATCGACTCGACGTGGGCGATGCCGGCGCGCACCTGCTCGTCGAGGCCGTCGGGATAGCGGTGGCCGTTCGCGTAGTAGGCGCTGCAGACCTCGGTGGTGATGGTGAGGCCGGGGGGAACGGGGATGCCCAGGCTGCTCATCTCGGAGAGGCCAGCGCCCTTGCCGCCAAGAAGGTTGCGCATGTCGGCGCCGCCCTCAGCGCGCCCGTCGCCAAACAGGTAGACGAGCTTGGCTGAGAGCTCCGTGCCCGCTTCCGGGCTGGCGGTGGTGCTGGTCATGGGGATCCCCTCCGGATGTGAACGAAACCGCGGCTCAGGGCGATGCCCTGAGCGTATCCCGCCGGTGGGACCCAGACCAGCGGAAACGCGCGGATTTCCTCGAACGTTAACGAGAACGAGGCAGGCCCGTGCGCTACTCCACCGTCACGGTCTTGGCAAGGTTGCGGGGCTGGTCGATGTCGCAGCCGCGGGCGTCGGCGGTGGCGTAGGCGAGGACCTGGAGGGGCACGATCGCGGCGAGCGGTTCGAGGAGGGCGGGTACGGAGGGCACCGTGAGGGCCTCGTTGGCGAGGGCGATCAGCTCGTCGTCGCCCTCGGTGACGATGGCGAGCACCTCACCGCCGCGGGCGCGGATCTGCTCGATGTTCGAGACGATCTTGCTGCGCAGCGCGTGCTGTCCCGCAAGCGCGACGGTCGGGAACTGGGCGTCGATGAGGGCGATGGGGCCGTGCTTCATCTCGCCGGCGGCGTAGCCCTCGGCGTGGACGTAGGAGAGCTCCTTCATCTTGAGGGCCCCTTCGAGGGCGATGGGGAGGGCGGGGCCGCGTCCGAGGAAGAGGATGTGCTCGGTCGTGTGGAAGCGGCCGGCGGCCTTCGCCATCGTGTCGAAGGAGTCGAGCTGGCGACCGACGACCTCGGGCATGGCGGAGAGGTCGCGGACATGGCGGGCGAGGTCGTCGTCGCTGATGCGGCCGCGGACGCGGGCGGTTTCGAGGGCGAGGGCGAAGAGCGCCGCGATCGAGGTCGTGAACGTCTTGGAGCTGGCGACGCCCCGTTCGAGGCCGGCGTAGGTGTGGACGGTGCCGTCGGCGACACGGGTCGTCTGGCTGCCGGGGGTGTTGCAGATGGTGATCTGGGGGGCGCCACGGGCGCGGGCAACGTTCATCGCCTCCAGCACGTCAACGGTCTCCCCGGACTGGCTAACCGAAACGACAAGCGTCTCCGGGCCGAGAACGGGCTCGCGGTAGCGGAACTCGCTGGCGTTGTCGATATCGGCGGGGATTCCGGCGATCTGCTCGAAGTACCAGCGCCCGACCATGGCGGCGTGCAGGCTCGTGCCCATCCCCACGAGGAGGACGCGTTCGACGCGCTCCAGCCAGGGGCGGGCATCACCGAGGTCGTCGAGAGAAAGGCGGGCGGGCTCGACCGTCATCAGGCCGCCGATGGTGTCGGCGAGGGCAGCCGGCTGCTCCATGATCTCCTTGAGCATGTACGTCTCGTACGGGCCCCGGGCGGCGCTGGTGGGATCGAGGGAGACGGTCTGCGGCTCAACCACGGCGGCGGCGCCATCGAGGCTGGCGTAGGTCGCGCCTTCCGCAGTCAGGCGGACGAGCTGGCGGTCGGCGAGGAAGGCGACCTCGCGGGTGTGGGGGAGCAGGGCGGCGAGGTCGCTGGAGAGCAGCATCTCGCCGTCGCCGTAGCCGACCACGACCCCGCCGGCGTTCCCGATGCGGGCGCCGACGGCGACGCCCGGCTCACTCGGGGACATGGCGACGATGGCCTGCGAGCCGGTCAGGCGAGCGCAGGCCTCGCGCATGGCTTCGAGGAGGTCGAGGCCGGCGTCCAGGCCTTCCTCGAGGAGGTGGGCGATCGTCTCGGTGTCCGTTTCGCTCGCGAAGGCGTGGCCGCGATCGCGCAGCTCGGCGCGGAGGGCAGCGTAGTTCTCGACAATGCCGTTGTGGACGACGACGACCCTGCCCCCGTAGCCGGTGTGGGGGTGCGCGTTCGTATCGCTGGGGGCGCCGTGGGTGGCCCAGCGGGTGTGGCCGATGCCGGTGCGCGCAGGGGGCAGGGGGTTCGCGTCGATGGCGGCGTCAAGCTCGGCGATCTTGCCGCGGCGTTTGGCGACAACGGGCGCGCCGCCGGACTCCGGGAGGAGGGCGACGCCGGCCGAGTCGTAGCCGCGGTATTCGAGGTCGCGCAGGCCAGCCAACAGGATGGGTACGGCCTGACGCGAGCCGGTGTAGGCGATGATCCCGCACATACAGCTTCCCCGTGCACTCGTGGGGACGCGCACGCCCCCGGTCGATGCTCGGTGTGCCTGGTGGGGGAGAGGGCCGCGAGCCCCCTGCACATGGCCGGGGTTTTGTCAGGCGGTCACCCGCCGTGGTTTGTTTCCAGCCTTACGACCGTGCCGCCGGGAGGCCACCCGCCGAATGGTTCGATTCTGCCTCCGCCTCGTCATCCGCGCGGCGCGCGGACCTGGCGCTTGACCGATCCCACCTGTGGTCGACTACGTCGGGACGCGTTCACCTCCACAGTCGTGCTGTCCTGAGTGTCGGGCGGCGGGGGGGCGGCGTCAACGGGTCGAGGCGTCGTGGCTAGCTGGATTCACGGGGGATGCCGGCGATACCGAGGAACTCGTCCTCCCAGGCGAGCACAGACTCGATGGCGCGCTCGTCGGTGGGGGAGAGGAGGTGACTCTGCTCGCGGAAGGCGGCGGCGACGCCCGTGGCGATCTCGGGAAGGGGGCGGGCGTGGAGGTCGAGCTCCCGCTCGGTCGTGAGGATGAGCTCGATGAGCTCGCCGGGGACGAAGAGGCCCTCTTCCTGGATCTGCTCCCATATCCACTCGGCGCACTCCTCGAGGAGGGCGCCTTCGAGCCTGCGGCCGCCGCCCTCGCTCACGAGCCGTCCGGTCCGGGGGCGCCGACTTCCTCACGGATGCGCTTGAGGCGGTTGACGTTCTCCTCGTCGGGGCCTCCGCCCTCGATGCCGGGGACCTCGAGGAGGAGGGGGGCGTCGCGGAAGCCCGGGTGGGCGAGGATGTTGCGGAAGCCATCGAGGCCCATGTGGCCATCGCCGATGTTCTCGTGGCGGTCACGGACGCCGCCGAGGGGCATCTTGCTGTCGTTGGCATGGACGGCGCGGAGGCGGTCGAGGCCGATCTCGCGGTCGAACTCTGCCATGGCGAGCTCGCAGCCCTCGCGCGTCGTGATCTCGTAACCCATGGCGAAGGCGTGGCAGGTGTCGACGCAGACGCCGATGCGGGGGTGGTTATCGCAGCCGCGGATGAGCTCGCCGACCTCAGAGAAGGTGGAGCCGATGCCGTTCCCCTGGCCGGCGTTGTTCTCGATCAGGAGCATGGAGTCATTGTCGGCGGCTTCGAGGACTTCGAGCATGACGCGGCAGATCTGCTCCTTGACCGCATCGAAGCCAGCGCCCTTGTGGCTTCCGACGTGGAAGATCGTGCCCTCGACGCCGAGCGTTCCCGCCCACTTCACGTACTGCTTGAGGGAGGCGGCGGAGCGGTCCAGGAGCTTCTCGTCCTGCGTTCCGAGATTGACCAGGTAGATGCCGTGGAAGAAGACGGGCACGGGGACGCGCTCGTGCTCCTCGTGGAAGGCGGCGACGGCCTCATCGCCGACGTTGGGGGGACGCCACTGCTGGGGCGCGGAGATGAAGAGCTGGATGGCCTCGGCGCCGATCTCCTCGGCGCGGGCGAAGACGTTCTGGGGGCCCCCAGAGGAGGAGATGTGCGCGCCGACTCGCATGGCGGCGAGTGTACGCATTGACGGGCGAGGACGCAGGTGCATAGGATAGGGGGGTACCCTATTGGGGGAGGCCCAACATGCTCCCTGAGACACAGCAGCAGGCGAGCCGCCGGCTCAAGATCATCGCGGGGCAGGTGGAGGCGCTGCAGAAGCAGGTCGAGGAAGACCGCTACTGCGTCGATCTGCTCGACCTGTCGCTGTCGGTGCAGCGGGCACTGCGCAGCCTCGACGCGCTCGTGCTGGAAGGGCACCTGCGCACGCACGTGATCGATCAGGTTACGAGCGGCGAGTCGGAGCGCGCGGTCAACGAGCTCTTGCGCGTCTACAAGATCCAGGGGCCCGTGGAGGGTTCCCAGCCAGTACACAATGGAGGACACCATGGCTGAGACGATTGAACTGAAGGTCGACGGGATGACCTGCGACCACTGCGTGCGCGCGGTGACGGAAGCGATCAGCGGCGTGGAGGGCGTGACTGCCACCAGTGTCGACCTCGACGCCGGAGCGGCCACGCTCACGGGCGAGGGCGTCGACCTGGAGGCGGTCGTCGCCGCCATCGTGGAAGAGGGGTACGAGGCCGCGCCGCAAACCGCTTCATGACGACTCCCGATCGCGCCGTCACCCTCCGTATCGGGGGGATGACGTGCGCGTCCTGCGTGCGGCGCGTCGTACGCGCGCTGAATCGCGTCGAGGGCGTCGATGAGGCGAGCGTGAACTTCGCCTCCGCCACGGCGAGGGTCTCGCTTGGCGATGCGATCGGGGCGGACGACCTCGTCGCCGCCGTCGAGCGGGCGGGGTACGACGCCGCCGAGCTCGACTCGGCTGCGGACGCTCCTGAGGAAACCTCGCGGGCGCGGCTCGCGATGCTCGCGGTGGGAGGGGTGGTGGCCGTGCCGGTGGTCATCGCGAGCATGGCCATGGACATCGCCGACCTGCCCCTGTTCGGGAGCCACACGGCCACGGGGTGGCTGCTGCTGGGCGGGGCGGCGATCGTGCAGGCGCTGCTCGGGTGGCGCTTCTACCGCGCCTCGTGGCCGGCCCTGCGGGCGCTTACTCCGAACATGGACGTGCTCGTGGCGCTGGGCACGACCGTGGCGTTCGTCTTCAGCGCCTGGGTCGTGGCGGCCGACCGCAGCGAGGCGATGTTCTTCGACGTGAGCGCGGCCGTGCTGCTGTTCGTCAGCCTGGGGCGGTTCTTCGAGGACCGGGCGCGGGCGAGCGCGGGCGGGGCCATCCGCGCGCTGCTCGGTCTTACGGCGAAGTCGGTGAACGTGCTGCGAGACGGACGGGAGGAGGCGGTGCCGGTCGAGGCGGTCGCGGTCGGGGACGTGTTCCGGGTGCGGCCCGGCGAGCGGGTCGCGCTCGACGGTGTGATCCGGACGGGTCGCAGCGCGCTCGACGAATCGCTGCTGACGGGTGAGTCGATGCCGGTCGAACGAGGGCCCGGGGAGGGGGTCGTGGGGGGCGCGCTCAACCAGCACGGGGTGATCGAGGTGGAGGCGACGGCGGTAGGAGAGGACACGGTCCTGCAGCGCATGGCGGCACTGGTGGCAGAGGCGCAGGGGTCGCGGGCGCCGGTCGAGCGGGTGGTGGACGCGGTAGCGGCGGTGTTCGTGCCGATCGTGCTCGTGCTGGCGCTGGGGACGTTCCTGGGGTGGGGATTCTTCGACGACTCTTTCGTCAGGGCGATGGTGTTCTCGGTTGCGGTGCTCGTCATCGCCTGCCCGTGCGCCCTCGGGCTGGCGACGCCGACGGCGATTATCGCGGGGACGGGGATGGGAGCGGAGCGCGGCATCCTGATCCGGAACGCGGAGGCGCTGGAGACGGCGGCCCGGATCGACGCGGTCGTGCTGGACAAGACGGGCACGCTGACCGAG
>JAJEIT010000072.1 GCA_022827945.1 Dehalococcoidia bacterium | reverse complement strand
AGGGGCACATCGCCATCACGGTGCACGGCTTCGAGGAGAGCATCAGCGTGAACCTGGGGCTGCCGTTCATCCGCACGTCGGTCGACCACGGGACGGCGTTCGACATCGCGGGTCAGGGCGTGGCGGACGAGACGAGCATGGTCGAGGCGATCACGACGGCCATTCGCCTCGCCAAGCGGCAGGGGCTGGCATAGGGAAGGGCACACGCCTCACCATCCCTCGCGGCGCCGATGGCTCAGCAGGCTCGAACCTGCTCCGGCCTAGAAAATAGCCAGGGGATTCGCCGGGCTGCCGGTGCCGCCGCTCATGCGCAGGGGCGAGAGGACGAACTGGAACTCCCAGCGGCCGAGCCGTTCGCAGGTCTCGGCGAGCTGCTCGAAGTTGGCGTTGTCGATGAGGTGGAGGCCCATGGCGGTGAGGCTGACGATGTGCACGGGCTGGTTCATGGCGCTGTAGCCGGAGGGCATCGCGTCCTGGGCGGTGTCGGCGCCGATGACGGCGGCGCCGCGCTCGTGCAGCCAGGGAAGGCTGGCGGCGTGCCAGCCGGGGTAGCCGTTCGCGGGAAGCTGCTCGCGGCCGAGCTCGCCCTTCTTTCGACCGTAGCCGGTGCGGAGGAGGACGGCGTCGCCGGGCTCGACGCGCACGTTCTGGCGGGCCTCCGCGGCCTCGAGGTGCTCGGGGTAGACGCCCTCGCCGGGGTCGAGCCAGGGGCGGTCCTGGGCGGCGGCGACATCAAGGAGGACGCCGCGGGTAACGATGCCGTCCTTGAGGGCGGTGATGGCGTGGTGGGTGGCGCCGAGGCCGGAGGTGACCAGCTCGGCGGGCTTGCCGTTGTACATCTTCCCGTCCCAGAAGAAGTGGCAGAGGCCGTCGATGTGGGTGATAGCGTAGCCGTGGAAGATGAAACCGATGAACTCGAGAGCGCCGGCGTTGCGGGCGCCGGTCGCGCCCACGCGGTGCTCGTCGTTGAGGCCCTGGCCGGTGGCGAGCATGTAGCGCTGGGGCGTGCCGAAGGCGTGGTCGGGCTGGGGGCGGGTCTCGATCTCCCACGAGCAGGAGACGCTGATGCCCTCCCGCACGAGGGCGGCGGCGGCTCGGCGCTTCTCGGGCGTGATCAGGTTAAGGGTGCCGAGCTCGTCGTCGTCGCCCCAACGGCCCCAGTTGGAGAGCGTGTCAAGATAGGTCAGAACCTCGTCTTCGGCGGGTGGGGTGGGCATGGCAAGCCTCCGCGACGGTGGATGCGGGGAGGATGGGCGGGGCCGGAGGGTGGGTCAAGGGGCAGGCTACTTGTGGGCGACGCTCTCCATTGAGCCGTGCTCGGCGCTGGTGGGGGTCACGCGGGAGACGCCCAGCAGGAAGACGGCGCCCAACGCCCCCGCGACGAGGGAGCCGGCGAGCACGCCGATCTTGGCCTGGTCAAGCAGGTGGACCTCCGCATCGAAGGAGAGTTCGGCGATGAAGAGGGAGACGGTGAAGCCGATGCCGGCGAGGAGGGAGGCGCCGAGGACATGGCCAAGGTTGACCCCGGCGGGAAGGCGCCCCAGGCGGAGACCCGCGCCCGCCAGGGTGGTCGCGCTGATGCCCACGAACTTCCCGGCAACGAGCCCGAGCATGACACCCCAGGCGATGCTCCCCCCGAAGGCCTTTTCGAGGGCGTGGGGCGTGACTTCGACGCCGGCGTTGGCGAGGGCGAAGAGGGGCACGATGAGGAAGCTCGAGTAGGGGAGCAGGGTGTGCTCGAGGGTATGCATCACGTCGCGCCCGCGGAAGGGGCGGGCGGGGGTGAGGAGGCCGAGCGCAACGCCGGCGATGGTCGCGTGGATGCCGGACTCGTGGGTCGCGTACCAGAGGACGATGCCGACCACGACGTAGGCGGCGATGTGGCGCACGCCGAAGCGTTGGCCGGCCACGATGAGGGCGATGAGGCCGATGGCCGTGGCCAGGTGGGGGAGGGAGAGGTCGTCGGTGTAGAAGACGGCGATGATGGCGATGCCACCGATGTCGTCGGCGATGGCGAGCGTGAGGAGGAAGACGCGCAGGCCCGCGGGGAGTCGGCGCCCGAAGAGGGCGAGTACGCCGACGACGAAGGCGATGTCAGTGGCGACGGGGATGCCCCAGCCATTGATGCCATCACCTCCCAGATTGAGGAGGGCGAAGATGGCGGCGGGGACGATCATGCCTCCGCCGGCGGCGATGATGGGGAGGGCCGCGCGGCGGGGGTCACGCAGCTCGCCAACGACGAGCTCGCGCTTGATCTCCATGCCCACGACGAAGAAGAAGATGACCATCAGGCCATCGTTGACCCAGGCCTTCAGGCCCTCATCGACGGCGAAGATCTCGTCGAAGAGGAGAATGCCGAACTCGATGTGGTGGTCCCAGAAGTCGTGGTAGGAATCGCCGTGAACGTTGACCCAGATGAGGGCGGCGACGGCGTTGACAAGGAGGACGATGCCGCCGGCGGCCTCGAGCCGCATGAATTCGACGATGGTGGAGCGGACACGGGTGGCAGGCGCCCACCAGACGGGGGCGGCCCCGGGCCTTCTGCTTGAGCCAAGAGCGGTCATGGGTTGCTGTGTGCTCGCACCACTACGTTTCGCACTGCGGAAGGGCTCCGCGCCGGCGCGAGCGTCGCACAGGCGCTGTTGTAGTCAACTAGCGGCTAGCGGCGGCCGCCGCGGAAGATTCCGCTGATCTGGTCCCAGAGGGACTTGCCGCTGGCGCCTTCGAGGAAGTTCGCCCAGGCCTCCTCGGCGGAGACAGCGCGATTGAGCCCACGCACGCGCTCTTCCATCACGTCGCGGATGCGGCCCTCCTCGCCCGCATCGACCCAGAAACCGTGCTGGTCCTCGCAGGTGTCGAGCTCGAGGTTGTAGGCGCGGTAGTTGAAGGCGCGCATCTGCTTGCCGCAGGCGGGGCAGTTGAGGTCGCTGGGGCGCCGGGCGTACTCGATCGTGGCGCGCCGCTGGTTCTCGTCGGGAGCGGTGCGTGCTTCAAGCTCGTCGAGCTCGTGGTGGTCGAGCCAGCGGCCGTTGCACGTGGGGCAGTGGTCGACCTCGATGCCGTGGTGGTGCTCGATTGCGAGGGTGGCGGAGTCGCGGGGGCACTGCATGCGATCCATCGTACGCGAGCGGCGGGAAGGTGCAGATATAGAACTTGTGTTCTATTTCACCGTGTTGCACAATGGGGCCCATGGTCGGGGATGCCAACGTGACTTGTTATCGGGTCGTCAACTCGGAGCGGTCGGAGGGGCTGGTGAACATCCAGACCTATTCACGTGCGCCTGGTAACACCAACATTGGACAGCTTCTCCACAGGGTTGCACCATCAACCACCCTCATGACAACTACATCGTCGCACTCCGCGATGTTCGCAGTCGAAGCTGACGAGCAAGACAGAGTGAGTCAACTGCTGTCCAGCCTGTCCCCGCCCAAAGTTATTGCGGTGGTGGACAGTTGCACGTTCGTAGTCTGTTTAGACTTCTACAGCCATCCGCCGGGAAGTCCAGGCATGAGCGGCCGCACCGAGGTTGGCGAGCTTGTGTACCAGTCGAAGTACCAACGCAACCGCGAGGCTGGCCTAGACTTGGCCGAGAGAGCGAAAAGCCTCGCGGCCGCCAACCCTATCCTTCAACTGGCCACTGGAGTAGCTACCGTCCCCGGGTCGAGTGAGGGGAGCGGGGCCGGACAACTCCTTGATGGAGTTGTGGAAGCCATTTCGTTAGACGTCGGCATTCCTCAGATCGACCTTTGGCGAGTGCAGACTACCGAGAAGCCCCAAAAGAACATCAACCACAGAGACGGTGACGACCCGCACCAAAATCAACGGGATACGATGGTGGCAGGAAGGGCCGAGGGCAGCGTCTTGGTGGTTGATGACCTCATGCGCCATGGGAGCTCCATTCGCGAAGCCAGTCGCGCACTTCGCGAAAGAGGTGCTACCGATGTATTGGCACTTGTGCTTGCCAAGGACTTGGTAGGCACCGGTGGCTACGCATTCCCGAAGGGTTAGCGGGTCGTGTCAACGGTTTCAAGTCGTTCCGGCGGAAAGCTACTGGCAACCTGGGGTAACAAGTCCTTGGTTGAGTCAGTGTGGGAACGAGGTGCGGTTGGAATCTGCGGTGGACGCGATGCTGGCCCAGAGGCGCTCGAGTTGGCGAGCCAAATTGGTGTGGAAGTGGCAGCTATGGGGCTCGCGTTGGTCTCAGGCGACGCAAGGGGCGTCGACGATGCCGCTCAGTTCGGAGCCCTGAGTGCAGGCGGTGACTTGATCTCTGTACTAGCGGAAGGGTTGGAGGGCTGGAAGCCCCGGGCGCGCTACCGCCCATTGCTCAACGGCACTAATTTCGCCGCTGTAAGCCAATTCGCACCTGCCGAGGGTTGGACAGTGTGGCGGGCAATGCAACGCAACAACACAATAATTGACCTCTCAATGGCGATGATAGTCGTTCACGCAGGCACTAGGGGCGGCACTTGGGAAGCAGGAAGAGCGTGTCTACGACGAAGAAATCCCCTTCTCGTCGCTTGCGGACACGGCGTCGAGAGCAAGGGCAGCGCACTCCTCGAGGAAGCTGGCGGCGTTCCTTTCCAGTCAACGAGGGAACTGCGGAGGCTGATTGAAGAGATTCAGGCTGGGAGGTCGGGAATCACGAACAGTGCGCAACAGGGAGCGCTGTTTCCACCCCCATAGCAGAGCAGAGAGGGGGTCCCAGCCCCCGGTCAGGGGATGGGGAGGCGGCGGGCGCCGGGGACGGGGTGGTCGCCGGTGGGGTCGGCGAGGATGGCGCGGAGGGCGTCGATGCCGTCGAGGAGGCGGGGACCGGGGCGGCTGAACCAGGCGTTGGCGTCGAGGGCCCAGACGGCGCTGTGCCGCACGGCGGGGAGGTCGCGCCACTCGGGGCGTTCGGCGAGGGAGGCGGCTTCGCGTACGACCTCGTCGAGGGAGAGGCCGCAGGGGAGGAGGAGGGCGACGTCGGCGGTGGATGCCGCGACGGCGTCCCAGGTCACGCGCTCCGACTTCTGGCCGGGGCTGCCAAGCACGTCCGTCCCGCCGGCGCGGGCGATCTGCTCGGGCACCCAGTGTCCAGCAGTGAAGGGCGGGTCGAACCACTCCAGGGCGAGGATGCGGGGCGGTGTGGAGGGGAGGGAGGAGGGCGGGGCCGTGCCCTCGCGCAGGCCGGCGGCGAGGCGCGCGCCCTCGGAGGCGCGGCTGGTGGCTTCGCCGACCTCCTCGATGGAGCGGGCGACGCCCTCCAGGTCGAGCGGCGTCAGGGTGAGGACGCGCGCCCCGAGCTGTTCCTCGTGGACGACACGGTGAACCTGGCCCTCGCTCACGGCGCAGACGTCGCAGAGGGCCTGCGTGATGACGAGGTCGGGCTGGAGCTCGCGCAGGCGGGGGACGTCGATGTCGTAGGTCGAGCCGCCGGAGGCGAGGAGGCTGCTGATGGCCGCGTCGATCTCGGCCTGGGGGAGGCCCCGGGTTTCGACGGCGGGGCCGGTCAGGACGGGGAGGCGGCGGGCGGCGGCGGGGTAGTCGCACTCGTGCGAGACGCCGACCACCTCGTCGCCGGCGCCGACGGCGAAGACGATCTCGGTGGCGCTGGGGAGGAGGGAGGCGATGCGCATGCTTGTCGCGCAGCTTGGCCAGCCGCAGGCGCGGACGCAAGAGGCCGCGGGCGCGCTCCTCCAGGCCGGGGAGTAGGCTGGCGCGAGGCAAGCGGAGGCACGTCATGCGCAACGGGCGGCGAGCGGCGATCAGCGGGACGGCGGAGTGGGCGCCGCAGCGACGCTGGGACACGCCGATGTTCGGGCTGGAGGCGTACGGGAAGCTGGCGCGCGAGGCGCTCGAGGACGCGGGGATGGAGCTGGGCGAGATCGACGGGATCCTCTGCACCCGGCTGGGGGACGCGCCCATGTTCGCGCCGGCGGCGGTGGCCGAGTACCTGGGCATCGAGGCGAACTTCGGGGAGGTGGTGGACCTGGGCGGGGCGAACGCGACGGGCATGGTGTGGCGGGCGGCGGCCGCGATCGAGGCGGGGGTGTGCGACGCATGCCTGTGCCTGCTGCCGTCGGTGCCGGCACCCCCTCAGCCGGGCGCCTCGCCACGGGCGCAGAACTGGATGCTGGGCGCGGATGCCTGGGGCGCTCCGCACGGACAGTTCGACGCGCCCTACGGTTTGATCAACCCGAACTCGCACTTTGCGATGGTGGCGCAGCGATATATGTACGAGTACGACCTTGAGCCGGAGACCCTGGCGAAGATCGCGGTGCAGGGCCGGGAGAACGCGCTCCTGAACCAGAAGGCAATCTTTCGCGACCAGCCCATCACGATCGACGACGTGCTGAACTCGCCCCTGGTGGTCGACCCGCTGCACCTGCTGGAGATCGTGATGCCGTGCTCGGGCGGGGCGGGGGTGATCGTCACGACGCTGGAGCGGGCCCAGCAGACCGGCCTGCGTCCCGTGGTGGTGAGTGGCTTCGGGGAGCACATCACGCATAAGTCGATCACGTACGCGCCCTCGCTCACGCAGATCCCGATCGTGGCGGCGGCGGACCGCGCCTTCGCGATGGCGGGGGTGGAACGCGAGGCGATCGACGTGGCCTCGATGTACGACTGCTACACGATCACGGTGCTGGTCACGATCGAGGACTCGGGGTTCTGCGCGAAGGGGGAGGGGCCGCGGTTCGTGGAGGAACACGACCTGCGCTTCTCGGGCGACTGGCCCCTGAACACGCACGGGGGGCAGCTGGGGATGGGCCAGGGAGGAGCGGCGGGCGGCATGTCGCACGTGGTGGATGTGGTCACGCAGCTGCAGGGGCGGGCGGGGCCACGGCAGGTGGGGTCGGCGGAGCGGGGGTACGTGACGGGGACGGGGGGCTGCATGTCGGAGCAGGTGGCGCTGGTGCTGGAGGGAGCATGATGGCGGAGACTCCTCCGCCCATCCTGCCCAGCCCAACCGCCGCGACGGCGCCCTTCTGGGAAGCGGCGCGGGAGCACCGGCTGGTGCTGCCGCTCACGGCCGACGGCGAGCCCTACTTCTACCCGCGGCCGTTCAGCCCCGGGAGCCTGGCCCCGGGCACGGAATGGGTGGAGGCGAGCGGGCGGGGCGTGCTGTACTCGTACACGGTCGACCGGCGGGGGACGGCGCCGGCGTTCGCGGCGCGGGCGCCGTACGTCATCGGGATCGTGGAGCTGGAAGAGGGGCCGCGCATGACGACGAATATCGTCGAGTGCGCGATCGAGGACGTGCGCATCGGGATGGCGGTGGAGGCCGTCTACGAGGACGTGGACGACGAGGTGACGCTGGTCCAGTTCCGGCCGGCCCAGGGGTGACGGCAACACCGGGCAGCGGGGGCGCGTATCCTTGCCCGCCACGCGCGGAACGGCGGCGGCACCGCCGGGGAGGTATGGCCATGGCGACGGTGGTCGAGCGGATCAAGGTCATCGATGCGGACAGCCACATCTCGGAGCCCGAGGACCTGTGGACGAGCCGGGTGTCGCGCCAGAAGTGGGGCGACCTCGTCCCGCACGTGAAGTTCGACCCGGAGATCAACGAGGACCGCTGGTTCATGGGCGGGCGGCCCGCGGGTCCGACGGCGAGCGCGGCGATGGCGGGCTGGACGGACCCGCCGCCGAACCACCCGCCCTCCCTGCCGCAGGCCGACCACGGGGCGTTCAGCGTGGGCGCGCGGCTGCAGCGCATGGATGAGTACGGCATCCACTCGCAGGTGATCTACCCGAACGTGGGCGGCTTCGGCTCGGGCAACTTCCTGCGGCTGAAGGAGCCGGACCTGATGAAGGAGTGCGTCCGCGCCTATAACGACTTCCTCATCGACTGGACGGAGCCCGCAAGCGAGCGCTTCATCCCGATCATGGCGACCCCGTTCTGGGACGTGGACCTGTGCCTGGAGGAGATGGTCCGGGCGAAGGACCGCGGCCACCGCGGCATCCTGATGACGAGCCAGCCGCACTCCTTCGACTTCCCCCACATCACCGACCCGCACTGGGATCCGCTCTGGGCGCAGGCGCAAGAGCTGGGGCTCTCGATCAACTTCCACATCGGCTCGGGAGACCTCTCGGTGATCCGGGACGCGAACGTGAACAACGGACGGCAGGCGGCGTACGCGAAGGCGACGGTTCAGATCTTCCTGGACAACTCGACGGCGATGATGGACGTGATCCTCTCGGGCATCTGCCACCGCTACCCGGACCTGAAGTTCGTCTCGGTGGAGAGCGGCGTGGGCTGGGTGCCGTTCCTGCTGGAGGCGATGGACTGGCAGTGGGTGAACAGCGGCTGCCGCGAGGAGCACCCAGAGATGGACCTGCTGCCGAGCGAGTACTTCAAGCGACAGTGCTACGCCTGCTTCTGGTTTGAGCGAGGGAGCGCGATCAGCGCGATCGAGCAGATCGGGGCGGACAACATCCTGTACGAGACGGACTTCCCGCACCCGACGAGCATGTCGCCGGGGCCGAACTCGGTCGCGATCTACCCCAGGGACTTCATCGAGCAGGAGCTGAGCGGCCTGCCCGAGGACACGCTCCAGAAGATCCTCCACGACAACTCGGCTTCCGTGTACGGGGTCGCGTAGTGACGCAGGTCGAGCCGCGGGTCGACTGGGACGCCGCGTTCGAGGAGGCGCTTGGCATCCTGCAGGAGTACCTGCGCATCGACACGTCGAACCCGCCGGGACGGGAGCGGCTGGCGTGCGACTTCCTGGGGGGCATCCTCGAGCGCGAGGGGGTCGCGTACGAGCTGTTCGACCCGGGCGACGACCGCGTCTCGCTGCGGGCGGTGCTGAAGGGCGACGGCAGCCGTCCGCCGCTGATGCTGCTGAACCACACGGACGTGGTGCCCGTCGAGCGGGAGTACTGGGACGAGGAGCCGTTCGCGGGGATCATCCGGAACGGGGAGATCTGGGGGCGGGGGACGCTCGACATGAAGGGCCTGGGGGTGGCGGAGCTGCTGACCTTCCTGCTGCTGAAGCGCGCGGGCGTGGCGCTGGCGCGGAATGTGGTGTTCCTGGCGGTGGCGGACGAGGAGGCGGGCGGTCTGCTCGGCATCGAGTGGCTGGCCGAGCACCACCCGGATGCGCTGGAGGCGGAGTTCGTCATCAACGAGGGCGGGGGCGGCTCGACGGAGCTGTTCGGGGTGAAACGGCCGGTGTTCACGGTGACAACGGCGGAGAAGGGCCCGCTCTGGCTGCGGATCGTGGCGGAGGGGCGGGCGGGGCACGGCTCGGTGCCGCACAACGACAACCCCCTCGACCGGCTCGTGCGCGCGCTGGGGAAGCTGCAGGAGTGGGAGCGCACCCCACAGCTCTCGCCGGTGCTGGAGGAGTATTTCGAGCGGCTTGAGCGGGCCGGGATCTACAGCGGCGGCACGTCGCTCAAGCAGCTGGAGCAGACGGCGGCGACCGACGTGCGCGTACGCGCCCTGCTGACGAACACCATTAGCGCGACAACGGCGACGGCGGGGATGAAGCACAACGTCATCCCCGGGCGGGCGGAAGCGACGATCGACTGCCGCCTGCTGCCGGGCGTCGACCCGGACTCGTTCGAGGCGGAGCTGACGCGCATCATCGACGACCCCAAGGTGCGGCTCGAGCGGGTGTTCGCGGGCGCCTCGGACACGAGCCCGCACGACACGGAGCTGTTCGCGACGATCGAGTCGGTGGTGCGGGAGCTGGTCGAGGACGCGGTGGTGACGCCGGGGGTGACGGCGGGGTTCACGGACAGCCGCGTGTTCCGCAACCAGGGGGTCGTGGCGTACGGCTTCTCGGGCGGGCTCACCCCACCGAGCCTGGCGCGAACCGTGCACGGCCACAACGAGCGTATGACGCTCGACAGCTTCCGGCTGAGCTGCCAGATGATCTACGAGGTCACGCGGCGGATGTGCGCGGCGTAGCGGCAATCGGGCTCAGATGCCGTAGATGACCGCCGCGACGGATAGGGTCACGAATGCCACCGCCAGCACCGCCGTCGCAAGGGTGTACAGCACGCGGTAGAAGACTGACTGCTCCGAGTGTTCAAGCCACGGGTACAGAGTCCCCCACAGCAGCACGACCGGCGCCAGGGCCAGCACGAGCACTTCGTCCCGGACGAACCGCCACAGCGCGGGAGCCCGGGAGGGTACGGCTTCGCGACTGCGCTTGCTTTCGTGGACGCGCTGCCAGCGATCCCACTCGGTCCGGAAGTCGGGCTCCATGGCGAATCAGTATGACAGACCGGCCGCGGGGCTAGCCGTTGAGGATGGCGTCGAGGGCGAAGAGGGCGATGGCGGCGGCAATCAAGGCGAGGCTGAGGAGGCCGTAGAGCACCTTCATCCAGAGCGGCTGCCCGAGCGCGCCGTTCCAGAACCAGACGATGACCTGGTTCCATAAGGGCACCTCGCCACGCCTGCGCTCGCGCAGGTATGCGTCGCGCCAGCGATCCTCTTCTGACTCGAAGCCGGACCCCATACCGCGTCAGTATGACAGGCGGGCAGCGCCGGGTGGCGCTAGTCCCAGGGGTCTCCGGGGTTGAGGGGCTTGCCACGGCCCTCGGGGTCGAACTCGTCCATGGGCCAGGGGCCGGCGGAGTAGCCGCGGCTGGCCGTCAGGCCGCCGTCGAGCGGCAGGATTGCCCCACTCACGAACTGCGAGGCGTCGGAGGCGAGGAAGACGATGGGGCCGACGAGATCCTCGATCTGGCCGATGCGGCGCATGGGCGTGCGCCCTTCGAGCATCTCCATGACACCGCTCTGGATGAGGCCGTCGTGGGTCATGGGCGTGTCGAAGACGTGGGGGGCGAGGGCGTTCACGCGGATGCCGCGGTCGCCCCACTCGGTGGCGAGAAACTCGGTGAGGCGGGTGACGCCACCCTTGGCGGCGAAGTAGCCGGGCGTGCGCCCCTCGAAGCCGCCGACGCCGAAGATGGAGCTGAGGTTGATGATGTTGCCGTGGCCCTGGCGCAGGAAGTACTGGGCGGCGGCGCGGCAGCAGTACCAGAGGCCGGTCAGGTCGGTCTCGACGATCTGGCGGAACATGTCGTTGTCGGAGTGCTCGGCGCGCCAGGCGCTGAGGTCGGAGATGCCGGCGTTGTTGATGAGCACGTCGACGGTGCCGAACTCGTCCCAGGCGACCTTCATCAGGTTCTCGACCTGCTCATAGTCGGTGACGTCGCACTCGACGGGGAGGAAGCGGCGGCCCTTGCCCTCGACGAGGGCGGCGGTGTCGCCGAGGCGATCGAGGCTGCGCGAGGTGCCGACGATGTTGGCGCCGCGTTCCGAGAGGGCGTCCGCCCAGGTGACACCGAACCCGTAGCTCGCGCCGGTGACGATGACCGTCTTGCCTTCCATCGAGAACACGTCGTCTGACATAGCGAAACCCTCCGGGACGGGGATTGTACGGACGGTTCCGTTGCGCGCACGGCGTCCACGCGGGAGGGCCGTGCAGGGCGTATCCTGCGCCCCCACGAACCGCCGGAGGTAGCCCCATGTCCCCCAAGCGCGTCCTGACCGAGCTGGATGAGTATCCCCGCCATCAGACGATCGACACGTTCGACATCATCGCGAACCCGAGCCCGGGCTGGAGCGACGGCTACTGGCACTGCATCGGGGACCCCGACGGCGAGGTGAACCTGATCACGGCGCTGCGGCTCTACCACAACACAAACACGATCGACGCCTACTCGATCCTGAGCACGGGCGACGGGAAGCAGTACAACGTGCGCGCGACGCGCCGCCTGCGCCCGGACATCGACGACCTGACGGTGGGGCCGTTCTCGCAGGAGATCATCCGGGGGCTGCGGACGCTGCGGCTGGGGCTGGAGGAGACGGACGTGGACTGCTCGTTCGACATCCTCTGGGAGAGCTCGGCGCCGCCATACGACGAGTGCCCGGGCGTGAAGATGTACCAGGACGGGAGGATGGTGGGGGAGCGCTCGAACCTCGTGCAGCTCGGGTGGCTCTCGGGCTGGATCAAGGTTGGGGGAAAGGAGTACCGCTTCGACGTGGACGACGGCTGGGTGGGGGCGAAGGACCACTCCTGGGGGCAGGCGAACACGGGCGAGGGCGAGCAGCCGAACCGCCACGCGGCGCCGCCGCTTGAGCGGCGCTCCGTCTGGGGGAAGCCGGGGGCGCGCTGGTGGGCGCTCGTGCGCTTCCCGGACCGCTCGATGTACTGCTCGTTCCGGCACCACACCGACGGGACGATCGTGGCCTCGGGCACGGGCGGCGGAAACCTGCCGGAATACGGCCGGGTGCACAGCCGCATCGACTACCCGTACGACTCCGGCAAGGAGGGCTGGGCGTACACGGACGTGGACGTGGTGAGCACGGAGTTCGAGGACGGCTTCCCGAGGCTGAAGAGCGCGCGGCTGGACCTGACGCGTCCCGACGGGGGCGTGGACCGCTTCCTGCTGGAGACGGTGAGCAAGCCCGTCTACATGCAGGGGGGCGGCTACTGGGGCGGCTGGGACGACGGTCTCGGGCGGGGCGTCTACCGGGGCGATCTGGTCGAGGGGGAGGTCTGGGACGTCTCCCACCCGGTGATCGTGCGGGACATGGACGGGAACGAAGTGAAGCAGCGGCCGGGAGGCCACTTCGCCGAGCTGTACACGCGCTACACCAACCTCGACGACCCGAACGACGTGGGTCTCGGGCTGCAGGAGTGCGTGTTCGCCCAGGAGTACCAGGGCATCAAGGCGATGTAGGGGTGATCGGTGACCGGTGGTCGGTGACCGGTCCCCTCCCAGCCGCCCCGTGGGGTGGTGTGGCGGGGACCGACCACCGACCACTGACCACCGGCCACCAGTCCCTACATGCCCGGCAGGATCACCAGGGTTCCGGGGGCGCCTTCGATGCGGAGGCCGCGGACGGCTGCGTAGTCGTCGGAGTTGTACCAGGCCTTGGCCGTCTCGACGTCGGCGAACTCGATGAGGACGAAGCGGTTGTTCGGGACTTCGCCCTCGATGACCTCGGGCTCCTCGGTGTAGGCGAGCACGTTGGCGTTGAACGGGGCGAGGCTTCCGCCCGCTCCGGCGAGGTACTGGTTGAGCTTGTCGCGGTCTTCGACCCGACCCTGCGCGAGCACGTATGCGGCCATGGGGATCCTCCTGTTGGGGGGCTTTGAGGTGGGGGGCAATGCTACAGCGATCGTGGTGGTCGGTGATCAGTGGTCGGTGGTCGGTCCCCGCTGCACCACCCACGGGCGGGGCAGGGACTATTCACCATTCACTGCTCACCACTCACTAGTTCACGCCGGGCTCGGCGGGGTGGGTGGCGAAGCGCGCGAGCTCGCCGCCCTGGCGGCGGAGGACGTCACGCCAGAGGTCGGCGGGGGCGGGGGCGAAGGGGTCGTCGGGGAGGGCGTCGACGATGAACCAGCCGTGGGTCGCGATCTCGCCCTCGAGCTGGCCCGCGCCCCAGCCAGCGTAGCCGGCGAAGAAGCGCATGCGGCCGAGGCGGCCTTCGAAGTGGTCGGGACCCTTGCCGGGATCGACGAGGCCGAGGCCGGGGGCGATGCGCAGGCCCCATCGGTCGACGGGCATGTCGTCTCCGGTGGCCATAGCGAAGACGGAGGTGGTGGAGACGGGGCCGCCACGGAAGAGGACGGGGGGCTCGACGGCGTGGCCGTCCCACTCGGGGAGGTGGCCGGCGACCGTCTCGCCGTTCATCGCGTGGTTGAGGACGAGGCCGAAGGCGCCTTCCTTGTCGTGCGCGCAGAGGAGGACGACGGTGCGCCAGAAGTTGGGGTCTTCGATGTTGGGGGTGGCGACGAGGAGGCGGCCGGTGTGGAAGTCGGGCATCAGGCGGTGACGGCGGCGAGGGGGGCGGGCGTCTCGGACCAGACGACGCCCTTCGCGCGGAGGGCCTCGACGGCGACGGGGTCGTAGCCGAGCTCGGCGAGGATGCTGGCGGCCTGCTCGCCGGCGAGGGGCCAGCCGCCGAGCTCCAGGGTGTTCTCGCTGAAGCCGGTGAGGGGACCGTAGCGCTCGTACTCGCCGAAGTTGGTGTTGTGCGTCGGGACGCGCAGGCCGTTGGCGGCGACGTGCTCGTTGCGGGCGATGAACTCGTGGACGGGTGCGGCGTCGGCGCGGACGCAGCCGAGGCCCTCGGCCGCGAGCAGCGCCTCCCACTCGTCCGCGGGCCGACCGGCGAAGAGGCCGGCGAGCGTCTCGGCAAGGGCGTCGCCGTTGGCGGTGCGGGCGTCGGGAGTGGCGAAGCGGGGGTCGGCGGCGAGGTCGGGGCGGCCGGTCAGCTCGCAGAAGCGCTCCCACTCGGGCTGCGTGGCCAGCCCGAGGAAGACCCAGCCCTCGGCCGCCTCGTAGAGCCGCCAGGTGGGGCCGAGGCCGAAGAGGTCCCGGTCGAGGGTGGGGCGCGGGGGCTTGCCCTCGTAGGCGATGAAGTCGTCGGCGTTGGCCCAGGCGTTCGCCCCGAACATATCGACAAACACCTCCTGCCCGTGACCAAAGCGGCGGCGGGCGTAGAGGCCGAGGAGGGAGGCGGAGGCGACGACGACCGAGGTGTTGGGGTCGGGGTTGAGCTCGTTGGCGCGGAAGAATTTTCGCGCGATCTCGCGCAGCTCGGGGATGGTCGTGCAGACGGGGGGCATGCCCTCGCCCATCTGCATGAGCGCGCCGCCGAGACCGGCGCCGGGGATGGGATGGGTGGAGGGGCGGTGAGCGCCGGGGCCGCTGCGTCCGTAGCCGTTGACGTACACGTAGACGAGCTCAGGGCGGATGGCTTTCAGCGTCTCGTAGCCGATGCCGAGGCGCTCGGGTACGCCGGGGCGGTAGTTGTGGATGATGACGTCGGTGGAGGCGGCGAGGGACTGGACGATTTCCTGGCCCTCGGGGCTCTTGAGGTCGAGGGCGATGCTCTCCTTGCTGCCGTTGCAGCGGGCCGCGCCGAGGGAGGCGATGCCCATCGCGCGGAAGGGGTCGCCGCCGATGGGCTCGACCTTGATGACGCGCGCGCCGAGGTCGGCGAGGATGGCGGCGCCGAGGGGCGCGGCGATTACGGTGGCGAACTCGAGGACGGTGACGCCCTCCAGGGGCGGGCCGGAGGCAGGGGTGGGAGCGGGGAGGGAGGCGGCGGGGAGTGCGGCTTCGGCAAGGACCTCGGCGGTGTGCTGACCGGGCTCGGGGCCGGCTTCGCCGGCGGCGCCGGGGGTGGCGGTGAGGCGGGCGAGTGCGCCGAGCTGGCGCACCGTCCCCAGGGTGGGGTGCTCGCGCTCGACGACATGCCCATTGAGGACGAGGTCGGGGTCGTCGAGGGCCTGCTGGGTGCTCTGGAAGGGGGTGGCGGCGACGCCTCCGTGCTCGATGAAGGTCTCCATCCACTCGTCGGCGGTGCGTTCGAGCATGCGCTCGAACATGCGGTCGCGGAGGCGCTCGCGGGCCTGCTCCGGCCAGAGCGCGGGGCTGCCCTCGTAGTCGGGGTCGGCGAAGATGTCGGCGAGGTCGACGGCGGCGAGGTAGTTGTCGAAGAGGTGGGCCATGAGGTTGCCGAACTGGAGCCAGCGCCCGTCCTTCGTCGGGAGGGCGTGGTAGTTGAGCGTGGGCATCACGGGCATGGCAAGCCCCGCGAAGATCTCGGGGAAGCGGTCGCCGAGCTGGGCGCGGAAGAGGCCGCCGAGGTCGTAGGAGAAGAGGCCCTGGAGGAGGCTGGTCTCGACCAATTGGCCGCGGCCACTCTGCTCGCGGGCCATGAGCGCGGCGAGGATGCCGTGGAGGGCGGCCTGGGAGGTGGCGTGGGAGCCGGCCTGGACGGCGGGGTAGGCGGGGCCGTCGCGGTCGGCGAGGCCGCTGAAGGTGAGCATGCGTCCGAGGCGGGCGGCGACAACGGCCTCGTAGCCGGGGTAGCCGGCGTAGGGGCCTTCCGGCCCGAAGCCGGTGATGGAGCAGTAGACGAGCGCGGGGTTGCGGGCCCTGAGCGTCTCGTAGTCCGCGCCCAGCGCCTCGGCCTTGCCGGGGCGGCCGCTCGTCACGACCACGTCGGCGCCCTCGGCGAGGCGGGCGAGGGACTCACGGCCCTCATCGGTCTTCAGGTCGAGGACGGCGCTGCGCTTCCCCCGCAGCCACATGGGCGCGTTCGCGACAGAGCGCCAGGGGTCGCCCCCGGGGCGTTCGACCTTGACGACATCGGCGCCGAAGTCGGCGAGCACCATGGTGGCAATGCCACCGACGGGGCCTTCGCTGAGGTCGAGCACGCGGAGATCGTCGAGCAGTTCGGGCATGGCGACCGTCCGCGGGGATGATACGCCGCTAGGCGGGAGCGACGGTGCGGACCTCGCCTGCCTTCGAGTCGTCGCGAATGAAGTCGAGGACGGCTTCGGCGATGGCCTCGGGCGGCAGGATGCTGTCGGCGTGGCGCTCGATGGAGGGCGCAAGCCACGAAGCGGGGCGCTCGCCGTCGCCGGTCTTGCCCTGGAAGGCGGTCCGAACCATGCCGGGGGAGACGGCGTTGACGCGGATGTTCTCGCTCTCTGCGAGGGGGGCGCAGCTCTGGGTGAAGGACATGACGGCCTTCTTGGTGGCGGAGTACATGGGGTCGAAGGGGAGGTGGCCGTCGCCGGCGACGGAGGCGGTATTGACGATGACGCCGCCGCCCCGCTTGCGCATGGCGTGGATGGCCTCGCGCGTGCCCATCATCACGCCGGACGTATTGATATGGGTCTCCTCGGCGATGCGGGCGAGGGGGGCGTCGGGCCAGTGGGGCTCGCCGCTGGAGATGCCGGCGTTGTTGTAGACGATGTCGACGCCGCCGTAGGCGGCTTCGGCCTCGGCGAAGAGGTTGCGGACGCTCTCGGGGCTGGTCACGTCGCAGGCGACGAAGGTAGCGGCGCCATCGGCGCCGGTGATCTCGCCGACGGTTACGGCGCCGCCCGCGGCGTCGACGTCGGCGACGACGACGCTGGCGCCCTCGGCGGCGAGGGCGATGGCGGTGGCGCGCCCGATGCCGGACGCGGCTCCGGTGACGATGGCGACTTTCCCTTCAATCTCCACGATGAACCCCCTCTGCTGCGCCATGCGATTCTAGCGCGGCTGGGGGCGATCAGGCGGGGAGGATGCCGGTTTCGCGCATGCGCTGGGCAAGGGCGGAGCGACCGAGGCCGACGTAGCGCTCCTCTTCCGTATCGAGGCCGTAGACGATGTCGTGCAGGCCCATGGTCCAGTAATGGAACTCGACGCGCTCGTGGAAGCCGTCGCCGAGGGGGCGGTCGTAGAACCGAACGATGTCGTCGACGGCGTGCCAGCCGCCATCGGCCAGGATGCCGGCGAAGTCGGCGGCGGGGTCGCGCAGGGCCGCGTCGCTGAAATCGATGACGCCGGCGAGGCGGCCGTGGCGCTCGATGATATGGTCGAACCAGAGGTCGTTGTGGACGAGACGGGGGGGCGGGTCGAAGCCGTCCTGGACATAGCGGGTGAAGCCGCTATCGACGGCCACGCGGAGGGTGGCGGAGAGGCGGGGGAAGACGCGCATACGAACCTCCTCGAGCCAGTCGCGGGGGTCGGGGACGTGCTCGGGAAGGGGGGCGCCGAGGGCCTCGGCGGCCTGCTCCGGGGAGAAGTCGTGGAGGGCGGTGAGGAACCGGCCGATCTCGCGAGCGATGTTCCCGCCGCCGGGGCCGAAGAGGGTGACGCGCCGCAGGCCCTGCCCTTCGATCACGGGATAGCCGGCGAAGGGGCGGCCATCCCACTCGCCGACCCATTCGGGAACGGGAACGGGGGCGGGGAGGTGGGGGGCGAGGAGAGGGAGAAGGCGCATCTCGCCTTCGAGCAGGCGGGCGTCGTTGGGGGTGCGGGGGAAGCGGAAGACGCGGTCGCCGTGGGCGAACGTCCAGTGCGACCAGCCGTGCTGGAGGGGACGGACTGCGGCCTCGCCGAGGTCGGGGAAGGCCCTGTGGATGGCTTCGGCGGCTTCGCGGGATTCCATGGGACTCGGGGTTCTAGAATACGGCGTGCCCCTCTTACTCGGCGTCACCGGCTCGATCGCGGCAGGCAAGAGCCTGCTCTGCACCCATCTCGCGGAGGCGCACGGGGCGGTTCACGTCGACGCCGACCGCGAGGTGCACCGCATGTACGCGCCGGACACGCCGGGGTTCGAGCGCGTCGTCGCGGAGTTCGGCGAGGAGATCGTGGGCCAGGACGGCGTCATCGACCGGCGCGTGCTCGGGGGCATGGTGTTCGGGAAGCCGGACCGGATGGAGGCCCTTCGCACCGCCATCGGGGACATTCCCGCCTACTTCATGGCGCTGCTCGAACGCTGGCGGGAGGAGCTCCCGGACGACGGCATCGGCGTGCTGGAGGCGGTGAACCTGCTCGAGCGGGACTATATGACGAAAGCGGACGCGGCCTGGCTGGTCGTGACGGCGGACGAGACGGCGATCACGCGGCTGATGGAGACGCGCTCGCTCTCGCGGGAGGAGGCGGAGCAGCGGCTGGCTTCGGCGCGGGACTGGCGCGAACGCGCTCCCGCGGCGGACCGCATCTTCCACAACGACGCGACGCAGGAGGCGTACCTGGCGGAGGTCGACGAGGCGATCGCGGAGACGGTCGCGGCCCACCGCGCGGGCACGCTGGCGCGGCCGCGCTGGTTCGCGGCTCAGGAGGCGGGGGCGCAGGACTAGCCGAGGCGCTTGAGCAGGGGCTTGACGGCCTTGCCACGGTGGCCGAGGCGGGCGCGGTCGTCGTCGTCGAGCTCGGCCAGGGTCTTGCCGTTCAGGATCTGGATGACGGCATCGAGACCGTAGCCGCCTTCGCCCCGGGGCTCCATCGGGATCTCGCACTCGATGATGGACATGGAGACGGCCACGTTCGGGTCGCCTGGGAGAGCGAGGGCGGCGGCGGCGCGCCCGACGGTGATGCGCTGGCCGACGGGCGTCTGGGCCAGCCGCTGGAGCAGGGCCTGGCAGCGGTCGGCGTCGGGGAGGCCGGCGTGGAAGGTCTCGGTGAGGGCACCGGGCTGGAGGTCCATCGGGTACACCTCGATGCCGGCGCAGAGGGCGATGGCCATCTCGCCGGTGGCCTCGGCGCAGGCGCGGGCGCGGTGGGTGGCGCGGGCGGCGTAGTCGCCCCCGGGCGGGGAATCGGGTGGTGTGTCGGGATCGACGCACTCGACGGGGGCGTCGGCGAGGAGGGCGCGGAGGTCGGCGCGCTCGACGGGGTCGGCGGAGGCGAGGACGAGGCGGGGCTGGTCAGTCATGGGCGCATCGTGAGGGGGCGGCGGGGATCGCGCAACGGGCCCCGCGCGGTGAGGGGGCCGACGCACCCTCGTTGACCGGTCATGCGCCGCGCGCCGATCATGGCCGGATGGCGACGCGCGGGTCGGGTAACGGGAACGGGGAGGCGACACCGGGGAGACGGTCCCGGCTCGCGAGGCGGGCCGCCACAATCTCGCTCATCGTCCTGGCCGGCAGCCTGGGCGCGCTGGCGGTCCTGCTGCTGGATCGCCCGATGGCCGGAGAGGCGCCGCCGCCGCCGGTCGCCTCGACGGCGGCGGCCACAGAGACCGTCGCGGCAACGCCCACTGCAACGGCGGCAACGCCCGCCGCGCCGGCCACCGCCACCCCTACCGCGACCGCCACGTCCGCCATGCCCGCGAAGGTGCGGTACTCGGGCGACCTGCCCGGGGAGCTCAGGGGGTCGGAGACGCTTGAGCCGGCCACGGACGGGAGGGACCTCACCTTCCTCTCCGGGGAGGAGGGGGAGTACCGGCTGGTGCGCCGCTACTACGTACCGGTCGTGGCGATGGGGACGGGCGTCGACGCGCTGACGCCGACGCAGGTGGAGGATCTGGCGAGCGGCGCGATCACGGACTGGTCGGAGGTGGGGGGGATCGCAGGGCCGGTGCAGGCGTTCGCGATCGTGCGGGGGAGGGGATCGACGGTGATGCCCTTCGACCCGGTCGTCCCGGAACGCGCCTTCGGGACGTACCGGGAGCTGCTGGAGGCGATGACGCTGGCTTCGGGAGCGTGGGCGTTCGTGCCCGTCGAGGAGGTGGTCCCGACGGTAACGGCGGTCGCGGTGGGCGGGATCGACATCGTGCGGGGGCGCGGCGATCCGCGGGAGTGGCGGTACGTGGAGGCGGTGACGATCCTGCCCCTCACGGAGCAGGGGAGGGCGACCGCGGAGGCGATCGTGGAGGAGCACTCGGCGCCGCTGCCGGAGGCGATAACCGTGATCGCGACGGGCGACATCCTCCAGTCGCGCTGCTCGCTGACGCAGATCCGGGCGACAGGGGACTGGGGGGCGGCGCTGCGGGGGCCGGTGGGGGCGTATCTCGCCTCCGCGGACCTGACGCTGGGCTCGGTCGACGGGAGCATCCAGGACATCGCGGAGCCGCTGGGCTGCTTCCCCCACGTGAACCTGAGCTCGCCACCGGAGGTGATCGAAGCGCTGACGCTCTCGGGGTTCGACGAGGTCACGGTCGCGACGAACCACGTGTTCGATTGCGGGGCCGTGCCGTGCGGCCCGGCCGCCTTCCTGCGCACCATCCAGCTGCTGGAGGAGGCCGGGATCGCGGTCGTCGGTGGCGGCGAGAACCTGGACGAAGCGCTGGCGCCGGCCGTCTTCACGGTGGGGAACACGACCTTCGGGATCCTAGGTTTCGACGACGTGGCGGCGTACTTCCTGGAAGCGGGGGAGGACCGCCCGGGAACGGCGCCACTCGACGACGACTACAGCGAGGAGAACGCCGCCGGGGAGCCGGCGTTCTTCCGGCCCGCCTCGGAGCTGGGGCTGGAGCGTTTCCGGGCGACGGTGCGGGCGCTGGCGGGCGAGGTCGACGTGGTGATCGTGCAGGTGCAGACAGGAACGGAGGACACGCACGACCCGAGCCCGCGCAGCATCAAGGCGCTGCGGGCGGCGGTGGAGGAGGGGGCGACGCTGGTGGTGGGGAACCAGGCGCACCACGTGCAGGCGATCGAGCCGGGCAGGAGCGCGTTCATCGCCTATGCGCTCGGGAACTTCATCTACGACCAGACACGGCTCGAGGGGCACACGCAGGGCTACCTGCTGGAAGCGACGTTCTGGGGGGCGCGCCTGGTGAACCTGCGCTTCGCGCCGTACGTGATCGAGGACCTCTACCGCCCCGTGTTCGCCGAGGGCGAGGTGCGGGCGAAGATCCTCAACGATGTGTTTGAGGCATCGAGGCGGCTGGCTGAAGGGCAATAGTCTGGTGGGGTGCTCGGAGGTCGCGGCGACTGGGACGGTTGCAGTGGCCGAGCTCCCGGGCGGGCGGCTAGCGGCGGAATCGCGGAGAATCGACGGCCATGCGCATCTTCTTCGACGTCGACGACACGATCATCACGTGGGACGTGCGGCTGCGGCCGGGGGTGATCGAGGTGTTCGAGAAGCTGCGCGACGAGGGACACGAGGTGTACCTCTGGAGCGGGAACGGGCCGCGCTGGGAGATCGTGCGGCGCTTCGACCTGCACGAGCACATCATCGACTGCTACTGGAAGCCCCTCTACCGCCACCACGAGCGGCTCGAGGAGGTGGGCGTGCCGTTCACGCCCGACTACGTGATCGACGACCACCAGGAGGTCATCGACGCGTTTCCGGGCGTGCGCATCGCGCCACCGACGTACCCGCTGGAGAAAGACAACGAGCTCTGGCGCGTGTACGACGCGATCCAGGAGTACGTCGCGAACGTGAACGGCGCCGCCGAGTAGGCGTCAGCCGCCCAACCGCCGGACCAGACTCGTGAGACCGCCGGAGAGGCGCACCGGGTAGACGTCCGCGGGGGCGTCGAACGCCTTCGCCGCCTCGGGGAGACGAGCCACGGCTTCGGCGCAGCGCTCGCGCAGGGTGGCGAGGGGCTCGGCGGGCGACAGGCGTTCGCCGGAGGCCATCACCTGCGCCAGCAGGGGGCGGCCAGGGACGCCGGACTCGTCAGCAAGGGCGATCGTGTCGGCGATGGACTCGCCGTGGCGCTCCTCGCGGTAGACCTGCTTGACGCCGGGGAGGCTCCCCTTTCCGGCCGAGCGCTTCATGACGGGTCCGTGCGCACCCGCCACCAGCTTGTAGACGCCCCCGAGCGTGGGGGCGTCGGCGCTCGTGCCGAGCCGGGTGCCGACGCCGAAGGCATCGATGGGCGCGCCCTGCGCCAGGAGTTCGCCGATGCGGTACTCGTCGAGGTCACTCGAGGCGAAGATGCGGATGTCGCCGCAGCCGGCCTCGTCGAGCACGGCCCGGACGGAGCGGGCGAGCGCGCCGAGGTCCCCGGAATCGAGGCGGACGGCGCGGATCGTGACGCCCTCCGCCCGCAGCTCGTTGGCGACGGCGGCGGCGTGGCGCGCGCCCTCGATGGTGTCGTAGGTGTCGATGAGGAGAACAGCCCTCTCGGGGAAGTCGCGGGGGTAGGCGCGGAAGGCCTCGGCCTCGTCCGGGAAGGAGAGGACGTAGGAGTGGGCCATCGTGCCGCTGAGGTCGAGGCCGTACACCTGGCCCGCGAGCACGTTGGAGGTGCCGGAGGCGCCGCCCACGCAGGAGGCGCGCGCGACCCCGAGCGCCGCGCCGGCGCCGTGGTCGCGGCGGCCGGAGAAGTCAACGAAGGTGCGGTCGCCGCAGGCCAGAGCGATGCGCGCGGCCTTGGTCGCAATCATGGTCTGGAAGGTGATGGCGTTGAGGAGGAAGGTCTCGGCCAGCTGCGCCTCGATGAGGGGGGCCGTGACGCGGAGGAGGGGCTCCGCGGCGAAGACGGTCTCGCCCTCGGGCACGGCCCAGGCGTCGCCCGTAAAGCGCAGGTCCGCCAGGTGTTCGAGGAACGCCTCGTCGAACGTGCCGAGCGAGCGGAGATAGTCGATGGTGTCGTCGCTGAAGGCGAGGCCATCGAGGTAGGCGAGGGCGTCCTCGAGGCCGCAGGCGACGAGGAAGCCGCGGCCCGGGGGGAGCTGCCGCACGGAGAGCTCGAAGGTGGCGGGCTCGTTCATGCCGTGGGCGAAATAGCTTGCGGCCATGGTGAGCTCGTAGAGATCGACGAAGGTGGCAACGTTGTCGTCGGAGACCCACGGCATGGGCGCCAGTATGCGGCAGGGCGGGGCGGGGATGGGCTCCTCGTTATGGGAACCGCAGGGCCGGAGTGGTAGGCTCAGCGCAGGGCCCTGCGCGCCTCGTACGCGGTGCGAATGGGCGCCCTGAGACACCTGGAGGCGACCCCGACATGTTCGACACCATCATCCGCGGCGGGACCGTGATCGACGGCCTGCGCACGCCGCGCTTCCGCGCCGACATCGGCATCAAGGACGGGCTCGTCGCCTCGATCGGGCGCATCCACAACAGCGAGGGCGCGCGGGTGATCGACGCCGAGGGGCTGGTCGTGGCGCCGGGGTTCGTCGACCTGCACACGCACTACGACTCGCAGGTGTACTGGGACCCCTGGTGCAGCATCTCGGGCTGGCACGGGGTGACCTCGGTCGTGATCGGGAACTGCGGCTTCGGGTTCGCGCCGGTGCGGGCGGAGGACCAGGAGCGGGCGATGCTGACGATGGCCCGCAACGAGGCAGTGCCGATGGAGTCGATGCGGGAGGGGATGGCCTGGGACTGGGAGACCTACCCCGAGTTCCTCGACAGCCTGGAGCGGACGCCGAAGGGCGTGAACCTGCTCAGCTACGTGGGTCTGAACCCGCTGATGGCGTACGTGATGGGGCTGGAGTCGGCGAAGAACCGTTCCGCAACGGAGGCGGAGCGCGAGGAGATGTGCCGCCTCTTCGAGGAAGCGCTGCGGGCGGGGGCGTGCGGCTTCTCCGTGCAGCTCGGGGGCGAGGAGAGCGTCCAGCGTGACTACGACGGGACGCCGATGATCACGGACCTGATGTCGGAGGAGGATCTGCTCGCGTTCGCCGGGGTGATGGGGAAGGTCGGGCGGGGGTTCGCGCAGATCACGGGGCCGTTCGAGGCGGCGGAGAAGGTGGCGGAGGTGAGCGGTCGTCCCGTCATCTGGAACCTGCTGGCGCCGGCGACGGACCAACACGGCCAGAACACGCCGCCGCACCGGCTCATGATCGAGAAGCTGGACGAGGCGAATGCGAGGGGTCTGCGCATCTTCGGGCAGGCGCTGACGGTGGACGTGGGCTTCGAGTTCAACCTGGAGGACTGGAACCTGTTCGACTCGAGCCCGATCTGGCGCGAGGTCACGCTCGGGACACGCGAGGTGCGCATGGAGAAGATGCGCGACGGCGAAGTGCGCCAGGCGCTGCGGGACGAGTTCGACGCAGGCCACGGGCCGATCGCAGGCGGCGGCATCGAGTCGCAGATGAAGGCGGCCGGCGGGGGCGCGAACGTCTCCGGCATCGCCCAGCTCACGGTCGAGGAGGTCGAGAGCCCGGAGCTGAAGGAGTACGAGGGTCACGGCCTGGCCGAGATCGCGGAGCGGGAGGGGAAGCACATCATCGACGCGTTCCTCGACCTCTCGCTGGCGGACGACCTGCAGGCGACGTTCGTGACGCCGCCGCGCCCCACGGACCCGGACGCGATGGCGGAGGTGGCGAACTCGTCGGTGGCGATACCGGGGGTCTCGGACGGCGGCGCGCACACGAAGTTCATCACGCTGGGGGCGTACCCGACGGAGTTCCTGGCTCGCTGGGTACGGGACGCGGGGATCATGGACCTGGAGCAGGCGCACTGGCGTCTCGCCGCCTACCCGGCGCTGGCGGCCGGCTTCCGCGACCGGGGCTGCATCCGCGAGGGCGCTCCGGCGGACATCGTGGTGTACGACTACGAGAAGCTGGAGATGCTGCCGATCGTGAAGGCGTGGGACTTCCCCGCGGGCGCCTGGCGTCGCGTGCGGAAGGCCGAGGGCTACCGCTACACGATGGTGAACGGCGAGGTCACGTTCGAGGACCGCGACTGCACGGGCGCGACGCCGGGGCAGCTGCTGCGGCACGGGTCGGCGTAGGGGGCACGCAGCACCTCGGCCTGAAGCTGAACAGGGAGAGTTCAAGTGGCGCACGTGGGTTCCCGGATACGCCCCTCCATGTGGTTCAACGGTCGGGCCAGAGAGGCGGCCGAGTTTTACGTGGCCGTCTTCCCCAACTCACGGATCCTGTCCGAGTCGACCATCGCGGTAGGCCCTGCGGAGGGAGGGGCAGTGGTGGAGTTCGAGCTGGAAGGCCAACGATTCGAGGCCTTCGACGCCGGAGCGGAGGCCACCTTCACCCTGGCGATCTCCTTCAACGTGGCCTGCGAGACGCAGGAGGAGATCGACTACTACTGGGACCGGCTCTCCGAGGGCGGGGCCACTACTCAGTGCGGATGGCTGGAGGACCGATTCGGTGTCTCCTGGCAGGTCGTCCCCGCCATGCTGGGAGAGATCATGGCGAAGAACCCAGGGCGGGTCATGGGAGCGCTGCTGGAGATGGAGAAGCTCGACATCGCGGAGTTGCGCGCGGCCGCCGCGAGCGAGTAGCGCGTCTCGCTACGGCTCGTAGCGGGAGAGGACGAGGCAGCTGTTCTGGCCGCCGAAACCGAAGCTGTTCTTCATGATGACCTGCGGGTCGACGCGGCGCTGGCCCTCGGGGATGTAGTCGAGGTCGCAGGTGGGGTCCGGGTTCTCGAGGTTGATGGTGGGGTGCGCGAGCCCTGTCTCCAGCGTCTTGATGGCGGCGACGGTCTCCATGCCGCCGCTGGCCCCGAGGCCGTGGCCGATGAGGCTCTTGGTGGCGCTGATGGGGATGTCGTAGGCGCGCTCGCCGAAGACGGTCTTGATGGCGTCGGTCTCGGCGGTGTCGCCGGCGGGGGTGCTCGTGGCGTGGGCGTTGATGTAGCCGATTGCGTCGGGGTGCATTCCGGCGTCGTCGAGCGCTTCCTGCATGGCGCGGGCGGCGCCCTCGCCGCCCTCGGGAGGGGCGACGACGTGGAAGGCATCGGAGGTGCAGCCGAAGCCGGCGAGCTCGGCGTAGACGGTGGCGCCGCGGCGAATGGCGTGCTCCTCGCTCTCGAGGAGGATGGCGCCGGCCCCCTCGCAGGGGACGAAGCCGTCGCGTTCGGCGTCGAAGGGGCGGCTCGCCTTCACGGGGTCGCCCTCGGCGCTGGTGACGGCCTTCATGACGCAGAAGCCGGCGAGGCCGAGCTCGCTGATGCCCGCCTCGCAGCCGCCCGCGAGGACGACGTCGGCGCGGCCGCCGCGGATCATGAGGGCGGCCTCGCCGATGGCCTGGGTCCCCGCGGCGCAGGCCGTGACGATCGTGCCGTTGTAGCCGCGAAGGCCGAACTGCATCGCGACCTGGGCGCCCGCCATGTTGGCGAGCTGCTTCGAGAAGAAGAAGGGGTCGATGCGCATGCCGCCACGCTCGAAGAGCGTGTGGGCGGCCTCCTGGATGCCGGGGTAGCCACCGCCGCCGTTGCCGACGAGGACGCCAATCCGGTTGAGGTCCTGCGACTCCAGGTCGAGGGAGCCGTCGTGGATGGCCTCGCGGGCGGCGGCCACCATCAGCTGCGAGAAGCGGCCCATGCGGCGGGCCGCCTTGCGGTCCATGAACTCGGCGGGAACGAACTCGGGGATCTCGCCGGCGAACTTGCAGGGGAACTCGGTCGTGTCGAAGAAGGTGATGTGATCGATGCCGGAGCGACCCTCCAGCATGTTGTCCCAGAAATCGGGCACGTTCGTGCCAGCCGGGGTTACCGCTCCAAGGCCCGTCACGACAACACGGGTGCGCGAGCGCAGCAGCTCGTTCATTGTCAATAAGCGTACAGGCACGCCCGATCACCCGCGAGCGGCGGCGCACCCCGAGCGCCTCCCTGCTACGCTTCCCGCATGGTCGACGCCGCTCTTCCGAGCCATGTGGCCGCGCGCCGCCGGGACGGGCGGTACGAGGTGCTGCTGCACCGATCGGTGGCGCTCATCGGCAACGATCGGGTGGAGATCCGGAGCGCCCGGAGCACGGTCCTGCTCCCGCTGCTGGGGGTAGCGCTGGGCGGGGGAGCGGGAGCGCTGATCGCGATCGAGGCCGGCGACCTGCACTTCGGCCTGCTGGTGGCGCTCCTGCTGTTCGCGCTCATCGCCTTCCCCATCTCCATGATGGCGCTGGTGACGGCGGTCATGGGGGCGGACGTGGTCGTCGATGGGCGCAAAGGTTCGGCGACGTGGCAGCAGGGGTACCTGGGGATGGGCGTGGGGACGCGCGAGCTGGTGCCGTTCGCGAAGATCGACCACCTCGCGATCACGATCGAGGGGGACGCACCGGATCGCTGGCGCGAGGAGACGGACACGCTGCGGCAGTTCGCGCTGGTGCTGGTGAAGCAGTCGGGGAAGCGGCTGACCCTGGCGCAGGTGCCGGTTCCCGCCGGGGACCAGACGGACGGGATGGACCGCACCATGGCGGTCGCGACCGCCGTCGCCAACCTGACGGGGGCCGAGGTGAAGCTGCCGGAGGGCTGGGAGCTCGTCGAGCTGAGCGAGGAAGAAGCGGCCGGAGGCACGCCCGATGAGTAGCGACCCCGTGCTCGACGCCCTGCTGGGAGCGAAGACGATCGCGGTGGTGGGCCTCGATTCGCGAACGTTCCGCCCGGCGTACGAGGTGGCGGCGTACCTGCAGTCGGAGGGATACCGGATCATCCCCGTGCCGGTGCAGCAGCCCGCGGACGAGGTGCTGGGCGAACGGGCCTACGCGAGCCTTCGCGACATCCCCGAGCACGTGGACCTCGTCGACGTGTTCGTGCGGCCGGATCGGACCGGGCCGTTCGTCGATGACGCGATCGCGATAGGGGCAGGGACCGTGTGGCTGCAGCTGGGCATCAGGAACGATGCGGCAATCGAGCGGGCGCTGGAGGCGGGACTGGTCGCGACGCAGGACCGCTGCACAAAGGTCGACCACCAGCGGGCAAGGGCACTGGGACTCGGCTAGGGACGAAGGGTCCGGGGCCCTTCGGAAGGCGCGCCCGTACAATGCCGGAACCCCGCGCCCCGGAGTTCCCATGACAACCACCGAGACCTTCGCGCCCCCGCCCGGCATGGAAGAGGTGTCCCTGCGCCTCATCCCGCATGTGCTGCGGCCGCTGCCGCCCCTCGCGCAGGAGATGTTCGAGACGTTCATGCTGGCCTTCGGCGGGCGGGCGATTCACCTCAACGGGTACACCTTCCTCGGTGGGGGGACGGGGCAGCCCGCAGCGGCGCTCGACCCGCCGCCGTCGAACGACGGCCGGGAGGCATGGGAGCAGCACGCGCTGCCGCGCGTCCGCGAGATCTGCGAAGGGCTGTGGTCGGAGGATTACGGGCCCTGGCCGATCGAGGAGCTGGCGCAGGCGCTTCCCGGCTACGTGGCGGAGGCGGCGCGGGGGTTCGCGTACACGATGCAGCCGCTCATGATCATCGCGGCCCCGGCCAGCGCCCTGATGGTCTTCTGCGGCGAGAAGCTGGGATCCATGGGCGACCGCGACCGCCTGGTGGCGGCGCTCGTGCAGGGAGTCGACAACGAGTCGGCGGCGCGGGGGCTGAAGCTGGAGGCGCTGGCGCCGCTGGCGCAGGCATCGCCGGCGCTGCTGGAGGCGGTCGGCGCGGGCGACCTTGCGGAGGCGCGGGCGGCGGAGGGCGGCGACGCGTTCGGGCAAGCGTTCGACGCGTACCTCGAGGACTACGGACACGGCTCGCAGACGTGGTGGGAGCTGCACACGCCGACGTGGCGGGAGGAGCCGGGGGCGGCGCTTCGCCTGCTGGCGGGATACGTGGCCGACCCCTCGCGGGCGCCGGTGTCGGCGCACGCACGCTCGGCGGCAGAACGGGCCGACACCGTCGCGCGCTGCGAAGCGGCCCTTTCGGACGACAGCGACCGGGAACGGTTCCGGGAGCTGGTCGAAGGGGCGGCCGACTACGTGTTCGTGATCGAGGGGCGCGCGCACTGGCAGCAGAACTGCGTGGGGGCGCTCCGACCGGCGTGCCTCGCGCTGGGGACCAAGCTCACAACCGCCGGAGCGCTGGCGGCGCCCGAGGACGTGTTCCACCTGCGGCTGGCGGAGCTGGCCCCGCTCGCCGCGAACCCTTCGGGGGCGATGCTGGAGACGATCGAGGAACGGAAGGCCGAGCTCGCCTCGTGGGCGGACCTCGCCCCTCCCCTCACCCTCGGTCCGCCGCCGGCGCCACCGCCCGCGGGTGGCCCGCCGAATCCGATCGCGCTCATGTTCGGGGGACCGCCGAAGCCCAGCGACGACCCGATGCTGCTGAACGGCAAGGGCGCCAGCCACGGCGTCGTGACGGGACGGGCAAGGGTCGTCTTCAGCCTCGAGGAGGCGGAAGCGCTGGAGCCGGGCGACATCCTCGTCTGCCCGTTCACGGCGCCCTCATGGATGCCCGTGTTCACCACGGCGGCGGCGATCGTGACGAACCAGGGCGGGGTGCTCTCGCACGCCGCCATCGAGGCGCGCGAGTACGGCATCCCCTGCGTGACCGGCACGGAGTCGGGCACGCAGCGCATCCCCGACGGGGCGACGGTCACGGTCGACGGAGCCGCGGGGACCGTGCGGATTCACCCGGACTGACCGCCCGGAGGAGACGGTGGCGGAAACGCAGGAGGTCGCGGGGTACGTCTCGCCCTACCCGTACGTCCAGCGGTTGCAGGACCGGATGGACGAAATCCTCGACCGCCGGATACCGAACTCGGGTCGCTTCTGCGGGTTCTGCTACGCGCGGTTGGCGCGCGACATCGAGCGCTGCCCCTACTGCAGCACGGCGACGGGGGACCTTCCGACGGTCGACAAGGTGCCGCGGGAAGCGCTCATCATCTACCGCGAGAAGAAGCGGACGGAGGAGCGCTGGGTGTACGGCGGCGCGATGATCGGGTTGCTGATCGCGGCGGGCGTGTTCGTGGCGCTGGTGGTGTACGGAACAGACCTGGTGGGGAACCGCAGCATCGCGCTGGGCATCGCGTTCCTGGCGCTCATCGGCGGCGGGTACCTGCTGGCGCAGCTCTTCGGGCCGCTCATCTGCGGGCAGGTGGGGTACCTGCGGGGCTCGCGCAAGCGCGACGAACTGTGGGGACGGTTCCTGGAGGAACGCAGCCGCGAGGAAGCGGGCTAGGACTCGACGCGAACGAGTGTCTGGCCTTCCTCGACGGTCTCCTCGGGGGAGACGAGCACCTCGGCGACGACGCCGGCCTCGGGGCTCTCAACCGGAATCTCCATCTTCATGGACTCCAGCACGATCACTTCCTGACCCGCGCTCACGGAGGCGCCGGCGCTCACCAGCACCTCGAACACGGAACCGGACATGGGAGCGGGGATGTCGACGACAGCCACGACGGCACTCTACCGTGCCGGGCAGCGGGGAGGCGAGGGCGGAACATCAAGATTGCGGGGGGTTGTGGGGCTGCCCATACTGAAACGCAGTCATGGTCGTGATCGCCCCCGCCGTCGCCGAGCGCGCAGCGGAGCTTGAGAGCCTCTGCCGGCTTCATCGTGTCCAGCGCCTCGACCTGTTCGGGTCGGCTGCCACCGGCGCCTACCGCCCCGGCGAGAGCGACCTCGACTTTCTGGTGGAGTTCCAGCCGACGGACTCACACCGGGTCTACGCGAACGCCTACTTCGGCCTGCTGGAAGGGCTCGAGGAGATGTTCGGGCGCCCCATCGACCTGGTTGTAGAGTCGACCATCGACAACCCCTACTTCCGGGAGTCGGTGGAGGAGTCCAGGACGCCGGTCTATGCGGCCTGAGTCGAAAAAGTACCTCTTCGACATGCAGAAAGCGGCCCGCCTGATCGGAGAGTTCTCTGCGGACAAGACGTTCGCGGACTACATGCGTGAACCGATGTTGCGCGCCGCCATCGAGCGAGAGTTCACCATCATTGGCGAAGCCATGTCGCAGTTGGCTCGTCGCGACGAGGTCACGGCCGACCGCATTACCGATTCCGGTCGAATCATCGCTTTCCGCAACGTCCTTGTTCACGGATACACCTTCGTCGATAGCCGGTTGGTCTGGCAGGCCGTCACCGAGGAGTTGCCGACTCTCGTCCGTGAGGTCGAGACCCTGCTGGCCGAGGACTGAACGCCCAACCCAGTAGCGCTCGCGCCTCCCGCGCGAGGCTGTACACTTTCTGAACGGGCCGGCTTCCGATAAGAGGGAGCGCCCGGAGCGAGTCCACCATGCCGGCTGTTGTGGTTGTTGGTGGGCAGTGGGGCGACGAGGGCAAGGGCCGCATCGTCGACCTGCTGGCCCGAAAGGCACGTGTCGTCGCGCGGTACTCGGCGGGGAACAACGCCGGGCACACGATCGTGAACGAGCTTGGCGAGTTCAAGCTGCACCTCGTGCCGGCGGGCATCTTCTACCCGGAAAAGACGTGCGTTATCGGGAACGGCGTCGCCGTCGACCCGGAGGTGCTGCTGGGCGAGATCTCGCAGCTGGAGTCTCGGGGCATCGACACGAGCAAGCTGGCGGTGAGCGCCCGGGCGCAGGTGGTCATGCCCTGGCACCGGCTCATCGACCTGCTCGAAGAGGAGCGGCTCGGCGCCGGGGCCATCGGGACGACGGGGAAGGGCATCGGGCCGTGCTTCACCGACAAGGTAGCGCGGCGCGGCATTCGCATCATCGACCTGCTGGAGCCCGAGGACCTGCTGTCGCGCATGCGGTCGGTGGTGGACTACCAGAACCGCGTGATCACGGGCGTCTACGGCGGTGAGCCGATCGACTTCGATGCCTGTTTCGAGGAGTACACAGAATACGGCCGGCGGCTGCAGCCGTTCGTCGCGGATACGCAGGCGATCGTGACCGAGGCGCTGCACGCGGGCGAATACGTGCTGCTCGAGGGCGCGCAGGGCTCGCTGCTGGACCTCGACCACGGAACCTACGAGTACGTGACTTCGAGCGTGCCGAGCAGCACCGCGGGCGGGGCGACCCTGGGCATCGGCATCGGGCCAACGAACGTGCAGCGGGCGGTGGGCGTGTTCAAGAGCTACTGCACGCGGGTCGGCAACGGGCCCTTCCCGACGGAGCTGTTCGGGGAGATGGCCGACAAGCTGCGCGACCACGGCAAGGAGTTCGGGCGCGGGGAGTACGGAACCACGACGGGCCGTCCGCGGCGTATCGGCTGGCTGGACACGGTGGCGGCGCGCTACTCGGTGCGTTTCAACGGGCTCTCGGCGCTGGCGCTGACCCGGCTCGACGTGCTCGACGGGCTGCCGGCGCTGAAGCTGTGCACGGCCTACGAGATCGACGGCGAGATCGTGAAGACGATGCCGGCGAGTGCCTCGGCGCTGCGAAAGGCGAAGCCGGTCTACGAGGAGCTTCCGGGTTGGGACGCGCCGACCTCGGGCGTGCGCACGTTCGACGACCTGCCCGCGGAGGCGCAGGTGTACATCCGGCGCGTGGAGTCGCTGCTGGGGGTTCCGGTGGACCTGATCTCGGTGGGGCCGGAGCGAGAGCAGGCGATCATCGTCAACCCGATCTTCTAGAGCTCGCGCACGCACGGCCCATCGGTTGCCCGGTCTTGTAAGGTGGGGGCGTTGAACCCGCGTGGGGAGGATACCGTCGTGAAGTTCTCCTGGAAGCGGTTGTTGCACAGGCAGAACCGCGTGCTGGTGGACGGCAAGGAGCCAGCGACGGCTGAGGACCGCGAGGTGGTGCGGAAGCAGTTGCAGAGGGAGATGGAGGTGGAACGCGAGCTCGTACGGCACCGCGGGATTCATGGAGGCGGTCCCTAGAGGGCGGCTGCGGTGCGGAGCCATGGGTTCCCCGCAACCCCTCTGCTACGTTCAGTCGGCAGTGAACCGGGAAGCGCTGGCAGAGAAGGCACCACGATGAGGCGGCAGAGATGACGCTCATCACGAACCTTGCCCGCGCAACTCTGGTGGCAGCCTTGGTGGCGGTGGGCCTGGCCGCGTCCGCTTGCGGCGGCGATGCCCCCACGTCAACTCCCACACCTGCGGGGACGGCGTCCCCGCCAGCCGCGGCGGGTGAGTGGACCGAGGAAGTCATCGCCAACCTCGCAACGGCCTACACCGGAGCCACGGGTGTCTGGGCCGGCTTCGACCCCGGTGCATACCCCGCGCTCGCCGTGTACCGAACCCCCGAAGAGGAGTTCGCGTCCGCGCTGGCCATCAACTTCCCGTCCCCCGAAACGATAGGTGAGCCGACGCCACTCAGCGTGGAGGGCACACCTTTCAGGTCGCTGCACTACTTCACCGATCTGAACGCTGACGTTGGGGAGCGAATCGCCACGATCCCGCGCTTCGATCTGGACACCGGACTGGCGGGCGTCGCCACGTTCGTCATGATCGCCGGCGGCGGCGAAGAGTACTTCGAGCCTTTCAGCTTCGTGTGGACAGCCACGTTCATGCACGAACTGTTCCACCGCCATCAGATCGTGGAGTTCAGAGGCTTTGCCACCGGGCAGGACTTTGAGAACTACCCCTTCACCGCCGAGAACATCGCGCTGGCGATTCTGGAAGATCGCGCACTCAGGGAAGCCATCACAACCGGGGACGCGGGCATCCGCGAAACGGCGGCCCGCCGCTTCGCCGCGCTCCGCATGGCCCGGCTCGGTGCCGACAACCGGGTGGCGCATGACAACGACCAGGAACGGATCGAAGGGACTGCCCGCTACCTCGAACACCGCATGGCCGGCGACGACACTCGCTTCTTCCACCATGCAGGGAACTACGAGTGGGGCCTCTTCGGCGACCCACAGCAACGCCCCGAGGTACAGGTGTCGGTGAAGCAGTACTTCGGCTTGACGCGGTTCTATGCATCGGGCGCCGCAGTCCTGCGGACGCTGGACCTGCTGGGAGCTACGGGCGTCGACGTGGCGGTCCAGGGCGGCAAGTTCCCAGCGGAGGTTCTCATTGAGCACCTGGGAGTTACCGAAGCCCACGTGGCGCAGCTCGTGGCCGACGCCCGCGCAGCCTACGACCGTGACAACAGCTTGATGGCAGCCGCCGAGCGGGCCGCCACGGCGGCTGCCAGCGAGGAGTCGGTTTTCGGTGAGGGCGCGGTTGGAGGTGCGCGCGAGCCAATCGTGCTCACGAAGGAGCAAGTTCAATGCCTGCACGACCATGGCGTGGGCTCGGGCCAGGTGATCCCCAGTGAGGTCCGCGAGAAGTGCATCGAGTCAGGCGAATTCGGTGAGAGTGCGGGTGGGGTTGCGGGCGAGAGGATCGTGCTCACCGAGGAGCAAGTTCAATGCCTGCACGATCATGGCGTGGCGTCGGGCCAGGTGATCCCGAGTGAGGTCCACGAAGAGTGCATCATGGGGTCGGACGAATAGGCGGACCCCTCCAGGCGTGCTGCGGCCGCCGGCGTGGCCCCTACAGCGTTGTGAGGAAGCGGGCGAGGGCGGCTTTGCGTTCGGGGCTGGTCATCATGGTGTTGGTGACGGCGCAGGTGAGGCCGAGGGCTTCGACGCGCGGGGCGAGGGCGCGGTCCTCCTCGTCGATGACCATGACGTCGACGAGGTCGCGGTAGATCTCCGCCACGCCGAGCGCGGAGACCTCGTGGCCGAGGCTCGCGAGCATCTTGGCAGCCGGGCCCTTGATCGCCTGGCCGCCGACGATGGGGCTGATGCCGATGCGCCGGGCGTTGCTCTCGACGACGGCCTCGCGGACCCCGGGGACGGCGAGGATGGGGCCGATGCTCACGAAGGGATTGCTGGGGGCGATGATGAGGCGGTCGGCCTCGCGGACGGCGTCGAGGACGCCGGGGCCGGGGACGGCCTCGTCGGCGCCGGCGAAGCGCACGCCGGTCACGTCGGGCTCGGTGGCGAGCCGCACCATGTAGTCCTGGAAGTCGAGCTCTCCATCCGCCGTCACGACATGGGTGGCGACGCGCTCGTTGGTGACCGGCAGGATGGTCGAGGCGACGCCGAAGGCTGTGGTCAGCTCGGCGACGATCTCGTGCATGGGGCGGCCTTCGCGGAGGAGTCTCGTCCGGTGGACGGCGGTGGCGAGGTCGCGGTCGCCAAGGTTGAACCAGCGTCCGTAGCCAAAGCGTCGCAGGGCGTCGACGACATCGAAGGTGTCGCCCTCAAGGCCCCAGCCGGTCTCCGGATTAACGACCCCGGCGAGGGAGTAGATGACGATGTCGGTGTCGGGGGAGACGTGCAGGCCGAACATCTCGACGTCGTCGGCAACGTTGGAGATGACGGTGACGGAGGCAGGGTCGACGACCTGCACGAGTCCCTGGAGGAATCGGGCAGCGCCCACGCCGCCGGCGAGCACGGTGTCCATGGAGCGTCATTGTAGGCGCGGAGGTCCGGTCGAGACGCGCGAGACATAGCGTATTTGCTATACTCCAGGGGTGCCTTGGGCCGTGCGGACGTTTACGTCAGACACTGGACAGAAACCAGTGGACGACTGGATACGGAGCCTCGACCCGGAGGGCAGGGCTGCAGTATTGAACGTAGTCGACCTGTTGGAGGAGCACGGGAACGCGCTAGGTCTACCCCATGCGCGCCCACTGGAAGGTGGGCTGTGGGAACTACGGGCTCGGAGCCAGAACGGAATCCAGCGCGTGATCTACTTCCACTGGTTCGGTCACACGTTCGGGCTGCTGCACGGCTTCACGAAGAAGACGCAACGAACGCCACGGAATGAGATCGAAACGGCGAAGAAGCGGCAAGCGACCTGGCTTGCGAGAGAGGAGAGACGCTCCTAGCACTGACTATTGCCTAGAACGGGTGGACGGGGCGAGCTCCTTAACTCGCGGAAGAGAGACTGTCATGACCGATTGGAAAGACCTCAAGGCAGAACTGCTTGCAGACCCCGAGACACGGGTCGCCTATGAAGCCATCAGGCCCCAATACCAGCTCGCGAGCTTGCTGATCACGCTGCGACGAGTGACCGGGCTTTCGCAGGCTGCGGTCGCCCAGCGGGCGGGGATGACCCAGCCCGAGATCTCCCGGATCGAGGCGGCGGAAGTCCAGCCCACCTGGCGAACCATCCAGCGGCTGCTGGCGGCCTTCGACGCGGAGATCGAGGTCAAGGTCCGTGGCGCCGATGGAGAGGTTGAGAGCCTGACGCTGGAGCCACCTACGCCGGCGGGCATTGGCTGAACGACCCACAGCTGTTTCAACTGGCGCCCCCGGCAGGACTCGAACCCACAACCCCCTGGTCCGAAGCCAGGTGCTCTGTCCGTTGAGCTACGGAGGCGTGCTTCAAGCTTACTACGACGATCCCACCCGCCCGCACGCGCCTGAGGGCGGAAGAGGCCGCTAAGCTGGGGGCGATGGCGGACGCTTCACCGTTCATGCAGCGGGCGCTGGCGGCGGCGCGCGGGGTGCGGGGACGCACGAGCCCCAATCCCTGGGTGGGCGCGGCGCTGGTGCGCGACGGGCGGGTGGTGGCGGAGGGCGCGACCTCGCCGGACGGGGGTCCGCACGCGGAGGCTCGCGCGCTGACCGGCGGGGAGCGGGGCGGGACGCTGTACGTGACCCTCGAGCCGTGCGCGCCCTTCCCGGGGAAGCGGACGCAGCCGTGTGCGGAGGCGATCATCGAGGCGGGCATCGAGCGGGTGGTCGTGGCGCTACTGGATGCGGAACCGCGCGTGCGAGAGCGGGGGGTGGAGCTGCTCCGCGAGGCGGGGATCGAGGTGGAGGTGGGGGACGGGGCGGCGGAGGCAGAAGCGCTCCTGCGGCCCTACCTGAAACACCGCGAGACGGGGCGGCCGTACGTCATCGCGAAGTTCGCGGCGACGCTGGACGGGCGTATCGCGGCGGCGGGAGGCGATTCGCAGTGGATCACGGGGGAGGCGGCGCGCGAGCGGGCGCACGAGCAGCGCGACTGGGTCGACGCGGTACTCGTGGGGAGCGGGACGGCGCTGGCCGACGACCCATCGCTGACGGCGCGTCCGGGGGGGCAGACAGCGGAGCGGCAGCCGCTCCGGGTCGTGCTCGACGGGCGGGGGCGGCTCGCGCCGGAGGCGAAGCTGTTCTCGGAGCCGGGACGGACGCTCGTGGCGACCTCGCACGAGGCGAGCGGGGCGTGGAAGGTGGCGATCGCGGGGACGGGGGCGCAGGTGGTCGAGTGCGAGCGGGACGGAGCCGGGCTCAACCTCGACCAGCTGCTGGCGGCGCTCGCGGAGCGGGGGGTTCTCTCCATCTGGGCGGAGGGTGGCGGGGCGGTGCTGGGGTCGCTGTTCGAGGGCGGGCACGTCGACGAGGTCTGGGCGTTCCTGGCGCCCAGCATCATGGGCGGGGACGGGGTGGCGGCGGTTGGCGGGGCGGGAGTCACGCGCGCGGCCGACGCGTTCCGGCTGCGGGAGCGCACCATCGAGGAACTGGGGGACGACCTGCTCGTGCGGGGGTATGCGGGGGACTGGTCGCCGCAGCTACAGTAGAAGCCACAAGAGACGGACCCGGGAGGAACGGAATCGTGCCGAAGTACTGGATGGTGACGCAAGGGCCGGAGATCTTCGGGAAGACGCGCGAGCTGGGGTTCGCACGGCACGCTTTCAAGAGCACGCGCAGCAAGATGGTGTACCGCATCGAGCCGGGCGACGGGCTCGTCTTTTACGTGACGGGGAAGAAGCAGATCGCGGGGGCGGTGCGGGTGAACTCGCCGATCGTCGAGGAGAGCACGCGCATCTGGCAGAGCAGCAAGAAGCCGGATGAGCTGTATCCCTTCCGGGTCGAGACGGAGCCGCTGGTCGAGCTGGACGAGAGCCGGTGGCTCGACGCTGAGCCGTACCACGACCGCATGGAGTGGACGCAGCGGTGGCCCCGCGAGCACTGGACGCTGGCCTACCAGGGCAACCTGCGGGAGATCACGGAGGCCGACTTCGAGCTGCTGCTGGCGGACCTTCTGGCGGCGGCGGGGACTGCTCCGGCGAAGGCCTAGGGATGCTGGCCGTTGCCCGGGGTGGGGGCGGTTGGTAGGATTCCGCGACTACCACGGGTTGGGGTGGAGGAATGGACGAATTTCCACGCTGCCGTCGGTGTGACGACGGCGATCTCGTTCCCTTTTCGGACTTCGGAAGCCAGGGGGCGCCCATTCATTACAAGGCATGGGCGTGCACGAATCCGGAGTGCGGCTACAACATGAAGATCCGGAACGGCGATCTCTTTATCGACGAGCCGATCAACGACGGGGCGTACTACTCGGGACGGCGCTAGCGCCTGCTCCGACGCCGCCGTAGGCTGAGCGCGATGCCCGCAGAACATTCGACCAAGGTCTACGAGTCGCTGCCGCTTCACGACTTCACGGGCGTGGAGGAGGAGCTGCAGCAGAACGTGCTCGTGACGAGCGTGGACCAGGTGCTGAACTGGGCGCGGCGCTCGTCGCTGTGGCCGGCGATGTTCGGGCTTGCCTGCTGCGCGATGGAGATGATCGCGACGGCCATGCCGCGCTACGACATCGCGCGCTTCGGGGCGGAGATCTTCCGGGCCTCGCCGCGGCAGGCGGACCTGCTGATCGTGCCCGGCACGGTGACGTGGAAGATGGCCCCCGCCGTCCGGCGCGTCTGGCTGCAGATGCCGGAGCCGAAGTGGGCGATCGCGATGGGCGGCTGCGCCACGATGGGCGGGCCCTTCGCCTACGCCTACAGCGTGACCCCGGGCGTCAACGTCCTCCTGCCGGTGGACGTGTACGTGCCGGGCTGCCCGCCGCGGCCGGAGTCGCTGCTGACGGGCCTGATGCTCCTCCAGGACAAGATCAAGGAGGACACAATCGAGGGTGGCTGGCAGCGTCGCGACGTGGAGCCGCAGTTCCACCGCTACCTGCCCGAAGGCGACCCGATCCGGCGTGAGCTCGAGTCGCTGTGGCCGCCGTACCTCGACTACGACAAGCCGCCGACGGACCCGTTCGAGCCGGCCAACTAGCCGTTCCCCGGAACTGACACAGACGTGGGGGGCTGGGGAAATTCGCCGGTCCGCCCGCTAGATTTACGCCGTGCTCAGACGAGGGCGCGGCCGTCCGCCCCATCCCGACATCCTCACTCCGGCGGAATGGCGCGTTCTGCGGGAGATACGCACCGGCGCCAGCAATGCGGAGATCGCCGTCCGGCTCGGGCTCGGCATCGCGACGGTCAAGTTTCACATCAGGAACATCCGCAACAAGCTTGAACTGACGGACCGGGCGGACCTGGTGGCGTGGCGCGGAGAGCCGCAGGCGGACGCGCAGCCGGCTTCGCGCCGCTGGATGCTGACTCCGATCGGGCTTCTCGTCGGCTACTGGAAGACGGTGGTGGCGGGTGCGGCGATCACGATCGTCGGTGGTGGTGCGATCGCCGCCGGAGTGCTGGCCTACCTGATCGTGAACGACGAGGAGGCGCCCGCGAGCCCCGGCGATGAGCCCGCCGGTGCAGCCACCGCCAGCCCCACACCCGCCCCGGGAGAGGCGACCTCGCCACCGGCAACAACAACGCCCGCCGCAACCGACACGCCCGTCACCACGACCACGCCGACGCCGGTGTCCACCCCGGAGCCAACCGTCGAGCCGACTCCCCCGCCCGTCGCAACAGAGACGCCGGGAGAGACCCCGACCCGGCAGGCCGGCGAAGAGGGCGATCCGTCTGTGACGTTCTGGGGGGACGTGCCGGAGGAGGAGCAGGAGACGCTTCGCACGAGGGTGGCCGACGTTATCCGATTCTTCGACGAACGCTTCGGCATCCGCGTGTCCGACGTGCGCATACACATCGCGGCCGACGACGAGGCGTGGGTAGCAGCGCTGGGAGGCCCGGTCGAACCAGTGGCCGAGGTTCACAAGGCGACCTACCGGAACGGCGCCATCTTCATCCATGCGACGCGAACCTTCGATTGGATCGAGAGGTTCTACTTCGAGGCGTTCCAGGAGCAGGCGGCGGGGGGCAGGGACCTGGGGCCCGAGTGGCTGAGCGAGGGTGCGGCGATGTACGCGGCGCACCTCTTCCGCCACTGGAAGGGCGAGAAGACACTGGGGGACGCGCTGGCCCTGGTGACCTGGGCCGCGAGCTTCGACCAGACTCCCCTTGAGAACCTCGAGCGGTGGTCGCCGACGGCGGCGGAGTTGACGGGGGCAGAGACCGCGTCCACCGCGACGCTGGCAGCCGAGTGGCTCGTCAACCGGGCGGGTGAGGCCGCCCTGGTGGCGTACTACCGAGCCCTCCCCGACAGTGCGAACTGGGAGGAAGCGTTCGAGCACACGTTCGGGCTTTCTCCGGGGGACGCGTATGAGGGAATCGCAGCCCATCGTGCGGCGGAGCTGGAGGTGCGGCGGACCGTTACCGGGAATATCCGCGGTCCGGACGACGAACCGATCGATGCCACCCGCCTCTCCGTCTACGCCGTCCGTGTCGACGGCTCGGGCAGCGAAGGGGTGACCGTCGCCAGGGACGGCCGCTTTACGCTTCGTCCACCGGACAGTGCGTACCGGCTGAAGGTCAGCAGATACTGCCCCCCGGACTCGGTCGACCTCGGCTGGTACGAGGCAGCGAACGGCTTCACGACGGCCGAGAGCGAGGCGACGCTGATCGTCGTGGACGGAAGCGACATTAGCGGGATCATGGTCCGGCTCCCGGGCACAGTGGAGGCACTGGCTCCCGAGTGCTTCCCCGACGGCGGGTCGTGAGGCCTGCCCGGAGCCGGCGCCTCTGGGCCGGCCAGTCGCTCGCGTAGCCCCTCCGAATAGCCCCACAGGGCATGGCCGCTATACTGGGCGTGCGAGGCGAGGAAGCCACGCGCGAAGGGCGGACGAGCCTTTGAGCGACGGCAGCGACCATCCGCGCGAGGCCTGTGGCGTCTTCGGCGTCTACGGGCCGGGAGAGGACGTCGCTCGGCTTACCTTCTACGGGCTTTACTCGCTCCAGCACCGCGGCCAGGAGAGCGCCGGCATCGCCACGAGCGATGGTGGCCCGGTACGCCTGCGGACGGGCATGGGGCTGGTGTCGCAGGTGTTCGACGAGCCCGACCTGGCGCGCCTGCAGGGGCATGTCGCCATCGGGCACACCCGCTACAGCACCGCCGGCGGATCGCTGGCGCGCAACGCGCAGCCAATCGTCGTCCATGACCGCGAGACCGGCGCGGAGATTGCGGTCGCGCACAACGGGAACCTGGTCAACGCCGAGGTGCTGCGCGAGGACGTGGCGGCCATGGGCGTGGAGCTGCACGGCACGGCCGACACGGAACTGATCGCGCACCTGCTGACGCTGGCGCCCGCGGGCACGTGGGAGGAACGTTTCCACTACATGATGCGCCGGGTGAGCGGGGCGTACTCGCTCACGATCATGACGCCGGACACGCTGTTCGCGGTGCGCGACCCCCTCGGGGTACGCCCGCTCTGCCTGGGGCGGCTGGGGGAGGGGTGGATCGCAGCCTCGGAGACCTGCGCGCTGGAGCACCTGGGGGCGACGATCGAGCGGGAGGTGGAGCCGGGCGAGGTGATCCAGGTCGACGAGTCGGGCATCCGCAGCTTCTTCCCGCTGGGCAGGTCGGAGCGGACGGCGGGATGCACGCTGGAGTACGTCTACTTCGCGCGGCCGGACAGCCGGCTCTCGGGCGAGCTGATCTACCTGGCGCGGGAGCGGCTGGGGGAGGAGCTGGCGAGGGAGCAGCCCCCTCCGCCGAGCGCCGACCTCGTCATCGGCGTGCCCGACTCGGGCATTCCGGCGGCGATCGGATTCGCGCGGGAAGCGGGGCTCCAGTATCGCGACGGGCTCGTGAAGAACCGCTACGTGGGGCGCACGTTCATCCAGCCGGACCAGCGCATCCGCGACGCGGGCGTGGCGCTGAAGCTGAACGCGATGCGCGAGGTGCTGGACGGGCGGCGGGTGGTGGTGGTGGACGACTCCATCGTGCGGGCGACGACGAAGCCGCGGGTGATGGAGCTGCTGCGCCGGGCGGGGGCGAAGGAGGTGCACGTGCGCATCGCCTCGCCGCCGATCATCGCCCCCTGCCACCTGGGGGTGGACATGGCCACGCGCTCGGAGCTGATCGCGGCCAACAAGTCGGTGCCGGAGATCCGCGAGCACATCGCGGCGGACTCGCTGGGCTACCTGAGCGTCGACGGCCTGGTGCGGGCAACGCGCCGGCCGGCGGGCTCCCTCTGCAACGGCTGCTTCACGGACAGCTACCCGATGGACGTGCAGGACCAGCTGCCGCTGGTCGCACCCCGGCAGGAGCGCGAGCTGGCGTCCACGCGGTCGCAGGCCGGCTGACCCGGCCAGTCGCGACCCGAAGGGTTACGGATGGGCGCACCGGAGGAATCCACGGGGGCGGCGCGGCTGACGGCTGCCTATCCGCAGCTGTTCACCGGCGACATGGAGCGGGCAGCGCGGTACTACGGGGAGCAGCTCGGCTTCGAGGTCCGCTTCCTGTTCGGCGACCCGCCCGTGTACGCGCAGTTCTCGCGGGACGCTGTGCGCCTGAACATGCGGCTTGTCGAGGCGCCGGTGCTGGACCGCGAGGCGGCGGAGCGGCATGAGCTGCTGGCTGCCTACCTCGAGGTCGACGACGTCGAGGGACTGTACGGGGAGTACGCCGGCAGGGACGTGGAATTCTGCCGGCCGCTTGAGACGAAGCCGTGGGGACTCACCGGCTTCATCGTCCGGGACCCGGACGGGAATCTCCTGAACTTCTCGGAGCCAGCGGGCAAGGCCTAGCGCTCGAGGTAGGGCTCGAGGAGCTGGGGCACGCGCAGGTGCTCGGGGAGACGCTCGGGGCCGATGACGCGGTCGAGCGTCTCGGCGCAGTGCCAGATGCGGCGCTCCTGGTAGCTGACGGGGATGCCGATGAGGCCGGGGGAGTCGAGCGACTTCTGCATGGGCGTCATGTTGCGGGTGTCCTCCTCCATCACGACGGTGCGCTGGTGGAGGCGGTCGGCGCGCATCTGGACGATGGCGGGATCGTCGTCGTCGCCCCAGTCGTTCATGAAGGTGACCCATTCGAAGAGCGTGTGACCGATGTCGATCGGCCAGCAGAGGAGGAAGGGCATGCCGGTGCTGCCCACGGGGGTGATGAGGTTAGGGAAGATGCTGAAGGCGGTGCTGGTGCAGCTGACCATGGGGACGACGGTGTCGATCTCGCGGATCGGCCCCATGTCGCCGAAGCCGCGCATCATGCCTCCGCCGGGCTTCCAGTCGAGGGCGTCCTCCATCCCGGACGCGGCGGCGGCGCGCTTGGTGATGGGCGTGATCATGCGCGAGTGCCCGTGGGGGAAGACCCCCATGGTGGCGCCCCGCTGGTCGAGCATGGTGACGCCTTCCTTCTGGTGGATGTGCTTGAAGTGGTAGACCTCCTGGAAGGCCTCGACGGTGACCTTCCAGTTGCAGCTGATGACGAGCGAGTCCTTCTCGAAGAGGCGCAGGTTCTCGCCCTGGAACTGGGCCATCTGGCGGGCGATGGGGCCGAGCCACTCGATGAGGGGCATGGCGTCGGGATCCTGGTTCACGAAGACCCAGCCGTCCCAGACCTCGCAGCGGTACTCGGTGAGGCTGCGGTCTTCGTAGGGGATGGCGTCGAGCTGCTCGCCGAAGGGCACGTCGACGAGCTGGCCGTTCGTGTCGTAGGCCCAGCCGCGGCGCTGGCAGCGGAGGACGCCGTCGGGGAGGGTGCGGCGGGGGAAGTGCTGCTGGCGGAAGAGCTTGCCGGGAGCGTCGAACTCGACCTCGGTCCTGAGGGCGCTGTCGTCGTGCCAGGGCACGAGCGGGGCGTTGTTCGGGCTCTCGTTGCGGAAGGCGCGGATGCGCATGCCGGCATCGCGGACGAGGACGACGGGCGTGTCGCGCAGCGACTCGAAGAGCCAGTAGCTGCCGACCTCGGGCAGATCTTCCTGCCGCCCCGCGAACAGCCAGGTTCGGGGCCAGAGGCGCTGCTGCTCAAGCTCGAAGAACTCGGGGTCGGTGTAGCGGCCGCCGGGGATGTCGGGGAATTTCGGGAAACCCTCGGGGGGACCCTCGCGGGAGAACTCGTAGCGAATCTCGCTCTTCAGCTGCTCGATAAGGGCGTCTTCCATGGAGTCCTCCGGGACACGACGCCGGGAAATTCGGGCCATGCGCGAGTAGGGTCGCAGAGGGGCGGGCGGGCGGTCAACGGGATGCGGGCTTGCCGTCGCCGGCTACGCCAGCTCCGACGCCAGCAGCTCGCGGCTGAACGTGCCGATCGCGTCGCGGATACCGCGGAACACGTCGGTCATCTCCTCGTCGGTCATCCAGGGGTAGTCGGGGTCCTCGAACGCCCGATGGAGCGTCCGTTTCGCGCCGGGGAAGACGGGACAGGCCTCACGGGCGGCGTCGCAGACGGTCAGCACGAGGTCGAAGTCAGCCTCGAGGTAGCGGTCGACGTGGTCGGAGGTGTGCCCGGAGATGTCGATCCCGACCTCGGCCATGACGCGGATGGCGATCGGGTGCACGGTCTTGGGTTGGATGCCGGCGCTCGACACCGCGATGCGGTCCCCGCCGAGGGACTGCAGCCAGCCGTGCGCCATCTGGGAGCGGGCGCGGTTTCCGGTGCAGATCACCAGCAGGCGAAACGGTTCGGCGCTTTCCATCGGGCCTCCGGGAGGAGGGTGAGCGGGGACGGGCATCCAGCGTGACAGCGGCCCGCGACAACGGTCAACGTGATCCGGGGCGGTGCGGGGTTGCGCGCGTCCGTATCATCGTCACCGTGAGCGCGAGGAGGACGCAATGGCCAGCTTCGAAGAGGTGAACATCGACGACGAGCTGGAGCCGCTGGATCGCACGCCGACCGAGGACGACGCACTTCGCTTCATGGGCCAGGATCCGGCGACGAAGAGCCGCTTCAGCGACTCGGCGACGGCGCAGCGCGAGGGGTTTCGCGGGGCGGTGGTGCCGGGGCTGATGAAGCTGGCGTGGATCACGAGCTACGCCAGCGACTGGGCGGGGCAGGGGGCAACGGTGCGGAGCGTCCGCGTCGCGTACCGGCGGCCCGATTTCGCGGGGAACCCGCTCATGGTCGCGGGACGGGTGGTGGACAAGCGGGAGGAGGACGGGCGGAAGCTCGTGGACCTGGAAGTGGTCACGCTCATGGAGGACGGGCAGCCTTCCGTGCGGGGCAACGTGCAGGTGGAGTTCGACCCGTAGGGATGGCGGAGCCGGCGGAGACGCTGGAGCAGGTGCGGGCGATCTGCCTCGCGCTGCCGGAAGCGGAGGAGAAAGAGGCGTGGGGGATGCCCACGTTCCGGGTGCGGGGGAAGCTGTTCGCGCATTTCGCCGACAACCACCACGGGGACGGGCGCGTCGCGCTGTGGCTGAAGCCCGAGGAGGGCGTGCGGGATCTGCTGGTGGAGGCGGCCCCGGAACGCTTCTTCGTGCCGGCCTACGTGGGGCCGCGGGGATGGGTGGGGCTGCGGGTCGACGGGGAGGTGGACTGGGACGAGGTGGTGGAGCTGGTGGAGGACTCCTGGCGGCTGATCGCGCCGAAGCGGTTGGTGGCCGCGTTCGACTCGGACCGGTCCTAGCGGGGCCAGCCGCCCAGCCCGAGCCAGACCGCGATCGAGCCCGCCAGCGCAATCACGACAAGGGAGACGCCGACCCAGAAGAGGGAGGCGCCCTGCCCCACGAGGCCGGGAGTCCCGCGGCGGCGCGCGGCGATGGTGCTGAGCACCACTCCGGGGAGCACGAGCGCCAGCCAGGCTATGGAGGCGCTGAAGAGCACGATCGACCAGGCGCGCAGGGCGTGCCGGGCGACGTTCTCGGCGGTGGCGTTGAAGGCGCCGCCCCAGGCGGCGAACGCGACCGCCAGCGGCACGATGACGGCGATGATGACGGCCCACTGCCAGAGCGGGCCGAGAAGCACGCGCCGTGCGCCGCGGGGAGCCGTGACCCTCGTCATGGGCACGATCGTACCGCCGACCGCGGTTGTGGGAGTGGCGGCCGGTCTCAGCGGAAGTGAGACCGGATGGGTGAGGCGGCTCCTGGTATCGAGCGGCGCCGCCCCACCCGCTGGACTGCCCCTAGATGGAGTCCTTCAGGTTCTTGGCGGCCTTGAAGGCGGGGGCGCGCTTGGCGGCGATCTGGATGGTCGCGCCGGTGGCGGGATTGCGGCCCATGCGGGCGCCCCGCTCACGCGTCTCGAACTTCCCAAAGCCGCCGATGGAGACCTCGCCGCCCCCCTGGAGCTCGCCTGCGATGAGGCCCTGCCCGGGAACGGTGCTGAAGATCGCGTCGACGACCTCAGCAGCCTTGGACTGCGTGATCTCGGTCTTCCTGGCCAGTGCGGCCACCATCTCGGTCTTGTTCATGGCAATCTGCCCTCCTGAACAGTCGAAACTGATGAAAGACTATAGCGCATAAGCGCTTTCGTCACCTGTCCTTATCAACTAACCGGGGGGGAAGGGAGCGGCTGGGGGGAGGCGCGGGTATTATCCGGGGCCTGCCGCAGGGGCGGGCCGAGCCCCCGGCGCGTGGAGGGAAGCAAGCGTGCGACCGACGAGCGACGAGCTGATCGTGGGCATGCGTAACGTGCTCGAAGACGTGCTCATCCCGGAGCTGCAATCCGACTGGGCGCAGGCGATGGGCACGCAGATGGCGCTCATGCTGCAGCACCTGGAGGGCCGAACGGAGCGCGAGCCGGATTTCCTGGCAGGCGAGAACGCCAGGCTCGAGGGCGTGCTCGCGAAGGCGAACGCCGCCCTCGGGGAGGACGCGGTGGCGGCGCCGGCGCGGCCGGCGGATGAGGGGCTGGAGGGGCTGCGCGAGCACAACGAGGCCCTGCGCCAGGCGATCACCGACGCGATCCACGCGGCCTACGAGCAGGGGGAGTACGGCTTCCACGACCTCCCCGCGGACCGCCTCGGGATCACGGACGACCTGATGGAGATCGCCACGCGGCAGGCGGAGTTCTGGCAGCCGATCGGGTTCAGCTACCCGGGAAGGCAGCGGAGGTAGGCGATGCCGTACCAGCCGGAGGTTCGCAAGGACGACGCGGCCGCCTTCCTCTCCCATGCGCTCGGCAAGCCGGTGCAGGTGGTGGAGTTGAAACGCCTCGCCTCGGGGCAGTCGCGGGAGACGCTGGTGGTGAAGACGGACCAGCCGGACGAGGCCGAGCTCGTCTTCCGCATCGAGCAGGGGGGCGTGCTGGGCACCTCCAGCGAGCCGGAGTTCAAGCTGCTGCAGGCGCTGCACGGGGGGCCGGTGCCGGTGCCGAAACCACGCTGGCTGGTGGAGGATCCGCAGTGGTTCGGCTACCCCTTCATGGTCACGGAGCGGGTGGAGGGGGACGGGGGCTTCGGCTACCTGGCGGAGCCCGAAAAGGCGCAGACGATCCTGCGCACCTACATCAAGTCGATCGGGGAGATGCACCGCCACTCGTGCGAGGAACTTGGCCTGCACGAGCTCGGCATCCCGAAGGACACCCGCCAGAGCACGCTGGAGCAGCTCGATCTGTGGACGGATCGCTACGAGCGCTACCGCTACGTGCGGGAGCCGCTGCTGGAAGAGGCGATCGCGTGGCTGCGCCGCAACATCCCGGAGCCGAAGCGACCGGTGCGCCTCAACCACGGCGACCTGAGCGCCGGGAACTTCATCCTGCACGAAGGGAAGATCATGGCCCACGTCGACTGGGAGTGGTCGAACCTGGGCGACCCGATGGAAGACGTGGCGTTTTTCGCCTACATCAAGGGTCGGATGTTCGGGCCGCCGGAGCCGATCCTCGACCTGCTGCGGGAGGTGGAGGAGTTCGAGATCGGCGGTGACGAGCTGCTCTACTGGGAGATTTTCAACTACTTCAAGGCGGCCTGCGCGAACATCGCGACGCTGAAGGTGTTCAACGAAGGGCGCAACTACGGCCTGAACATGGTGGCGATCGGGACGGGCGGCTTCCTCGGGTTCACGCGGCGCACGGCGGAGGCGCTGCGCACCGCTTCCGGGTAAGCGAACCGACACGAACGGGTAAAGGGAACTGGCCGGAACTTGAACGGGCGCGTAGACTCGGCGCGCCATACGCTCACGAAATCGAAGGGGGACTCATGAAGAAATTGCGCTTTGGCCTCCTCGCTGCCGCGGTGGTAGCGATAGTGGCTCTGGTCGCCGTGGCATGCGGCGACGACGACGGGGACGGCGGCGGCGAAGGCCGCGGCGACACGGTCCAGACAATCAAGGACCGCGGGGAGCTCAAGTGCGGCGTCAAGCAGACGCAGCCGCTCTTCGGGTTCCGCGAGGCTGACGGCACGGTCGTCGGCTTCGACATCGAGTTCTGCAAGGCGCTTGCCGCCGCGGTGCTGAAGGACCACACGAAGGTCGAGTACATCGACGCTTCGGACGCGTCCACGCGCTTCGAGCTGTTGGCCGAGGAAGAGATCGACGTGCTCATCCGCACGACGACGATCACGGCCTCTCGCGACCGCGAGCTGGCAGTGGACTTCGCCCAGACCACGTTCTACACGGGCCAGGGCTTCGCCGTTCGCACCGACTCGGGGATCGACTCGACCTCGGACATGGGCGACGCGATCATCTGCGTGCAGACCGGCACGACCACCGAGCAGAACGTCGCCGACCACTTCACGGACATCGGACTTGAGTACGACCCGCAGGGCGGCCTGAGCCAGGACGTCGCGGATGCATTCTTCTCCGGGCGCTGTGACGTGCTGACGGCGGACGCTTCGGACCTCGCTTCCCGCATCGCGGTTCGCGACGACGCGGCGGACTACAAGATCCTTCCGCAGATCATCTCGAAGGAGCCGCTCGCTCCCGGCGTGCGCGACTACGACAGTGAGTGGAAGGACGTCGTGAACTGGGTCGTCCATGGCCTGATCAGGGCCGAGGAGATCGGGATCACGCAGGCGAACGTGGCGCAGATGGCGGCGAACCCGCCGAACACCGAGGTCGCGCGCCTGCTCGGCGTCCCGTTCCAGGGCGGCGAAGTGGCGGCCCTCGGCTTCGACAGCGTCGATCCGCAGTTCATCCAGCGGGCGATCGCGGCCGTGGGCAACTACGGCGAGATCTACGACCGCACGATCGGGGACAACATCCCGCGCGCGTGCACGCTGAATGACCTCGTCATCAACAACTCCGGCTGCCCCGACGGGCAGGGCGGCATCCAGTACGCACTGCCGTACCGCTAGGCCACCCGGCTGAGGGCCCTCCCGGGGCTCTCGGAGGCAACCACAACGAAGGGGGCGCCCGGTGGGCGCCCCCTTCACTTTCCCCATTCATTTGTCCCCATTTTCCCTTCGATCCCGTTATTCTTGCGATTGCGTTCTGGTGACGCGCCGGTGGAAGGGATTTCGATGACCCAGCAGGCGCCAGGCATCCCGGCGGTCCGTGCCCCCGCACCGCTCGCGGGCGAAGGCACGCAGCCAGGTGAAGGCCCATGGCGGTAGCAACGGGCAGCGCGCCACCACCACCATCCGAGGTCCCGCTCCTTTACCGGCGGGGCGTCCGCCGGCTGCTGACGCAGGGCATCTACGTGGCCATCACCGCGGTGGTGATCGGCTACGTCTACACGTCGCTCGACCTGCGCGAGTTCGGTTTCGGGTTCCTGAACGAACCGGCTGCCTTCAAGGTCGGCAACCAGTGGCTGGTAGACGTCGACGGGGTCACGAACTCCCGCATCACGATGTACCTGGTCGGCGTGTGGTCGTCGTTGCGGGCGGTGCTGGTGGCGATCGCGCTCTCGACGGTAATCGGCGTGCTCGTCGGTGTGGCCCGGCTCTCCTCGAACTGGCTCGTGGCGCAGATGGCCATGCTGTACGTGGAGATTTTCCGCAACACGCCGCTGCTGGTGCAGGTGGTGCTGGTCTACACGATCCTCCTCATCGGGGCGCCGCTGATCGAGAACGTCGTCAACGTGGGCGACTTCTTCTTCATCTCGAACCGCGGGATGGCGATGCCCTGGCCGGTCCCGGACGAGGGCTTCTGGAACGCCCCGATCTGGTTCGTTGGCGTGTGGGTAGCGGCGCTCATCGCGATGGCCGTGGTGGCGGGGCGTGTGCGGGCGCAGCGCCAGGAGCGCGAGCGCGAGACGGGCCAGCCACAGTACGGCAACCGGTGGGCCCTGGGCGTGTTCGCGCTGGGAGCGGTGGTTTCGTTCTTCGCGCTGGGCGCGCCGGTGAGCATGGACGAGCCGATGATCGTGGGCACGCACTACATCGAAGGGATGGTGATGGAGCCCGAGTTCACCGCGCTGGTGGCGGGGCTCACGCTGTACACGAGCGCCTTCATCGCCGAGATCGTGCGCGGCGGCATCCAGGCGCTGCCGAGGGGACAGACGGAAGCGGCGAACGCAGTCGGCCTCTCGGGCTACCAGCGGCTGACGCTGGTGATCCTTCCGCAGGCGCTGCGGCAGATCATCCCGTCGGTCACGAACCAGTACCTCAACATCAACAAGAACTCCTCGCTGGCGTACGCGGTGCTGTACGACGACCTCTTCCGGGTCGCGAACATCGTGCAGAACAAGGCCGGGCACGCGCTCGAGATGTTCTTCGTCATCATCGTCACCTACATGCTGATCTCGTTCGCGATCTCGGTGGTGATGAACTTCTTCAACGCGCGCGTGACGGCGCAGAGGATCTAGGGAGGGTGCGCTGATGGTCGACATGCCGGCTCAGAACCCACAGCGCATCGTGCTGCCGCCCCACCGCGAGCGGGCCCGGCGGCCACGGATCGTGCGCTTCCGCGAGTGGGCGCGCCGCAACCTCTTCAATTCGCGGGCCGGGACGCTCCTGACGATCATCACGGCCGCGATCCTGGCGCTGCTCATCTACGGCGTCGTCTATTTCGTGTTCGTCGACGCGAACTGGCGGGTGATCACGGAAAACCGCTGGCTGCTGTTCGCGGGCGGCTACCCGATGGACCAGGAGTGGCGACTCTGGTTCAGCGTCATGTTCGTGTTCCTGCTCATCGGGCTGACCTACGGCACGTGGGCGAGCCTGGGGCGGCGGGACCATCTCTTCATCGTCCTGGCCTCGGGCTTCGCGGTCCTGCTGCTGGCGCACGGGGGCGCGGCTATCTGGTCGACGATCTGGTACCTGATCGCGGTCGGACTGCTGTACGCCGGCTACGCGATCACCATCCGGATGCCGCGGGAGGCGGGTCCGGGGCGGACGGTGCAGCAGCGCAGCGTGGCCGGGCTGCTGATCGCGGCGCTGCCGATCGTGTTGATCGTGCTGCTGGCCTTCGGCGGGGCGCGCCCGCGGGAGCTCGAAGGGTTCGTGCTGAACCTGGTGCTGGCGCCGGTGGGCATCGCGGGAGGCCTCATCCTCGCCATCCCGCTGGCGCTCGGGCGGGCGTCGCGGATGCGGGCGATCTCGTGGACCTGCACGACCTACATCGAGGTGGTGCGAGGGGCGCCGCTGCTGGGCTGGCTCTTCGTGGCCCTGTTCATCCTCGACGACGTGATCGGGGGCGAGCTGATCGTGCGGGCGATGGTGGTGCTGGCGGTATTCACGGCGGCGTACATGGCCGAGTACATCCGCGGCGCGCTGCAGGCGCTCCCGCACGGTCAGTCAGAAGCAGCGCACGCCGTGGGCCTGAACCAGTTCCAGTCGATGCAGCTGATCGTCATGCCGCAGGCGCTGCGTATCTCCATCCCGCCGATGGTGGGGCAGGCCATCTCCATCTGGAAGGACACGACGCTGGTGACGGTCATCCTGCCGCTGCGGGAGCTGAAAGGGAACGCCGACTCGGCGATCGCCCAGTTCGAGTTCACGCCCGACCGGATCGAGGCGTACGTGTTCGTTGCCGTGATCTTCTGGGTCGTGGCGTTCATCATGTCGCGCATCTCGCAGCGCGTTGAAGGCTCGCTGGGCATCGGCGAGCGCTAGTATCGAGGGGGAAGCCCGATGACGACCGAAACCGCATCCACGCCCGCCAGGGACCTCGAGTCCATGGACGACATCATCATCGCCGAGAACGTCGACAAGTGGTTCGGCGACTTCCAGGCGCTGGATGACATCTCGATGCGGATCAAGGAGCACGAGATCGTGGTGGTGCTGGGGCCGTCGGGCTCGGGCAAGTCGACCTTCATCCGCTGCCTCAACCGCCTCGAGGAGCACGACGCCGGCCGCATCGTGATCGACGGCATCGAGATGAACGACGACGTCCGCAACCTGAACGCCATCCGCTCCGAGGTGGGAATGGTGTTCCAGCAGTTCAACCTGTTCCCCCACCTCTCGGTGATGAACAACATCACCCTGGGGCCGCGCAAGGTGCGGCGCATGCCGAAGCTGGACGCGGACGCGCTGGCGATGCAGCTGCTGGAGCGGGTCGGGATCCCGGAGCAGGCGGACAAGTACCCGGCGCAGCTCTCGGGCGGCCAGCAGCAGCGCGTGGCGATCGCGCGGGCGCTGGCGATGCAGCCGAAGATCATGCTCTTCGACGAGCCGACCTCGGCGCTGGACCCGGAGATGATCAAGGAAGTGCTCGACGTGATGCAGGAGCTGGCGCGCTCGGGCATGACGATGATCGTGGTGACCCACGAGATGGGGTTCGCGCGCGAGGTGGCGGACCGCCTCATCTTCTTCGACGAGGGCTCGCTCGTCGAGGAAGGCACTCCCCAGCACTTCTTCGAGAACCCGCAAGAGGAGCGCACCAAGCTCTTCCTCTCCCAGATCCTTTAGTTTCTGGGCCGGCACCAGCTCAAGCCTCCCCAGAAATTTCCGCCGCGAGGGGTGGAGGCGGTGCGGGGCGTCTCGTTGCAGGACGCTGCGGGTACCCGGCGCCGGCGCGGGTGCGGCTGGGAGGCAAAGTCCGTACGATTCGGCGACCACGCCCGCGGGCGTTCTGGGAGTGAACCGCAATGGCCGTTGCCGACTTCAACCTGCTTGATCCAGAGACGCTGGAGTGCCCGTACCCGTTCTACAAGGCGCTTCACGAGGAGGCGCCCGTGCACTTCGTGCCCGAGCTGGGCATGGCCGTGGTGAGCACGCACGAGCTGCTGACCGAAGTGGTGCACGACCCGCTCACGTACTCGTCGGCCATCCCGACGGGGCCGGCCGACCTGGTCCTGCAGCAGGAAGAGGACGTGGACGAGGAGTTGAAGATGCTGCGCGAGACCGTGAACCGGTCGAACGCGGCCACGCTCCTGTCCGCCGACCCGCCGTATCACCAGCGTTACCGCTCCCTCGTGAACAAGGCGCTCTCGGCTCGGCGCGTGGCCAGCATGGAAGGCTACGTGCGCGAGATCGTGACGGGGTTGATCGACGAGTTCATCGACGACGGCAAGGTGGATTTCACGAAGCAGTTCGCCGACGAGGTGCCGATGGCGGTGATCGCCGACCAGATCGGGGTGCCGCGGAAGGATCTGAAGGACTACAAGGCGCGAGCCGATACGGCCATCGGCGGCATCGAGCGGCAGATCCCGCCCGAGGAGGAGCGCGCCATCCTCAAGGCGGGGCTGGACCTGCAGGAGTACTTCCTGATGCGGGCCCAGGAGGCGCGGGAGAACCCCAAGGACAACATCATCACGACCCTGGCGACGGTCGAGATGGACCACCCGGACGATGGGCAGCGCCCGCTGAACGACGCCGAGATCCTGAGCATCCTCCAGCAGCTGCAGGTGGCCGGGAAGGAGACGACGGCGCACTGCATCGGCAGCACGATGCTGCTCTTCGTCGAGAACCCGGACGAGCTGGCGAAGGTCCAGGACGACCCCTCGCTGATCACGAACATGGTGGAGGAGACGCTGCGGGTGGAGACGCCCGTGCGGGCCCTATTCCGGCGCACGACGAAGCCGGTCACCCTCGGCGGCGTCGATCTCCCCGAGGGCCAGCTGATGATGCTCATCTACGCGGCCGCGAACCGGGACGAGTGCGAGTTTGCGAACGCGGCGGAGTTCGACGTGGAGCGGGAGAACGCGCGCAGCCAGATGGCGTTCAGCGCGGGGCCACACTACTGCGTGGGCGCGGCCCTGGCGCGGCTGGAGATCCGGGTGGCGTTCGAGGAGGTCCTGAAGCGGATGAAGAACTTCCGCCTGGACCCCGACTACCCCGCTCCGACGCACCAGCCGAGCTACATCCTGCGGGGCCTGCACGAGCTCCACATCCTGTTCGACAAGGCGTAGCACCGAAGCGCCGGGGCGGCTCTCGCACCCCCGGCGTTTCTCTTTCCCTGGCCTTCTGGCACTCTCTTGACAAGAGTGCCAATACTCGCGATACTCTCCTCAGACTTCACAATCCTATTGTGAGAGGAGTATCAAGAGACATGGCAGGAATCGTCCGGTACGACCCCTTCGACTCGCCCCGTGAGTTCATGGAGCGCTTCTTCAACCGTGCGTTCGGCCCGGCCGATGCGAGCGGTTACGACGAGGGCGCCCTCGGCGTCGACATCTCCGAGACCGAGCAGGAACTGATCGTGCGCGCCTCCCTCCCCGGCTTCGCCGAGGACGAGATCGACGTGCAGCTCCACCAGGGCGTGCTCTCCATCAAGGCCGAGCACAGCGTGAGCGAGGCGAGCGAGGACGAGCGTTATCACCGCCGCGAGCGGCGCTGGTCGACTCTGAGCCGGCGGCTGGCCCTTCCGGGGGTGCTGCACGAGGCGGAAGTGAACGCCGAGCTCAAGAACGGCGTGCTGACGCTGCGCATCCCGGTGCCGGCGGTGGCGAAGCCGCGGCAGATCAAGATCGCGACCGGCTAACGCCGGCTCGGTCGCCATCCCTCCCCGGAAAGGGGCCGCCCAGGCGGCCCCTTTCTTATGTCCGCGCTAGCCGTCGCGGGGCGGGCGGGGAAGCCAGGTGTGGTCCATGTCGAAGTAGTCGGACCAGCGGGCGATCTTGCCGTCGCGGATGACGAAGACGCCGCAGACGGGCACGTCCCAGCGCTTTCCGGCGACCTCGAAGCTGTCGGTGCGCTCGTTCAGGACGACATCGCCGTTGGCGGCCTGGTGGTGGACGACCCAGCCGAGGTTCTTGCTGCCGCGCTCCTCGTCCGGGGCGCCGCCGCCGCCGAGCATGGCGGCGATGCTGGCTCCGCCCTCGATCGGGGGCAGGGGGATGTTGTGATAGACGGCGTCGGCGGTGAAGTAGGGGGCCATCGCCTCGGTGGTCAGGTAGGCGGCGTCCCACTCCCTGCAGAAGCGGGTGACGAGTTCGTCGTTGGCGCGTTCTCGGTCGTCCATGCGAGGTCTCCTTGGACTCGTAGTTGGGCGGGGATGGTACCGCGCGGGACGGGGCGGGGAGCGGCGCGCTAAGCTCCCCGCCAACACGCACGAGGGGGAGCGCCATGCGCTTGCAGGACAAGGTCGCGATCGTCACGGGCGGGGGACAGGGCATCGGGCGGGAGTACAGCCTGCGCTTCGCGGAGGAGGGCGCGTCCGTGGCCGTCGCCGACCTGCGGGCTGAGGAAGCGAAGCAGGTCGAGTCGGAGATCGAGGCGACGGGAGCGTCGGCGCTCGCCATCCACGCCGACGTGGCGGACGAAGAAGGGGCGGCGAAGATGGTCCAGGACACGGTCGAGCGCTTCGGGCGGGTCGACATCCTCGTGAACAACGCCGCCATCTACTACGACCTGGAGGTGGGGGACCCGAGCATCGACTACCTGCGGCGGGTGCTGGACGTGAACCTGGTCGGCATCCTTGTGTGCGGGCGGGCGGTGTTCCCGCAGATGAAGGAGCAGGGCGGCGGCTCGATCATCAACATCTCCTCGATCGCCTCGTACATGTTCAACAAGCCGCCGGGGGAGGTGGAGAACTTCCCGAACTACGCCTACGGGCTCTCGAAGTCGGGGGTGGTGTACCTGACGAAGTCGATGGCGAAGACGGCGGGGCCCTCGAACATCCGCGTGAACGCGATCGCGCCGGGCGTGACGATGACGGACGCGACGCGGCGGGTCGTGCCGGAGGCGTTCGCCGAGCACATGCGGCAGCAGGCAGCGCTGGGGACGTCGCTCGAGCCGGGCGACCTGACGGGCACGGCCGTGTTCCTGGCCTCGGACGAGAGCCGCATGATGACCGGCCAGACGTTGATCGTCGACGCCGGCATCTACGCGAACGGCTGACGCGTGAGCGAGCCGTTCCTGGCGGACAAGGTCGCGGTCGTCACGGGCGGGGCGATGGGGATCGGGCTCGCCTGCGTGGAGGCGCTGGCGGCCGAGGGCGCGCGCGTCGTGACGTGCGACCTGCGCCCGCTGGTGGAGGAGGTGGCCGAAGAGGTGACGGCACGGGGCGGCGGCGAGGTGGTGGGAGTGGTCGCGGACGTCTCGGAGCCGGAGGACGTGTACCGCACGATCGACCTGGCGGCGGAGCGGTTCGGCGGGGTCGACATCCTCGTGAACAACGCGGCCGTCTGGGCCGACCACACGGTTCAGGACCCGCGGAGCAAGGCGCTGCGGGAGTACGAGTCGATCATGGGGACGAACCTGCGCGGGTGCTTCCTGTTCGGGCGGGCGGTGATGCCGGGCATGGTCGAGCGGGGCGGGGGCGACATCGTGAACATGAGCACCTACTACGTGGTGCCCCCGAAGCCGCTGATGCCGCGGACGCCGGAGGAGCTCGCGATCGTGGGCGAGCGGCCGCCGTTCACCGACCTGTACAGCGCCTCGAAGTTCGCCCTGACCGGTCTGACGCAGGCGTGGGCGGGGGCGCTGCGGGAGCACGGGGTGCGGGTGAACGCGATCTGCATGGGCGAGACGGACACACCCATGCTGCGCGCGTACTGGCAGGGTCGCCCCTTTCCCTACCGGGTCGAGACGTGGATCCGGTCGGAGCAGATCGCGGGGCTCACGCTGGACCTGCTGCGCGAGGGGCCGGAGGGGCGCACGGGCGAGAACATTGGCGCGTGGGTAGGCGTCCCCGTCGAGCTGCCTCCGCGCGACGGGGACTGAGGGGCGCTCGCTAGTTCCAGCCGTTCCAGTGGATGACTTCCTCCACCGGCTTGCGCGTGACCGGACCGAAGCGGCCCTTCGGATAGCCGACGGGGATGGTGGCGCCGATGGAGACGTTCCCGGGGACGCCGAAGCGCTCCTTGATGGCCTCCTCGTTGGCCATCTGGAAGGTCGTCATGGCGGCGCCCAGGCCGAGGGCGCGGGCGGTGAGGAGGAGGTTCTGGGTGGCGGGGTAGATGGTCGACCACATGAACATGGGGTTGGGCTCGCCGCCCGGCGGATAGCCGTTCTCGACGCAGGGGAAGATGACGGCGGGCACCTGGTCGAAGTTGTTCACGAGCTCGGCGACGGCGCGCATCATGCGGGCGGGCGGCTCGTCGCCCTCGGGCACCTGGAAGCGCGCCCCGAACTGCTCGCGCATGAGTTCGCCGAGGAACTGCTTGCCCTCGGGTTCGTCGACGATGAGGAAGCCCCAGAGCTGCGTGTTGCCGGCGCTGGGGGCGCGGGTGGCGGCGTGCACGAGCTTGCGGAGGAGGTCGCGGTCGACGGGGTCGGGCTTGAGCCGGCGCATGGCGCGGCAGGTGTCCATGACTTCGAAGATGTCGCTTGTGATGCTCATGGCGGGAGTCTCCTGGCGGCCGCCCCTCGTTCGGGTCTGCGGTCGCTGCAGGATTCTAGCGGTGTCCCGGGGGTCAGACGCGGGCGTCGAGGCGGGCGATGTCGCCGGGCCAGTCGAGCAGGCGCGCATCGGCGGTGATGAGGCGGTGCCCCTCGAGGGCGGTGGCGAGGATGACGCGGTCGGCAGGGTCGCCGTGGATGTCGCGCAGGGAACCGGCGCGGACGGCGATGGCGCCGTCAACGGGGATCTCGACGAGGCCCTCCCGCAGGAGGGAAGCGCGCCAGGCGGAGAGGTCGGCCGGCAACTCGACGCGCCCCTTTTCCTGCAGCATGCCGGCCTCCCAGAAGGTAATGGTGGAGACGGCAAGGGTTCCGTCCCGGGCGGCGCGCTCGATGACGCCACGTGCTCGCCTTCCGAGCATCCTGTCACCGAAACGGAGCCAGACGAGGACGTGTGTGTCGAGCAGGATCATGGATTGAGGACACGGTCGGGGTCGGTCTCCGCCTCCCACTCGACGTCCACGGGCTCGATCAGGTCGTCGTGCATGACGATGCTGTCGCGGTCGCGCCCGAACCAGGGGGCCGGCTTGTCCTCGCAGGGGGCGAGCCTGGCAACGGGCTTGCCGCGCTTGGTGATGATGATCTCTTCGCCGCTCTCGGCGATCTCGTCCATGAGGGCAAGGCACCTCGCCTTGAACTCGGACGCCTTCATGGTGCGGGCTCCATCGTCCCTCTCCGTGACCATGATCGCGCTCTCCCGTGCCAATGTGACCACTATGGTAGCAGTACGTGACCACTTCGGATGGAAACAGCCTCCCGAAGGGCGCTGCGGGGCGCTACACTGCCGCCATGCCCATCAACCTGGACCTGCCGGACATCCTGCGCGACGACCACGACGCCACCTACACGGCGCACCAGCTGGAGCCGACGATCGCGCGGCTGCGGGACGCGGTGGGTGACCTCGGCGCGGAGGAACCGACGCCGCAGGGCCTGGCGGCGGCGTGGACGCGGATCGCGGAGCTGCGGCTGCCGCGCAAGGCCGTGCCCGGTCCGGTGCTGGACGAGATCGAGGACCTGGTGGTGGAGTGGGGGTCGCGGGGGATGGGCGGAATCGCACGGCATGCCTACTCGCTCAGCCCCGATGAACTGGGACGCGAGGCGGAGCGCATCCGGGACATGCTGGAGGTGACGGAGGCGGCGGCCGCGAGCGCACCTCCGGGCCCGATGTTCCTGAGCGAGTAGCGAGGCCTAGGCGCCGGTGATCTCGCCGAGCTCCTTCCAGGGGCGGGCGCGGCGCGCGTTCCAGTGGGCGACCCAGCTATCGACGACGCCCTGGCCGCCGTGGTGGTAGTCCACCTCGAGGGTCACTTCGCCGGCGTCGTTGAACTCGAGGCGGGACATGCCTTCGAAGCTGACCCACCTGCCGTAGTCGTCGCTCTCCTCGTCGACGATCTGGCCGTAGGCCATCCAGAGGACGGCGACGCCACGGTGACCCTCGGCGACGTAGAGCTCCTCGACGGGGACGCGGAGGGTGATACCAACCCGGCGGCTGGCCCAGAACTCGCGAATCTCCTCGCGGCCGCGCAGGGGCTCCGCATGGCCGACGACGTCGCGCATGACGGCATCCTCGGCGAACCACTGGTCGGGGCCGTAGGGGTCGCCGCTGCTCCAGCCGCCCTCCTCGAAGAGCTTGCGGGCGGTTTCAAGATCGTTCGGTCCGACGGGCATGGCGCACTCCTCAGCGGTGGTCTGGCGGGGTGGGAACGACAGGGTTCGCCGGCGGTCAGGCGCCGGTGATCTCGCCGAGCTCCTTCCAGGGGCGGGCGCGGCGGGCGTTCCAGTGGGCGACCCAGCTATCGGTCACGCCCTGGGGGCCGTGGTGGTAATCGACCTCGAGCGTCACCTTGCCTTCGTCGTTGAACTCGAGGCGGGACATGCCCTCGAAGGTGATCCACTTGGCGTAGTTCTCGTTCTCCTCGTCCATGATCTGGACGTAGGCCATCCAGAGGACGGCGACGCCGCGGTGGCCCTCGGCGACGTAGAGGTCTTCGACCGGGACGCGCAGGGTGATGCCGACCTTCTGGCTCGCCCAGAACTGGCGGATCTCCTCGTGGCCACGCAGCGCATCCTCATGGCCGACGATGTCGCGCATAACGGCGTCCTCGGCGAACCACTGGTCGGGGCCGTAGGGGTCGCCGCTGCCCCATCCGCCTTCCTCAAAGAGCTTGCGGGCGGTTTCGAGATCGTTGGGTCCGACGGGCATGGCGCACTCCTCAGCCGCCGTCTGGCGGGGCGGGAATCATAGCGCACGGGGATGGGCGATCGCTCGGGCTCAGTCGCCCCCGCCGCTCGCGAAGGCGGCTTCGATCTGCATGCGGTCGTCCTCCCAGAGGAGGTTCACGATCAGACCGAGCGTAACTCCCTCGAGGTCGACGGCTTCAAGCTCGTCGACGGCGGAGGTGAGGAGGCCCGTGATATCGACGTAGGCGAAGGTGGCCAGCCCCCTGTCCAGGGTGGCGACGGTGGCGGAGAAGTGCTCCGAGCCGGCGAGGGAGGGGCCGTTCCCGTCGAGCACGGCCTCGATGGCGGCGGCGCTCGGACCGACGGCGGCAATGCCATCCTCGACCGACAGGATCACCTCGCCTGCGTCGAGGGCCTCGGCGAAGAGCTCCTCCAGAAGCTCGCGGGCGTAGTCCTCGTTGTCGACCTCGGCGAGGAGCACGAAGCCGAAGTCGTCCATATCTCGGGAAGGCCACAGGGCGAAGGCGAGCTCGCCCTCGAAGAGGGAGAGGACATCCTCGACGAGGCCCAGTTCGCCTTCCTCGTCGGCGGATTCGAGCACGGCGTCGCGGAGGCGAGCGGCGAGGCCGGTGTCGCCGAAGGCCTCGTCGACGACACCGGCGACGTCGTAGACGGAGACGAAGACGGCGGTCTCGGCGGGAACCATCGCGGCGAAGCGGGAGTCGCGCGGACGGAGGAGGGGTACGAGCGGACCAGGGTCGCCGAGCATCGCGGCCTGGACGCGGAACGAATCCTCGTCCGTCTTCACGACCACACCGATGGGTTCGGCGAAGAGCTCGTCGAGGCCGATCGTGGCGAGGATGTCCGGTTCCTCGCCGCGCGCGTCCTCCGCGCCGGATGCCTCAAGGGCCTCGTCCATCACGTTGCCCGGGTGGATGTAGACGAAGGCGAGCGCGTCCCCTTCGAGGGCGTTGCGCAGGCGGCGGAAGTCGTCGGCGTCGGCGAGGGCGCGGGTGTCGCCGAGCCGGGTGTCGACGATGGCGTGGAGCGTGGGCTCGTCCGCGGCGTAGACGAAGTGGTCGCCGATGACGGCGAGTACGCCGCCCTCCTCCATCACCTTGTAGGGCGTATCCCGGTATTCGCGCGCCTCGAAACCGTCGCTGCGCCGGTCCAGGATGACCGCCTCGGCAGCTGTCGCGTCGCGCGCGCGGAAGATGACGGCGCCGGCAGGGCCTTCTTCGTTTTCGGCGTCGAGGCTCGAGACGAAGAGGACGGCGGCGCCCCCGAGGAAGGGCTCAATCTCCTCATCCCAGTCGATGCCCATCTCGGTTGCGAGCAGCTCGCGCAGCTGGGCAAGCGAGTCTTCGGCGCCTGCGTCTTCCGCCTCATCAAGGGCCCCACCCCAGGAGGGCGAGTCGAGGTCGGTGGAGAGGGCGACGTAGAGCGCGATGTCCTCGGGGACGAGGTGGGCGGTGGGGATGTCGCCGATGCCGTCGGTGGGGGCGGGAATACCGCCGTCGCGGAGAACGAAGGAGAGCACGACGATCGCCGTGATGGCCAGGACGGCGCCGATGACGAGGGCCAGCCTCGTGGAGAAGCGCTGGAGGAAGGAAGGCACCGGAACAGCCTCGCCGGGCGGTGGTGGCCGCGCTTGCGCCCTCCACTATCGCAGGTCGGCGGGGAACACGGGTGCGAGTCCGCGCGGGCGCCATCCAGGGGCGGGATAATGCGGCTCGCCGGCAGTCGCGCGGCGGGAGGACAAGATGCTCGACCTGACAGGGAAGGTGGCGTTCGTAACGGGCTCTGGGAGCGGCATCGGGGAGGGTACGGCGCTGGCGCTCGCACGGGCGGGAGCGGCGGTGGCCTGCACCGACCTCGACGCCGAGCGCGCAGAGGCGACGGCGGCGCAGGTGCGCGCGCTTGGGCGGGAAGCGCTGGCGGCGGCGGTCGACGTGCGCGACCTGGGGTCGCTGGAGGCGGCGGTGTCGGCTACGGCGGCGCAGCTCGGGGGGCTCGACATCGCGGTGGCGAACGCGGGCATCTCGCGGGGCTCGAACGTCCTCACCCTCACGGAGGAGGACATCGACACGGTGTTCGACGTGAACACGAAGGGCGTGTTCCTGACGGTGAAGGCGTGCGCCCGCGAGATGGTGCGCGAGGGGCGCGCGGGCCGGGTGGTGGTGATCTCGTCGGTGAGCGGGGAACGGGCGGAGATGGGGTCGTCGGCGTACTGCGGGAGCAAGGCAGCCGTGCGGATGATGACGCGCTGCTGGGCGCTCGACCTGGCGCCGTTCGGGATCACAGTCAACAGCGTCGCGCCGGGCATGACGGAAACGCGGCTGTGGGGAGCGGTGGCGGCGCGACGGGACGCCCGCGAGAAGCTCGAACGGGAGCTGCCGTTCGGCAGGGTCGGTCAGCCGGCGGACATCGGGAACCTCGTGTGCTGGCTGGCGAGCGACGAGGCCGAGTACATGACCGGGAGCTACAACGTCATGGACGGCGGCCTCCTGGACGGGCGCGGGTTGACGTTCCGGGACCTGCCGGAGCGCCTGCTGGAGGTACGGGAGCGGGTCGCGTCAGAGGGCGGGGAGAGCGTCCTGGCGTCGATGGACGCGGAGGCCGAGGCGGGGGCGGCGAGAGCGGCGGAGGCTCGCCGGGAACACGGCCTGTTCTAGTGGTCGGTGGTCGGTGGTCGGTGGTCGGTGGTCGGTGAAGGGGTAGCCGAAAGTAGCTACGAGCGTCCCGTGCGTGTTCGTTCGCGAAGCGAGCGCCTGAGCCCGGCCAGCAGGCGTCCAACGACCCCGCCTGCTTGAGTGCATCCTCGACGGTGTCGTGGGGAGCCAGGCCCAGTCGCTCCGCCAGGAGCAGGAATGTCTCAGTCTCGGCAAGCGAGCCATTCGCTATGCCGAGGAACTGAAGGAACTTCCTGGTTCCATGCCGCTCTGCACCCTCGGCGATGTTCGCCGGGACGGAGGTTGCGGCTCGCCGCACCTGGCTCGTCATGCCAAACCGCTCCTCGCGAGGAAATCCGGCCGAGAGACGCCACACGGTCTCGGCCAACTCCATCGACCTCTGCCAGACCTCAAGGTCGCGATAGTTGCGTATTGCCATGGTCGGCACCATACGCTGTCGTGGCGCAATCGTTCGCTGCTCACCGACCACCGATCACCGACCACCGATCACTGGTACATTCCCCAGCGCCAAACGACGGAGGTTGAGCCGTGGTAACTGAGACGAGAGAAGCGCTGGGCCAGGCGGAGATCGACGAGCTTCGCGACCGGACCAAGGCGTTCATGGATGAGCACATCTACCCGAACGAGGCGGCGTTCTCGGAGCACGACGAGGCAGCCGACGCGCTCATGCGCGACCTGCAGGGGCGGACGAAGGGGATGGGGATGTGGGCCCCCCACCTGCCGGCCGAGGCGGGCGGCATGGGCATCGGCTTCATGCCCTACGTGTACATGAACGAGATCCTGGGGCGGAGTCCGTTCGCGCCTCGATCGTTCGGGGCACAGGCGCCGGACTCGGGGAACGCGGAGATCCTGTGGCAGTTCGGCACGCCCGAGCAGCAGGAGCGCTGGATGAAGCCGCTGGTCGAAGGCGACATCACCTCCTGCTTCTCCATGACGGAGCCCGAAGTCTCGGGGGCGGACCCGACGAACCTGCAGACGACGGCCGTGCGCGACGGCGACGAGTGGGTGATCAACGGGCACAAGTGGTTCACGAGCGGGGCGCTGAACGCGTCGTTCGCGATCGTGATGTGCGTGACGGAGCCGGACCAGCCGCCGCACAGCCGCATGAGCCAGATCATCGTGCCCACGGACACGCCGGGGTTCGACATCATCCGGCCGGTCAGCGTGATGGGGGACACCGAGGGGCACCACTGCGAGATTCGCTACAACGACGTGCGCGTGCCGCTGACGAACGTGCTGGGCGAGGCGGGCGGCGGCTTCCGTATCGCGCAGAAGCGGCTCGGGCCGGGGCGCATCCACCACTGCATGCGCTGGCTGGGCCAGAGCCAGCGGGCCTTCGAGATCATGTGCGACTACTCGCTCAAGCGGCACGTGTTCGGCGGGCCGCTGGCGGACAAGCAGACGATCCAGAACTGGATCGCGGACTCGTACGTCGAGATCCAGGCGGCGCGCCTGCTGACGCTGCGGGCGGCGGAGAAGATCGACACGGGCGACGAGGCGCGGGTCGAGATCTCGGCGATCAAGTTCTTCGGCGCGAAGGTGCTGCACGACGTCATCGACCGCGCGATCCAGACGCACGGGGCGCGCGGGGTGAGCGGCGACACGCCGCTGGAGTCGATGTACCGGGCGGCCCGCAGCGCGCGCATCTACGACGGTCCCGACGAGACCCACCGGATGGTGGTCTCGCGGCGCATCCTGCGCAGCTTCCGCGAGGGCGCTGGCTGGGACTTCGCCGCGCTCTAGGGCGGCGACGGGTCGATGGCGGACGGAGACTCGGACGGCCTGATCGACGTTCCCGCGCTCGAGCGGTTCCTTGCCGAGCGGGTGCCGGGGGACGACGCGCCGCTCGAGTGCGAGCGGCACGTGGTGGGTTCCTCGAACGTGACCTACTACGTGACGCGGGGGTCGCAGCAGTGGGTGCTGCGGCGTCCGCCGCCGGGGCCGCTGCTGCCGACGGCGCACGACGTGCTGCGCGAGCACCGCTTCATGGCGGCGCTGCAGGGGCGGGCGCGCGTCCCCACGCCGGTGATCGCGTGCGACGACGACTCGGTCATCGGGGCGCCGTTCTACCTGATGGAGCGCTGCTTCGGCGCGATGATGCGTGACGGGATCCCCGAGGCGTACGACACGCCCGCGGGGAGGCGGCGCATCGCGGAGGACCTGGTCGCCTCGCTGGTGGAGATGCACGCGGTCGACTGGGAGGAAGTGGGGCTGCGGGGGCGGGCCTCGGGGTACCTGGAGCGGCAGATGCGGCGCTGGATCGGCCAGTGGGAGCTGACGCGTCCCGAGACGCGAGACCTGCCGGGGCTCGACGAGATCGTGGAGTGGCTGCGGGCGCGGATGCCGGGGGACGCGGGGGCGACGGTCGTCCACGGCGACTACCGGCTCGACAACGTGATGTATGCGGCAGGGGAGCCGCGGGTCGTGGCCATCTTCGACTGGGAGATGGCGACGGTAGGCGACCCGCTGGCGGACGTGGGCTGGCTGCTCTCGTACTGGGGCGACCCCGGCGATCCGCCGCCGCCTCCGGGCTGGGATCCGCCGCAGAACCTGACCGCACAGGAGGGGTTCCCCGACCACGAGGAGATCATCGCGCTGTACGAGGAGGGGAGCGGCCGCTCGATGCGGCACGTCGCGTTCTACCACGTGTTCGCGGTGTTCAAGCTCGCGATCATCCTCGAGGGGCTGTACATGCAGCACCTGCAGGAGACGGGGGCAAACCCGGACAGCGCCCGCTTCGAGTGGTTCGTGCCGGTGCTGGTGGACCGGGCGCAGCGCTTGATGGCGGCTGCGGGCTAGCCGCTACTCGGGCACGAGCGAGGCGACGAGCTCCCGCAACCCCTCTTCGTCGAAGGGGCCTAACGCCGCGTGAATCACCTCCCCGTTCGCGTCGATGGCGACGAAGCCGGGGTGCCCGCGGATGCCGTACATATCCGAAAAGTCCGCACCGGCCCGCGTGTTGGCGTCGACGGTGACGAATTCGATCTGGTCCGCGTACTCGGCCTGCAGCGCCGCCCACACGGGGCGGAGGCGGTTTCACGGTCCTCAGGTGTCGATCTGGACGAAGTAGACCTGGGGGTTGGCAACGACATCCGGAGAGGTGTCGGTGGCGCCGCCGTCGGACTGCGCAGGATCGGGTTCGCCCCCGCACGCGAGCGCCGCTATCGCGAAGGTTGCGGCGGCGGCGAGGGCTAGCGGACGCACGGCTGCTACTGGGGGAGGACCGATTCGACGAGGTCGCGCACGCCGTCGGGCCGGGTGGGGCCGAGGGCGGCGTAGGTCACCTCCCCGGCGGCGTTGTAGACGACGAAGCCGGGCTGGCCGACGGGGAGTCCGTGTTCGCGGATGAACTCCCGGCCCTCTTCCGTTTCGCGGTCAACCGAGAAGAACTCGATCCGGTCGCCGTACTCCTGCTCCAGGTCCGCCCACACGGGGCGGAGCGCATTGCAGGTCGGTCACCACTCGGTGTGGATGAAGTAGACCCTCGGCGTGGACGAGACCGCGGAGTCCCCATCGGAGGCGGCGGCCTGGGACTGCTGGGTAGCCTCGGGCTGGGCGGGGGCTGCCGTGGGGGCAGGGTCGCTCCCTCCGCAGGCGAGAAGGACCACGGCGGCGAGGGCGGTGGCTGCTATCAGGGCGGTCAGGCGCATGGTTATCCCTCCTCGAGGGCAGAGGCGACGAAGGCGCGCAGGGCGGCCTCCCGGGAGACGGTGGCGTCCTGGCGCACAAGCGTATCGCCTTCGTAGATGATGAATACGGGCTGATAAAAGACGTTGTGCCGGCGAGCGAACTCGCCGCCATCGTCACTTTCGCGGTCGACCAGGATGAACTCGATCCGGCCGGCGTATTCCTGCTCTAGTTCCGCCCACACGGGGCGGAGGGCCCGGCAGGTCGATCACCACTCGGTGTGGATGAAATAGACCCGGGGCAGGGAGGAGGCGACGGCCTCCTCGGGGACATCGGCGGCGGTATCGGTGGGTGTGGGTTCGGGCTCCGGCTCGGCCTCGGCGGCGGTTGAGGTCGGGGTGGACTCGTCCTCGGGGGCGGTTTCCTGCGTGGGTTCCGGATCGTCTGCCGGCTCCGGCGTCTCGGTAGACCGCTCCTCGGACTCTTCCGGCTCCTCGGCCGGCTCGGGGTCCTCGGTGGCCGTCTCGGGGGTGGACTCGGGCGTTGCCCCCCGGGTTGGCTCCGGGGTCCGCGTCGAGGCTGCCTGCCGGGTGGCCTCGGGTTCCTCCGTGGGGGCCGGGGTGGCGGCTTCCGTGGCCGCTTGGGTTGCAGCCTCGGTTGTCGCGCCCCGCTGGGTCGCCTGCGGTTCGGCGGTAGCGGTGACGGCAGCCGCGGCGGTTGCCGCAGGCGTCGAGGTGGGCGCCCGGGTTCCTGCGGGCTGCTCCGTTGCGCGGGGGGTCTCGGTGCGGGTGGGGGCAGCCGGCGAGGAGTCCCCGCCACCGCACGCCACGAGAACCGCGACGAGCACGGCGGCCGCGAGCAGCATGATCCAGCGCATCGCCACTATCGTGACGGAAACGGGAAGGATGTGCGAGAGCGGCGGGAAAGGCGGCGGCAAGGGCGCGGGCGAGCGACAACCGGCGGTTCGCCCCACAATGACAGGATGCGGGGCGGACGGCTGGTGCTGATCATGGTGGTGGGCGCGGCCTGCTTCGTGCTCGTGTTCCAGGTGCTGAGCTCGCTGGAGTAGACGCCGGCTCCGCATTGACGGCAGACGCGACCGCCCCGACACTCGAAAAGCGGAGGCCCCATGACAGGTCTGGGTCGACGCGTCCGCCCTCACTCCCTGGCCGTGCTGATCGGGCTGCTGGCGCTCCTGGCGCTGGCGGCGGGCAGCGGGAGCGCGCCGGTGGGGGCGAGCGAGTCGGCACGCGGGCCGCGGCTTCCCTTCCAGGTCAACGCCTCGCTCTCGCCGGAGAGCAAGGAGCACACGGCCATCCTCGTCCAGAACAACAGCCGGCAGCCGGCGACGATCGTGATGGACTTCTACACGCCCGGGGGCGTGCTCATTCCGCTCGCGAGCGAGATGCACCCGGAAGTCCCGGCGTGGAGCACGCGCACCTTCAGCCAGGCCCTGAACCAGGGGCTGCTGCCGGGCTTCCGGGGCGTGGGAGTGCTCTCAAGCGACCGGCCGCTGAACGCATTGCTCATGCGCGAGGCCGTGGGAACGGGGAACACGAGGTCGTACGCGGTCCACAACGCCTACGCGGAGAGCGGGGTGCGGGTGGCGCTTCCGTACGTGGCCAACCAGCTCGACGAGGGTGACGGAACGGTCACCAACAGCCGCTTCTCGATCGCGAACGCGGGGCTCGACGTGGCGTGCGTCACCCTCACGTACGAGCTCGTTCCGGGCAGGGGAGCGGCATCCTCGAACGGGGGCACGACCCTCGTCTCCAGCGACGTCGCCAGCGAGAGCTGTCCGGACGGGGGCTGGGCGATTCCGGCGACCGGTCAGATGACGCTGGCCCCGGACGCGGGACCGCTGGCCATCGCCATGCCCTCGGGCACGGTGAACGCCCTGATGAGCGTGATGGTCGACTCGACGCAGCCCGTGACGGTGGCGGTCGACCTCTACGGCGGGGACGGCGGCAGCGCGCGGCTGGCCTCGTACAACGGATTCGTCGTGGACGAAGACAGGCCGGGGACGACGGAGGACGACATCTCGAGGCGGGTGGTGATGCCACTCGCGCAGAAGTCGGTGGGCGGCTACTGGACCGAGTACGCCATCGCCAACCCCTGGGGCGAGGCCGTGAGCGGCAGCATCGTCTACCAGGGTACGGTCAGGGGCGATCCGGACCGGGACGTGCTCGTGACGGTCGAGATCGAGGTGCCCGCGCGAGGGGGCGTCACGCACAGCGTCTACGACAGCGCCGAGCTGCCGGAGGGCTTCGAGGGCTGGGCGACGGTCTACGCGGACGAACCGGTTGCCGCCCTGCTCCTGCGAGCGAACCGGGGCGACACGGATGCCTACGCGGCGGCGAACGGGGTGCCCAAGGGACGGACGACGACGAGCGTGAAGTTCCCGCTGGTCTTCCGCAACGTCAACGGCTGGCGGGACCTGGAAGGCACGAACAGCTGGGTCGGGGTGGCGGTCGCGGACGGGGGGAAGGCGGAGCTCCAGATCGTGGCGGTGAACAACCCCGCCGAGGCAATCAAGGGGTGCGAAGGCCTGGCGCTCTTCCAGACCACGATCACCATCGACGGATCGTTCGTGTTCGACCAGGGCTCCGACGACAAGGACACGACCGGGCTGGGCGCCCTGCCGACCTGCATGATGGGCGGCATGGTGATCAGGAGTAACAAGCCGATCGCCGCCATCGGAGGCGTCACCTCCGACGTGCAGGACGGCGACAACGACGCGCTCTACAACGCCTTCCCCTAGGCCTGCGGGCCGGCGGCGCCCTCCGGGTATCTCGGCAGGGGAACGGGCAGGCCGCTCTCGGGATCTTCCAGGACGAGCATGGGCACGCCGAAGACCTCCTCCAGGGGCTCGGGGCGAAGCACCTCTCGCGAGGGACCGTCGAAGGCGATGCGGCCCTCGCGCATGCCGATGACGCGCTGCATGAAGCGGCCCGCAAGGGCGAGGTCGTGGACGACGACGATGATGGTCATGCCCTCGGCGTTGAGGCGGGTGAGGAGGGCCATCACCTCGACCTGATGCTGCACGTCGAGGAAGCTCGTCGGCTCGTCGAGGAGGAGGACGCGGGGCTGCTGGGCGAGGGCGAGGGCGATCCAGGCGCGCTGGCGCTCTCCCCCGGAGAGGCTGCCGAGGGGGCGGCCGGCGATGTGATGGACATCGGCGGCCTCGAGGGCCCAGTCGACGGCCTCGTGGTCGGCGGGGGTGGCGCGCTGGAGGATGCCCTGGTGGGGGGCGCGCCCGCGCCAGACGAGCTCGTTCACGGTGATGTCGACGCCCTCGGGGTGCTCCTGGGGGAGGACGGCGAGGCGGCGGGCGACGCTCCGGGAGCTGATGGCGCGGATGTCCTCGCCGTCGAGGAGCACGTGTCCGGCAACGGGCCGGAGCAGACGGGAGAGGCCGCGCAGGAGCGTGGTCTTCCCACTGCCGTTGGGTCCGACGATGGCGATGAGCTCGCCGCTTTCGAGGTCGAGGGTGACCTCGTGGACGGCGTCGCGGCCGTTGTAGCTGAGGCTGAGGCGCTCGGTCGACAGCCGCATCGCTACACCTTGAACCGCACGAGGTAGAGGAGGAAGGGAGCGCCCACGGCGGCGGTGATGATGCCCATGGGAATCTCGGAAGGGGTGATGACGAGCTTCGCAACGAGGTCGGCGGCGGTGACGATGATTGCCCCGACCAGGGCGGAGGCGGGGATGAGGTAGCGGTTGTCGGAGCCGGCGACGTAGCGGGCGACGTGGGGACTGAGGAGCCCGACGAAACCCACGAGTCCGGCGACGGCCACGGCCGAGGCGGTGAGGACGCCGGCGATGACGAGGATGGCGAGGCGCGTACGGTCGGCGAGGACGCCGAGGCCGGTCGCGACCTCGTCGCCGAGGGAGAGGACATTGAGACGGCCGGCGAGCAGGAGGGAGGCGGCGAGGGCGGGGATGGCAAAGGGGAGGATCGAGCGGAAGTCGGTCCAGTCGGAGCCGTAGAGGCCGCCGGCGAGGAAACCGAGCGTGGTCTGGATGAAGGTGCGGACGCTCGCGACCAACCCGACGGTGATGGCCCCGAAGAGCGCGGAGAGGGCGACGCCGGCAAGGGCGAGGCGCACGGGCGAGACGGCGCCGCGGTAGGCGATGACGAAGAGGATGCCGGCGCCGCCGAGGCCCCCGACCATGGCGGCGAGGGCGACGCCCCACTGGGATATCTGGGGGTTGATGGAGATGGCGGTGGCGGTGGCGAGGCCGGCGGCGGCGGTGAGGCCGAAGATCGTCGGATCGCCGAGGGGGTTGCGGGTGACGCCCTGGAGCAGCGCTCCGGCGACGCCGAGCGATGCGCCGACGAGGATGGCGTCGAGGAAACGGGGCAGGCGGATCTGGCCGACGACGAGCCCCGAGAGGGAGTCGGAGCTGGCCGTGAGGCCGCTCAGGGCTTCCCCGGCGGAGAGGTTCACCGCGCCGAACATCATGGTCAGGAGGCCGATGACGGCGAGGGCGAGCACGCCCGCGCAGGCGAGCAGGAAGTGCCTCCGGGACCGGCCGCGGGGCACCAGGAACGACATCCCCGCGCGCGCCCCGACCGTGGCCCCAGCCATCGTCTCGCTCCCGGCTACTGCCCGCTGCCGGTAACCGCCTCGACGATGGCGGCGAAGGCTTCGATGACGCGCGGTCCGGGCGACTGCACGAGGAGCTGGACGTCGATCTCGATGACGCGGCCGTTCGCCATGGCCTGCAGCCCGCTCATGCCGGGGAAGAAGCCGAGCATGCCGCTGAGGCGCGGGGCCGGCGGCGGCGCGGGTGTGACGGTGAAGATGTAGACGGGGTCAAACTCGAGCAGCGCCTCGGGGGAGACGCGGGTGAATCCGGGGAAGGGCCCCGAGTCGGGCTGCACGTCGGCGGGGTTGGCGAGCCCGACCGCATCGAGAATGGAGCCGCCGTAGCTGCTGGCCTTGGCGGCGTAGAGGTTGCGATCGCGGTCGCCGATGAGGATGACGGCGGAGAGATCCTGGCCGGCGAGCGCCTCGCGGGCGGCGGCGCGGGCGGCCTCGACCGCGGCGACGGCCTCGGCGGCGCCGTCGGGGTTGTCGAGCACCTCGCCGAGCAGGGTGAGGCCGGTGACCACCTCATCGACACTGGCGGCGCCGGCAAAGATGACGGGCACGCCGAGCCCCTCCAGGGTTTCGCGGACGTCGGGGGCGATGTGGATGGTGGAGTCGGCGACAACAAGGTCGGGCTCAAGGGCGAGGATGGCCTCGGGGTTGGGCTGGTAGGCATTGCCGACATCGGTCGCCTCAAGGGCCTCGGGCGGGTAGTTCACGGTCCGCGTGCGGCCCACGACCGTGCCCCCGACTGCGTACACGAGCTCGGTGGCGGTGGGGCTGATGGCGACGATCGCCTTCGGCAGGTCGGGGATGGTGACGGTCCGCCCGAAGAGATCGACGACGTCGCGGGGGTAGCCGGGAGCGGGCGGGGCCTCGGTGGGCGCTTCCGTGGCGGCTGCCGTGGGCTCGGGGGTCGCCTCCTCGGTGGGAGCTTCCGTCGGCGCCGGCGTGGCGGCTTCGGTCGCTGCATCGGCGGGGGCTTCCGTTGCGGCCTCGGTGGGGGCGGGCGTGGACGGGGGAGGAGCGTCGTCGTCGCCACAGGCAACGAGGAGAGCCACGCTCAGGAGCACAACAAGCGAGAGGGAGAGGAGCAGGCGAGACCTTCGCACCAAAGGTAGCAAATCTGTCATTACGGTCGTTTCGTGCCCACCATGTGGGAGATTTTCGGGGCCAATAGTAGGGTTCGGGAGGCCAAGCGGCAACCGGCTTCGGGGCGACCCCGTCGGTCGGCCCGCGAGGCCGTTCGCAGACGCTCCCTTTTCGCCCGGTTGGGCTACAGTGTTCGTGCGGCGACCCACGGCGGAAGCCCGGCCCGAGGCGGGTCCGGCCGGCGCGGGGCCACGAACGGACGGCAGCAGTGACGCAGCAGCAGCCCTTCCCCGGATCGGAGTTCCCCAGCATCCCCGGCGAGCCGCTCAACCTCGAACCGATCGAGAAGGCGCTCCTGAAGATGTGCTACGGCGTGCACGTGATCGGGTCGGTCAGCGCCGGGGGCGAGCGGAACCTGATGATCGCGGACTGGGTGATGCAGGTGTCATTCAAGCCGCGGCTGGTGGCGGCGTCGATCGAGAACGACGCCCGCACGCTGCGGTTCGTGCGCGAAACGAACGCGTTCACGGTGAACCTGCTGCACGAACGCGACGGACACGAGATCGCACGCAAGGTGGTGATGCCGGCGGAGGGGAAGAAGATCCGGGGCCGCTCGGCGGCGGCGTCGGCGGCGGTCACCGACAAGCTCGAAGGGCTCGCGCACTTCCTCACGCCGGAGGGCGCGCCCATCCTCGAGGAAGCGCTCGGCTGGTATTACTGCACGGTCGAGCAGTTCTTCGAGACGGGCGACCACACGCTCGTGGTCGGCCGCGTGCTCGACGGCGACGTAACCCGCAGCGGCGACATCCTCACGGAGAAGGAACTCGGCTGGGAATACGCCGGTTGATCTTCTGGGTCGGAGGAGGGTGTTGGCTTTCCTTCGAGTCGCGCCGCGAGGGGTGGAGGTTGGCGCGGGCGGCGACGGCTGGTCGGGGTTGTGGAGCCGGGTGAGGGAGATTCTGGTGGCAGATTCGGACTTCATAGCGCGTGAGGGGCGGTCGTACGAGTTCAGGGACAGCAGGGGGCAGGACTGGACCGAGTCGTGGCACCCGCCGGAGCTGCCGACTCCCGACGGCAGGCGGCACGGCTCGGGGGGCATGTGCTTCACGCCGGAAGGATCGGTCGTGCTCGTGACGCAGGACGGCGCTTCCTGGGAGTTTCCCGCCGGAAGGCCGGAGGGCGACGAGGACTGGCGGGAGACGCTGGACCGGGAGATGCTCGAGGAGGCATGCGCGGTGGTGGAGGATGCGACGTTGCTCGGCTATGCCAGGGGCACGTGCCTGGCGGGGTTTGAAGCGGGACTGGTGCTGGTCCGCTCGCTCTGGGTCGCGGAGGTGACGCTGCAACCCTGGCGCCCCCGACACGAGACGACGGGCAGGATGCTGGTGCGTCCGGATGAGGCGCTGGACACGGTGCGGCGCGGGAACGAGCCGATCTCCCGCAGGTGGCTTCGCGACGCGCTGGCCGCGCGGGGAACAGCGTGAGGGGGTGCGAACGACCGGGCCATCGCGCGACGGCGGCGCGAGGGGCCTAGAATCCCCGCGCGGGGGCGAACCCCGAAGGGAGCCGGATGCGGTACCTGACGATGGAGCGGACGCCCGAGCTGCAATCGCCGGTGGCGGTGCTGGCCTTCACCGGCTGGAACGACGCGGCCAACGCCGCGAGCAACGCGGCCCGGTTCGTGGTGCGACGCCTGGGGGCGCGGCGGTTCGCCTCGATGGAGGCGGAGCCGTTCTACGCGTTCACGGAGACCCGGCCCTCGGTGCGGCTGGACTCAAGCGGGGAGCGGCAGCTGACGTGGCCGGGGAACGAGTTCTACTACGCACGCACGGCGGGAGACTCGCCGGATTACGTTATCGGCATCGGCGCCGAGCCCAACCTGCGCTGGCGCACATTCTCGCAGGAGTTCATGGAGCTGTTCGACGCGCTGGACGTCTCGATGGTGGTATCGCTGGGAGCGCTCATCGGGGAGGCGAGCCACCGGCGCCCGATCGGGGTGACCGGAAGCGCCGCCAACCCGGAGCTGGCGGCGCAGCTCGACCTGCAGCGGTCGCGATACGAGGGTCCGACGGGCATCGTGGGCATCCTCCACTACGCCCTGCAGGAGGCGAGCCGCCCCTCGGCGAGCCTCTGGGCGACGGTGCCGCACTACATCACGGGGGAGCAGTGCCCGCCGGCGACGCTCGCGGTCCTGCAGCGCCTGGAACGCCTGCTCGGGACGGGCTTCGACCTGGGAGAACTGGAGGCAGCCTCCGACCGCTTCCGGGACCAGCTCGACACGACAATCGCGGGAGACCCGCAGATGCGCTCGTACCTGGAGCGGCTCGAAAGCGCGCTGGCGGAGGTGGAGGAAGAGGAAGCGGCGGACGACCCCCTCCCGGAGGCGACGGACCTGGTCGGCGACATCGAGGAGTTCCTGCGCGGGAACTCCGAGAACGACTAGCGTTCGAGCCGGCGCGAACGTTCCCGCCGCGAGGGGGAACGGTTCAGATGGGGCAGTGCCGGGGAAACGTGCGGTAGACTGACCCCGAACGGGTGTTCGGATGAGTTCGCCGAGCGTGCTGCATGTCGACCTGGACGCGTTCTTCGTGGCGATGGAGCTGTTGCGGCGGCCCGAGCTGGCGGGGACGCCGGTCGTGGTTGGGGGCGATGGGCCGCGCGGCGTCGTGAGCACGGCGAGCTACGAAGCGCGCGCCTTCGGGGTGCACTCGGCCTTGCCGACGGCGCAGGCGAAGCGCCGCTGCCCGCAGGCCACGTACCTGCCTCCCGACTACTCCCACTACGCCCCCGCCTCGGAGCGCTTCCACGCCATCCTTCGGGACTTCACGCCGGTGTGCGAGTCGGCGGGCATGGACGAGGCGTACCTCGACGTGGCGGGGTCCGGGCGGCTGTTCGGCGACGGCGAGGCGATCGCGGGGATGATCCGGGAGCGGGTGCGGGCGGAGATCGGGATTACGGCGTCGGTGGGAGTGGCGGCGAACAAGCTGGTCGCGAAGGTCGCGAGCGACGCGGCGAAGCCGGACGGGGTCTGCGTGGTCGCCACGGGGGAGGAGGCGGCGTTCCTGGCGCCGCGGCCCGTGCGTCACCTGCCGATGGTGGGGGCGAAGCTGGAGGAGCGGCTGGCGCAGCTCGGCCTGCGCACGATCGGGGAGGTGGCGGCCTACCCCGCGGACGCTCTGCGGGAGCGATTCGGGCGCATGGGGGAGGAATTGCACGCGCGCTCGCAGGGGCGGTTCGAGGCGCCGGTGCTGGAGCACCGGGGGAGAGCGAAGTCCGTGAGCCGCGAGGCGACGTTCGGGACGGACGTGGGGGACCGGGCGCGGCTACGGGCGATCCTGCGGACGCAGGCCGAACGGGTAGCGCGGGACCTGGCGCGCAGCGGGCTGGCGGCGCGCACGGTGGTCCTGAAGCTGCGCTTCCCGCCGTTCGAGACGCTCACGCGGTCGTGGACGGCGGTGGGGCAGGTGGCGCTCGCGGACGAGATCTTCGAGGCGGGGGCGGAGCTGTTCGAGCGGGCCTGGCGGGAGGAGGGGGAGCGTCCGGTGCGGCTGATCGGGCTGGGGGTGATGAACATCGAGCAGCCGGCGCGGCAGCTGAAGCTGGGGGAGACGTTCGAGGCGGACCGGCTGGCGGACACGGTCAACTCCCTGCGCGACCGCTTCGGGGAGGACTCGGTGCGGCGGGCGACGGAGATCGCGGCCGAGAGGGGAAAGGAAGCGGAGTAGCGGGGCGGGAGCGGCTCGCCTATGCTTGTGGCGAGGTTTGGGAGGTTTCGTGACCGACGAGACTCAGGCGCAGGCGTGGTTGTCGCTGGGGCGCGCGAGCAGGCTGCTCGGGGTGAGCCACTCGACGGTGCGGCGCTGGGCGGATGCGGGGGAGATTCGTTCGTACCGCACGAACGGCGGGCACCGGCGCATCCTCGAGGAGGACGTTCGCCAGTTCATGGCGCAGCACAGCCAGGCGTCGGGCTCGATCGATACGGACCGCATCAGCGAGCTGGCGGTGGGGCGCGTGAAGCGCCGGCTGAGCCGCCGGCGCCAGAGCCGCGACATGGATGCGTTCGCGGGGCTGGACCGGGCGACCCGCGAGCGGCTGCGTTTCATCGGGCGGCAGCTGGTCGACCTGTTCGCGCGATTCGTCTCGTCGCGGACGCGGCCGGAGCGGTTTATCGACGATGCGCGCGGCATCGGCGCGGAATACGGACGCACGCTGGTGGCGGCGGGGGTGACACTGACGGACGCCGTGATGACGTTCAATGCGCTGCGGCACTCGCTCGAAGAGACGGCGGCGCAGCTCGCGGCGGAGGCGCAGCAGGGGACGGACGAGGCGGTGGAGGCGATGGAGAGCATCCTGGGGCTGGCGGACACGGTGCTGGAGGGGATGGCGCGGGTGTACGAGGAGTCGCTGGCCCGCCGCCGATAGCTCCCGCGCGAAAGGGCGTGCGCCTATACTTGGCCGGGAAATGAGCTTTTTCGACCGTGTGAGAGACACCGTGCGGGAGACCGCGACGGCCGCGACCGAGGCCACCAAGAAGCAGGCCCGGCGGGCGCAGCTCGAAATGCGCGAGAGCCGGCTGGAAGCGCGCGTCAGGCGCGAGAAGACATCGATCGGCGAGGCGCTCTACCCGCTGCTGGCCTCGGGCGAGATGGAGAGCGACCTGGCCGAGGTGCAGTCGGCGCTGACGCGCATCGAGACGTTGAACGAGCAGCTCGCGGAGAACGCGGCGGAGCTCGATGCGCTGCTGGCAGCGCCTCCGGGGCAACCGCCACAGAGCGGGAGCTAGCGAATGGCGGACGCTCCCGGCGGCGCCATCGGTCTCCTTCATCCGGGGGCGATGGGCGCTTCCGTCGGGGCGGCGCTCGTGGGACGGGGACACCGCGTGCTCTGGGCGAGCGAGGGCCGCAGCGCGGCCACGCGCGAGCGGGCGGAAGGCGCGGGCCTTGAGGACGCGGGCAGCCTCGAACAACTGACGTCGGCCTCGGCGACCGTGATCAGCGTGTGTCCGCCGGACGCAGCCCCGGCGCTGGCCGAGCAGGTGGCGGGGACGGGATTCGGGGGCGTCTACGTCGAGGGGAACGCGGTGTCGCCGGCTCGGGGGCGGTCGATCGGGGGGACGGTGCTGGCGGGCGGGGCGCAGGGGTTCGTCGACGGAGGCATCATCGGGCCGCCTGCGTGGAAGCCGGGCATCACGCGGCTGTACCTGTCGGGGGGCGAGGCGGAGGACGTGGCGGCGCTGTTCGAAGGGAGTCCCCTGCAGGCGATCGCGATCGGGGCGGAACCCGGGGCGGCCTCCGCGCTGAAGATGGCGTACGCCGCGTACACGAAGGGCACGTCGGCGCTGCTGGCGGGCATCCTCGCGCTGGCGGAGCGGCAGGGGGTGGCGGAGGCGCTGCGCGACGAGTGGGCGATCTCGCAGGCGGAGCTGGCGGTGAGCGGTGAGGGGCGCGCGCTCGGAAGCGCGGCGAAGGCCTGGCGCTTCGCGGGCGAGATGGAGGAGATCGCGGACACGTTCGCGGGGGCCGGTCTGCCGGACGGGTTCCACCGGGCGGCGGCGGAGATCTTCCGCCGCTGGAGCGAGTTCAAGGACGTGCCCGAGCCGCCCGCGCTGGAAGAGGCGCTGGCGGCGCTGCTGGCCGAGCGCGCCGGGGTGGCGCGCTAGCCGTGGCGCGCTCGAACGGCGCGAAACCCCGAACGAAGCAACCCCGTTCCCGCATCCCCTCCCTGCGATGGGAGCGCGAGGCCTGGCGCGAGGGCGCGGCGACCGTCGCAGGGGTGGACGAGGTGGGGGTGGGGCCGCTCGCCGGCCCGGTCACGGCGGCGGCGGTGCTGCTCGCGCCGGACGACAAGCGGCCGTGGTTCCGGCGCGTACGCGACTCGAAGGTGCTGACGGCGGCGGCGCGCGAGGAGCTGGCGGCCGAGATCGAGGCGTCGATCCCGCACGGGATCGGGTGGGCGACGAGCGCGGAGGTCGACAGCCGCGGGATCGTCGAGGCGCGGCGGCTCTCGGTGCTGCGCGCGATCGAGGCGCTTCCCTGCACGCCCGACCTGGTCATCTCCGACGCGTTGCCGCTGCCCCTGCCGCGTGTACGGGTGGAGCCGAAGGCGGACGCCCGCAGCGTCTCGGTGGCGGCGGCCTCGATCGTGGCGAAGGTCGCGCGCGACCGATGGATGACGGGGCTGTGCGAGCGGTTCCCGGGGTACGGGTTCTGCCGGAACAAGGGGTACTACACGCAAGCGCACCGGGCCGCGATCGACCGGCGCGGTCCGTGCGAGGCTCACCGCGTGAGCTGGGCGCCGTTCGCGCAGGGCAAGCTCGACCTGTGAACCGCCGCAAGGAGCTGGGCGCCTTCGGCGAGCGCGTGGCGGCGCACCGGCTGGAGGCGGCAGGGCTCACGATCATGGACCGGAAACGCGCGCACGCCCAGCGGCGAGATCGACCTGGTGGCGCGGGACGGCGAGGATGTCGCCTTCGTGGAGGTGCGGACGCGGCGGGCGGAGCGGGGCGTGGCGGCGGAGTCGCTGGACACGCGCAAACTGCAGCGGATGTGGCGCTGCGCGATGGAGTACTGCGAAGCGCAGGGCGTCGACCCCGAGTGCGTCCGCATCGACCTCGTCAGCCTCGACATCGGGGCGCGCGACTCGGTGGCGCACATCGAGCACTTCCGCGGGCTCGAGATTCCGGACGAGTAGCGCGCCGGAGCGTGCTAGGATCGCCACGTTATGCCGATTTACGAGTTCCGCTGCGATGAGTGCCGGAAGATCACGAATCACTTCTCCCGCAAGCCGGACCCGAAGGCGACGGCCGCCTGCGAGCACTGCGGGAGCGAGTCGACCCAGCGGCTGGTCTCGAGCTTCGCGCGGACGTATTCGCGGGAGGACGTGCTGGAGCGCTACGGCGACCCGGCGACGGACAGCAAGGCGGACCTCAAGGATCCGCGGCAGATCGGGTCGTGGGTGGAGAAGCGGTTCGACGAGTACGGCGTCGACATGCCGGAGAGCGCGCGGGAGATGATCGACGCGGCGCGCGAGGGCGACCTGCCGGACCCGGTCAAGAACCTGTGAGCGGGGGCGGAGACACGCCCCGGCCGGACACGTCGCCCCTTGGCGAGATCGCGCCGCGGATCGTCGCGCACCTGGAAGAGAAGCACGCCGCCCGGGAGAAGGCGCTGCGCGCCTCGCGGGCGCTGATCCAGGCGAGCGCGCGCAGCATCCGCGAGGTGCATCGGGGGGAGATGGCGGAGGCGGAGGCGCGGCTGGACGCGGCGCGGGCGGCGGCGGACGAGGGGTTCGAAGGACTCGGGGGGCACCCGGACATCGAGCATGCGGGCTTCGTGCACGACGCGGAGAAGGAGTACGCGGAGGCGCGGGCGACGCTGGCGCTGGTCTCGGGGGCGCCGCTGCCCTCGCCGGAGGACGTGGGCGTGAGCGCGGCGGCCTGGCTGAACGGCGTCGCGGAGGCGGCGGGGGAGCTGCGGCGGGTCATCCTCGACCGGCTGCGGCAGGGAGACTTCGACGGATGCGAGGCGCTGCTCGAAGCGATGGACGACATCTACGCACTGCTGGTTACGATCGACTTCCCCGACGCGATGACGGGCGGGCTGCGGCGCACGACGGACCAGACGCGGGGAATCCTCGAACGCACGCGGGGCGACCTGACGATGGCGATCGTGCAGCGGCGGGCGACGCCCGAGGGCTGAGGCCGCCGGCATCCGGGCGGGGTCCGCGAAACACAGGCGTCACATTGAACGCAGGGGGGTGGGGCGCTAGAGTGCCTTGCGGCCCATAACCTGCTGCGATTGCCATCCGAGGGGGATCCCCCGCGATGCGCGACGCCGCTCAGCATCTGTCTCTGGGGGAACCATGGAGATCCTGATCTTCGCCATCATCGCGGGCGTGCTCGCCCTCCTCTTCTCCGCCTTCCGCGTATTCGCGGTCGTGCGGGAAGGCGAAGGGAACGAGACGATGCAGAACATCGCCCGCGCGATTCAGCTCGGCGCGGCAGCGTTCCTGAAGCGCGAGTACGCCGTGCTGGCAGTCTTCGTTGCGGCCGTGTTCGTGGTCCTGCTGCTGTTCATCGACCTGGACGTGCTGGACAAGGACCCGCTGAACTTCGACAAGGACGTGCCGGCGATGGCGCTGTCCTACCTGATCGGGGCGATTCTCTCGGCGAGCGCGGGCTACCTGGGCATGACGATTGCGGTGCGCGCGAACGTGCGCACCGCGGCGAAGGCGCAGGAGGGGCTGAATCCCGCCCTGCGCGTGGCCTTCAACTCGGGCACGGTCATGGGCATGACCGTGGTGGGGCTGGGCATCCTCGGCCTCGTCATCCTCTACCTGATCTGGGAGAGTGCGGCGCCGCTCGCGGGCTTCGCCTTCGGCGCCTCCTCGATCGCGCTGTTCGCCCGCGTGGGCGGCGGCATCTACACGAAGGCCGCCGACGTCGGCGCCGACCTGGTCGGCAAGGTCGAGGCGGGCATTCCCGAAGACGACCCCCGCAACCCCGCGACCATCGCCGACAACGTGGGCGACAACGTGGGCGACGTGGCGGGCATGGGCGCCGACCTGTTCGAGTCGTACGTGGGCTCGATCGTGGCGACGATGGCGCTGGCGGCAGTCGCGATTGCGGGCGCCACGAGCATCGGCGCCTCCAACCTCTTCGCCTCGGGCGCGGAGGGCTTCAAGGGCGACGCGGCGGTGCTGCCGCTGCTGATCGCGGGCGTGGGCATCATCGCCGCGGTGCTCTCCACCTTCCTCGTTCGCACGGGTGAGCAGGCGAGCCAGGGACGGCTCCTCTGGGCGCTGCGCGCGGGCGTGTACGGCGCTTCCGGACTCGTGCTGGTGGGCGCGGCGGTCGCGATCGCCGTGATCGACCTGCCCTGGGAGCTGTTCTGGGCGATCCTCGTCGGCCTGATAGCGGGCCAGATCATCGGCACCGTCACCGAGGGATTCACCTCATCGGAAGGCTTCGCCCTGGGGCCGTTCCGCTACAGCCCGACGGTGAACCTGTCGCAGCAGGCGGAGACGGGCTCGGGCCCCGTCATCATCGGCGGGATGAGCCTGGGGATGCTCTCGACGGCAATCCCGCTTATCACGATCGTGGTCGCGATCATCCTCGCGAACGAGTTCGCCGGGTTCTACGGCATCGCGCTGGCGGCGGTGGGCATGCTCGCCCCGCTGGGCGTGACCCTCGCGACGGACGCGTACGGCCCGGTGGCCGACAACGCCGGCGGCATCGCCGAGCAGGCCGGCCTCGACCCCGAGGTGCGCGAGCGCACGGACGCGCTCGACCAGCTCGGCAACACGACCGCGGCGACGGGCAAGGGCTTCGCCATCGGCTCGGCGGCGCTGACGGCGCTGGCGCTGCTGGCGACCTACTCGATCACGACCGGCGTGGAGATGTTCAACCTGCTCGACTGGGAAGTGATGGTCGGTATCCTCATCGGCGCGCTGATGCCGTTCGTGTTCTCGGCGCTCTCGATGGGCGCGGTGGGACGCGCGGCGCAGGCGATGGTCGAAGAGGTGCGGCGCCAGTTCCGCGAGAAGCCGGGCATCATGGACGGCACCGAGGAGCCGGACTACGAGCGCGCGGTCAGCATCTCCACCAATGGAGCGCTGCGCGAGATGGTCATTCCGGGCCTGCTGGCCGTGGCCGTTCCCATCTTCGTGGGCGCGGTGATCAGCGCGGAGTCGCTGGGCGGCCTGCTGATCGGCTCGATCGCAGCGGGCGCCATGCTCGCCATCATGATGGCGAACGCAGGCGGCGCCTGGGACAACGCCAAGAAGTACATCGAAGAGGGGAACTTCGGCGGCAAGGGCTCGGAAGCCCACAAGGCCGCGGTGGTGGGCGACACCGTGGGCGATCCGTTCAAGGACACCTCGGGGCCGTCGCTCAACATCCTGCTCAAGCTGATGTCGATCGTGGCGGTGGTATTCGGGCCGCTGTTCATCTAGCGTAGCCGCCGGTCCGCGGCCTCGACGGGGCGGGCCGAGAGGAGGCGAGCGGTGATCGTGGCGCAGCTCGCGACTCCGCTCGCAGCGGTGGTGGCGGTCGTCTTCGCCACCTGGTTCGCCCTCGACATCCTCCTGCGGACGCGCCCCGGCGAGGGCGTGGCCGCCACCGCGGAGCGCACCCGCGAACTGGGCAGCTCGTACATCTGGCGGTTCGTCATCCTCAGCGTGACGCTGGGGCTGGCGGGCGGTGCAGGGGCCGGCGCGGCGGTGGGGGCGTATCGCGACGGCGTCGAGTCGGGCGCGGTGGCAGGGCTGGCGGTGCTGGCCGGAGCGCTGGCGGCGGCTGCGACGGCGGCCGCGGGACTGGCTCTGGGTCAGCGCGCGAGCGAACGGGCGGCGACGGCAGCGGACCGGACGCTGCGCCAGGCGCTGGCGATCACGTTGTGGGCAGGCACGGCGCCCGCGCTCGCGGGCGGAGCGCTGGCGGTGGCGGGGGTCGCGGGACTGTACGGCATCGCGACGCGCCTGGCGGACATCCCGGGCAGCGAGGCGGCGTTCCTGGTGCTGGGGGCAGGGGCGGGGGCGGCCCTGACGGCGATGGCGGCGCGGCTGCTCGCGGCGAGCGGGAACGCGGACGAGGAGGAGGGGCCGGAGGCGGAAGCGGTCGAGGCGGCGGCGAGCGCGGCGGGCGGGGCGGACGCGGTGGCGCTGATGGCGGCGGCAGGCGGCGCGGGGCTCGTGCTGGGGGCGCCGATGGCGCAGCTCGGCGACGACCTGGTCTGGATCGTGACGCCGCTGGTGGTGATGGCGCTGGGGCTGGCCGCAGCGACCATCGCAGGGATCACACTCCCGTTCTGGACGCGGGCGATGCGGAACGCGGGGCGGTCGGTGGTGGCGGGGTACGCGATCACGGCGGTCGTGGGCGGCGCGCTGGCGTTCCTCGCGCCGGTCGCGATGCTGGAGGAGGGGCGGTGGTGGTTCTCAGGCGCGGGGCTGCTGGGAGCGGGCCTGAGCGCCGTGGTGTTCGTGACGGGACGGGCGATCGTGGGAGACGGGTCGAGCTACCGGGGGACGGGAGCCGCCTTCGCGCTGCTGACGGGCGCCGGCCTGGTGGCGGCGTTCGCGTTCGGGTGGCAGGTCGAGATCGAGGGAGTCAGCTCGACGGCGACGGCGCTGTACGGGGTGGCGATGGCGGCGGCGGGGGCGCTCGCGCTTGCCCCGGCGGCGGTCGCGATCCGCGCGTTTGGGTCGGGGGCGGCGAACGCGGTCGCACTGGCGGAGCGCGCCCGGGAAGCAGCCGAGCCGGCCGAGGGCGAGGAAGCAGCCCCGGCGGCCATGCCGCTCGGACCGTTGACGGCGACGGCGCAGCGAGCGCTGGCGCCGGGGTGGTGCCACGGCATCGGCTGGACGGCGCTCGTGGGGGCGGCCCTGGCGGGGGCGCTGCTGCTGGCCGTGCGGACGGAGCTCGGGAACGTGGCCGCGAGCGACGTGCCGAGGTACGTGCAGATCGCGGCCGAGCTCGGGGTCGTGCCCGACTTCGAGGACATCGAGGCGCAGACGGCCTACGACCTGGCCTCGTACCGCGACCTGCTCGACCGGCACGACGTTCACGCGGCCGACGTGCCGCAGCTCCTGCTCGCGGGGGAGGCGGAGACGCGGCGCCTGCTGGAGCTTCGCGCCGAGCAGGGACGGCTCGACGAGGGCACCAGGGCGATCGCGGGCGGACCGTTGCCGTTCCCCTCGCTACCGCCGCTGCGGCTCGACCGGCTGGTGGGGTTGGGGGCGCTGGTCGCGCTGACGGGACTGCTGGCCGCGATCGGGCTGGCGGCGGCGGGGCGGCGCGCGGCGGTGGCGCGGACGCTGGGGGCGGTGCTGGTGGCGGCGGCGGTTCCGGTGGCGGCGGCGCTGATCGTGAGGCCGGCGGTCGGGGGGAACGCGGGCTGGGAGGTGGCTGCGGGGGCGGCGCTGGCGGCGCTGATCGCGGGGCTGGCGCTGGCGGGGAGGGGCGGCGGCAAGCAGGGCGTGCCGGCGGAGACAGGGCTGGCGCTGGCGGTGTTCCTGGGGGCGGCGGGGGCGGTAATCGCGCCCGCGCTCGTTGCCGCCTAGCCATATCAGGGGCGGATACAGGGCTCCACGGGACGAATATCGACGAATTTCGGCATTTATTTGTGATTTCCTTCCCAAAGTCCTTGACAGGCCGATCTCGGGGCTGCTAGCTTCGAGGGGCTCCGCAAGGAGCGTGCGCTCGGTGAAAACCGAAACCTGCAGAGTGCGCCGCATGGCGCAGCGGGGGAACCACCTTCAGGGGTGAATGGGACCTCTCCAGTCCCTAGGGCAACCTTCCGCCCGAACCCGTCAGCTAACCCCGTATGCACTAGGAAGGCCTGGCGAGCAGGCTGCTCGCTTCGAGGCCGAGATGATCTTGCCTCACGGAACCCAGGGAGAGTTCCCCATGCCTGCCTTGCAAGAGGCCCCGCCCCAGACGTGCCCGAAGTGCAGCGGCTCCATCATCGTGGAGCGCGACTGGCACGGCACCTACGGCAGCTGCATCATGTGCGGCTACGTGCACGAAGTGCTGACCCGGCCGCCCATCGACCTGGCTGCCGAGGAAGCGGCACTGCCGCAGCGCCAGCGCCGGCGCCAGCCGTCGCACGGCAAGCTGCGCCTGTAAGCGCTCGCTTCACGTTCTGGACCTGAAACCCCCGCTCCGGCGGGGGTTTCTCATGCCCGTCGCCGGCCAAGTCCGGGGACGGGCATTTGCACGCCCGCGGGTCGTCCCGAACGGGACCGTCGCGACGGATTGCCCTATCCTCACCGGCACAGCGGCATGACGGACAAACAGGACACCGGACTGGACGGAGCGCGCGCGGAGGCGGAACGGCGGGGCGTGGGCGGCTACGGCCGCCACGTCTTCATCTGCACGGGTCCGGACTGCTGCACGACCGAGGAGGGCATGGCCGCCTGGACGCGGCTCAAGAGCGGCGTGGGCGAGCTGAACAAGCGGGAGGGCGTCACGCCGATCTACCGGACGAAGGTCGGGTGCCTGCGCATCTGCGAGAGCGGCCCGACGGCGGTGGTGTACCCGGAGGGGCGGTGGTACGCGGGGATGCAGCGGGAGGCGCTCGACCGGGTGATCGCGGAGGACCTGGGAGAGGGCCGGGCGGTGGAGGACTACCTGATCGGGGAGAACCCGCTCTCGACCCAGCCGGACGCTAGTTGACGCCCCGCTCGTAGCCCTCCCACCAGGGGGCGCGCAGGTTCGTCTTGAGGATCTTCCCGGCGCCGGACTTGGGCAGCGGCGTCTCGTGGAACTCGACGCTCTTGGGGCACTTGTAGCCGGCGATGAGCGCGTGGCAGTGCTCGACGAGATCGTCCTCGGTGGCGATCGCGCCCTCACGCAGGACGATGGCGGCGTGGACAGCCTCGCCCCAGCGGTCGTCGGGGATGCCGAAGACGGCGGCCTCGAGGACGGCGGGGTGCTGGTAGAGGGCGCCCTCGGTCTCGGTCGTGTACACGTTCTCGCCGCCGCTCACGATCATGTCCTTCGAGCGGTCGACGATGTAGATGAAGCCCTGCTCGTCGATACGGGCGACGTCGCCGGTGTGCATCCAGCCGTCGTGGAGGACGGCGGCGGTCTCCTCGGGGCGGTTCCAGTAGCCGAGCATGACGTTGGGGCCGCGGGCGATGACCTCGCCGCTGCCACCGGCGGGGACGGGCACGTCGTTCTCGTCGACGACGCGGACGGCGACGCCCTGCACCTGTCGTCCACAGGAGGCGAGGCGATCGATGCCCTCGGGCGTGTCGTAGTCGAGCCACTCGAGGCGCTGGGCGCAGAGGAGGGGGGCGGTCTCGGTCATGCCGTAGGCCTGGGCGAGGATGGGGCCGAAGATCTCGCGGGCGGCGAGGATACGGTCGGTGGGCATGGGGGAGGCGCCGAAGAGGAGGGCGCGCAGTGAGGAGAGGTCGTAGTCGCCGACGGTGGGGTGGTTCACGACGAAGTTGATCATGGTCGGCACGAGGATGGTGGCGGTGACGCCGCAGTCCTGGACGACCTGCAAGAAGGGGTCGGGGGCGAAGCCGGGGATGAAGGCGTGGGCGCCGCCGGCGGCGGTGACCGAGTAGCAGGCCCAGGCGTCGGCGAGGTGGAACATGGGGGCGGCGTGGAGCCAGACGTCTGGCTCCTCGAAGGCGAACGTCATCTGGATGTGCTGGGAGTTGGAGACGACGTTGCGCTGGGAGAGCATGACCCCCTTCGGGAGGCCGGTGGTGCCGCCGGTGTAGCAGAGGTTGATCATGTCGTCCTCGCGCCAGTCGCGGGCGGCAGCGCTAAGCGGCTCGTTCGCGGCGACGAGATCCTCGTAGGCGCGCATTCCCTCGCCGGCGCCCTCGCCGAGGACGACGACGTGCTCGAGCTTCGGGAGGCGGTCGCGGAACGACGCGAGGAGCTCCAGGTACTCGGGGCCGACGAGGAGGGCGCGAAGCTCGCCGTCGTTGATGATGAACTCGAGCTCGGGGCCGGAGAGGCGGATGTTCAGGGGCGCGAGGGGCGTGCCCGCGTAGTGGGCGGCGAAGTACGTCTCGAAGTAGCGGTGGGAGTTGTTGGCGAGGATGCCGATGTGGTCGCCGGGCTCGACGCCGAGCGCGAGGATGCCCGCGGCCAGCGAGCGGATGCGGGCTGAGGTCTCGGCGTAGGTGCGGCGCACGTCGCCGTCGATGACGGCGGGGCGGTCGCCGTAGAGCAGAACGCTGCGTTCGAGGATGTCGCCGACGAGCCACTGGCCCATGTCAGGCGACCTCGAAGAGGCCCGCAGCGCCCATGCCGCCCCCGACGCACATGGTGATGACGGCGTAGCGAGCGCCGCGGCGCTTTCCTTCGAGGAGGGCGTGGCCGACCATGCGCGTCCCGCTCATGCCGTAGGGGTGGCCGATGGAGATGGCGCCGCCGTTCACGTTGAGGTTCTCGTCGGGGATGCCGAGCTGGTCGCGGCAGTAGACGACCTGGCAGGCGAAGGCCTCGTTCAGCTCCCAGAGGTCGATGTCGTCCATC
>JAJEIT010000032.1 GCA_022827945.1 Dehalococcoidia bacterium | reverse complement strand
GTCGGCGCGGCCACCGAGGTCGAGCTGAAGGAGAAGAAGGCGCGCGTCGAGGACGCCCTCAGCGCCACCCGCGCCGCCGTCGAGGAAGGCGTGGTCCCGGGTGGCGGCGTCTCCCTCATCCGCGCGCAGCGGGCCGTCGAGGTCTACGCCGAGGAGCTGGAAGGCGACGAGCGCACGGGTGCGCTCCTGCTCGCCGAGGCGCTCGAGGAGCCGGCCTGGATGATTGCCGACAACGCGGGGCTCGAGGGCTCCGTCATCGTCAATCGCATCAAGCGGCTCGAGAACGAGAGCGAAGGCTGGGACGCCGCCGCCGATCGCTGGGGCGACATGTTCGAGCTCGGCATCGTCGATCCGGTGAAGGTCGTGCGCTCCGCGCTTGAGAACGCCGCTTCCGTAAGTGCTATGGTGCTCACGACGGAATCGCTCGTGGCGGAGGTTCCCGATCTGGCTGCCGCCGCCGCACCGCTCCCCGAGGAGTACTAGGTATGTTGGAACGGCTGCGATCAGGCCCCATCAAGTACATCGCCTTCCCCATCATCCTGCTCGGGCTGGCCTTCGTGGTCATCCGCAGGTTCGTGGGCGGCGGAGACGCCGAAGAGGCGTAACGGCAGCCCTTCAGGCACCCATTCACAGAACGTGGCCCCTTACGGGGGGGCCGCGTTTTGTGCGTTTAGGAGTTCCCCCACAGCCGCTGCCGGGCGTCCCGAAATATGCGGAGTAGCCCGAGGGGGCCATAGGCGTACGATTTAGCGCGTGGCGATGAGGCGCGCGCGGGGGCGTCGCTGGAGAAGGCGGGCGGGCGGGCGCCTGCGGCGCCGCCTCGGGCGGGTCACGACCCAGGACGTCATTCGCGCGCTGTGGCTGGGCGCCCTCATCGGGGTCGTCACCGGCTTCGTCGCCATCCTCTTCTTCGAGGCGCTCGAATTCGCCACCCAGCACCTGCTTGCCGACCTGACGGGCTACCAGCCGCCCCATCCCCTGGGCGAGGGCGGCCAGGAAGCCTCCGACCCGACGCGCCGCTGGGCGCTGCCAATCGTGGTGGGGCTGGGCGGGCTGGTCTCCGGCCTGCTCGTCTACTCCCTCGCGCCGGAGGCCGAGGGGGCGGGCGCGGACCAGGTGATCGACGCCTTCCACCAGCGTGGCGGACGCATTCGCCTGCGCGCCATCCCGGTGAAGCTGATCGCCTCGGCGATCACGATCGGGAGCGGCGGCGCGGCCGGGAGGGAGGGTCCGGCGGCGCAGATCTCGGGCGGCATCGGTTCGGTTATCGCCGCCCGGCTCGGCCTCGACGCGGTCGAGCGGCGGCGCGCGCTGGTGGCGGGCATGGGCGCGGGCGTGGGCGCCATCTTCCGCGCCCCCCTGGGCGGCGCGATGATGGCCGCCGAGGCCCTCTACCGCGACGACTTCGAGGCGGACGCGATCCTGCTCTCCCTCATCTCCTCGATCGTCGCCTTCGCCGTGTACGGCGCCTGGTACGACTACACGCCCATCTTCGGCGGGACGGCGGGCTTCTCCTTCCAGAACCCCGAGGAGCTGCCGTACTACCTCGCGCTGGGGGTGGCCTGCGGGCTGCTGGGCATCCTCTACGCGCGCGGCTTCGAGGGGGCCCAGGAGCTCTTTCGCCGTCTCACCGCCCCGCGCTGGGTGAAGCCGGCCATCGGCGGCGTGCTCGTGGGCTGCATCGGGATGTTCGCTCCCGAGGCCATCCACATCGGGTACGGCTGGGTGCAGCGCTCCATCACCCCCGACGACGTGATGGACTTCTCTCTTTGGCTGATCATCGCGCTGCCGCTGCTGCGCATCCTCGCCGCCTCCCTGACGGTCGGGTCCGGCGCTTCGGGCGGCATCTTCGCGCCCGGGATGGTCGCCGGGGGCATGCTGGGCGCGCTCTTCTGGCGGCTGTTCCACGACCTGCCCGGCTTCCCCGCCGACCCCGCGCCGCTCGTCATCATCGGCATGATCGCGGTCTTCGGCAGCATCGCCCACGCCCCCCTCGCGATGATGCTGATGGTGGGCGAGATGACGGGGAACCTCTCGCTGCTGGCCCCCGCGATGGTGGCCGTGGCGGTGGCGACGCTGCTCGTGGGGAACACGAGCATCTACCGCAGCCAGGTGCCGACGCGCGCCGACTCGATGGCCCACCGCCATCGCTTCGCCTTCCCCCTGCTCGAAGCCCTGCCGGCGCAGCGGGCGGTGGTTCCCCTGGCCACGGTGCGCGATACCGCCACCGTGGCCGATGCGCTCGCCAGCCTCGAGCGGCGGCGTAGCACGGACGGCGTCGTGATCGACGAGGGCGGCCGGCTCGTGGGCGAGATCACGAGCGAGGAGCTGCGCGCCGTCCCCGACGCGGGCTCACCAGTGGAGGGGTTCGCGGCCGACCTGCCCGCCGTCGTCCTCGCCGACACGCCCCTCGACGAGGCGCTCGACCGCCTCGCGAGCCACGATCGCCGCTGGTTGCCCGTGCTCGACGGGAATGACGGGCCGGTGCTCGGCGCGATCGACGCGCGAGCGCTCGTGCGGTCCTTCCGCCAGGCGGCGCGCCAGCAGGTGCGACCGCTGACGCCGGTCGACGAGCAGATCAGCACCATGGAGCTGACCGTGGCGGCGGGAGCGCCGGTCGAAGGCAAGCGGCTGGCGGAGGCGGGCCTGCCCCAGGGCGCGCGCGTCCTGACGATGGAGCACATGGGGCGGCTCTCGGCGCCCTCCGGCGATACGGTGCTGCGCCGCGGCGACCGCCTGACGCTGGCGATGACACGCGGCACGCGCGGCGAGGTGCTGGCCCTGATTCTCGGCGACTGATCCCCGGCTGCCGGCCCCTAACCGAGAGCGAAGCGCAGGACGACGGCGAGGACGGCCACGAGCGCGATCGGCCCCGCGACTGTGAGGAAGGCCCGTCGTGAGCTCTGTCGCTCCTCGTCGGCCGTGCGGTAGGCGACGAGCGCGCCTCCGCCCCCGAGCTCGGCGATGACGCTGCGGGCCTCACCGATGCGGGAGCGCGGCACGAGCACGGCGTAGGAGGAGCCGAACAGGCTCGCGCCCCCGAAGGCGCTGCCCGGGCCGCGCTCGACGAAGGCGGCCTCGATGTCCTCGTCGCGGAGGGCGTCGACCCAGATGTGGGCCTCGGCGATGTCGCGCGCCTCGGCCACGATCGTGGCTCCGCTCGCTTCCGTCTGCGTGGCCATGTGGAGCCAGTGTAGCGGCGCATGTGCCGGGCGATGCTGCGAGCTGCACGTCGAGCGGCAGCATCGCCCGGCAGCCTGCCGTCAGGCTCTTGCCCCCGATGCGGGTACAGCGCCCCTCACTCGGCGATGCCGTTGGCGATGGCCCGGAGGAACTCCACGTACGTTGGGTACTCCTCCGCCAGGGCCACGGAGGGAATCGCGCGCACGGTCGTGTCCGTATCGGCGGCGATCTGCTCGATGGCCCGCGCGCTGAACTGCGGTTCGCTGAAGATGAAACGTATTCCCAGCTCGGCGATGCTCTCCACCAGCTCCGTTATCGCCGATGCGCTTGGCTGCTCTTCGGGACTTTCCACCACGAAGCCCAGGATCGTCAGCCCGTAGCGGTCTGCGAAATAGCCGAAGGCGTCGTGGAACGTGACCAGGTAGCGGCGCTCCCCCGGAAGCCCGGCAAGCTGCTCACGGATCTCCGCGTCGACCTCGCGCAGCTCCGCGACGTAGGCCCCGGTGCGCTCGCGGTAGTAGTCCGCCCCGTCGGGATCGAGGCGCGCCAGCTCGTCCCGGATCGCCTCGACGGCGTGGATGGCGAGGTCGATGTCCATCCAGAAGTGCGGGTCGAATTCGCCATGGTCGTGCCCATGGTGCCCGTCCTCGCCTTCGTCGTCGTGTTCGTCGTGGGCGTCCTCATCGGCGTGCGCCAGGGCCTCCGGAAACGGCCCCAGGTCCATGTCGTGGGTCAACTCGAGCACAGGGCCTTCGGCGCCGTCGGCAAGAAATCCCTCGATCGCGCTTAGCCCGCCGCCCACGATCACCAGGAGGTCCGCCTCCAACGTCTGGTCGATGTCACTCGGTGTGATTCTGTAGGTGTGCACGTCCGCCCTGAGAGGAACGATGCCCGTGACCGACACGCGGTCGCCGCCAACCTGTTTCACCAGGTCCTCGACGATCGTCGTGGATGTCACGACCGAGAGCGTGGTCGTGGTGGCATGTCCGCCACCGCAGGCGAGAGCAAGCAGGGCAATGGCGATGACCGCGGCGGTTCCAAGTCGAGTAGTCATACGGTAATGATACTAAGTATCAGTGTGGGGTCAACGGCGTCACCCTTCTCGGTTCGGGAGGCACGAGGCCTGCCTCCGGGGCCGTCCGCTTCCCGTGGCGGCGTGGTTCGCTAGAGTTGGGGCGATGCCGAAGCGGGACGGATCCCTCAAGGCGCGCGAGTTCGTGTACTTCTGCGAGGACCAGATCCTGACGCAGCTCCCGGCCGCCATCCCTCAGCCCGAACGGCGCGTGCGCTGGACGATGCTGCAGATGCACTTCGGCAACCCGCACGTCCACTTCGAATTGCAGCCGCAGATGGGGCGGGGCGTCGTCGAGGCGGGGCTGCACTTCGAGGGTCCGGTCGAGGCGAACGACGCCTGGGTGGAGCTGCTCGCGGCGAATGCCGCCGACCTGCTCGGGGAGCTCGGTCCCGACTGGGAGCTGGAGGAGTGGACCTCGACCTGGCGGCGGCTGCACCACCCCTTCCCATTCGACCGCCTCACGACGGAGCTCGCGCACGAGGTCGCGGGCGAGGTCGCCCGCGCGATGACGGTGCTGCACCCGCTCATCGAGGAGGGCGCCGCAGCCATCGCCGTGGCCACGCCGGCGCCCGCGGCGGGACGGCACGGGGGTTCGGGTCGGGGACGGCGCTGGCACCGCCGCGCGCGCCGCTAGACGGGATCAGGCGAACGTCGTGTCCATCTCCGCGGACATGTCGAAGTACTCCTGGAACGTCTGGTTGAAGCGGTAGAAGAGGTCGCGGCGCGTGTAGTCCTCGCCGGTGGCGAGGCCGTCGCTGTGCTGCAGGTCGAGCGAGTTGAGGGTGAAGAGCGCGTCGGCGCCGCCGTTCGCCTTGATGTTCTCGAGCATGGCGCGCCACTGGTCGGGGCTCTGGAGGAGGATGAAGTCGAGGTCGCCGGGCGCGTCGCAGGGAACCTCGGCGATGTCCGTGACGGCGAAGGCGTCGAAGGTGATGGCGAAGCAGCGGTCGCCCACGCGCACGCCGACGTCGGCGTCGCAGGAGCCGAGGCGCTCGAAGCTGTCGGAGGCGTTGAGGCGGTCGGCGGCCTCCTGGAACCACTCGGTGGAGGGAAAAACGGGCATGGCCAGAGTGTACGAGGAGAGCGCTCGCTACGCTCGCTGAGTGGAGCGCCGGGTAAAGCCCGCCTGAGGAGAGCGCTCGGCGCCGAGCGCCTTCACTGAGGAGAGCGCCGCGCTGGCGCGCGGCTGAGTGGGTTGCGCGCAAGTACGATGCTGGGGCTGGGAGCTGGTCGGCTCGGCGAAGGTGGACTCGCTGGACGCCACGTGCCTCTACCTGAAGCGCGAGCTCACGGACGACCGCCGCCGGGTGGGGGAGGCGTGACGGCAGGTTCTAACTGGCAGCCCAGGGGCTCGGAGTCGCGTGCCCCTCGGCAAGCTCGTGGTCGATCCAGAGTTCCATCGCGGCGTTCAGGTTCTCCGCCGCCTGAGCGGCCGTCTTGCCCTCGCTGAAGACGCCGTCAAACTCCAGGACGTGGGCAGACCAATACCCTCCCTCATCGGGCTCGATGACGCGGTGGTAGGGGAGCTTCAGGTAGTCGGCCGGCTGCATCTCGCCTGACACCGTATCGGTGTCGCGACACTCGCGCTACGTAGGCCGCGCCCAGCGGTCTTCGGGGATGTCCTCGACCTCTTCGGGCTCCTCTGGCTCCGGTTCCGGCTCGGGTTCGGTGCCGGCGACGCCGAAGTTCCGGGTGTCGGCGCCGATGAGAGAGGGCAGCGACTGGCTGGCCTCGTCCTCGCCGGCGGGCGCCTCGAAGGGCGTGCGCTCGCGCGACTGCACCCGGCCCCAGACGTCGCCCCGGTGGCCCGTCACGAGGTGGCCGTCCTCCAGCTCCTCGACGCGGCTGGCCATCTCCATCACGAGGCGGTCGTGCGTGCAGGTGATGATAGAGACGCCCCGCTCGCGGCAGATGTCGCGGATGAGGGTGAAGACGGCGGTGGCGGTGGCCGAGTCGAGCTCGCCCGTGGGCTCGTCGGCGAGCACGAGCGTGGGCTCGGTCACGAGCGCGCGGGCGATGGCCACGCGCTGCTGCTCGCCGCCGGAGAGCTCGTAGGGGCGGTGGTGGGCGCGCCGCTCGAGCCCGACCAACTCCAGCACCTCGCGCGCGCGGGCGGGGCGGTCGCGGTGAACGCCGGCGATGCGCAGGGGCAGCTCCACGTTCTCCTGGGCGGAGAGGAGCGGGAGGAGGCCGAACGACTGGAAGATGAAGCCGAGCTTCTGGCGGCGGAGCGCGATCAGATCGGCTTCGCCCATCAGGTCGACGCGCTCGCCGTCGATCTCGACCTCGCCGCCGGTGGGGCGGTCGAGGCCGGCGATGGTGTTGAGCAGGGTCGTCTTGCCCGAGCCGGAGCGCCCGATGAGGGCGAGGAAGTCGCCCGGCTCGACGCTGAGACTGATGTCGCGCACGGCCCAGACTTCCTCCGAGCCCAGCTCGAAGCGGCGGGAAACGTTGCGCAGCTCGACTGCCGCCCCGGCCATCAGGCTTCCTCCTCGCTCACGCGGTGGACGCGGTCGGGCAGCACCTCGACGCGCCCTTCGCCCAGGAAGAGCTTGGCGCGCTCGCTGATGCTGAGGCGGTCGAGGAACTCGCGCGGCACCTGCAGGCGTCCGGCGGAGTCGACCAGCACGTACTCGTCGTGGACGACGTGGGTGACGCCGCCCGTCTGCTCGACGCGGCGGAAGATCTCCATGCTCGTGCGCCCGTCGCGGATGGCGACGACGCGGTTCACGCGCGAGGCGATCTCGGGGTCGTGGGTGACGATGATGACGGTCACGCCGTAGCGCGCGTTCAGATCCCCCAGGACCTCGTAGACGCTGTCGGCGCCGATGGCGTCGAGCTCGCCGGTGGGCTCGTCCGCGAGGAGCAGGGGCGGCTGATTGGCGAGCGCCACGGCGATGGAGACGCGCTGCTGTTCGCCGCCGGAGAGCTGCTCGGGGTGGTGCTCGCGGCGGTGGGTCAGGTTCACCGCTTCGAGGAGCTCGTCGGCGCGCTCGCGGGCGGCCCCGGCCTCGACGCCGTCGAGCATGAGCGGCAGCTCGACGTTCTGCGTGGCGGAGAGGTAGGGGATGAGGTTGCGCCCGGTCTGCTGCCAGATGAAGCCGACGTTCTTGCGGCGGTAGCCCACCATCTCCGCCTCGGTCATGGTCAGCAGGTCGCGCCCGCCGACGAAGGCGCGGCCGGCGCTGGGCTGGTCGAGTCCGGCGAGGATGTTGAGCAGGGTGCTCTTGCCGGAGCCGGAGGCGCCGACGATCGCCATCAGCTCGCCGCCGCGCACCTTCAGGTCGAGCCCGCGCAGGGCGACGACCTCAAGGTCCTCGCTCTTGTGAATCTTGAAAAGGTCCTCGCAGACGATGTAGGGAGGAGCCTCGGTTTCGGTGTCGGGGAAGGTGGTCATGCGGCCGTCCTAAAGCTCGCCGATGCGGAGGGCGCGATGCAGGGCCAGCCGCGAGTAGAGCCGCGCGAGCGCGGCCACGGTGGCGATGAAGACGAGGGCGAGGAGGCCGTAGACGGAGAGCACGGTCTCCCAGCTTACCTGCGAAAGGAGGGGCGGGACCACGTCGCTCCCGTCCTCGGTGAGGGCGAGGGCGCCGATCATGAGGCGTCCCAGGGGGAAGCCGAGGGCGGTGCCGGCGGCCACGCCCGCGACGATCACGAAGAGCTGCTCGAAGCCGACGACGCCCACGATCTGGCGTCCGGAGAAGCCCATCGTGCGGAGGATGGCGAACTCCAGCGAGCGCGTCTGCGCGGCCAGGTAGGAGAAGACGATGAAGCCGAGGGCCGTGAGCAGCAGGACCGCCCCGAAGGAGAGGAAGAGGATGCCCTCCCAGCTGGCCGCGACAAGCGGGTCGGAGGACTCGAGGGCGAAGAGCGCGGCCTGGTCGTGGACCTCGCGGGCGCGGATGCCCTGCTCCTCGAGCCACTCGGGCGTGAGCTCGACCCCCTCGACGCTGCCCAGCCAGACCTCGTTCGCGGCAATGCCGCCGGCCACGCGGGGGATGCCCGCGCCCGCCCCCCGCAGCGTGGGCAGGTCGGCGACGAGCAGGTGGTCGCGGCCGCCGGGGTAGTAGCCGGGGAAGAGCTCGAAGGAGCCCGCGATGCGCGCCGTCAGCACCTGGCGGTTGACGCGCAGGGGGAAGGTGTCGCCCGGGGCGACGCCGGTGGCGTCGAGGAACGACTCGCTGGCGAGCACGGGCAGGGGCTCGGGGGAGCGGCGCAGGCGCAGCCCCACCGCGGTCACGGAGAAGCTGTCGTAGTTGAAGCTGACCTGGGCGGCGTAGCGCCCGCGATCGTTGCCGACCTCGGCGCGCGTGATCGTCGTCTGCGCCGCTCCGGAGGCGCCCGTGATCGACTGGTAGCGGTCGAGCGACTCGAACGGCTCGATGACCATGGCGTCGTCGCGATCCCCGCCCTCGGGGTAGGCGACGAGGTTGTCGAGCACGGCAGTCACGCGGCCGGGAGCGGCGGCGAAGCGGCGGACGCTGAGGAAGATGGACTCGACCTCGAGGTCGCCGCTGAGGTCGGGCGGGCTGTTGCGGGGGTTGAAGGGTCGAGTGAGGTCGACGACATAGAGGAGCCAGCCGTCGTCTTCCTCGACCGGGTCGCTGACGAACAGGTACTCGTAGAGGAGGCCGTTGTCGTCACGGACGCGGACGCCGGGGCGGGCGGCGTTTCCGGGCAGGGAGATGCGCGTCCAGATGCCGAGGGCGCGGGAGCCGCCGGGCACGACGGCCCCGTCGGGCAGGTCCACCTCGTCGCCGGGCTGGAGGTTGGCGAGGAGGGAGGGGAGGTCGCCCCCGAAGTCGTCGCGCCAGAAGGCGACGCCGGCGAAGTTCTCGCCCACCCCCAGGAGCTGGGCGGAGACGGAGCGCCCGGCGGTGGGCACGTAGGAGACCTCCAGGCGCGCGGCCGCGCTAGCCTCGCCGAGCCCCTCCATCGACTCGAAGGTCTCCTCCATGCGCGTGGGGGAGAGGCGCGAGGGTGTGCGGATGTCGACGATGCGGCCGGGCGCTCCGGCCTCGTAGGCGGCGCGGTCCTCGAAGCTGCGGTCGAGCGTGGCCCGGAATCCGGCGGCGAACATGCCCACGGAGGTGGCCAGCAGGAGCAGGAGGATGAGGCGGCTGTAGTGGAGCGGGCTCCGCACCATGCGCCAGAGCCCGAGCAGGATGGTCGCCCCGCTCAGGCCGCGCAGCGCCCACGAGGCCACGCGCAGGACGACCGGGAAGAGCCGCAGGAAGACGAGCGCGATCATGAGCGTGAAGAGCGCCGGCGAGACGAGGAGGAGCGGGTCGGCGGAGAGGTCGCCGAAGAGGCTCTCGGTTACCAGCGAGCCGCGCTGGCGGAGCTGGTAGAAGAGGAAGGCGCCCACGCCCACGAGCACGAGATCCAGGTAGTAGCGCAGGAAGAGGGGCTGCTTCGGGGGACGGGCGAGGCTCTGCTTGTAGTGCACCATGCTCGCCCCGGAGGCGCGGTAGGCGGGCCAGAGAAGGGCGACGAGGGCGAGCACGGCCCCCAGGGCGGCCATGCCGAAGGCCTCGGCGGTGAGGGTGACGCTCAGCAGATCGCCCTGGCTCAGGTCGGCGAAGGGGGGCGTGGGGCCGAGCAGCCGGATCACGCCGGCGGCGACCAGCGGCCCGAGGACGACCGCGAAGATGGTCAGGGCCGACCCCTCGACCAGGTAGACGGTCATGATCTGGCCGAGGCCCGCGCCGCGGCTCTTCAGGAGCGCGATCTCGCCCGCCTGGCGCTCCACCAGCATCGTCGCCACCAGCACCAGGTAGTAGAGGGCGATGCCGACGATGAGGAGCATGAGCGCGAAGAGCGGCAGCCGCGTGAAGAACAGCTTCTCCTGGTACTCGGAGATGACGTCGGGCAGCTCCGTGCGGAGCACGGACAGCTCGAGCTCCGCCCGGACCGCGCGATCGAGGGCGCGCAGGTTGCGTTCGTAGCGCTCCGCGTTGCGGCTGTTCACGCGGTCGGTGTCGATAAAGGCGAACGTCTCGAAGGTGCCGTCGATGGAGGGCAGGTAGGGCGCGATCACCTCGACGAACGTGCGCTCGTCGATGATCAGGGGGAACGTCGGCCAGCGCGTGGTGTCGACCACGAGGCGGTGGGCGTTGCCGAACCAGTATTCCTCGTCCGGGTCGTTCGGCTCGACCAGCCCGACGATGGTGACCTCCACGGGGTCGACGTCCTCGCGCCAGAAGGGCTGCAGGTCGAACGTGTCCCCGGGCCCGACGCCGAGGTCGCGGGCGGCGGTGGCGCTCATCCAGACCTCGATGCTGGGGGGCCGGGAAGGGTCGGTGGTGGGGGGCGAGGGTGTGGGTGGGGCGCCCTCGACGAGGGTCACGTGTTCCTGCACGTCGGAGAAGAAAAGGAAGTGGGCGCGGGGGCGCAGGTCGTCGTCGTAGTTGATGGGGACGCCGGGCTCGGCCAGGAAGAAGGTGGAGGAGCGGGCGTACAGCCCCGTTTCCTCGATGAGGCCCCCGCCGTAGCGCCACAGCAGCGAGACGGTGGTGTCGCGGCGTTCCCGGTAGATGTCGGTTTCGCCGGGCTGGCTGTTGCTGACGACCTTGAGGTCGAGTTCGAGGGGCTCCTGCTGGCGGAGGGTGAAGCTGAGGCCGAGGTCGCGCACGGCGTCGGAGTAGAGGATGACGCTCGACATGAGGGCGGAGGCGAGCACCATGCCGAAGATGACGGTGGCGAGCAGCCGCCAGTTGGCGAGGCTTCGCTGGGCGACGATCCGGAGGAGGGAGCCGAAGCTTGTCATGGAGCAGCGGACAGCGTACAGGAGAGCGCCGCGCTAACGCTCGCGTGAGGGTTGCCTTCAGGGACGGGCGTAGTCGGTGGGGTCACGCACGGCCTCGTAGTCCGGCAGGTCGAGGCGGTGGCACCACGTCGAAGGCTGTTGAAGGCGGAGTTCGCTGCCCTTGCCCCCCGCGAGCCAGGCAGCGGTCTCGGCGCGCTGCCGCCCGAAGCGAGTGGCCACGAACTCCAGGGCGGGAAGGAGATCCGTGTCGGTTGAGCAGATGACCCCGGTGTCGTACGCGTCGTGGATGGCCCCGGCCACGAAGTCGATTGCGAGTTGCACGTCGATGCCCTTCTCTTCAGCCCGCTGCTCCGGCCAGCGTCGTGGATAGCGGAGCGGGCGGGTGATGACGACGGCGCCGGACCGTTCCCATGCCGCGCATTGGCGAAGGTGAGCCGCATGGGTGCGGGGATCCCGCTCGGAACCGGGCGGCCTGTGTAGACCCGGACCTGTTCCAGGAGCCTTTCTGACGGCGGATGTCTAGGAAGGGAGGCGCGGCCGGCGAGGAGTTCGCCGAGGGCGAGCGGAGCAATGTGGCCTTCGCGCCTGGGAGCCCGGCGCGAGAGGAAGGCGTCCCGGGCGCCCCCCGTAAACGTTTCGGTAGTCGACGAACACGCGGATGCGGTTCACAGCCAGTCCAAGAAAGACCCCCGCCAATTCGCCACCAAGGTGGAGAACGACGGGGAACAGTGACCCTAACGGGCAACGCCCAGTATGGCCGCGCGCACACCCGTTGTCAACCCTATTGGTTACGGGAAGTTGCTTATTCAGCAAGAGAGGTCGGGGGCGGACAAGAAAGAACCCTCGCCAGTTTTCCGCCAGGATGGAGAACGGCGGGGAACAGTCCGCCCGTGAGGACGCACCGACAGGTTCGCATCCCCGGCGGCTCTCCGGCAAGGCGGGGGAGCGCTAGAGGGCTTCGGCCCGCTACCCTTGTGCGCGCATGGGGAGCCTTGCCGTCCTCTGGGCGCTGCTGTTGCGCCACGTCGCCGCCAGCTGGCGCATGCTGGCCGTGCTCGCCCTCGGCGTGCTCGTGGCCTCGACGCTGCTCGCCAGCGCCCCCATCTACGCCCGCGCCATGGCCGACCTCGGCCTCAAGTTCACCGTGCGCGACGAGCTGCGGGGCGAACCCTCCATCCGCGCCGGGATCGAGGCGCAGCAGCTGGCCACGCCCGACTCGCTCGCCGTCCGCGAGGCCGTCGAGCAGCGGATCGACGAGCGGCTGGGGTGGTTTGCAAGCGAACGTTCCGTCGTCGTCGAGTCGGCGCGGCTCTCGATCGGGGAGACGGGCGAGGAGTCGCGAGCCGGCACCCCCCTGGGCGTGCTCTACGCGATCGAGGGGTTCGAGCAGCACGTCTCCGTGCTGGAGGGACACCTGCCGTCCGCCGGAGGCCCCGACGCGCCCCTCGAGGTCGTGATGGGCGCGCGCGCCGCGGCGGTGGCGCGTCTGAGCCCCGGCGACCACTTCATGCTGATCGAGGAGATCGACAACTGCGACCGCATCATCCCGCAGGGCATGCAGCCACAGCTCCCGTGCGACCTGCAGGTGCGCGCGCGCTACTCCGTACCGGCGGTGCTCACTGGCATCATTGCGATCGAGAATCCGGACGCTTCGTTCTGGTCGGCGGTCAGCGACCGGTACGTGATGCCCACCGCCCCGATCGCCGACTCCGGCCTCGTCTCGCCCATGGTCGCGCACGTCGACGCCGTCCTTGGCGACCTGGCGGTGCGCTATCCGGGGCAGCTGCTGACGCTGCGCTGGAACGTGCTCGCCGACATCGACCAGCTCGACCAGGGCAACTTCGAGCGGGCGCGCCGGGACATCCAGGAGCTCAACCAGGACCTCCGCATCTACAACGGGTACGCGACCAGCCCGCTCACGGTCACGCTCGCCGCCTTCGGACGGAGCGCGGACTTCCAGCGGGCGCCGCTCACGATCCTGCTGATCCAGATCGCGGCGATCGCGCTCTTCTACGTGGCGCTCATCTCCGTGGCCGTGGTGGAGCGCCAGAGCGAGCAGATCGCGCTGCTGCGCGGGCGCGGGTCGAGCACCGCGCAGATAGTCGGCCTGTACGCCCTCGAAGGGCTTGCCCTGGGCCTGCCCGCGATCCTTGTGGCGCCCTTCATCGCCGCCGGCGTGACCGCGCTCCTCGGGTTCACGCCCGTCTTCAGCGACATCTCCGGCGGCCAGCCCCTGCCGGTCTCCTTCGACCCGCTCGCCTTCCCCCTGGCGGCGCTCGGTGCCGCGCTCTCAATCATCGCCCTGACGGCTCCGGCGTTCCTTGTCGCGCGGCGCGGGCCGCAGGGGCAGCGCCGCGCGCTCGCCCGTCCGACGGCCGGCCTCATCCAGCGCTACTACCTCGACGTGGTGCTCGTGGGGTTCGCCTTGCTGGCCCTGTGGGAGCTGAACGAGCGCAACTCGGTCTACACGCCCTCCTCCACCGGCGGCGTCACGAGCGACCCGCTCCTGCTCGCCTCGCCCGCGCTCATCATCGCCGCCGCGGCGGCGGTGCTGGCCCGCCTCTACCCGATTGCGCTGCGCGTCATCGTGCAGGTTGCCGGTCGCGTGGCCGGGGTGGCCGTGGCGATGGGCCTCTGGCAGCTCGTGCGCAGGCCGGGACCGTACACGCAGCTCGCGCTGCTCCTGATGATGGCCGTGGCGGTCGGCATGTTCGCGGCCAGCTACACGAGCACGACGGAGCGCTCCTACGAGGACCGCGCGCGCTTCTCCTCCGGCGTGGAGCTGCGCGCGACCGCCGGCGACACGACCTTCCTGCCTTCCGACCCGGCGAAACTCGAGGCCACGGTCGGCGAGATCGAGGGCGTCGACGACGTCTCCGCCGTGGTACGGCTGCAGGGCGCCATCGCCACGCCCAACAGCTCCGGGCCAGGGGTGACCGTGCTCGGCATCGATGGGGACGCGGGCGAGCTGCTCTGGTGGCGGGACGACTTCGCCGATCGCCCGCTCGACGCCATCCTCGACCGCGTCGACAGCGGCGAGATCCTGCGGGGCATGCCCATCCCGCCGGGCTCGACCGAGCTTTCCGTGTGGGTGAACCCCGCCCTCGACCGCCCCACCGTGACCATCTGGGCGCGCGTCCGCGACGCGACCGGCCGCCACGACCTGCTCCCCTTCGGGAAGCTCGGTTTCACCGGCTGGGAGGAGATGCGCGCCGTCGTCCACGACGAGAGCTTCCGCCCGCTCCAGGAGCCGCTCGTGCTGGTCGCGCTCATCCTCACCGAGCCCGCGAACCAGTTCAACGCGAGCGACGAACCCGTCTACATCGACGACCTTTCCTCCGTGGACCCGGACGGAACGCTGAACCTGCTGGAGGGCTTCGAAGGGGTCGTGCGCTGGGAGGCCGTCCCCAGCGCCGAGCGATTCACGGACAGCCTGCAGCTGAGCCGCGAAGAGGTCCGGTCGGGGTCGCAGGCGGCGCGCCTCGGCTTCCGGCGGGGCACCACGGGCGAACGGCGCGGACTCTTCCCCGCCGACCGCGGCATCCCCATGCCCGTCCTCGCGAGCGAGGCCTTCCTCGAACGGAACCGGCTGGAGGTGGGCGACGAGGATCTGCTCGAGATCGACAACATCATCGTGCCCTTCGTCGTGCGGGGCGTGTACGAACGCTTCCCCACCCTGCCCACGCTGGAGGGGCCATCGGTCGTGTTCAACCGCGACCAGCTCCTGCGCTGGGGCTACATGGTGAGCACCGCTCCCGGGGACCTCTCGCGCGCGAACGAGGTGTGGCTCGACGTGGCGCCGGGCGCCGACCGCCGGCAGCTCCTGGAGGCGCTGGACGAGCTGGGGCTGCGCCGCGTCGTGGACCAGGAAGCGACCCTCGAGGCGGTCCGCTCGAACCCGCTGATCGCGGCGAGCGGCACCGGCATCCTCTCCGTCTCGTTCGTGGCCACGCTGGTGCTGGTGGCGGTGGCGCTGCTCGTCTCGCTGTGGATGGCGATCCAGCGGAGGCGCATCGAGTTCGCGGTGCTCGGCGCGATCGGACTGACGCGCCGCCAGGTGATGGCGGTGCTGGGGCTGGAGTACGCCATCGTGGGGGTGGTGGGCGTGGCCGCGGGCGTGCTCGTCGGGCAGTTCGTGGGGCGCCGCATGCTCTCCTTCCTCGACGTGACCGAGGCGGGCCTGCCCGTCGAGCCGGGCTTCGTGCTGCAGACCGAGTGGACGTTCGTAATCGTGGGCGCGGCGGCGGTGGCGGCGGTGTTCGCGGTGGCGCTGGTCGCGACGGTGCAGGCGCTGTCGCGCACGTCCGACGCGGCCGTCCTGCGCACGGAGTAGGAGCGCGCCGCGCCAGGCGCGCGGCCCGGGGGTCCGGGAGCCGTCGAACGAATTTCCGAAACGGACGGGGTAATTCGGCCCTTCGCTGGCTAGGGTGGGGCCCATGATGCGTCGGGCCCGTGCCTCTCTCCCGCTGTTCGCCGTCGTGCTACCCCTCGCAGTAGCGGCGTGCGGCGGGGAGAGCATCCCTCCCGCCCCGGGCCCGGCGCATCGCCCACCTGCCGTGACAGCAAGCCCGACCCCGACCCCCACTGCCATGCCGTCCCCGACATCAGTGTCCACGGCCACCCCCAGCCCATCGCCGTCCCCCAGCCCCACACCCCCACCAACCGTGACGCCGGCAGCCACGCCGGAACCGACGCCTAAGCCGACCCCGGAGCCCCCTGCCATCGAGTACACGCCCATCACTCGTGGCGAGCCGCGACCGCTGCCGTGGAGTGTGGCGCTGTATTACCGGGTCAACCACTGCGACGGATGCGGGGCCGGGTTTGGCGACCTCAGGCGCGTTGTGTTCGATGAGGCTGCCGGGGAGTACGGCGAGACCCGTCCCGCTGCCTTCTTCGATGCCATCGGAATAATCAACAGCGCTGCCGTAAGCGTCGACGGGCAGGAGGTCGCTGTCATGGTCTGCCACGTTCAGCCCTGTGGCGGCGAGTACAGCGAGTACATACCTGGCCCGGAGGCTGAGCAGCGCCTGTGGATCTCGCGCGACGCGGGGCGGCGGTGGGAGGATCTCGGCCTCGTCCTCCCCGGCTCGGCAATCAGGGACGTGGTCGATGGCGACGTTCTCGTTGAACAGGAGAACTACTGGTCCGACCGGCAACGCTGGATTGACCTTGACGATGAGGCGTGGGAGGCCCTGCTGGAGGGATTGGCGGCGCTGGGGCTCGATAGCCGGGAGGGCTGGGAGAGGCGCTCGCTCTGGGTTGTCTCGGGGGAGGAGGCGCCGCCGGCATCCGAGCCGGAGTCTCCCGCCCTCGGCGGTCTCGACTGGGTGAGCGTAGGGAAGGCGACTGAAGGGCTCTTCCTGTGGGCCGCTCGGCAGCGAGATATCAACCTGCTCGCGATCGCGACCGAGCAGGGCGCCGTCCAGCATGTGTACGGCACAGCGGAGTGGAGATGGGGGCCCGAGCCGGATGGCGACCCATCCTGGATTCCCCGGTTCGTGACCGACGACTTGCTGGTCCGTCCTTCCTGGACGGCCCCGGAACCAGTCCAGGCCACGGCCGAGATCATCGACCTGGAAGCGGCCGTCGTCCACGAGGTTGCTGGCCTGAGGCTCCCCCGGGAGGTCGAGGTCTACCCGCAAGAGGAGTATTACCGCTTCATGGCCGCTCGGCCTGCGCCTGCGATCCCGTTTACGGCGCTCACGCTGGGCGAGCCGCGACCGCTGCCGCCGGGAACGGCGCTGTACTACTACCTGGCGCTCCCATGCACACTCTGTGAGCCCCTTCCGTACGACTTACGGCGTGTCGTGTTCGACGAAGTGGTGGGAGGACTGCGTGAGGACCGGCCGCTCTCCTTCTTCGATGGAGTAATCGACTTCTTTGACCATTCGTCGCTCGACTACGGCACGCAGAAGGTGACTAGCTTTGGCGCGAGCAGGAGCGGACGTACATTGGCTGTAACCCTCTGCCACGTTGGCCGTTGCCAAGTTGGGTCCATAGAAGGCGTCTACCCGACTCCCGACTGGGAACTGCGCCTCTGGGTCTCTGACGACAGTGGGCGCACGTGGGAAGACCGGGGTCTCCTGCTTCCCGAGACGGTGATCCTTGACGTAACGGACGACGACGTCCTTTTGCGGACTTGGAACTTCTGGAGATACGCCGACCAGAAGTACACAGATGACGCACTGGAGCATATGCGGGGCCTGCTGGAGCCGTTGGGCCTGGATGCACTGGAGGGACAAGAGCACTGGCTCCGCTGGGTGGTGTCCGGCGAAGAGCACACCCCCGTTGTTCCTGAAGCGACTCCAGTTGGTCTGGGTGGGGTGGACTGGAGACGACTAGCGCCGCTGCCGAGCGGGTCCGTTGCGTGGAGTGCCGTGGCGGAGGGCGTCTACCTGCTTGCCATTGCCAGTGCGGAAGGCACGGTTGAGAAGGTGTTTGGCTCGGCAGAGCCGCTCTGGGAGCCTTCCTGGGCATACCGCCTCTCGATCGGCCCCGTGAGCCTGCCTTCTCCTTATCTTCCTGCCGTCTTCGAGTCGACGAGGCTTGAAGGTGGCGCGCTGCTCGATCTCGCCACTCTGAGTATCCATCCCATTGAGGGTCTCTCCACAGTGATGGCGGGGCCCACGGAAGGCCAAGCGTGGCAAAGCGTTTATGTCTTTCTCGCCGCCCGCCCCGCGCCCGACTAGCGCGCGCCCTGGGGGGAGACGAGGATGGCATCGGCGCCGGCGGGGCTGGTGCCGGCGGGGGCGAGGATGGCGATGTGGTCGCCGTCGGTGATGGGCGCGTCGTAGGGCTCGACGAAGTAGAGGGGAATGCGCGCCAGGATCTCGACCGTGATCGGGCCGTCGGGACCGGCCAGGACGACATCGGCGCCTCCGTCGCTGGGGTAGACGGTGATGGACTCGACCCGGCCCCAGAGGACGGGCCGCTGGTTCGGGTTGCTCAGCATCTCGACGCCGGTGAAGCCCGCGGGTGACCGCCCGAGGCCGTCGGCGCCGGGCGCGCCCGCGTCGCGGATGGCGATCACCTGGCGGATGACGTAGTTCCGCACCGGGTCGTGCTCGCCGATGAAGGTGAGCCAGGTGCCGGGCTCGATGCGGGAAGGGAGGCCGGGGACGAACGCCTCGAGCGTGACGCCGGGGGAGAGCGTCGCCGTGAGCGCCTCGCCCTCGATGTTGGCGGGCAGCAGCGTGAGCGTCGCGCCGTTCGCCTCGCGCACGTCGAAGGTGGCGACGGGATTCGCGGGCGGCGGCGTCACGAACGGCCCCGCCTCGGGCGGCGCGTCGCTGGCGGCCGACTGCGAGACGACGAAGGCGACGATCCCGCCCGCGACGAGCAGCGCCAGCACGAGCGCGGCCGCCGTCACGGGCGCGACCAGCCGGCGCCTGGACGGCGAGGGGGGCGTCAGGGGCTCTTCGAGTGCCACGCGCCCATGATAGATGCCGCGGGGTGGCGGCGTGTCCGGCGGTGGCGGCTGCAGAGGGGGGCTGGGGAAATTCCCGCCGCGTTTGCGTTATCGTCTCGCGGATGCTTCGCGGGGGTGGTGCGTGAGACGGCTGGCGGTTCTGGCGCTGGCGGCGCTGCTGGGCGTGGTCATGCTGGCCGGAGGGTCGGCCCAGGGAGGCCCGACCATCAACGTGGAGGTGCGTGTCTGGCAGAACGTCAGGGACAACCTCGACATCAGCATCAGCGCTCGGCCCCAGGGCGGATCGTGGCGGACGCTCGGCACGGTGGATCTGCCGCTCGACGACGGCGTCAGCGCGTCGCGATTCCGCTATGGCGACATCCTGCTCGATGTCCCCCTCCGAAGCGGAGGGCCGGCAGCCACCGTGGAGATACGGGTCTGGCAGAACGTCGGGAACCCACGGCTTCTCTACATCAGCGCGCGGCCGGCGGGCGGCTCCTAGGCAACGCTCGGAACCATCCGCCTTCCCATGGAAGAGATCAGCCTCACGGGCCGGTTCCGCTACAGCGACACGGTGCTCGCCGTGCCGCTCCCGGAAGGGCGAGTCACGACACTCGTCGGCCGCGCGGGCTCCTGGGGGTTCCGCGATGGAAGCGGCTCCAACGTGCTGTTCGGTGGCCGGGCGGGAGCCGCCCGGCAAGTCGCGCTGGCGGCCCACCCTGATGGCAGCGTCATCATTGCCGATAGCTGGAGCAACGCGATTCGCGAGCTCTCGACCGGGGGCGCCGTCGCCACCATCGCCGGCCGCAACGGATATGGCGATAACGACGGGCATACGTCGGAGGCGCAGTTCCGGGCTCTCGGCGATGTCGCCGTCGACCCGGAAGGGAACATCTTCGTCGCCGACCGGGGCAATGAGCTGATCCGGAAGATCTCACCGGACGGAAACGTGTCGACGGTCGCGGGCGGCGGGGAAGGTGTCGCTGGCGGCCCCGCCCTGGAGGCAGAGCTCGACCAGCCGCGCGGCCTCGCCCTTGATACCGAAGGCAACCTGTACATCATCGAGCGCAACCGGATCCTGGTTCTCTCGCCGGATGGCCTCTTGTCGGTGGTTGCCGGGGGAGGAGGCCGGAGCCAGATCGACGGTCCCCCCGGGCGCGCCCAGTTCGCCGGCCTGCACGACATCGATGTGGATGACGCCGGCAACCTCTACGTGATCGACATCGACGATGGGGCGGCCACCGAGTTCGCCACGATCCGGAAGGTCGACCCGGACGGCGTGGTCACGACGCTGCTCCACAGCGATCCCCCGGCCCTTGGCGGACTGCTGGCCTATCCGAACGGCATCGCGGTGACGGGAGGGGGCACGATCTACGTGTCGAACTCGGGGCGCCACCAGATCGTGTCGCTCACATCCGATGGAGAGCTGCTGGGGATCGCCGGAACCGGAGCGGAAGGCGCCGACGACGGGCTTGCCGGCGAGGCCACGTTCTACCGGCCGAAGTCGCTCGACATCGCCGCGGATGGCTCGCTCGTCTTGTTCGACCAGGACGGCACGGTCATTCGCCGGATCACGCCCGCCGAGGAGGGGTTCCCGCTCGGGAGCATTGCGGTCGCGGAGGGGCTGCGAGTCCCGCGCATCGAGGGCGTAACCGTAAGGGTCTACGCGCGCCGGTTCGGGCTCGTCCCCGTGGACCTCGCCCTCGCCGACGACGGCAACGTCTACGTCGGAGACAACAACGATGGCGTCTGGCGCGTCACACCCGGCAGGAGGATCGTTTCCCTGGCGGGCGGGAACGGAAGGGGCTTCGTCGACGGGCCCGCGGACGAGGCCGAGTTCAGGTCGCCCGAGGGCATCGTGCTGGATGCCGACGGCAACATCGTCCTTGCCGAGTATGGCAACCGGGCCATTCGCCAGATCACGACCGATGGCACGGTCTCTACGCTGCACACGTTCGGGAAGAAGCCGCACCTGTTGGACCACGACGGTGATGGCAACCTGCTGGTAGTCCTCAAGGGAGATGGGGCCGGAAACGACGAGGTTCAGCGGATTCGTCCCGACGGTTCCCAGTCTGAATTGCCGGTCCCCCGGCACGACAGCATCAGTGGCATGGGTGTGAGCCCGGACGGCGAGCTGTGGGTCGTTGGAACGGACTACCTCACCGGAACGACGATCTTGAGACGCACCAGCAATGGCGATTTCGCGATTGTGCTGGAGACCTCCAGCGGCCAGTGGGGAGGCCTGTTCTCCATACACGCCCGGGGGCTGGACTTCTCCGCCGACGGCATGGCCTACGTAACCGACGAGAAGTATGGCCGCATCCTCAGGATCGCTCCCGACGGCAGCGTCGCGACCGTCGTCGACCGAGAGGACTTTGGCGGCGGCGAGTTCCGACCGCGCGGGCTCGTTGTTACGCCAGGAGGACGCCTGCTCGTCGCCGGTGGAGGGCTGGGGGGCATCCAGGGGACGATCTGGGAGATCACGCTCCCGGACGAGTAGCCGGGTGGGGTAATGCCCGCCACGTTTGCGTTATGGTCGCGCGGATGCCTGGTCGGGGTGGTGCGTGAGAAGGCTGGCCGTGACGTCCGTCGGCATCCTGCTTGGGCTCGCGGTGCTGGCGCCCGGGGCGGCGCAGGGCAACCCGGGCACGGTCCGGGTCGAGGTGCGGGTCTGGCAGGACGTCGGCGATGAGCTCGACATCTACGTGAGCGCCCGCCCGTCCACGGGCTCGTGGCGGACGCTGGGCACCATCCCCCTGCCGCTGGACGACGGCGTCAGCTCGACGGGTCAGTACCGCTATGGGGACATCGCCCTCGAGGTGCCGCTGGCGAACCGGGCGTCGCCGGCGACCGTGGAGGTGCGCGTCTGGCAGGACGTGCGCGATGGCGCCCGCATCTACATCAGCGCCCGGCCGGCGGGTGGCGACTGGCGAACGCTGGGCACCATTCGCCTCCTGCTGGACGACGGCCTTAGTTCGACGGGGCGGTTCCGGTTTGGCGACGTCTCCCTGGACGTCCCGCCGCCCGACGCGGCCGTGACGACCCTCGCGGGGCAGCCGGGGGTGCGCGGGTACCGGGACGGGCCCGGGAGTGAGGCGCGGTTCGGCCGCTACTACGAAGACCTGGGCCTGGGACTGGAGGGGGACCGCGACGGCAGTGTCGTCGTGGCGGATCGCGAGAGCCGCGCCATTCGCCGTATCGCCCCCGATGGCACCGTGACCACGATCGCCGGCGGCAACGGCAAGGGCGTGCGCGACGGTCCCGCCGACGAGGCGCAGTTCGCCGGCCCGACGGACGTGGCCATCGCGGGCGACGGCTCGATCTACGTCGCCGACTCCTACGGCCACCGCATCCGCAAGATCGCACCCGATGGGATGGTGACGACGGTCGCGGGCAGCGGTCCCATCTACGGGCATCCTTACGAAGATGGCGCGTGGGGGGAGTTCGCCGACGGTCCGGGCGCGGAAGCGAGATTCGCCTTTCCCCACGGTATCGCGATTGACGACCTCGGCGACCTGTATGTGATCGACCAACATCGGCGCATCAGGCGGATATCGCCATCGGGGTGGGTTTCGACCTTCGCCGGGGGATCCGAGCTCGGCTACCGGGACGGTCCTGCCGCGCACGCCCGGTTCTTCAGTCTGCTCGCGATCGACATCGACGACGAGGGAAGGATCTACGTCATCGACAATCGGTACTTGCCGAATGCCGACCCGGGAATCGCGATCCGCGCCATCGACACCGATGGAACCGTGTCCACGCTCTATCGGGATGTCCCCGCCGCCCACGGGGGAGCGCTCGCGTATCCGGTGGGGCTCGCCGTCGCCGGCGATGGCCTCATCTACATCGCCAATACCGGCCGGCACCAGATCGTCCGGCTTACCAGCAGCGGGAACCTCCGGGCGGTGGCGGGCACGGGCGAGCCTGGCTACACGGACGGCGCCCTCGACGAGGCGCTCTTCAACCTGCCCGGCGCGCTAACCGTTTCGGTGGCCGGCGTTCTGGTCGTGGCCGACGAAGGGAACAACGTCATCCGCAGGGTCGCCCTTGGAGACAACGTGCTCGGAACGCCGGGACTTGAAACCGCCGGGGCCGAGGGGATCCCGCGAGTGCGGGGCGTAACCGTGGAGGTCTATGCGGGGAAGCCCGGGGCCAAGTTCGGCGGGGTGCCCAGGTTCGAGGACGGCCCGGCCGCTGAAGCGCTCTTCTACCGGCCATGGGGAATGGCGCTTGAGCCCGACGGCAGCGTCATTGTCGCCGACTCGGGCAACGACGCCATCCGGCGTATTGCCCCCGACGGGACAGTCACCACGGTGGCGGGAGGAGGTGGGGAGGGCCTGCGGGAAGGAGCCTGTTCCGAGGCGCTGTTCAGGGAGCCGCGGGGAGTGGCGGTGGACCAGGATGGCCTCATCTACGTGGCGGATACGAGAAACCACCGGATTCGCACCATCTCCGGCAGCTGCGTCGTCACGACGGTTGCCGGCGGCGCAACCGACTTCGGAACGGACGAACGCGATACGGGCGGCTTTCGAGACGGACCGGCTGCCGAGGCCCGGTTCCGCAGTCCCGGCGCGCTCGCCTTTGACCGTGAAGGGAACCTGTTCATCGCCGACCACATCAACAACCTCATCCGGCGGCTCTCCCCCGATGGCCGCGTCTCCACGATCGCTGGCCCGCCGAGCGGGGCCAATGCCAGTGCCTACAATCCCGGGAGCCGGGACGGACACAGTCACGCGGCCCTCTTCGCCCTTCCCGACGGGATTGCGGTCGACGACGAAGGGATCGTCTTCTTCACCGAGAGCAACAGCGCCATTCGCATGATCGACGAAACCGGCTACGTCTCGACGGTGGTCCAGACCCCGGACCGCCGCTACGGGGGCGCGCTCTCCCCCTTCATTGTCGGGATTGCGGTCGGGGCGGACGGCGCGCTCTACGTGGCTGACCCGGATTACGGGAGGGTCGTCAGGGTCACGCGGGAAGGGGAGTTGTCCATCGTCGCGGACCGGCTTGGCAGCCCCCACGGGATTCTGGTCCTGCCCGACGGCTCTCTTCTCGTGTCGGATGCCGGCGGCAACACAATCCGGAAGATCACGTTCGGGGACGCGCAGGCGGAGGGTCCCTAGCGCCTTCGAGCGGCCGTCGACCTGGTAGTAGCGCGCCCCTCTTCCAGCCCGTGGCGCCCATCCCGATACCTTCCTGCCACGTTTGCGTTATGGTCGCGCGGATGCCTCGTCGGGGTGGTGCGTGAGAAGGCTGGCTGTCGCAGCCGTTGGCATCCTGCTGGGGCTTGCGGTGCTGGCGCCCGGAGCGGCGCAGGGCGACCCCGGCACGGTCCGGGTCGAGGTGCGGGTCTGGCAGGACGTAGGGGATGAGCTCGACATCTACGTGAGCGCCCGCCCGGCCACGGGCTCGTGGCGGACGCTGGGCACCATCCCCCTGCCGCTGGACGACGGCGTCAGCTCGACGGGTCAGTACCGCTACGGCGATATCGACGTCGACGTGCCGCTGGCGAACCGGGCGGTGCCGGTCACCGTGGAGGTGCGCGTCTGGCAGGACGTGTACGACAGCGCCCGGATCTACATCAGCGCCCGGCCCGAGGGCGGCTCGTGGCGCACACTGGGCACGATCCCGCTGGCGCTGGATGACGGTCTGAGCTCCGGCGGAAGGTTCCGCTACGGCGACATCACGCTCGATGTTCCGTATCCGGAATCCCCGGTGTCGACCGTGGCCGGCTCGCCGGGGGTCTGGGGGTATGTCGACGGGAGCGGGCGAACGGCGCGCTTTGGTGGCGGGAGACTTGAGTACGGGAAACTCGGGCTGGCCGTCGAGCGCGACGGCGGGGTGGTCGTTGCGGACTACTACAACCACGCCATCCGCAGGATCGCGCCCGATGGAACGGTGAGCACAATCGCCGGCGCCAGCGGGCGTGGTTTGCAGGATGGTCCCGCGGAGACTGCCCGGTTCAGGTTCCCCGCCGACGTTGCGGTAGGTGCGGACGGCGCTATCTATGTCGCCGACAGCGGGAATGACCGTATCCGCAAGATCTCGCCGGATGGCACCGTGTCGACGGTCGCGGGAAGCGACCGGTCCGACGGCGGGCCCCGGGAAACCCGGGACGGCCCTGCCCTGCAGGCGGTGCTCGACAACCCGCGCAAACTTGCCCTGGACGCGTATGGCGACCTGTACATCACTGAGCATTACGCCGTCAGGCGCCTTTCGGCGTCAGGCTGGGTTTCGACGTTCGCCGGAGACAACGGGCATGGCTGGCGCGATGGTCCAAAGGCCGGCGCGCAGTTCCAGGGGCTCCGGGGCATCGCCGTGGATGACGCCGGCAACGTCTACCTGATTGATGATAATCGAGGTTCGATTCACTCGCGTGAGGCGGCCTTCACCATTCGAAAGATCGACACTTCCGGCATGGTCTCGACCCTCTACCAGGGAAGGTATCCGGCACTGGGCGGAACGCTGGCCAGTCCCGATGGGCTGGCGGTAACCGGCGCGGGCGTTGTCTACATCGCCAACACGGGTGCGCATCAGATCGTCCGGCTGACGCCGGAGGGTGAGTTCCGGGGAGTAGCCGGCACAGGCGAGCCGGGCCATGTCCAGGGTCCGCGCGGGCACGCGCTCTTCCACGCGCCGCAGGCGTTGGCGCTGGCGCCGAACGGCGCCCTCGTCGTGTCCGACCAGGATGGCAGGGTGGTTCGCAGGATCCTGCCCGACCGTGGTGAGGCGGAGTTTGGCGACATCCCGCTCGCGGACTTCGAGGAGCTGCCGCGCGTGGCTGGTGTGCGAGTCAGCGTCTTCTCCGGGCAAGGCGGCCAGGGATTGGTGGACGGTCCCGCCGACCAGGCCAGGTTCACGCTGCCCGACCAGCTTGCGTTTGATCGCCGCGGCAACCTCATCGTTGCCGACACCCTGAACCACGCAATCCGGCGCGTCGACCCGGATGGAGTCGTGACCACGATCGCGGGCGGCCACGGCGCGGGAGTACTCGACGGACCGTGCAAGGACGCCCGGTTCGACTCTCCGGTGGGCGTGGCCGTGGACGACACCGGCATGATCTATGTGTCCGAACGAGGGTCGGACCTCATTCGCCGGATTGACGCCGGTTGCTCGGTCACGACCGTCGCGGGCGCCGGGGATCGGTTCCTGGCGCCCCGTACGCTTGCCTTCGACGGTGAGGGCAACCTGCTTGTCGCCGACTCTCCGTATGGTCCCCTCCAACGCCTCACCCCGGATGGCCAGGTTTCCACCATCGCCAGCTTTCATTCGCCCAAGGGGATCGCCGTCGACAGCGAGGGTGTCATCTTCCTGACTGACGGCAATAGAACGATCCACAGGATCGATCGCGGCGGCGAGGTCGCGCCCGTCGTCAGCACGCCCAGCCACCGGTACGGGGGAGCGTTCTCGGCCTTCCTGTCCGCCATCGGGGTGGGTCCGGACGGCGAACTCTATGTTGTCGATAGCGGCTACAACCGCGTTCTCAGGGTGACGCGCGATGGGGTCATCTCGATCGTCGCGGATGAAGGCATCGATCCAACGAGTCTCGTCGTGGCTCCCGACGGCGCGCTCTTCGTCTCGGACTCCAGGAGCGTGATCGTCAAGATCACCATCGAGGAGTAGCAGGAATAGGCGCCCTAGCGCGCCTTGGAGCCGCCGTCGACCTGGTAGTAGGCGCCCGTCATGAAGGATGACTCGTCGCTCAGGAGGAAGGCGGCCAGGGCGGCCACCTCGTGGGGCTCGCCGTAGCGGCGCAGGGGCAGGCCCGCGGCGATGTCGCGGTAGCGGCCCTCGGGGTCGTCGGGATCGCCGCCCCGCTCGATGGAACGCATCATGCGCGTCTCGATGGGCGCGGGGCAGATGGCGTTCACGCGGATGTTGTCGCGGGCGAACTCGAGCGCGGCCGTGCGCGTGATGCCGATGACGGCGTGCTTGCTCGCCCCGTAGGCGACGAGGTGGGGCGTGCCGCCCAGCCCGGCGGTGGAGGCGGTGTTGACGACGGCGCCTCCCCCACGCGCGCGCATCGCCGGGGCGACCGCCTTCAGCCCCAGCCAGACGCCTTTCACGTTGACGTCGAGAACCTTGTCGAACATGTCCTCGGGGTAGTCGGTGAGGGGGGTGACCACGCCCTCGATGCCCGCGTTGTTGAAGAACCCGTCGATGCCGCCGAAGTTGTCGACTGCCTCGCGCACGTAGCGCTGGTGGTCGTCCCAGACGGTCACGTCGGTGGGGACGGCGATGGCCTCGCCGCCGGCGCCCTCGACCGCCTCGACAGCGCCGGCGAGGTCGCTTCCCGCGAGGTCGACGGCGACGATGCGCGCGCCCTCCCGGGCGAGCCGCACGCAGGTGGCGCGGCCGATGCCGCCGGCTGCGCCGGTGATGACGACGACCTTGCCCTCGAAACGCCGGGCTGCTTCGCGCTCGCTCATGTTCTCCGGGCGCTCGACTGCTTCGCGCTCGCTCATCGGATCCTCCCCGGGCCGGCGGCCCGCGGGCGTAGTCTAGGAGAGCGGAGCGCGCAGGGGGCGACGGGTAGGGGCGGCGGCGCTATTCTGGGAGTTCGCTCGGGGTGTAGCTCAGCCAGGTAGAGTGCTTCGTTCGGGACGAAGAGGTCCCCGGTTCAAATCCGGGCACCCCGACCAGCCTTCCCCCACCAACACAGGCGTCAGCGGCGGCCCGCGGGCAGGCGGCCGAGCGCGTTCGCGAGCCGCTCCCGCACCTCGCCGGCGATTGCGGCGAGCGCCTCGTTCCCCACCCCGCCCAGCGTGACCATCGGGTCGACCGCCTCGACGACGATCCCCTCCCCGCTCGCGTGGACGGCGACGCTGCAGGGCAGCAGCGCGCCCGCGTCGGGGTCGGCTTCCAGGGCGCGGCGGAGCAGGTCGTCGTCGCAGACCCCGAGGATGGTGCAGGCGCCGCCGAGGGCGCCGCTGGCGTCGAGCGTGGTGGCGATGTCGAAGCCCTGCTCGCGCAGGGCCTCCTTCGTGCGGTTCAGCCCCTCGATGAAGTCGAAGCTGGCGGTGCGCCGCAGGGCGAAGGGGCGCTCCTCGACGGATGACGCTGACATGCGCGGGATGGTAGCAGGGTGGCAGGGTCGGGGCGCGGTCGACGGTGGCGGGCGGCTGGCGCACCCTTGTGTCGTGCTCGTCTCGGGATTGCGGCTGGCCCTGTCGCTGGCGGCGCTGACGCTGCTCGCGGGAGGCTGCGCGGGCGGCGGCGGTTCGGGGGTGACGGTCAAGACGGTGACCCCCGCCTCCGAGGAGACGCCGCCGCCGCGTGTGGGCGTGGCGACCGCAGAGGCCGCCATCGTGCCGCCCGAGCTGATCGTGTCCGTCGGCGAGGTCCCGCAGGGCGGGGCCGTGCTCGTGTCGGTCACGGGGAGCGTGGAGGAAGGCCAGGTTGTCTTCCTCGGCCGGCGCCATCCCCTCACCCAGGGCGACTTCAGCATGTACAGCTACGTCGGCATCGGCGTCTTCGACGCCCCGGGAACGCACACCATGCTGGTGCAGCTCACGATGGTGAACGGCACGGAGGGCAACTTCGAGCACGAGATCACCATCGCCGAGACCGTGTGGGACGTCGCCACCCTCTACTACGAGGAAGGGGCCGGCGATCCGGTGCTGGACCAGGCGGAGCGCGATCGGGAAGACGCCCTCCTGGCCGAAACGTACGCCGGCGTCACGCCCGAGAAGCTGTGGGAGGGCCGCTGGCGTTCGCCCTCCGGTGGGCAGATCTCGAGCCAGTTCGGGGAACGGCGTTCCTTCAACGGCGGGCCCGTGGGGGGCAACCACGGCGGCACCGACTTCGCCGCCCCCGAAGGCGCGCCCGTGACCGCCACCAACAGCGGTCGCGTGGCGCTGGCGCGACAGCTGGCCCTGCGCGGAAACACGGTCATCATCGATCACGGCGGGGGCGTGTTCTCGGGTTACGCCCACCTGAGCGCCTTCGCCGTCGCCGAGGGGCAGGAGGTGGCGAAGGGCCAGCTGATCGGCTTCGTCGGCAACTCGGGCCTTTCGACGGCGCCCCACCTGCACTGGGAGATCTCCATCCACGGCGTGCTCGTCGACCCGATGCGCTTCATCGACGGGCGGAACGGGTTCTAGGCGATGCGGCTGACGGTCGAGGTCGAGGGCGAAGGCGACGCGGGCGCCCTGCCCGGGCAGGGCGCGGCGCTCGTGGCGTTCATGTCGTTCGCGGCGGTGCGCGGGTTCGGCGCGCGCCACCCGCTGATCGCGCTGTCGGAGCGGGTCGCCGATCTGGGCGTGCGGATGGGGCCGCTCACGACCTTCTACGAGCGCGGCGCCGAAGACTCCGAGGACGAGGCGAACCTGGAGCGGGCCTGGCAGGACGCCGGCCCGCTGGCGGCGAGCCTGGCGGCGCTTGTCGGGGCGCTGGTCGGGGACGAGCGCGCGGCCGTCTTCGTGAGGCGCGCGGAAGCGGAGTCGCTGGGCGAGGAGGCGGCCGCGCTGCGCGACATCGTCGAGGAGGCGGGGCGCGCCAAGCGCCGCGTGCGCCTAACCTACGACCTGTGATTCGCCGACGCCGGGAAGCCATCAGCGCGCGGGAGCGCTGGCTTGCGGGGCCGCAAGCGTTGAGGCGCGCCTTCGACTCGCCCTCGGGGCGGGCGCTTCTCTTTCCCCGTGCCGAGAAGATGGTCGAGCTGCTCCAGCTCGACACGGCCCGCACCTACCTCGACGTCAGCCACGGCGGGGGCGGCTTCGCCGAGCTGCTGGCGAGGGGAGCAGGGTCGCCCGCCCGCCCGGTCGTGCTCGACGTGTCGGCGGCGGGCGACTCGGTGGACCTCGTCGCCTGGCCCGAGCAGCTCCCCTTCCGGGACGCGTCCTTCGACGCGGTCACGGTGCTGCACGTGCTCCGCGCCCTCGACGACGATGCCGTGCACGGATTCGCCGAGGAGCTTTCGCGGATCCTGGCGCCGGGCGGTGCGGGGCTCATCGTTGAGTTCGCGCCGGTGCGCTCGGGGCTGCTCAACGACCTCCACCGGCGCATCGTGTCGGGAGGCTGCGTGGAGGTCGACCTGCGCGGCTGGGGGCGCATGGCCGCCCTCCTGACGGAGTGCGGCTTCGACGCGATCGACCTGGTCGAGCTGGGTCCGTTCGCCCTGCCCCCAATCCCGCGAGTCTGCGTGCTGGTGCGCCGCAGCCCCTAGCAGGTCGCCTCGATGATGCCCTGGCGGTGGCCGAGGCGGGGGAGACGGCGGTTGAGGTTGGCGAGCACCTCGTAGTTGATGGTGTCGATGTGGGCGGCGACCTCGACGGCAGTAATCTCCTCGCCGCCCTGCTCGCCGATGAGCACGGCCTCGTCGCCCTCGGAGACGCCGGGGACGCCCGTGACGTCGATGAGGAACTGGTCCATGCAGATGCGCCCCACGATGGGGCAGCGATGGCCGCCGGCGAGCACATGGCCGCGGTTGCTGAGGGCGCGGTTGTAGCCGTCGGCGTAGCCGATGGGCACGAGCGCGACGCGCGACCGGCGCGGGGCGGTCCAGGTCAGGCCGTAGCTGACGCCCTCGCCGGCGGCGACGTCGAAGACGCGGGCGAGGCGCGCCTTCATGCTGAGCACGCGCTGCAGGCCGGGGTTGGGGGTGTGGTCGGGAAGGGCGCCGTAGAGGCCGAGCCCCGTCCGAACCGCGTCATAGCGAAACTCGGGGTGGCGGATGGTGGTCGCGGTGTTGGCGATGTGGCGCATCGGAACCGGCCCGGCGAGGCGAACCGCCTCGGCCACGACGCGGTCCTGCTCGACGGTGAAGGAGTCGTCCTCGTGGTCGGCGTTGGCGAGGTGCGTCCAGAGCGCCTCGAGCGTGACGCCCTCGAGGGCGCGCACGCGGTCCGCGAGCGTTGCGACTGCGTCCGGGGCCAGGCCGAAGCGGTGCATGCCGCTGTCGACCTTCACGTGGACCGGCACGGGCGCCTTGCCGGCGCTCAGCGCCGCCTCGGAGACGGCGGCGGCCTGCTCCTCGCTGTCGACGGTCAGGGTGATGTCGTGCGCGACCGCCGTCCCGGCGTCCTCGGCGAAGGAGTGGCCGAGGACGAGCACGGGCCGGGTGACGCCGGCCTCGCGCAGGGCGACGCCTTCCGGCAGGTACACGACGGCGAACCGTTCGATGCCGGCGGCTTCGAGCGCGGGCCCGACAACGTCCGCGCCGTGGCCGTAGGCGTTCGCCTTCACGACGGCCATGACGGTGGCGTCGCCGGCGGTCTCGCGGAGAACGCGGGCGTTGGTGTCGAGGGCGTCGAGGTCGAGCTCGATCCAGGCGTTGAGCGCTCTCGTGGCGCTTTCGAGGGGCGTTCCGGCGGTTCCGGGACTGCTGGCGGTCACGGCGGCCCCCTTCCCCGGGCGGCGCTTTGACCCGCCCGCGAGAACGGGCCTAGCATCGATGGGGTGGAGGCCAGACGCAACCGGCCCGGCCCTCGCCCGCTGAGGGGCGTGCGGCGCGGTGCGCCGGCTGCCCTGATCGCGGCGCTCGCGCTGGTCGCCTGCGGCGAGGACACCCCTCCTCCCACCCCTTCCCCCACGCCGACGACCGTCGCTACCCCTGCCGCCACGCCCACGCCGGAACCGGCGGCCCTTCTCGACGAGGCGTACGTGCTGCTGCGCGGCGGTCGCTACGCCGAAGCCGCGGCGGCGTTCGCGACCGTGGCCGAGCGTGCGACCGACCCGCAACTCCGCTCGACGGCGTGGCTGGGGGAGGCCGTTGCCGCCTACGACATGGGCGCGCACGGGCGCTCGACGGCGCTTCTGCGCCGGGCGCTGGAAGCGGCCACCCACGGGTCGCCCGAGGAGGCGCGGGCGGTCTACCTGCTGGGGGTGCGGTTGAACGAGGCGCGCGCCTTCGAGGAGGCGGTGGCGTTGCTGCGGCCCCACTCCGTGCTCGGCAGCGGGCTCGCGCTCGCCCCCTCGATCGCGTCCGAGTACGCCCGCGCGCTCGCCGGGAACGGAGACGTCGAGCGGGCGGAGACAGTCTGGCAGTCGCTGCTGGCGACGCCGGGGCTGGGCGAGCAGCTGCGGCTGCCGATCCTGCGGCAGCGCGCGGCCATCGCCCGCGTCGAGGACGACCTGGAAGGGCGGCGGCGCTGGCTGGGCGAGCTGGTCGCGCTCACCGGCGATCCGGAGGTCAGGCACGAGCTCGCGGCCGTTGGTTTCCTGCTCGGCGATCTCGACCTGTTCGAGGCGCAGCTGCGCGCCATCATCGCCGAGAGCCCCGGGACCGACGAGGCCCTGTTCTCCGTGCGCGACCTGCGCCAGGCCGGCTACGAGGTCGACCCGGGCGACGAGGGGTACGTGTACTACCGCCATCGCGCCTTCGTCCAGGCGCGGACCGTGCTTCTGCAAGCGGTGCAGGATCCGTTGGCGAGCGGGGAGGACCTGGCCTACCGCACCTACTTCTTCGCGGCCTCGTACGACGACGACGGGTTCTACCTGGAGTCCGTCGCCCTCTACGACGCCGTGGCGGCGCTGCCGGAGGCGGGGGTGTTCGCGCACCGGGCGCGGTACTGGGCCGCGCGCGCCCTCGAGAACGCGGGGCGCTTCGACGAGGCGGTCCTGCGGTACGACCTCGTGGCGGGGGAGACCGGCGCCGAGTTCGCCGAGGAAGCGGCGTTCCGGAGCGGGTTCGCGCGGCTCCGGGCGGGGGACGTGGCCGGCGCGCTGGAGGCGTGGGCGGCGCAGGACGTCACGGAGGCGCGCACGCACTACTGGCGCGGCCGGGCGCTCGAAGAGCTGGGCGACGCCGAGGAGGCGCAACGCGCCTACCTGGACGCGGTCGCGCTGCAGCCCCGGGCGTTTCACGGCATCGAGGCGCGTCGCGCGCTGGCGCTCGACGTGGGCGGGGAGGGGCGCTACCGGCGGCTCGCGCCGCCGCCCGTGCCCGACTGGGAGGGGCTGGCGGCCTGGCTGGCGACGCACCGACCCGGAGGGGCGCTGCACGAGGTTGCCTCGGAGGCGCCCGAGCTGGTCCTCGTGGGGCTGCGGGTGCGGGCGGCGGAGACGATCGCGCTCGCGGCCGCCCGCACCAGCGACCCGTGGGCGCTGCTCTCGCTGGCGCGGCAGGCGACGGAGGCGGGCCTGCCGGACCAGGTCACGGCGATCGCGGTGCGGATACAGGAGATACTGGGTCTCAATGATGGAGCGCTCCCGGACGCGTTCGCGCGGCTGCGCTACCCCCTGCCCCATGCGGCCCTCCTGGAGGAGCACGGCAAGGCCAACGGCCTCGACCCGCTGTTTCTGGCGGCGCTCATCCACCAGGAGAGCCGCTGGGACCCCGTGGCGGTGTCAATCGCGGACGCCGTCGGGCTCACGCAGGTCATCGGCCCGACGGCCGAGTGGATCGGCCAGCGGATCGGCAGGCCCGACGTGGCCCTGGGGGAGCTGTTCCGGCCGGCCTTGTCGATCGAATTCGGCGCCTACTACCTGGGCGTCCAGATGCGGGAGTTCGGGAACGCGCACCAGGCCCTGGCGGCGTACAACGGCGGCCCGACGAACGCGGAGCGGTGGGGGCTGGTGGCGTCGTGGCCGCCGGCCGACTTCGTGGAGGCGATCGCGTTCCAGGAGACCCGGGATTATGTACAGCTTGTGATGGAGCACTACGCCTGGTACCGGGCGCTGTACGGCGAAGGGACTGGCGGGTAGGGGGAATGGGTCGTAGGTTAGTGGGCCGAGGAAAACAGCCGTGTCGCCGAAGAGAACGTATCAACCGCACCGCCGCCCACGCCGCCGCCGTCACGGCTTTCGCCGGCGGATGGCGTCGCGCTCGGGCCGGGCGATCCTGAAGGCGCGGCGTGTGAAGGGCCGGAGGCGGCTGACGGTCGTCTAGGCGGGGGGCGCGCGGTGGAGCCACTGCGGCGGCGCGCAGATTTCGAACAAGTGTTCTTATCGGGGACGTTCGTACGGGGCCGTACCGTCTCGCTCAGGATCCTGGAGCGCGGCGAGGGCCCGACGCGGGTCGGGTATGCGGTCGGCAAGCGGCTGGACAAGCGGGCGGTGATCAGGAACCGCATCCGCCGGCGTCTTCGCGAAGTGCTGCGCCGCCTCGAGTTACGGGACGGGTACGACGTGGTCGTGATCGCGCGTCGGCGGGCCCTTACGGATGGGGCGCCGGAGCTGCGGGAGGATGTGGCGGCGGTGTGTGGACGGGCGGGCCTGCTGCTGGGAGAGGAGAGTTCGGCGTGAGGTGGGTGCTGATCGGTGCCATTCGCGTGTACCAGGTGACGCTGGCGGCCCTGTTCATGGGGAACTGCCGGTTTGAGCCGAGCTGTTCGCGCTACGGGGAGGAGGCCTTGCGCCGGCACGGTGCGCTACGGGGCACCTGGCTCACGGCGAAGCGCCTCGGCCGGTGTCGACCGGGTGGGGGGTACGGGTACGACCCCGTTCCGGACTAGGCGGCGTCGGGCGCTGTTTCACGTGAAACAGTCGGGTGGGCGTGGCGCGCCGGCAGAAGAAGGGGTGGGAGGCGCCCGCGGGCGGTGCAGACCAAGATCTGGGTGCTGCTGGCAGGGTAGGGCTGCGGCTTTCAGGGGTGTCGTGTCATGCGAGAGGCTCCGCGAGGCGTGGCAGTGGCGAAACGGGTGCGACTGGCCGGCCGAGAGTGGTCGAAGATTCCGTTCGAGAGGTTGGGGAAGGCCGCTGGACCGCTTGGGGGGGGGGAGAAACAGCGTGCCTCTCCTGATCGCTGACAGCTTGTTGGCCCGACTGGCTGCAGTGAAGAACCAGGAGTGAGGTTCCAGGATGGGGAGGGGTGAGCAGCTGGGTGATGACGAACCGCCTTGTGTTGAAGGAGAGCCCGGCGAGAGGGGTGGACGACATCGGGGCGAGAGCAAGGCTGGGCCGGCACTGTTTCACGTGAAACAAATGCGAAGTCGGGGCGGCGTGAGCACGGGATGTCCTCGCCGGAATGGTTAAAGCGCTTGGGTGGGTTGACGAAAGGGAGACCGCCTGCCCGAGAAAGTTGCTGAGTTGCCGTGTTTCACGTGAAACAGATACTTACGTCTGCTGACCGTAAGGGGTTGGCTGCTAGGATGCCCTCTGTGCGCCTGTCGAAGCTCCTGATTCCCGTGATCCTGGTCGTGGCGGTGCTTTCCAGCGCCTGCGTGGGCTTTTCCGAGCCCCGGGGCTGGGCAGCGCCCGTATTCGACGGCGAGACCGTCTACGTGTTCCTCGATCGCGACGAGTTCGTCGCCGCGAGTCTCGACGAGCTCGGGGCGCAGTGGAGCTGGACGTTCCCCGACGACGATCTCGACGCCGAGAGCGAGATCGACCTCGAGGCGGTGTACGGACCGCCCCTGTTCGCCGGGGACCGCATTATCCTCGCCGGTTTTTCGGGGGAGATGGTCGCCCTGGGGCCCGAGGGGCGCTACATCGCGGGGCGGGGGAGCTGGTGGCGCGATGATGTGAACGGCAGCATCGTCGGGGGCGCCACCCTGGCCGGCGACCGCTTCGTGTTCGGCACCACTGAACAGCGGCTCTACGTACGAAACGTCGTTGACGGTGGCGGGGTCGCGCCCTGGCCATCCGATGGCCGGAAGCTCAAAGGTGAGATCTGGTCTCAACCGGTAATAGTTGGCGGGGTCCTCTACGTCGGGACCATGGACGGGAACCTCTACGCCTTCGACCTCGAGTCGGCACAGGAGCTGTGGACGCGGCCGTTCGAAGCGGGCGGCGCAATCGCCGACCTGGCGTACATCGGCGAAGGGGTTCTGTTCGTGCCGACGCTCCGGGGCCAGGTGTGGCTGGTGGACGCGGAGACCGGCGCCGCCCTGCGCGACCCGTTCGAGGCCGAGGGCTGGGTGTGGACGCGCCCCGTGGTCCGTGACGGCATCGCCTACTTCGGCGACTTCGAGGACTTCGTGTACGCCTGGGACATGGACTCCGGCCGCACGCTCTGGACCTACCGGGCCGAGGACAAGGTCAAGGCCCAGGGCGTCATAATCGATGAAACGCTTATCGTTGGCGACGAGGGCGGCACGGTGCACTTCGTGGATCTGGCAAGCGGCGTGCGGCGGAATGCCGTGAAACTCGACGGGGCCGGGAAGATTCGAGCAGGTTTGGTGGAAAAGGAAGGTTTTGCCTGGATCCTCGGCACCGAGGGCAGGCTCTACCTCGCCGACCCGGCGACGCTCACCGTCATCGAGCGTGAAGTGCGAGGCCTGCCGTGATCCAAGCGGTCCCGCAGCGGGCTTTCCTCGGCCTCGCCCTGATAGGCGGCGTCGCCCTCGTCTTCGCGATCGCGACCTTCGGCTTCGGGCGGACGTTCACCGTCGGCTTGCTGGACCCGATGATCAACGTGCTCGTGGTGCTCAACCACGCGCTCTGGGGCAGCTTCGGGCTCGCGGTCATCGCCTTCACCATTCTCGTGCGGCTGGTCACCTTCCCGCTGACCATGCGCCAGCTCCAGCAGACGCGCGCGATGCAGGCGCTGCAGCCGCGCGTGCAGGAGATCCAGAAGAAGTTCACCGACCCCAAGCGGCGCCAGGAAGAGATGATGAAGGCCTACCGCGAGGCGGGGGTCAATCCGCTCGGCTGCCTGGGGCCGCTGGTGCTCCAGTTCCCCATCCTGATCGCGCTCTTCTACGCCATCCGCCAGACCCTCGCGATCTCGCCCGAGGCGCTCGACAACCTCTCCAGCCACCTCTACTCGTGGAGCTACATCCAGAGCGCCATTCCGCTCGAGGAGAGCTTCATCGGCATCAACCTGGCCGAGGGCGCGTCCATCAGCGTGCTCAACCTCAACCTCCTGATCGTGGTGCTGGTCGGGTTCTCCACCTGGGCCCAGTCGAAGACGACGGTCACCGTCGCCACGGACGAACGGGCGCGCACGCAGCAACAGATGATGACCTGGATGCTGCCCATCATGTTCATGTTCTTCGGTCTCAGCTTCCCCAGTGGAGTGAGCCTCTACTGGGTCGTCACCTCCTTCGTGAGCGTGGGCCTGAACGTCATGGTCTACGGCTTCCCCGCGCTCAACATTCCGCCTCTGGTGGGGCCACCCAATCCCCCCGCCCCGGTCGAGGCAACCGCAACCGTAACTTCGGAGGGCTCGGGCCAGACACGCTCGCGACCCTCCCGCGAATTGAGGTCTTCTGCTCATGGATCACGCCGAAGCAAACGGAAAAACCGTCGACGACGCGCTTAGGGCGGCGCTGGCAAAGCTCAACGCCACCGTTGATGAAGTCGAGATCGTCGTGCTGGACGAAGGCCAGCGCGGCGGACGCCTCTTCGGGCGCGGCGCCCGCGATGCCGTCGTGCGCGTCGAGCGCCGCGCGGACGGGCCGCGCGAGCAAGCGCCCGAACCGCCCGACACCAGCATCCCCCGCGGCCGTGGCGGTCGTGGCGGCAGCGGAGGCGCCGGCCGTGACCGCGGCCGGCGC
>JAJEIT010000062.1 GCA_022827945.1 Dehalococcoidia bacterium | reverse complement strand
CCCCACCCGCCGCGTGCCCCCCACCGGGGCCCCCACGCTGCCGGCACGACGCTCCCGGGTCGTGGAGGGTTTGGAGCCTATTGGTCGGCCAAGAGGGACGGCGCCGAGGCGTGCTGGTAGCACACGGCGGGCGTCACCCGGCCGGCCACCTTCCGTCCGCAGACGATCCCGCCAGAGGGCGCGAACGGTGCTTGCCATTTGCGTTGGCCGAGAAAGGGCCGAGGTGCTGTGCCGGCGGTCCGACATCAATGAACTCTGGTGCATCGAGTCGCCAGCGCAATTCCGCGTCTCGATGGTCGCTGACTGGAAGGGTGAGGTGAGGGTGTACGCCGAGTCTGGCCGCGAGTGGACCGAAATGCGAGATAACGTGCTCAAGCCGTTGAGTCGGCAGCGCCGTAGCAGACGGGTCAGCATGATGCTGCTCCCGAGAGAGGGGCCTCCCCGCGAATAACTATCCGCGGTAGAAGCTGATGGCCACGGCGATGTTTCCGACAGCAGCGTAGAACGCGGCGGCGTCAGGGCCGACGGTGCCCCCATCGGACGACCACAAAGCCATGACGCAATACACGAGCATGGTCACCCCGTAAACGAACAACCCCGGGCGCCACGAGTCCCGGTGGGTGTCCGCAACGTACCTCGCCACTGCCGTCACCCCTCGCAGGAATCTGGTGCCCGCTTCTGCTGGTGTAACCATCGTCCCAAGGGTATCACCCGGTCGCCGCTTCAAGGGCCGGGAGGCTGGGGGAGCCCTCCTCGCTCAGGCGTCGTCCCGCTCGCCGATCACGAGCACGCCTGGGGAGTGGGCGAAGAACCCGAGCGTCACGACGCCAGCGGCCGCTCAAGAACGCTGCTTGAACCCTCCGTCTAGAGGTACGCTAGGCTCCAAGGCTTAGCCCGCCGCTATTGGTGCGCTCGTACGAGTGCCGATAAGCGGGTTTCTCCTCCCCGAGTCGCGTCTTGGAAGGTCGCAGTCGAGCGGGGTGACAGAATGGGGTGACAGAATAGTGCCCCGAAAGGGGACGGGCCGGAAGTTGGGCGGGACTACTAGGATCGGGTGGGCGAACGTCTGTGCTAAAATCGCCTTTGGTCCTACCCCCAGGTAGGGCTGGTAGGGCTGGCAGGGACAGACCCCACGGAAGCAACCGAGAGAGTAGAGGACAACCCCATGGAACACCCACCCGAGCCGAAGCGCGCTGCCCTCTATGCGCGTGTCTCCAGCGAACGCCAGGATGTCGACCTGTCGGTGTCCGCCCAGCTCCGGGCGCTGCGCGACTATGCCGAGAAGAACGGCTACGCCGTCGTCCGGGAGTACGTCGACGAGGCGGAGAGCGGCCGTATCGCGGACAGGCCCCAGTTCCGCAAGATGCTGGATGCCGCCGAGCGGCCCAACGCTCCGTTCCGCGAGATCCTCGTCTGGAAATTCTCCCGTTTCACGCGCAAGCGCGAACACGCCGTCGCCTTCAAGTCGATGCTGCGCCGGCGCGGCGTCCGCGTCGTCTCCATCACCGAGCACGCCGACGACTCCCCTACCGGCAAGCTCATGGAGGCAATCATCGAGAGCGTCGACGAATTCTACTCGGAGAATCTTGCCCAGGAGGTCATGCGCGGCCTGCGTGAGTCGGCCTCCCGTGGCTTCTGGGTCGCTCCCGTCCCTCCCCATGGGTACCGGAAGGTCGCGGTCGAGGACGGTGCCAGCAAGCGTCAGAAGCTGGAACTGAACCCGCCCGCCGACGCCGTCATGCGCCGCATCTTCGAGATGGCGCTCAAGGGAGAGAGCGTCCTCGACATCGCCAGAACCCTCAACGCCGAGGGAATCCCGAGCGCCCGGGGCAAGCGGTGGAACAAGACGACCATCCACGCGATGCTCGCCAACGAGGCCTACACGGGCACCTTGGTCTGGGGAGCCACGGCGAAGGACGGCCTCGGCGCTGTCCGGGTGGAGAACGCCTTCCCCGCCATCGTCTCCCACGAGGAGTTCCAACAGGTGGCCCAGATGCTCCAGGCCAAGGCGCCGGCACAGGTCCACCCCCGCCGCGCCTCCAGCCCTTACCTGCTCAGCGGGCTCGTCAAGTGCCAGCGATGCCGCCGGGCGCTCACGGCGGCGGAAGCGAAGAGCGGGCGGTACACCTACTACGTGTGCCAGTCCCTCATCAAGCGCGGCCGGGGCAGCTGCGACACGCCGCGCCTCAACGCCAAGCACTTCGAGAAGCTCATCATCGAGCAGCTTCGCGACCACATCCTCACGGAGAGCAACATCCGCAAGCTTGTGCAGCTTGTCGACGAGGAGATGGACGGTGTGGCCCGCGAACAGCGGGTGAAGCTTGAGACCACCGAGGCGGAACTGGCGGAGTTGCGCCGTCGCATGGATCGCCTGTGGTACGCGGTCGAGACCTCCGACCTGGAGATCAACGACATCCTCCCCCGCCTCAAGCAGCACCAGGAGCGTCAGGAGCTCCTCGAGGCCGCTGCCGACGAGGCACGGCACATCTTGTCGGAGCGTCGAACGATTCTCGACAGCGCGGAAGCCATCGCCGCCTTCGCCGAGGAGATGAGCGACTTCCTGAGCACCAGCGAGTTGACAGAGTCCCGGGCCTTCATCCGTACCTTCGTGAAGGAGATCGCCGTGAAGCCCGGGGAGGCGACGATCCGCTATACGATCCCCATGCCACCTGACAGCCCGATCGGCGCGGCAGACTCAGCAGAAATCGACCTGTCAGACCCGGTTATGAGTACGGTACGAAGTGGCTGGGGACGGAGGAGTCGAACCCCCACATACGGATCCAGAATCCGCTGTCCTACCATTAGACGAGTCCCCAACTCGCAGTACGAGCCTAGCACGGCTGGGATGGGGCGCTCCAGAGGGCAGGGACGAGGCTTCAGGATGCGGGTGCGGGGGCCGAGTCGAGCACGGTGAAGTTGGTGCGGGCGAGCTCCTCGCCGTCGACGAGCATGCGCAGGACGTAGGCGCCGGCGCTCTCGAAGCTCGGGGCGAGGTTGGCGGCGAGCAGCATGTGCTGGTCGTCGTCGGCAGGCGTGTCATCGGGACGGGCCTTCTCGAAGTCGCCCTCGACATCCACGAACTCGTTCGTGGCGTCCTCGGGGCTGACGCGGAAGGTGTAGTGGTGCGGCTGGTTCGTCTCCAGTCCGCCGACGAGGAGGCTCGCGGCCACCCCCAGGTGGTGCTTGAAGGGGAAGCCCTCGCCCGTCGTCAGGCAGCGCAGGCCGCGCCCGAGGATGAGGATGCGGTCGCCCTGGACCTGGGCGGCGTCGGCAAGCGTGAGGAATTCGCACTTCATGTCACGCTCACCTCCAGCCTGCTTCTAGCGTACGACTCCGACGCTTGTACCGCCCGGTGAACGTTAAGACTTCGTAATGTCGGGCAATACAGTGCGTGGTGGGGTTCGTGGCGAGGTCGAGGGGTTGCCATTCCCCTGCGAAACCCTGTAACGATCGGCGGGCGGGGAGGCTGCGATGCGGGGACGGTTCGAACGGATCGGCGGGCTCTGCACCGAGAAGAGCGCCGACGGGCACGTCATCACCTACATGCGCATCTCCTACGAGGGCGAGGGGCCCTTCCACGAGAGCACGCGGCCGATCGCGCTGGGCATGGACGACGGCTCGGAGCAGCCGCTGGGGCCGCCGCACGAGCAGGTGGCGGAACGGCTCGTGCGGCAGGCGAACTACGGGCTCCTGCTGCTGACCGAGGACGAGGTGCCCAGGTACGCGCGCGAGTTCTTCTTCGCGGCGATCAACCGGCCGCTCATCCCGCGGGAGTTCGCCGTGCCGCTGCGCGTGCAGGACACGCTCGAGGCACTGCTGGCTCTGGACGAAATCGTCTCCCAGGGGCCTTCGAAGCCGCTGGAAGAGCTGTAGGGACCGGGAGGTCCCTACAGCGTGCTGGTGCCGCCGTCGACGCCGAGCGTCTTGCCGGTGACGTAGCTGGAGCGTTCGCTGGTGAAGAAGAGGACGAGCTCGGCGACCTCCTCGGGCTGAGCCGTGCGGCCCAGGGGCAGGGTCCGGAAGCCGGCGTCGCCGCCGCGAGCGCGGTGCACCCGCGCCAGCATGGGCGTCTCGATGGGGCCGGGAGCGACGGCGTTGACGCGGATGCCGTGCTGGCCGAACTCGGCGGCGAAGCAGCGGGTGAGCATGACGACGCCGGTCTTGGAGACGCAGTAGTCGGTCATGTTGGGCGAGGGGTTGTAGGCGGCCGTCGAGGCGAAGTTGACGATCGTGCCGCCGTGCCCCTCCTTGACCATCTGGCGGGCAGCCTCACGCGCGCAGAGCATGACGCCGGTGAGGTTCACGTCGAGAACCTTCTGCCAGAACTCCGTGGGCCGGTTGAGGCTGGAACCCGCCTCGGTCGGGTGGAGGAAGGGGTCGGTGTCGTCGTCGCCCTCGAGGTAGTTGGCGTACGAGATGCCTGCAGCGGTGACGATCGAGTCGAGCTTGCCGAACTTGCCGGCCGCTTCGGCCACGGCGTGGACGACATCCTGCTCGCTGGAGACGTCGGTGTGGACGAAGAGGGATTCGCCACCCAGGTCCTCGATCTGGGCGGCGGTCTGCTCCCCGCCCTCGTCGTTGACGTCGGCGATGGCGACGGCCGCGCCCTCACGGGCGAGCAGCAGCGACGTCGCCCTGCCCATGCCGGAACCGCCGCCGGTAACGATGGAAACCCTGCCTTCGAGCTCTCCTGCCATGGTCTTCTCCTCCGGTTCTGTTGGTGTGGCGACGCGAGGACGCGGCCGCTAGACGGTACTGATGCCGCCGTCCACGCCAAGGGTCTTGCCCGTGACGTAGCTAGATCGATCGCTGGTAAGGAAGAGGACGGCCTCGGCGACCTCCTCGGGCTGGGCCGTGCGCTGGAGGGGCACGTTCCCCCACGGGTCGCCACCGGACACCTGGGCCCTGTGCACGCGCGCCAGCATGGGCGTCTCGATGGGGCCGGGAGCGACGGCGTTGACGCGGATGCCGTGGGGGCCGAACTCAACCGCAAAGCAACGCGTCAGCATGACGACGCCGGCCTTCGAGACGCTGTAGTCGGTCAGGATGGGGGAGGGGTTGTAGGCGTTGATCGAGGCGAAGTTGACGATCGTGCCGCCGTGGCCCTCGTTCACCATCTGGCGGGCCGCCTCGCGCGCACAGAGCATGACGCCCGTCAGGTTGACGTCGATGACCTTCTGCCACGCCTCCGTCGGCTTGTTCAGGTTGGTGGCCAGCTCGGGGTGGAGGAAGGGATCGGTTTCGTCGTCGCCCTCGACGTAGCGGGCGTAGGAGATGCCGGCGGCCGTCACCATCGAGTCTAGGCGGCCGAATTTGGCGGCCGTCTCGGCGACAACGTTGAGCACATCCTGTTCGCTGGACACGTCGGTGTGCATGAACAGTGCGTTCCCGCCACTGTCCTCGATCTGGGCCGCAACCTGCTCGCCGCCCTCGTCGTTGACGTCGGCGATTGCGACGGCCGAGCCCTCGCGCGCAAACATCAAGGCCGTCGAACGGCCCATGCCGGAACCGCCGCCGGTGACGATGGAAACCTTGCCCTCAAGCTCTCCTGCCATTGCTCTCTCCCTGCCTAGACGGTGTTTGTGCCGCCGTCGACGCCGAGCGTCTTGCCGGTGACGTAGCTGGAGCGGTCGCTGGTGAAGAAGAGGACGGCCTCGGCGACCTCTTCGGGCTGGGCCATGCGCCCGAGCGGGAGGGCGCCGCTCTGCTGCTGGAGCGCGCCCGTGCGCTGCAGCGAGGCCGTCATGGGCGTGTCAATGGGACCCGGCGCGACCGCGTTGACGCGGATGCCGTGGGGGCCGAACTCAACCGCGAAGCAGCGGGTGAGCATGACGACGCCGACCTTCGCGACGCAGTAGTCCATGATGCCGGGCGAGGGGCCGTAGGCCGCGATCGATGAGAAGTTGACGATCGTGCCGCCGTGGCCCTCGGCCACCATCTGCCGGGCGGCCTCGCGGGCACAGAGCATGACGCCGGTGAGGTTGACGTCGATGACCTTCTGCCAGCGCTCGGTCGGCTTGTTGAGGATGGTGGCCGTCTCGGGATGGAGGAAAGGGTCGGTGGCCTCGTCGCCTTCGACGTAGTTGGCGTAGGAGATTCCGGCTGCCGTGACCATGGAGTCGAGGCGGCCGAACTTCTCGACAGTCTTCGAGACCACGTTGAGCACGTCCGCTTCGCTGGAGGTGTCGGTGTGGACGAAGAGGGCGTTCCCGCCGCTGTCTTCGATCTGGGCCGCAACCTGCTCGCCGCCCTCGTCGTTGACGTCGGCGATGGCGACGGCGGCGCCCTCGCGCGCGAACATCAGGGCCGAGGAGCGGCCCATGCCGGAACCGCCCCCGGTGATGATGGAAACCTTGCCTTCGAGCTCTCCCGCCATAATTCTCTCCTTCCGGACTTTGACGCCGTAGCGCGGGTTCGCGCAGCCTACGCCTTTCGGCCAGACTCCTCAGCACCGGTGAACGAGCGATGACCGCAACCTTCTACGACACGCCCGACGCAGCCCTGGACGGGGTCAGCGACGGCGCGCGCGTCATGGTCGGAGGCTTCGTCTCGGCCAGCTCGCCGACGAACCTGATCTTCGCCCTGAAGCGGCGCGGCACCCGCAACCTGACCGCCATCGCGACCAACATCGGTTTCGGCGACCGCCTCGACGAGCTGTGCGAGGACCGGCAGATCGCGAAGGCGATCGCGAGCTTCGCGGTGCGCGCCTCGTCGGCCCGCGCCAGCCGCTTCGAGGAGCAGTACCGCGCCGGCGAGGTGGAGCTCGAGCTGGTGCCGCAGGGCACCCTGGCGGAGCGCATCCGGGCGGGGGGCGCTGGCATCGGGGGGTTCCTGACGCGCACGGGGGTGGGGACGCAGGTGGCGGAGGGGAAGGAGGTGCTCTCGTGGCAGGGGGAGGAGTGGCTGCTGGAGCGCCCGCTGCGCGCCGACGTGGCCATCCTGAAGGCGCACCGGGCGGACAGGCTGGGAAACCTCTGCTACCGGATGGCGGGTCGTAACTTCAACGCGGTCATGGCGACAGCGGCCGACCTCGTGATCGTGGAGGTGGAAGAGATCGTGGAGACCGGCGAGCTGGCCCCGCAGGAGATCCATACGCCCGCGGTGTACGTCGACCGGATCGTGCGCTGCGACCCCGTGGAGGTGCGCTGGGATGGCCGCTGAGCACAGGCCGCGGTTGACGCGGGAGCTGGTCGCGATACGGGTGGCGCAGGAGCTGACCCCGGGCAGCACGGTGAATCTGGGCGTGGGGCTGCCGACGCTCGTGGCCGCATTCGCGCCGCCGGAGGCGAACATCCTGCTGCAGTCCGAGAACGGCATCCTCGGTTATGGCGGCTTCAGCGAGGAGGCCTACGACCAGGACCTGATCAACGCCGGCGGCCAGCCCGTCACCCTGAACCCGGGCGCGAGCTTCTTCGACAGCGCCGCCTCGTTCGCGATGATCCGGGGCGGGCACATCGACACGGCGGTGCTGGGCGGCCTGCAGGTGTCGGAGCGGGGCGACCTGGCGAACTGGTCGGTGCCGGAGCGGGGCGGGGGCAGCATCGGCGGGGCGATGGACCTCGCGGTAGGGGCGAGACGCCTGATCGTGGCGATGGAGCACACGACAAAGGACGGGAGGCCGCGCATCCTGCGCGAATGCACCTACCCGCTCACGGCACGACGGTGCGTCGACCTGGTCGTGACGGACCTGGCGGTCGTGGAGGTGGGGCCGGAGGGATTGACGCTGCGCGAGGTCGCGCCGGGGTGGGCGCCGGGAGAGGTGGCGGCGCTCACTGAGGCGCCGCTCGCGGTGGCGGAGGACGTGCGGGAGATGGCGCTGTAGGGCGGGTCTCCGACGCCTGAATCGCCTTGCCGGGCTGGGTATAGTGCGCCCACACGCTGACGCAAGCCCGGAGAGAAGCAATGGCTGACGAGCGGACGGCGCTACTGGCGCACCTGATGCGACGCGCGGGGGTGGGCGCCACCCAGGACGAGCTGGAGACGCTCGCGGAACGCCCCTACGAAGAGGTGGTGGAGGACCTGCTCCACCCCGAACGCTTTGCGGAAGTGAGCGACGACGTTCTCTACCGCTACTACCCGCAGATGACCGCGCCGGACACGACCGGCGCCTCGGCGGGTCGCTGGGTGTACCGCATGGTTAACACGCAGCGGCCGCTCGAGGAGAAGATGGCGCTGTTCTGGCACCACGTCTTCGCGACGGCGTGGTTCAAGGGCGAGCACATGCTCTCGATGGCGGACCAGATCCAGACCTTCCGGGAGCACGGGCTGGGGAAGATGCGGGATCTGCTCGTCGCCCTCTCGCGGGATCCGGCAATGATCTACTGGCTCGACAACTGCGAGAACCACCACGACAACCCGAACGAGAACTACGGGCGCGAGCTGCTGGAGCTGTTCTCGATGGGCATCGGCGCCTACGACGAGACGGACGTGAAGATGGCGGGGCGGGCGTTCACGGGCTGGACCTTCGAGCAGCCCATCCCGCTCTACCCGCACGGTGCCTACCCGGCGCGATTCGTCTACCGGCCCGAGGACCACGACGGCAGCGAGAAGACGTTCCTGGGCGAGACGGGGCCCTTCAACGGCGAGGACGTGATCGACATCATCGTGCGGCAGGAGGCGACGGCGCGGTTCATCTCGCGGCACCTCTACAACTTCTTCGTGGCGGACGAGCCGCAGGTGGCGGCCTGGAGCGTGCAGGAACCGAACGACCCCGAGGCCATCGACACGCTGGCGACGGTCTTCCTGGAGCGGGAGGGCGACCTGCGCGCAGTGATGCGGACGCTGCTCAACGCCGACTTCTTCAAGCAGGCGCGGTTCGCCAAGGTGAAGTCGCCGGCGGAGTTCGTCGCTGGGGTGCTCAAGCTCTCGGGGACGCTGCAGGATCCGACGCCGCTGATGGGCACGCTGCAGGCGGCCATGGGAGCAATGGGCCAGAAGCTGATGGACCCGCCCAGCGTGGAGGGTTGGCATACCGGCAAGGAGTGGATCGACGGGGGCACGCTCATGGAGCGGGTCAACTTCGCGGTCCAGCAGGTCGGCGACACGGCCTCGCCGGGGACGCAGGCGGTGGCGGCGCGCCTGGCGAACGGCGGGGCGGCCGCCGCCGAGACGCTCGTCGACGGATGCCTGGAAGCAGCCGGTCCGCTGGAGGCCAGCGAGGAGACGCGCGAGGCGCTGCTCGCCGGCGCCGGTAGCGGCGACCACGACGAACAGGTCGCACGCATGCTCACGCTCGTGGTGGCCACACCCGAGTACCAGTTCGCCTAGGAGGCTGGAGATGACAAGCGGCAACGGCACGAGCGATCCGGTCCTGGTCATCGTCCAGCTGACCGGCGGGCTCGACTTCATGAATACGCTCATCCCCTACACGGAGGGGACGTACTACGACTCGCGCCCCCACGTGGGGATTCCCCAGGACCAGGTGCTGCCCCTCGCGGAGGACAGCCCGCTGGGGTTCCACCCCGCGGCTTCCCGCCTGAAAGGGCTGTTCGACGACGGCGACGTCGCGGTCGTGCAGGGCATCGGTTACCCGAACTCGAGCCGCTCGCACTTCCGCGGGATGGACATCTGGCACACGTGCGAGCCCGACAAGATCTCGACCGAGGGCTGGATCGCGAAGCTCGTGCGTGAGCTGGACCCGGGCAGCGAGAACCCGCTGACGGCGGTCAGCTTCGGCCGCGGGCTTCCCCGCGCCTGCGCCGCCCCGGGCGTGACGGTCACCTCGGTGGGCGACCTCGACAGCTACGGACTCATGACGAGCATCGAGCAGGAGCAGGAGCGCGAAGCCAACCTCGACCTGTTCCGGCGCATGTACACCCCGGCGGTCGGCGCGGGACTCGTGCGCGACTACCTCGGACAAACTGGCCGGGACGTGCTCGCGGGCGCGGACGTGCTCGCGGAGGTCCCGGGCCAGTACTCGACAACCGTGGAGTGGGGGACGAACCCAATCGCCTCGGCGCTTCGGGATGTGTCGCGGGTCCATACGGCGGGACTGGGAACTCGCGTCTTCTACACGCAGCACGCGGGTTACGACTACCACTCGCACCAGCCGGGGAACCACGACCGGCTGCTGAACGAGCTCTGCGGGGCGCTCTCGGACTTCCTGACCGACCTGCGCAACCACGAGGCGGCCGACAACGTGGCCGTGCTGGTGTTCACGGAGTTCGGGCGGCGCATCAAGGACAACGGGTCGGGGACGGATCACGGCTCGGGCGGCGGCGCCTACATCCTCGGGGAGCGGGTCCAGGGAGGGCTGTACGCCGAGTACCCGTCGGTGAAGCCCAAGGACTGGCTGAACGGCGAGGACCTGAAGCACACCATCGACTTCCGTGGCATCTACGGCACGATGCTGGAGCAGTGGATGGACATCGAGGCGGCACCGATCGTGGGCGGCGATTTCGAGCAGCTGCGCCCGTTCGCCACGACGGCGGCCTGAGGGTATCGCCGTGCCGAAGGCGCATGCACTGCTGCGGGCGGGATTCCCTTACCTGAGGACGGTGGGGATGCGCCGCGTGACCTCCTACCCGACCGACCTGGCGCTGGGCGACGACGACGTGCTCTTCGTCGTCTGCCGCACGGAGATCGCAGCGAGCGTGCGCCGGCTGAGCCAGGACGACGAGGACCTCGGGACGATCGGCAGCTTCCTCTGGCCTCAGTGCATCGTGCGAGGGCCCGACGGGCACTTCTACGTATCCGACGAGGGGCGGCACACGGTGACGGTGCTCACCAGCGAGGGGGAGGTGGTGCGGGCGTGGGGCGAGCAAGGCTCGGCCCCCGGCCAGCTCGACCGGCCCTCCGGGCTCGCATTTGACGCGGAGGGGAACCTGCTCGTGGCCGACACGGGAAACGACCGCATCCAGCGCTTCACGCCGGAGGGCCAGCACCTCGGCGGGTGGGGACGCCACGGGACCGAGCCCGGCCAGTTCGACATGCCATGGGGACTCACGATCGACGACGAGGGCGACGTGTTCGTGGCGGACTGGCGCAACGACCGTGTCCAGAAGCTGACGGCAGACGGGGAGCCGCTGCTGGTCATCGGGAGCAGCGGCGACGGGGGCGGGGAGTTCAACCGGCCTTCGGGCGTGGCGGTCGACGAGCACGGCGACATCTACGTGGCCGATCGGGGGAACGACCGCGTGCAGCTCTTCGCGCACACGGGCCGGTACGTGCAGCAGTTCCGGGGCGACGCGACCCTCTCGGCGATCGGGCGGCGGTACATCCTCGCGAACCAGAAGACGCTGCGGCTGAGGGAGATGGCGAACCTGGAAGAGCAGCGCCTCCTGCGAGCGCCCTGCTCGGTGCGGGTGGACGGCCGCGGCCTCATGTACGTACCCGACCTGGGGTCGCACCGGGTGCAGGTCTACGAGAAGGAGGCTTACGTGCTCGAACCGGACGAGATCATGCCTCCACTCAGCGCGCCCACGCTGTTCACGACCTGACGCCACATGGCTGTGATGGTCGGCTTTGCCGAACGCCGCCGTGAGTTGCTGGAGGCGGAGTTGCAGCGCATGGCGGCGGAGCTCCCGATGCTCGGCGTTGAGCGCTCGTACCTGACGGGCGACCTCGCGAGGGGCGAGGTGGACGTGGGGAGCGCGCTGGACCTGGTGCTCGTACGGGAAACGGACGAACCGTTCCGGCGAAGGGCGGACTTCTTCGTCTCGCACCTGCAGCCGCGCGTGGCGACCCGCTTCTGGGTGTACACGCCGGGGGAGTTCGAGGCGCTGGGGGAGGACGACCCGGTGCTGCGCCGGGCGCTGGCGGACAATGCCTGAGTCACCGCGCAGCGGCGGGCGGGAAGCGTCCCGCTGGCTCGCGCAGGCGCGCCACGACCTGTCGGACGGGCGGCTGGTGGCGGAGGCGGGGCGGCACGCGCTGGCCTGCTTCCTCGCGCAGCAGTGCGCCGAGAAGGCGGTCACGGCGTTCCTGCTGGGGCAGGGGGCGGAAGCGGTGTGGGGCGGGGCGCTGGCCGACCTCTGCGAGGACGCGGTCGCGTTCGACCCGACGTTCGAGGCGATCCGGCCGATGGCGATCCTGCTGGACAAGCACGATCTCGGCTCGCGCTACCCGACGACCATCCCCGGGGGCGTCCCGGCCGAGGCGTACGACGCGACGGACTCGGCGCGGGCGCTGGAGATCGCGGGCGAGGTACTGGGGTTCGTGGAGGGGCGGTTCGGCTCCACAACTTGAGTCCCAGGTATTACACTAAGTGTAATACTCCAAGAGTATTACCTCGGGAGTGCGGCATGGCGAGCACGACGGTAACCAGCAAGGGACAGGTCACCATCCCGAAGGCCGTCCGGGACCGGATGGGCCTGCGAGCGGGCGACAAGGTGGAGTTTGTCGAGAAGGACGGCGAGTTCGTCCTGTGCAAGGACATCGAGGAAAGCTCCTTCGACAAGTGGGTCGGATACCTGGGGAAGCGCGAACAGACTCCCGATGAGATCGTCGAGGAGATGCGAGGACGGTGATCTCCGCCCTCGACACCAACATCGTTCTCGACCTCGTCATTGAGGACGCACCTGACGGGGAAGCCACCTGGACGTTGCTGGCGTCCGCACAACGGCAGGGTGCCATCGTCATCGTCGACGCGGTCTATGCGGAACTCGCGGGAGAGTTTGGAGGTCGCGACCTCGATGGCTTCCTGGCCGATAACGCCATCCAGCTGGAGTCGCCCACTCGGGAAGTGCTCAAGATGGCGGGCGAGGCATGGGTGGAGTACACCCGCCGCCGGCCACGCACCCTGACGTGCGCACGGTGTGGCGCGGCGCAGTCAGTGCGGTGCGAGCGTTGCGGGGAGCTCGTTCGGCCGCGGCAGCACCTCGTCGCTGACTTCGTGATCGGGGCGCATGCGCTGGTGCACGCCGACCGCCTGCTCACGCGCGACCGCGGGTTTTACGCGAGCTACTTCCCCGACCTCGAACTCGCCTGAGCTTCCCCGCTAGCGGAGCTTGCGGAAGAAGGCGCGGACGTCGTCGGTGAAGACTTCGGGGACCTCGGAGGGGGCGAAGTGGCCGCCCCGAGGGTGCTCGGTCCAGTGGACGACGTTGGCCGAGGCCTCGGCCGCGGCGCGGGGCACGAAGATCATCTCCTTGGGGAAGACGGGCATGCCGAACGGCACCTGGCGGGCGGCCTCCGGGTCGGGTACGGCCTGGGGCGGCGTGCGGAACGTGTGCCAGTACCAGCGCGAAGTCGTGACGAAGCTTTCGGTGAACCAGTAGATGCTGACCGTATCAAGCAGGAACTGGCGGGAGAACGCCTCCTCGACATCGCCTTCGTTGTCGCTCCAGTTGCGGCGGCGCTCGACGAGCCAGGAGGCGAGCCCGGCGGGCGAGTCGTGCAGGGCGAAGGCGAGGGTCTGCGGGTCGGTGGTGTGGACGGCGATGTGCGACAACGCGGTCTTCCAGCGGTCCTCCATGACGCCGTAGCGGTGGCGCTCTTCGGGAGCGAAGTCGTCGGGACTGGTGCGCATGGCCGGACCCATGAGCATGCCCACCAGCTGGCTGGTGCTGCCGGGCTCGGGGACGTTGTCGGGGACGGAGAGGGCGGGCAGGGACGGCAGGGTCACGTAGACGCCCAGGACCCGGTCCGGGTAGCGAGCGCCGAGGGTGCCCGACATCATCGCGCCGAAGTCGCCGCCGGCGGCGGCGAAGCGGTCGTAGCCGAGCACGTCGGTCATGAGGCGGGCCCAGAGGTCGACGCCCTTGCTCGTCTGCAGCCCGTCGACGCGGAGGGGCGTGGAGAAGCCGAAGCCGGGAAGGGAGGGCACGACGACGTCGAAGGCGTCCGCGGGGTCGCCGCCGTAGGCGGCAGGGTCGGTGAGGGGGCGGATGACCTGCTCGAAGTCCCAGAACGTCCAGGGCCAGCCGTGCGTGAGGATGAGGGGCACGGGGTTCGGGCCCTTGCCCTTCTCGTGGATGAAGTGGAGGGGGACGCCCTCGAAGTCGACCTGGTAGTTGTTGAAGTTGTTGATGCGCGATTCGGTCTCGCGCCAGTCGTACTCATGACGCCAGGAGTGGAGGAACGACTCGAGGTACTCGCCGTTCATGCCGAAGCGCCAGTCCTCGTTGGCGAAGTCGGGAGCGAAGCGCGTGTTATCGAGGCGGTGGTGGAGGTCCTCGATGGCCTCGTCGGGGACGGCGACGGTGAAGGGTTCGGCCTGCGGCATGGGGTTCCTCCGTGTTTGTTCGCCGCGCACCTTACAGGGGCGAGCGGGACAGGTGGCTAAACCTCCGACAGGTCGACCGCGCGGCCTTCGGTGCGGCTGCGGTGGGTGGCTTCGATGACGCGCATGTACTCAACGCCGTCGGGGAAGCTGGTGAGGGTGACGGGCGCGCCCCGGCGGACTGAGTCGACGAAGTCCTGCTCGACGCGCCATTCGCCGGCGGTGCCGGGGTCGGGGTCGAGGGGGGCGGGCTCCTCGCCCAGGGGGGCGTAGGTCATCGTGTCGCCGAGGCGCCAGTGGAGGGTTCCGGCGGAGCCGTAGACGGAGATGCCGTTGGCCTCGGGCGGGGCCGCGTGGAGCACGGTCGAGACCCGGTAGGTGACGCGACCGCCGCGCTCCAGCTCGGCGAAGACGCCGAGGCTGTCGGGCACCTCGATGGCGGTGCGTTCGCCGGTCTCGGCGTTCGTGCGCTCACGGACGAAGGTCGCGCCGTGGGCGAGGACGGAGCGGGTCGGGCCGAACCAGCGGCCGATGATCTCGGTGTAGATGCCGTAGGCCATCACGTTCATGCCGGAGAGGTCCGTCCGATCGCGCCAGTGGAGGGGAGCGTCGAGGTTGAGGGACGCGCCGCCGAGGACGGTGACGTGCACGTCGCGGACATCGCCGACGGAGCCGTCCTCGAGCAGGCGGCGGACGGTGCGCCAGCTCCTGAAGTCGAAGGGGGCGGGGACGATCTGGGCGACGAGGTCGGGGTGAGCCTCGGAGGCGGCGAGCATCTCGCGGGCCTCGGTGGCGTTCATGGCCATTCGCGCCTCGCAGAGGACGTGCTTGCCCGCCTCGAGGGCGGCGATGGTGAGGTCCCGGTGCTGGTAGGGCCAGGTGCCGATGCAGACGGCGTCGATGTCGTCGGCGGCGAGGAGGGTGGCGGGGTCCGGCTCGACGTGCGGGATGCCGTACTCATCGGCGATGGCGCGGCCGCTGGCCTCGCTGCGGTTGCAGACGGAGACGAGCTCGACTTCGCCCGTCTCCTGGAAGCCGGGGATGTGGCGCAGCTTCATGTTGCCGCCGGCGCCGATGAGGCCGACGCGCAGGGGAGCTTCGTTCGAGGTCATCGCGGGGTGCTCCTTCTTCTAGCGGCCCTGCCAGCGGGCCGGGCGCTTCTCGGAGAAGGCGCGCGGGCCTTCCTTTGCGTCTTCGGAGTTGAGGACGGCGCGGCTGACCCATTCGCCGGTCCGGTACGACTCATCGATCATGAGCTGCCGCCACTGCTGGGCCATGAACTTGCTGCCCTCGACGGAGAGGGGCGCGTTCTCGGCGATCATGCCGGCGATGGCCTCGGCGCGGGGCATCAGCTCGTCCGGGTCGAGCACCTCGCGCACGAGCCCCATGCGGAGGGCGTCGTCGGCCTCGACGCGGTCCCCGGTGAGGAGGATGTACATGGCGTCGCTAAAGGGGACGAGGCGGGCGAGGTGGTGGATGGCATAGCCGGCAAGGATGCCTCGCTTCACTTCGAAGAGGCCGAACCAGGCCTCGGTCGAGCAGATGCGGATGTCGCAATCGAGAGCACGCTCGAGGCCGCCGGCGATGCAGAGGCCGTTGATGGCGGCGATGACCGGCTTGGGGGAGCGGGAGAAGGGGAGGCTGCTGGCGGGGTCGAAGGTGCGGGTGGGGGCGGCGGCGGCGCCGCGGTCGATGTTGCGCTGGTTCATCTCCTTCAGGTCGGCGCCGGCGCTGAAGGCGCGCCCGGCGCCGGTGAGGATCCCGGCGCGCATGTCCGGGTCGGCGTTGAAGTCGGCCAGGGCCTCGCTGAGGTCGCTCATCATCGTGCCGCCGAGGGCGTTGAGGCGCTCGGGGCGGTTCATGGTGAAGACCGCGAAACGGTCGCGTTTGTCGTAGAGCAGGTCGGGCATGGGTAGCCTCCAGTGCTGGGTCGCGTAGTCTCGCACGGACACACGCGAGACGTGACAGGGAGGACGCCATGTCCGAGGAATTGGGCATTTTCGAAGTTATGTACAACTGCCGCGCGATGCGGAGGATCAAGCCGGACCCGGTTCCGGAGGAGCTGCTGCTGAAGCTGGCGGACGCCGGCAACCACGCGCCCACGGGCTCGAACGTGCAGAACGTGCGCTGGCTGATCGTGCGCGACCCCGAGACGAAGCGGCTGCTGGCGGAGGAGAACCGCAAGCACATCACCGCCTACATGGCGGCGGACACCGTCGAGGAGCTTCCCCACCACTCGAAGGCGAAGCGCGACCGGATGCGGGAGGCGGTGGTCTGGCAGATGGAGCACATGCACGAGATCCCGGCACTCGTCATCGGCTGCCTGGAGTTCCCGGAGCCCCAGTCCGACGCGGCGCGGGCGGGCGGCGGCGGGTACGTCTGGCCGGCGGTCCAGAACGTGCTGCTGGCGGCGCGCGCCCTCGGGCTGGGCGCCACACCCACGACGCTGGGCCTGCGCGACCGCGCGCGGGTGAAGGAGATCCTGGGCCTGCCGGACACGGTCGAGGCGTACTGCCTGCTCCCGGTCGGCTATCCCATGGGGAACTTCGGTCCGGTCTCGCGGCTTCCCGTCGAGGAAACGGTCCACTGGGACAAGTGGTAGGAAGAGCACGCCGGCCAGGACACTAGGGCCCAGGGCACTAGAGCGTAGAAGGAGTTCCCATACGTGAAGGTCTCGACCATCCTTGACCACATTGACAGTGGATACATGGCGCTGCCGAAATTTCAGCGGGGGTATGTATGGAACCGCGACCAGGTGCGCGGCCTACTGGATTCCCTGTACCACGGTCACCCGGTCGGAAGCCTGTTGGTGTGGGCAACGCAGGCAGACGAGGTGAGTTCACGTGGTGAACAGGAACTCGCAACGGGGGTGGTCCGGCTACTTCTGGACGGACAACAACGAATCACGTCCCTCTACGGAATCATCCGCGGAGCGCCACCGGCCTTCTTCGACGGCAACGCAAGGGCGTTCACTGACCTCTTTTTCAACCTCGAGACTGAGGAATTCCGGTTTTACCAGCCGTCGCGCATGAAGGACGACCCCCGCTGGATCGACGTCTCGAAGCTCATGCAAGAGGGGCACTCGGGGCTTGGCGCCTACATCACACGGCTCGCTGCCGTACCGGAGTTTCTTTCCCAACAGGGGGAGTACATCGGACGCCTCAACAACATTCTTGGCGTGAGAGACATTGACCTCCATGTCGAGGAAGTGACCGGCACAGACAAGACAATCGACGTGGTCGTTGACATCTTCAACCGCGTGAATAGCGGCGGAACCAAGCTGTCCCAAGGTGACCTCGCGTTGGCCAAGATCTGTGGCTCCTGGCCCGAAGGGCGGGAGCAAATGCAGTCCATCTTGTCCCGATGGCACCGCAGCGGATACGACTTCAACCTCGACTGGCTGCTACGGAATGTGAACGCCATCGTGACCGGCGAGGCCCGGTTCTCCTACTTGCACGACCAGCCAACCTCGGCAATCCAAGACGGTTTGGCTCAGGCCGAAAAGTGCATCGACCACACACTGAATCTGATAGGCGGGCGGCTTGGGTTGGATCACGACCGTGTCCTCTTTGGCCGGTACGCACTTCCCATCATGGCTCGCTATGTCAACGCCCGCGGAGGCCACCTAGCCGATCCGATCGAGCGGGATCGACTCCTGTATTGGTATTTCCAGAGCGCTATGTGGGGACGGTTCTCGGGATCAACAGAGACTGTTCTTGACCAAGACCTTGAGGCTATAGAGGACACGGACGCGGGCGTTGACCGTTTGCTCGAGCAGTTGCGACTCTGGCACGGCAGTCTGCGCATTGAGCCCGCACACTTTCGCGGGTGGAGCCTTGGCGCCCGCTTCTACCCCGTCCTCTATGCGTTGACACGAGTAGGCGAGGCACAGGACTGGGGGACAGGGCTACCCCTCAAGAGCAATCTCCTAGGAAGCATGAACCGACTTGAGGTTCACCACATCTTCCCGAAGGCCTTGCTCTACCGGCAGGAGTTCCACAGGTCAGAGGTGAACGCAGTTGCGAATTTCTGCTTCCTGACCAAGGACACAAACTTGCAGATTAGCGACCAGCCTCCTTCGGAGTACTTTCCCGCGATTGAAGCGCAACACCCCGGGGCGCTCGCCTCACAGTGGATTCCGATGGACCGGGAGCTATGGAAGACCGAGAACTACACGCGCTTCCTCGAAGAACGCCAACACCTGCTGGCTAAAGCCGCAAACGCGTTACTGGACGAGCTTCTCCATGACGCCGCGACGCTGCCGGTTCCTGAGCCAGCCCCCGCGCCAGCAGAACCGGCCCCGCAGGAGGAAGTCGTCCCTGGAGGCATTGAAGGTGCCGTGGAAGAGGCCGTGCTGACTGCCCTGAGCGAGTGGGTTGGCGGCTTCGGTCTCCCTCAGGGTCATGTCGAGCACGAACTCTCCCACAAAGACACCGGAGATCCGCTGGCAATTCTCGACCTCGCTTGGCCGAACGGACTCCAGGAGGGCTTCAGCGAGCCAGTCGCCCTTCTCCTCGATGAAGAACAGGCCACGCTCCAGATCGCCAATGACCATGGGTTCCGACACTTCACCGACGTTGAGGCCTTCAAGCGATACGTGGAGAACGAAGTGCTGGCGCTGGCATCCGAAGTAGAAGCCGCCGGGGGTGCTTAGCTGGGACAAGTGGTAGGGAGAGCACGCCTGCCAGTCACTGGTAGAATCGCGCCATATGCCCCTGGGGGATGAGAAACGGCTGGAGCGGCGCAAGCGGATCCTGAACGCTGCGCGGGAGTTCGTCGGGCGTATCGGCTACGAAAACGTCACGATGAAGGGGCTGGCAGAGGCCGCCGGCGTGACGGCGCCAACCCTCTACAACACCTTCGGCAGCAAGGACGAGCTGCTCTACGAGGCAGTGCTGGAGCACTACGAGCAGCTCCTGGAGGAGGCGGGACCCGCCACCGGTGTTCGCGGACTGGACCGGGTCATCTCCATCCTGACGTCGACCGCGGAGACGATGACGCTTGAACCGAACTACGTTCGGACGCTCATGGATTCATTCAGGTCCCGCCCGGGAGGGCGAAGGCTGGGGAGAGCGCTACGCCTCGAGGGGTTGCAGGCGTTGAACGAAGCCGTGGAGGAGATGCGTTCGGACGGAGAACTGCAGGACTGGGTGGACCCGACGGTGTTGGCGACGCTCCTCAGCGGCGTGCGCCGAGGCGTCACGATCGACTGGGCGGGCGGCCGCATCGCCCTGGACGACCTGACCGACATGATGATCTGCTCGGCCTGCGTCATGCTCGCGGGCGCCACCACGGGCGAAGCCGCGGAGCGCTGCCGGCGCGTCGCGGAGGAGCGCCAGGGGCGCCTCTCGGTGGATCAGTCGGGCAGCAGGCTGGAGCCCGTGCCGCAGCAGGGTTCCCCAACCTGAGGGTGACGGCAGGCGCCGACCCGGGTACGCCTGCCGACGCAGCCCCGGGGGGCGCTGATAGGATCGGGCGCGATGGCGCTTGGCGACGAAAAGCGGCTTGAGCGGCGCGGGCGGCTACTGGCCGCCGCGAGGGACCTCCTGGCCCGCGTCGGGTACGACAACGTCACGATGACGGCGCTGGCGGAAGCCAGCGGCGTGACGCGGCCGACGCTCTACAACACGTTCGGAAGCAAGGACGAACTGCTCTACGAGGCCGTGCTGGAAGCGTACGAGGATCTGCTGGACGCGGCGGGACCGAGCGCGGGCATGCGCGGGCTTGACCGCGTCCTCGCGATCCTGACCGCGACCGCGGAGACGATCGCGAGTAACCCCGACTACGCAAGGACACTCCTTGAGTCGTTCCGAAGTCGTGCGGGGGCGCGACCACTGGGGAAGGCGATCCGTTCGGGTGGGCTGCGCGCGCTGGCGGAAGCGCTGGAGGAGATGCGGGACGACGGCGAGATCGAGGCGTGGGTCGACGTTGGGGCGCTGGGCAGGCGTATCGCCGCGCTGCAGCGGGGCACGAACGCAGAGTGGCTGGCGGGGGGCATCGCGCACTGGGAGCTGACCGACGTGACCGTGTTCTCGGCCTGCCTGATGCTCGCCGGGACCGCCTCGCCAGCCACCGCGGAGCGCTGCCGGGGCATCGCCCGGGAACGGCAACAACGGCTCTCGCCGGGGCCGCTGGAGACCGCGGAGGCGTCCCTCCAGGGGCCTTGACGGGCTCAGCGCGCAAGCGTAATTTTACAACTGTCCAGCACCGGGAGGAGCGGCATGGCGTCTGATTTCGACTTCTTCGACCCCGAGTTTCAGGCGGACGTGCATCCACACTTCGCGCGCATGCGCGAGGAGTGTCCGATGGCGCACGTCGAGGAACCGTTCGAGTGGTACGCGGTTACACGCGAGAAGGACGTGCGGGCCCTCCTGCACGACTGGAAGAACTGGACGAGCGAGCTGGGGCCGGGGCTGGCCCGAAGCGGCGGCGGCGTGCTCGTGAGCGTGGACCCGCCGGAGCACACGTTCGACCGGCGGCTGGTGAACCGGGCCTTCACGCCCGCGAGCCTGCTGGCGATGGAGCCGCAGATCACGGATCTGATCGACGAGATCATCGATGGGTTCGTCGACAAGGGTGAGGGCGACTTCATGGAGCTGCTGGCGGTACCCGTGCCACTGATCGTGATCGCGTGGCTGCTGGGGCTCGACCCACACCTCGTACAGCAGATGCGACCGCGGGCGGACAGCGTCATCGCTCCCAACGCGCTCGAGCAGGAGGAGATGGCCCGGCAGATGGCGGCGGAGGTCGAGTCCGAAGGCAGGGACGGGGGCCGTTCCACCGCCAGCCGCAGCATGTCGGAGGTGCAGTACTTTCTCGGGAAGATCGCCGAGCGGCGGGCTATGCACGCCGCCCACCAGGAGATGCCGCAGGACACGCTGACGGCGCTCGTGTCGGCAGAGCTGGACGGCCGCACGCTCACGGACGACGAGATCATCGGGTTCATGGGCTTCCTCTTCATCGCGGGGAGCGCGACGACGACCCAGCTCATCGGCAACATGATCTACCGCCTGCTCCAGAACCCGGACCAGATGGAGCTGGTGAAGAACAACCCGGACCTGTACGACACCTGCGTGGAGGAGAGCCTGCGCTACGACGCTCCCGTGAACGGCCTCTTCCGGACGGCGGTGCAGGATCAGGAGTTCCTGGGTGTGCAGGTGCCGAAGGACACGAAGGTGCTCTGCATGTTCGGGGCGGCCAACCTCGACCCGGAGATGTGGGAGGACCCGGAGAAGTTCGACGTGACGCGGGACTACGAGAAGCTGAAGCTGCACTACGCGTTCGGGCAGGGCATCCACTACTGCATGGGCGCGCCCCTTGCGCGGGTCGAGGCGAAGGTGGCGCTGAAGCTGGTGCTGGAGCGGATGCCGAACCTGCGGCTCACGGGCGAGCCCGAGGAGATCAGCGCCCCCGTGCTGCACGGCGTTGAGACGCTGCCCGTAGCGTGGGATCCTCCCTCGGTGAGCTAACCGGCCGGACCGGTAGAACGGAGCAGGCGATGCAGAAACTGGTAATCGAGCGGCGGCTGTGCCTCAAGTCGGGGCAGTGCTCCTACCTGCAGCCGGACGTCTTCCAGCGGGACGAGGAGAACTGGCCGGTGGTCACGGTCGAGCATCCAGAGGGGGAGCAGATCGAGCTGGCGAACGACGCCATCGAGATGTGCCCGGCGCAGGCGATCAGCCTGGTCGAGGACGAGGGCTAGGGCGGTGGCGCTGGTCTTGCCGGAGTCGGTGAAGCGGGACTTCAACGAAGCCTTCGCGGAAGGCCACCCGATCGTGGTCGCGGGCGTGACCATCGACGGCGAGCCCACGGTGAGCTTCCGGGGCACGGCGCAGACGCTGGGCGACTCGGCGGTGGCGTTCTGGACGCGGGATGCGGCGGGGAGCACGCTCACGGCCTCGCTGGAGACGCGCCCGGTGGTGGTGCTCGTGTACTCGAACATGGCGGAGCGGCGCTTCTACCAGTTGAAGGGCGAGGCCCGGCTGAACGACGACCCCGAGGTCGACCGCACCGTGTACGACAACTCGCACCCGCTGGAGCAGCAGCGCGACCCCGAGCGCAAGGGCAAGGCCATCGTGGTCGAGCTGACCTCGGTGCGCGGCCGGGGCGTGGACGGGCCGTTCCTGCTGGAGGCCGGCGACTAGCGCCGCGCGGGAGAAGCCATGCCCTATCCCCACGTCTTCAGCCCGATCACGATCAACGGGCTTGAGATCAAGAACCGCATCATCCGCTCGGCGCACGGGACGGGGCTGAACGCGGGCGGCCTGCAGGTGCTCGTCGACTACCACGAGGCGCGGGCGAAGGGCGGGGTGGGACTGACTATCCTCGAGGTGGCGACGGTGCACCCCACGACGGCGTCGTCGCTGCTGGCGTTCCGGCCCGAGATCGTGAGCGATTACGAGCAGCTCGCGGAGGCCTCGCACCGGCACGGGATGAAGCTGTTCCAGCAGCTCTGGCACGCGGGAAACAACGCGATGACGCTGACGGGCGATCCGCCCTGGGCGCCGTCGCGGGTGATGGGGGCGCTCTCGACGGTGCTCCCCATCCCGATGACGAAGGGGATGATCGACGAGGTGGTGGAGGCATACGCGCGGGCCGCGCGGCACTGCAAGCAGGGCGGGCTCGACGGCGTCGAGATCCACGGGGCGCACGGTTACCTGCTCACCCAGTTCATGTCGCCGGTGACGAACCTTCGCGAGGACGACTACGGCGGATCGTTCGAGAACCGCATGCGCTTCCCGCGGGAGGTGATCGCGGCCGTGCGCTCGGAGGTGGGCGACGACTTCCCGCTCGGCATCCGCCTGACGGCCTCGGAAGGCGTGACGGACGGCATCGGCCCGCAGGAGAACCTCGAGATCGCGCTGGCGCTGGAAGCGGACGGCCTGCTCGACTTCTACGACGTGTCGGTGGGGAGCTACTACAGCTTCGACCAGTTCATCGGGGGGATGCACGAGCCGCACGGGTACGAGCTGGAGCGCAGCACCGTCGCCACGCGGGCGCTCTCGAAGCCCACGATCGTGACGGGACGGGTGATCACCATCCAGGAGGCGGAGGACATCATCGCCTCGGGCCGGGCGGACATGGTCTCGATGGTGCGGGCGACGCTTGCCGACCCGGACATCGTGCGGAAGGCGGAGGAGGGGCGCGAGGCGGACACGCGGCCCTGCATCGGCTGCAACCAGGGCTGCATCGGGGGGCGGACGGGGCCGCTCATGCGCTTCGGTTGCACCGTCAACGTGGGGGCAGGGCAGGAAGGGAAGTTCGGGGACGACCACATCGAGCCGGCGGAGGAGCCGAAGCGGGTCTTCGTGGTGGGCGGCGGTCCGGCGGGTATGGAGGCGGCGCGGGTGGCGGCGCTGCGCGGGCACCAGGTGACGCTGTTCGAGGCGACGGACCGGCTGGGCGGCCAGATCCAGGTCGCGCGCCAGCTGCCCCACCGCGAGGAGATCGGGGGGATCGTCGACTGGCTGGAGGGGCAGCTTCGCAACCTGGAGGTCGACATCCGGCTGAACACGAACGTCGATGCGGGGCAGTGGGACCGCTGGCACCGATCGTTCGACTGGCTTGAGCACGAGCGGCCCGACTCGGTGATCGTGGCGACGGGCTCCACGCCGCGGGTCGACGGCTTCCAGCAGTTGCGGCCGACAGAACCGCCGGCGGGGCTCCACCTGCCGCACGTCTGGTCTTACTACGACGTGGCGGAGGGGAACGCGGAGCCGGGGACCGCAGCGGTCGTGCTCGACGACGTGGGGCACTACCCCGCGATCGGCGTGGCGGAGAAGCTGCTCGACGAGGGCCTGGGCGTGACGTTCGTGACGCGGCACTACTCGCTGGGGTCGGCGGTGGCGGGGGCGCTCATGCAGGAGCCGGCGCTGCGGCGGCTCACGGGCCACCCGAGCGGCTTCCGCATCATTCCGCGGGCGCACCTGGCGGAGGTCACCGAGACCGACGTACTGGTTCGCAACCTCGACGCGGATGTCGAGGAGCGGGTGCCGGCGGACATGGTCGTGCTTATGTCGGGGAACGTGCCGAACACCGAGTTCGCGGAGCTGCTGGACGACTACGACGGCGACGTCCAGGTCGTCGGGGACGCGCTCGCGCCGCGCTGGCTGGAGATGGCGATCCACTCCGGGCACTACGCAGCGCTCGAGGTGTAGGCGGGAATGGCGGCAAACGGGGGGACTGCTAGGGTATTCGGCGGCAACAAACGCCACCCGCACGTGATGTACCCACGCCTTCATCGTCACGACCCGCCGAGAGCGACGTGCTTCCCCCGGAGCAGGAGGGCGGGCTCGTGAACGGCTTCGGGCGGCTGCTGGCGGGACTCTTCGGGCTGGCGCTTCTTGGCGGGGCCGTGTGGATGGCGCTTCGCGCGTTGACGGGCGGCGAGCGCGCCCCTCGTGAGGCGCGCAGCCGGGCGCGACCTGCTCCTGCGAGGCAGCCGGCGGTCGTGGCCGCGGCTCCCACGCAGGAGGTCTCGTGGGAGACGGCCCAAGAGCCCGAGCGTGGCTCGTTCCTGTTCGACCGCTGGCCGCGGTTCGCATGCGCGCATCCCTGGGTCGTAATCGGAGGGGCGGTCACGTTCGTCCTCGTCTGCGGGGCGCTGTGGATGACGATGCGGGGCGAATTCGGCACGGGGAGCTTCACGCTCCCGGGAACCGAGTCGCAGGCGCTCAGCGACCTCCTCACCGAGCGCTTCCCCTCGGCCGCGGGCGACACCACCGAGATCGTGATCCGCGCTCCGGCGGGCGTGGCGAGTGCGGGCGTGCGGGAGGAGATCGAGGAACTGCTTGCGGAGGCGGCGGAACTGCCGCAGGTGTTGTGGGTGGCGTCGCCCTTCGAGGAGCCGGGGCGAATCTCGCCCGACGGCACGATCGCGCGCGCCACGGCCCAGTACGACAGAGGAGCGAACGAAGTCGAGGACGCCAGCATCGAGGCGCTATTCGAGTGGCGGGAGGAGGTCTCGCGGGAAGACCTGCAGGTGGAGTTGGGCGGCATCGTGGCGACGGCGGGCGAACGCGAGCCGCCGGGGAGCTCGGAGCTGGTGGGGCTGGCGGCGGCGGTGGTCATCCTGCTCATCGCGTTCGGATCCGTGACGGCGGCGGGGCTGCCGATCTTCACGGCGCTGCTGGCCCTGATCCCCGCCTTCTTCCTGATCGGCGTGGGCGCGAGCTTCGTGAACTTCGCCAACTTCACACCGCAGTTCGCGGCGATGATCGGCATCGGCGTCGGGATCGACTACGCCCTGCTGGTCGTGACGCGCTTCCGCGAGGCGCTGACCACCGAGGAGACGGTGACCGACGCGGTCGTGAAGGCGGCGGGCACGGCGGGCCACTCGGTGCTGTTCGCGGGCTGCAGCGTGGTCATCGCGCTGATGGGGCTGTGGGCGATGGGGATCCCGTTGCTCTCGCTGACGGCGATGGGGCCGGCGATAGCGGTCGCGCTGGCGGCGCTCGTGGCCCTCTTCGTGCTGCCGGCGATCCTGGGGCTGGTGGGGCACCGGGTGAATCGCCTGAAGGTCCCGGGAATCCGCGTCTCCGCGGTCCAGAACCAGAGCGGCATGGGGTACTGGCTGGCGCGGACGATCCAGCGGGCGCCGTGGCTCTGGCTGGTCGTGGCGACGGTGGCGCTGCTGGTGCTCGCGTATCCGGCGCTCGACGTGCGGCTGGGGTCGAGCGACGCCGGCAGCAACCCCAGCTCGCTCACGTCGCGGCGCTCGTACGACCTGCTGGCCGAGGGCTTCGGCGCCGGCTACAACGGCCGGTTCGTGATCGGCGCGGCCCTCGAGAGCGAGGAGCAGGCGGCCATCTTCGAGACGCTCCCCCGTGCGCTGGCAGCCGAACCGAACGTCGTCAGTGTCTCGCCCGCCCTCATCAACCCCGATCGGACTGCAGGGCTCATCGTGCTCATCCCGGGAAGCTCGCCCCAGGACGAGGAGACCGACGAGCTCGTTCACCACCTGCGGGACTCGCTGCCGGAACTCACGGGACACACGGGCGTGGAGGTGTTGGTCGGCGGACCGACGGCGATCTTCATCGACATCGGGGAGCGCGTGCGCGACCGCATGGTGATCTTCCTCGCTGCCGTAATCGGCGCGAGCTTCCTGCTCCTGATGGTCGTGTTCCGATCGCTGCTCGTGCCGGTGAAGGCGGCGCTCATGAACGTGCTCGCGGCCGGTGCGGCCTTCGGCGTTCTCGTGGCGATCTTCCAGTGGGGCTGGGGGGCAAGCGTGATCGAGCTGGAAGGGACGGGACCGATCGAGTCCTTCCTGCCGATGATGATGTTCGCGGTGCTGTTCGGGCTGTCGATGGACTACGAGGTGTTCCTCGTGAGCCGTGTGCGCGAGGAGTACCTGGAGACGGGCGACAACGCAGAGGCGGTGGCGCGGGGACTCGCGGCGACCAGCCGCGTCATCTCGGCGGCGGCGGCGATCATGGTGGCGGTCTTCCTCAGCTTCGCGCTGAGCGACCAGCGCGTGGTGAAGGAGTTCGGCATCGGGCTGGCCATCGCCATCTTCCTCGACGCGACGCTCATCCGGCTCATACTGGTGCCAGCGGCGATGCAGCTCATGAGCGACGCCAACTGGTGGCTGCCGGGCTGGTTGAACCGCGCCCTGCCGGGCCTTGGGCTCGCCGACGCCAGCACGCGCGAACCGCTGCCCGGCGCGGCGGTCGGGGAGTAGCGCCGGCCCGGGCGAGGCTCCGTATACTCGCCGCATGAGCGAACCAGCAGCCCAAACCGTCCTGACCATCGTCTCCGACTTCGTCTGACACTGGTGCTACATCGGCCTCGGCGAGGTCGACAGGCTGAAGCAGGACTACGAGGGCGTCGACGTGCAGTACGCGCCGTTTCTGCTCGACGCGAGCGTGCCGCCCGAGGGGCGGCCGCAGCCTCCACCCTCGGGACAGAAAAGCGAGGCGCGCGCCTACATGGAAGGACGCGCCGAGGCGCTGGGCCTGCGGTTCAGCGAGGGACGCACGCACCGCTCGAACTCGATGCTGTCGCTGCAGGCGGCGGAGTTCGCGGCGGACCACGGCGAGTGCGCCGAAGAATTCCATCGCCGCGTCTTCGACGCCTACTTCGACGAGCTCGAGGACATCGGAAGTGTGGACACGCTCGTACGCCTCGGGGAGGAGGCGGGGCTGCCGGGGGACGAGTTGCGGCAGGCCCTGCAGGACGAGGTCTACAAGGAGCGGGTGGAGGAAGCGGTGGAGGGGGCGCGGCTCGCGGGCGTGCGCTCCGTTCCGACCTTCATCTTCGACGAGCAGTACGCCGTCGTCGGTGCGCAGGAGTACGAGACGTTCCAGGCGGTCATGAAGGAGCTCGGCCGGGAACCGCGGACCGAGGCGGCGCAGTCGTGAGCGACGAGACGCCGCGCGTCCTGCAGACGGCCGGCGGCAGCGACCGGCCCGACTGGCCGGCGATCGAGAGCGCGGTCCGGCAACTCGCCACGAACTACGCGCTGGGCACCGACGCCATCGGGCGGGACGAGCCGGAGGTGGGGCGGGCGCTCTACCACCAGACCTTCACACCGGACGCGGACATCTCAATCTCGGGGAACGCGGACACGCAGCGGACGGGTCCGGACGAGTGGGTCGAGTTCGTCGAAGGCACCTTCCGGGGGCTGGGACACATCGCCACGCAGCACCTGATCGGGAGCGTGAACATCGTGCCCGCCGAGGACGGCGAGAGCGCGGAGATGTCGACGTACATGCACGCGTCGCACCTGCAGCCGAACGGCGACGTCTTCCTCGTCCTGCTGACCTACATCGACCACGCGGTCCGCACGGAGGACGGCTGGCGCATCGCGAAGCGGACGCTGAACCCGCTCGCAAGCTGGGTTCAGGAAGCGCCACAGGGGTAGGGCGCCGGGCGTATCAATCGGAGGGGCTTGGGGGTAGGCTCCGGCTGCCCGCGCCGGGACGCGGGGAAGGAGGAGCCATGCCTTCGGAGCTGTTCGAGAAGGGCCTGGCGATCAGGCGGGAGGTGCTCGGCGACGAGTACGTCGACCGGTCGCTGGCACAGGCGGACGACTTCACCATGCCGCTGCAGGAGCTGGTGACGGAGCACGCGTGGGGCGCGATCTGGGGTCGCGACGGGCTGTCACGCCGCGACCGGAGCCTGCTGAACCTGGGGATGCTGACCGCGCTGAACCGCCCGCACGAGCTGCGGCTTCACGTGCGCGGGGCGCTCAACAACGGGCTCTCCCGGGAGGAGATCCGCGAGGTGCTGCTGCAGGCGGCAGTCTACTGCGGCGCGCCGGCGGCGCTCGACGGGTTCCGCGTCGCGCGCGCGGTGTTCGCGGAGGTGGACAGCGATGCCTGACGCGATCACCCGCATCGGCTTCGTGGGGCTGGGGAACATGGGGTGGCCGATGGCGCACCTGCTCGACCCGCACTATGCGCTCACCGTGCATGACACACGCTCGGACGTGGCGGAGTCGTTCGCGGGGGAGCACCGGGCCTCGGGGACGACCGACCTGGCGGCGCTGGCGGCGGCCAGCGACGCGGTCATCACGATGCTGCCGAACGGGGACATCGTGCGCGAGGTCACGCTCGGCGACGGCGGGCTGGCGGCTGGGCTCGCGCGCGGGAGCGTGCTCCTCGACATGAGCAGCTCCGCCCCGCTGGGCACGCGGCAACTCGCGCAGGACCTGGAGCCGCAAGGAGTTGCGCTGGTGGACGCACCCGTTTCGGGCGGCGTGGCCGGGGCGCGGGGCGGGTCGCTGGCGATCATGGTGGGAGGTGATCCGGACGAGATCGACCGCTGCCGGCCCGTACTGGAGCACCTGGGGCGCGTCATCTACGAGATGGGGGGCTCGGGGACGGGTCACGCCATGAAAGCGCTCAATAACTACTGCTCGGCAGCCGCGCTGTCGTCGGCCTGCGAGGCGCTCATCGTGGGGGACCGCATGGGGCTGGAGCCGGCGAAGATGGTCGACGTGCTCAACGCCTCGTCGGGCCGGAGCGCAGCGACGCAGGGGAAGATCGCGGAGGAGATCCTGAGCCGGGACTTCAGCGCCGGATTCACCATCGCGTTGATGGCGAAGGACGTGGGCATCGCCGGGGGCCTGGCGGAGGGGCTGGGGATGGAGGCGCCGATCCTGGCCCGCACGCGCGACCTCTGGAAGGATGCCGCGGCACTGCTTGGAGACACGGCAGGAGTCACGGAGATCGTCAAGCTCTGGGAGGAGTGGAACGGCGGCGAGCTGGGGTCGGGGTCCGCCTGACGCGCCCTAGGTGTCGCTGAGGTAGGCCTCGTCCAGCCAGGCCCGGACGGTGTCGTCGATCTGCTCGGGGCCGGCGATGTTGAGGACGTGGTAGAAGCTCCTGCCCGTATCGACGACCTTGCGGGAGATACGGGGGTCGTCGAGCTTGCGGGGCAGCATCATCGAGAGTGCCACCCAGCGCCGCATGGGCCGCAGCTGCACGAAGGTGCGCCTGCGTTTGAAGAAGATGCCGACGGCGAGGGGCTCCACGTAGAGGTCGTCGTACTGCGCGAGGTGGGCGTGGACGGCGTCGAAAACGGGGCGTTCGTGGGGCGGCCCGGTCGCAAAGTACTCCTCGATGGTGAGGCCAGGGGCGCAGTCGTGCTGCTGGCGCGTGCGACCGAACTCGCGGGAGCAGTCGGGGCAACGCCAACGTGACACGGGGGGTTGCTGTGCAGCCATAGCCCGCCGGACGCTACTTCTTGATGGGCGCGCCGAGAATCTCGTCCGGGACCTTGCCGCTGGCGGCGCGGATGGCCTCGGCGATAGCGTCGGCCTCGCCCTGGTTGTTCGCGACGCGCTCGTCCACCGCGCGAGCATGGGAGCGCATGGGCCGCTCGAGGGCGCCGTTGAAGTGGGGCATGACATAGCGGGCGAGCAGATCGTAGTGGTTGCGCATGCGATCGGGCGGGGCGAACTCGTTTCCCATGAGGAGGATGCCTCCGAAGCCGCCGTCACTTGATTCCCACACGCGCTTCAGCCCCTCCGTCACCTCCTCGGGCGTGCCGAAGAGCGCGCCGCCGTTGTCGACGCACCAGTCGGCGTAGTCCTCCGGGCGGCCGTCGTAGGACGGAGCGGGACGCCCCAGGGTGCCCGAGAAGTACTCGAAGTCGAACTCGTGCAAGCCTACGGAGATGTCGCGGCAGGCCTGCTCGCGGCTTTCGGCCACGTAGATGCGCGTCATCACGCGGTAATCGCGGCGGTCGAGCGTGTGGCCGTGCTCGGCGGCCGCGTCCGAGGCGGTTTCCCAGATGCTCTTGAGACCGGGGCCGAGGGACTTGAACGAGGCGCCGGAGAGGATGCCGACGCCATGCTTGCCGGCGACGCGGGCGCTGCCGGGCGAGGAGGTGGCGGTGACGAAGACCGGGATGCCTTCCTCGCGGTAGGGCTGGAGCTGGCAGGCGGCGTTCTTGAGCTTGAACCAGCCTGGGCTCTCGTGGGTGACCTCTTCGCCGTTGAGCAGGCGGAGAATGACGCCGAGACCCTCGTCGAGGCGGGGACGCATCTGGGTGGCGTGGAGCCCCATCTGGGCGGTATCGGGGGCGGTGGCGCCGGGGCCGACGCCGAGGATGACGCGCCCGCGGGTGAGGTGGTCGAGGAGGAGGATGCGCTCGGCGATCATGTAGGGGTGGTGGTAGCCGACCGAGAGAACGCCGGTGCCGAGCTTGATGGACTCCGTTTCCTGGGCGACGTGGGCGATGAAGACCTCGGGGCTGGAGATGGGTTCCCAGCCGCCGGAGTGGTGCTCGCCGATAAAGACCTCGTCGTAGCCGAGCTCATCAAGCCACTGGATGGTGCCGACGTCGCGCTTGATGGTGAGGCCGATGTTGTCGCGCACGGGGTGGTAGGGGGCCATGAAGAGGCCGAACTTGAGCCGCCAGGGAAGCTTCATCTGTGTGTCTCCATCGGCGGGGGATGATACGCAGGTAGCGCGGGTAGCGAGCCCGGCACGCTGGCCTACACTTGGCGACGTGACGCGCAGGGTCCTGATGTGCGAACCCGTCCACTACCGCATCGACTATGAGATCAACCCGTGGATGCGCCGCGCCAATGCCGTGCGGACCGAGCGCGCCAATGAACAGTGGCAAGGGCTGCGCGAGACGCTTACGGCCCTCGGCGTGGCAGTGGAACTGGTGGAGCAGGGGCCAGACACGCCGGACATGACTTTCGCCGCGAATGCGGGGATCGTCATCGGGAATCGGTTCATCCCGGCGAACTTCCGCTTTCCCGAACGACAGCTGGAGGAAGAGCGCTTCACGCGCTGGTTCATGGAACACGGCTTCCTTACCGAGACGGTCCACGAGCCACACTACTGGGAGGGTGAGGGCGACGTGCTGCCCGCGGACGGCCTCGTGTTCGCGGGGTACCGCTTCCGCACGGAGTTCCGCGCGCTTGACCACATCGATGAACTGCTCGGGCGCGAGACCGTGCGCCTGGAGCTGACCGATCCCCGCTTCTACCACCTCGACACCTGCCTCGCCCCACTCGGCGCAGGGCGGGCGCTCGTCTACCCACGCGCCTTCACCGCGGCGTCGCAGAAGACGCTGATGGAGCACTTCGCAACCCTGATCGCGGTGAGCGAGCATGATGCCGCCCGCTTCGCCTGCAATGCCGTGCTCGCCGGGGAGACGGTCGTGCTGAACGCAGGCTGCGCGGAGACGGTGCGCGCGCTCCGGGACCATGGACTCGCCGTCGCGGAAACGCCCATGGACGAGTTCATCAAGGCGGGCGGGAGCGTGAAGTGCCTGGTGTTGATGCTGGACGCGTTCACGGAGATCGACGGGCGGGGGCGACCTTGAGCACGATCTACACGATCGGCTTCACCCGGAAGACGGCCGAGCAGTTCTTCGAACTGCTGCGGGGAGCGGGCGTCGAGACCCTGGTCGACATCCGCCTGCACAATCGCTCGCAACTCGCCGGATTCGCCAAGCAGGGCGACCTTGCGTGGTTTGCACAGGAGCTAGCGGGCATCGAGTACGTCCAAGCGCCGGAGCTCGCGCCGTCGAAGGATCTCTTCGACGCCTTCAAGAAGCGCGGCGGCTCGTGGGACGCGTTTGAGCGGGACTTCCAACAGCTCATGGAGGAGCGTGGCTCTTACGAGCGGTTCGACCGCGACCTGCTACGGAGGAGTGCCTGCTTCCTCTGCAGCGAAGCTTCCCCGGAGCACTGCCACCGGAGGCTCGTGGCGGAGGCGTTGGCGGAGAGGAAGCCCGGGCTACGGGTGGTCCACCTGCAGTAGCCGGTCTGCTACTCCCGCGCCGGGTCGAGGCGGGCGAGGAGGGCGGTTAGCTGGTCGAGCCGGGGGGTGGGGACGCCGAGGACGCGGGCGCGGCGGGCGGGCTCGGCGAAGATCGCGTCGACCTCGATGGCGCGGCCCTCGACGAAGTCGATGAGGGTGCTGGGGCGGTAGGGGCCCATCACGTCGGTGAGGGCGAACATGCGCGTGATGACCTCGTTGCCGTCGATACGCTCCGGCCTGTTGCGGGAGGCGAGGTCGGCGTTGCCGGCGGCCACGACCTCCTCCATGAGGGCTCGCGCCTCGGCGCGCAGGGCGGGGTCGGTGACGATGGCCTCGGTCGTGACGGCGCCGGCGGCGACGGTGAGGCCGTTGAAGGGCACGTTCCAGCACAGCTTCTCCCAGCGGGCGCGGAGGACTGAGGAAGCAGTCGAGAACTCGACGGTGGCGTCCCTCCAGAGGTCGAGCGCGAGGGCGAGCTCGGTGGGGTCGTCGCCGAGATGGGCGATGGAGACCTGCCCGTACTCGTAGTGGTGGACAACACCCGGCTCGCCGCGATTGATGCAGGTGAAGGCGAGCCCGCCGAAGATGCGCTCGGTGTCGAGAGCGTCGGCCAGCCGCTCCTCGATGCCGAGGCCGTTGACGATGGCGAGCACGCGGGTCTCGGGGCCGAGACAGGGGCGGATGAGGACGGGGGCGTCGTCGAAGGAGGTGGTCTTGAGGCCGCAGAGGACCCAGTCGACGGGCCCGATTTCGGCAGGGTCGCGGACGATCGTCGGGTGGTCGAGGGCGAAGTCGCCGTGGTGCGACTCGACACGGAGGCCGCGCTCCGCGACGGCGTCGTAGTCGCGGCGCAGGAGAAAGCGCACGTCGTGGCCGGCCTGCGCGAGCCGGGCGCCGTAGTAGGAGCCGACGGCGCCGGCGCCGATGACGGCTACGCTGGCCATGGCGGGGGCAGGGCGGGCCGGGTCACGCCGGGTCGAGGGCGGCGAGCTCGCGGGGCACGCGGGGCGTCTCCACGGCCTGGACCTGGCGCAGGATGTGCTGGAAACGTTCCCGCTGGGCGGGGGTATCGACCGGCATCTCGAACTGCATACGGCTGGCGTACTCGCGGTGTTCGGCGACGAACTGGGGGAGGTTGTCATAGGTGGAGGACTGGGCGAACTCGTGGAGGACGTCCTCGGGGATGACGCCCTTCATCTCCTCCCACTTGCCCTGGAGTGACATGGAATGGAGCTGTTTGCCGAGGTCCTCCCAGCCGTGGAGGCGGAAGACGTCGTGGTAGCTGCGGGTGGAGCCGTAGAAGGAGATGGGCTGGCGAAGGGCCTCGCGCTTCTGCTCGATCTCGGACTCGTCCTCACCGTAGATGGTGAAGCCGCCGGCGGAGACCTCGATGTCCTGCCAGGTGCGGCCACCCCGCTCAAGCCCCTTCGCCACGTTGGGGAGGAAGACCTCGCGCATGTAGCGGTCGGTGGTGAAGCCGTGGGGGAGGACGCCGTCGGCAACCTCGCCCGCGACGCGGGTCATTTTCTCGCCCACGGCAGCGAGCAGCACCTTCGGGCGGGGATAGCCGCTGGGGCCGGGGAAGAAGAGGGGGTTCATGAGGGTGTACTGGTAGGTCTCGCCGACGTAGTCGGGCTTCTCACCGGTCTCGAAGGAGTCCCAGATGGCGTGAAGGGTGCGGATGTAGTCGCGCATGCGGGGGGCGGGCGCGCTCCAGGGCATGCCGAAGCGGCGCTGGATGTGGCCCTTCACCTGGCTGCCGAGGCTGAGCGCGAATCGTCCACCGGTGGCCTGCTGCAGATCCCAGGCGCCCATCGCAAGCACCATGGGGGCGCGCGCGAAGGCGATCGCGAGGGTACCGATCTCGATGGTCTCGGTCGCGAGGGCAGCGGCCGCGGCGAGGATCATGGGGTCGTGGGCCATCTCGCCGGTGCCGGTGTTGTCGTAGCCGAGCTCTTCGGCCCGTCGCGCCTGAGGGCCCACTTCGGCGAGCCAGGTTGCGGGGTAGGTGCTGCTGACTTTCATCGTCGTCTCCTTGCGGGGAAGGCGATCCTACCGTGCGGGGCGCAGCCTGAGTGAGCGAACGGGGCGGGCGAGCGCCGTAGACTACCGCTCGCGACTCCAGGCTCCGAGGTTCCCCCATGGCCGCCAGCTACGACGACATCTACGCCCGTTCCCTCTCCGACCCCGAGGCGTTCTGGGCCGAGGCGGCCGAGGACATCCACTGGGAGCGGCGCTGGGATCGCGTGCTGGACGACTCGCGGGCGCCCTTCTACCGCTGGTTCCCGGGGGCGGTCACGAACACCTGCTACAACTCACTCGACCGGCACGTGGAGGGCGGCCGCGCCGACCAGCTCGCGCTCATCTACGACAGCCCCATCACGGGCGTCATCGAGCGGTTCACCTACCGGGAACTGCTGGACCGGGTGTCGCGGGTGGCGGGGGTGCTGGCGGAGGCCGGCGTGGGGAAGGGCGACCGTGTCCTCGTCTACATGCCGATGGCGCCCGAGGCGGTGATCGCCATGCTGGCGTGCGCGCGGCTGGGGGCGGTGCACTCGGTCGTGTTCGGGGGATTCGCGGCGAGCGAGCTGGCGGTGCGCATCGACGACGCGACACCGAAGGTCGTGCTCTCGGCCTCGTGCGGAATCGAGCCGAACCGGATCGTCGAGTACAAGCCCCTGCTGGACGAGGCGATCGAGATCGCCACGCACAAGCCCGACCGCTGCGTCATCCTGCAGCGCCCCCAGGCCGAGGCGGAGATGGTGGCGGGCCGTGACCTCAACTGGGCGGATGCAGAAGCATCAGCCGAGCCGGCGCCGTGCACGTGGGTGGAGGCGACCGACCCGCTCTACATCCTCTACACGTCGGGGACGACGGGGCAGCCGAAGGGGATCGTGCGCGACAACGGCGGCCACCTGGTCGCGCTCAACTGGAGCATGCGCAACATCTACGGCGTCGAGCCCGGTGAGGTGTACTGGGCCGCCTCGGACGTGGGCTGGGTGGTCGGGCACTCGTACATCGTCTACGGCCCCCTGATCCACGGGAACACGACGGTGCTATTCGAGGGGAAGCCGGTGGGCACGCCCGACGCAGCCGTCTACTGGCGGGTGATCGCCGAACACGACGTGAAGGTGCTGTTCACGGCCCCGACGGCGTTCCGGGCGATCAAGCAGCAGGACCCGAACGGGGACCTGATCCGGCCCGAGCAGATCGCGGGACTGCGGACGCTCTTCCTGGCGGGCGAGCGAGCCGACCCGGACACCGTGCAGTGGGCGGAGGACCGGCTCGGGGTTCCGGTCATCGACCACTGGTGGCAGACGGAGACGGGCTGGTCGATCTGCGCGAATCCGGCAGGCATCGAGCTGATGCCGGTGAAGCATGGCTCGCCGACGAAGCCGGTTCCGGGCTGGGACGTCCGCGTGCTGGACGAGGCGACGAACGAGGTGGCGCCGGGGGAGATCGGCGCGCTCGTGGCCAGGTTGCCGCTGCCGCCGGGCAGCTTCCCCACGCTCTGGCAGGCGGAGGAGCGGTACCGCGAGGCGTACCTCGAGGAGTTCCCCGGGTACTACAAGACGGGCGACGCGGGCTACATCGACGAGGACGGCTACGTCTACGTGATGACGCGCACGGACGACGTCATCAACGTGGCCGGGCACCGGCTCTCGACGGGACAGATGGAAGAGGTGCTGGCCGCCCACCCGGACGTGGCCGAGTGCGCCGTCGTGGGGGTAGCGGACGAGTTGAAGGGACAGGCGCCGCTGGGACTGCTGGTGCTGAACGCGGGCGTCGAGCGCGAGCAGGGCGCGATCGAGGGGGAGGCGGTTCGGCTGGTGCGCGAACAGATCGGGCCCGTGGCGTCGTTCAAGACGGCGATCGTGGTCGGGCGGCTGCCGAAGACGCGATCGGGCAAGATCCTGCGGGGCACGGTGCAGAAGATCGCGGACAGCGAGGCGTACACCGTTCCGCCAACGATCGACGACCCCGCCATCCTCCCGGAGATTGCGGAGGCGCTCCGTTCGGCGGGGTACGCGGGCGGGTGATTACGCAATCGTGACCGAACCTTGACCACTCCTGAACCTGGTTAGTTGACCGGGGCACTCACCTGGAGAAAGGTGAGTGTGAAGGGCGCCCCGGTCGGGGAGGGTGGTCATGGCTCGCGGTAGCTCCAAGTACCTGGAAGGGTCGATCACCGCCCGTCTGGCAAGGACGAGCGCCCGCTATCGCTGGTACGTGATCGCCGCCTGGATCGCTCTTGTGGTGGTGGCGGGAAGCCTCGCCTTCGACATCGGCGACGTGCTCACAACGGACGACTCGCTCGCGTCGAACGCGGAGTCGGAGCGCGCCGGTGAGCTCTTGGAGGAGCGCCTGCGCGGCCCCGAGCTGCCACAGGAGTTCGTCGTAGTCCGGGCCACCATTGGCACGGTCGACGACGCCTCGTTCGAGTCGCTGACGGGAGAGTTGTTGAGCCACATCCGGACGCTCCAGGGGACCGTCCTCGGCGCGACGAGCTACTACGAGACACGGCACGAAGGGCTTGTCTCGGCCGACCGCAGGACGACGCTGATCCCGGTCACGCTGACGGGCCATGTTGGGGAGGCGGAGGACACGGCGGGGCCACTGGTTTCGCTGGTGGAGGAGTTCGAGACACCGACCGGCTTCGAGGCGCTGGTGGCGGGGCAGGGCAGCATCGGGCGGACGTTCACGGAGACCTCGGAGCGCGACCTGCGTCGGGGCGAGGGCATCGGCGTGCCGATCGCGCTCCTCATCCTGGTGGCCGTGTTCGGGGCTGCGGTGGCGGCGGGCATCCCCCTCGTCGTCGCGTTGGTCGCCGTCGTCACGGCGCTCGGCGTGGCCTTCGTCGTGGGGCAGGGGTTCGAGCTCTCGTTCTTCGTGGTGAACATGATCACGGTGGTCGGCCTGGCCGTGGGGATCGACTACTCGCTCTTCATCGTGCAGCGCTATCGCGAGGAGCGGCTGCGCGGCTTCACGGTCGAGGCGGCGATCTCTCGAGCGGGGGCGACGGCGAACCGCGCCGTGCTGTTCTCGGGCGGAGCGGTGGTGATCGGGCTGCTCGGGCTCCTGCTCGTTCCCAGCAACATCTACCAGAGCCTCGGGCTGGGGGCGATCTCGGTGGCGGTGGTGGCCGTGCTGGCAGCGCTCACGCTGCTGCCGGCCCTCCTGAGCGTGCTAGGCGACCGCGTCGACGCGCTGCGCATCCCGTTCCTGCCGCGCCTGCGGCTGCACGAGCGGACCAGTGCGGGGGCCTGGAACTTCATCGTACGAATGGTGATGCGGCAGCCGCTGATCAGCCTGTCGGTGTCGTGCTGTCTGCTGATCGCAGCGGCCGTGCCGGCGTTCACGCTCCAGTCGGGCATCTCCGGGGTCTCGACGCTCCCGGCCGGTAACGAGCAGCGGCGGGCCTTCGAGATCCTGCAGGAGGACTTCAGCGCCGGGCTCGTGTGGCCGGTGGAGGTGGTGGTGGACGCGCCCGACGTGTCCTCGCCGGCGGTGATCGCGGCAATCTCGACGCTGAGGGGGCTGATCGAGGACGACCCCGTCTTCGAAGGCGTCTCCCTCACGACAAACGAGACGGGCGACCTCGCCCTGCTCTCGGCGTTGCTGACGATCGACCCCCGCAGCCCAGAGGCATACGACGCCGTCCGGCGCCTGCGAGGCGACTACATCCCGGCGGCCTTCGGTGGAACCGAGGCGAAGGTGCTGGTGACCGGCCTCACGGCCGAAGAGGTCGACCTGATCGAGGTGATCACGCTGTACACGCCGATCGTGTTCTCGGTGGTGCTGGGGCTGAGCTTCATCCTGCTGTTGCTGGTGTTCCGGTCGATCGTGGTGCCGGTGAAGGCGATCATCATGAACCTGCTTTCGGTGGGGGCGGCCTACGGGCTGATCGTGCTCGTGTTCCAGCACGGCATCGGGAACGAGATCTTCGGGTTCCAGCAGACGAGAGCGATCGAGGCATGGCTTCCGCTCTTCCTGTTCGCGATCATGTTCGGCCTCTCGATGGACTACCACGTGTTCCTGCTGAGCCGCATCCGGGAGCGCTACGGCCTGACCGGGAGCAACCGCGAGTCCGTGGCCTTCGGGGTGCGTTCAACCGGAAGCATCATCACCGGGGCGGCGCTGATCATGGTGGCGGTGTTCATGGGCATGGCCCTCGGCGAGCTGGCGCCGCTGCAGCAGGCTGGATTCGGGCTGGGGGTGGCGGTGATCATCGACGCGACGATCATCCGCTCGGTGATCGTGCCGGCGAGCATGGCGGTCCTGGGCAGGTTCAACTGGTACCTGCCGCGCTGGCTCGAGTGGCTCCCCGAGCTCCGCATCGAGGGCGACCTGAACCGCGACGGCGAAGGGGTCAAGTAGGAGAGCGGCGGCGTTGCCGCCTGAGTGGAGCGGCGGACTCTCGTCCGCCTGAGGAGAGCGCTCGCGCCCGCGGCGCTTCGCTGAGGAGAGCGCCCGGCTCCGCTTCGCTGCGCCGGGCTGAGTGAGAGCAGCGTTCCACCCTGCGGGAAGCAAGGCACTGACGACCAACCACCCGTGTAGTCTGCGGTGACCACTCGCGGGAGGGGCGCCATGGCGGCGGAGCCCTACACGATCCATCTTCCGGATGAGCTGCTGGAGGACTTGCGGCGGCGGCTGGTGAACGCGCGCTTCCCGCAGGACTTCGCGAACGACGACTGGGGGTACGGGGTCAACGGGGCGTACCTGCGGGAGCTCGTCGACTACTGGATCGAGGAGTACGACTGGCGGGCGGTGGAGCGCGAGATGAACGCGTTCGCGAACTACCGCACGGAGATCCAGGGTGTTCCCATCCACTTCATCCACGAGCGCGGGAAGGGGCCGGACCCGAAGCCGTTGATCCTGTCGCACGGCTGGCCCTGGTGCTTCTGGGACTTCCACGAGCTGATCGGTCCGCTCACGGACCCGGCCGCTCACGGCGGCGACGAGCGGGACGCCTTCGACGTGGTGTTGCCGTCGCTGCCCGGGTTCGGGTTCTCGGCGCCGCACGAGGTGCCGGGCATCAACTTCTGGCGGACAGCGGACCTGTGGGCGGAGCTGATGGGCGATGTGCTGGGCTACGACCGCTTCCTCGCGCACGGGGGCGACTGGGGGAACCTGATCAGCGCGCAGCTGGGGCACAAGTACGCGGACCGGGTGGGGGCGATCCACATCACGGGCGCGATCCCGCTGACGGTGCTGGCGGACCCGGAGGGGACCCGCCTCCTCGCGCAGCGCACGACGACCCCCGAGCAGGCGGCGCGCAACCCGAACCTGGTCGAGCCGGGCGTGCTGCGGCCGCGTCCGGGGAGCGCGCACGCGGTCGTGCAGATGAACGAGCCTCAGACGATCTCGTATGCGCTGCACGACTCGCCGGTGGGTCTGTGCGCATGGATCCTCGACCGGCGCTACTGGTGGAGCGACAACGACCGGGGCGAGCGGGCGGTGGAGCAGGCGTTCTCGAAGGACCACCTGCTGACGCTGATGATGCTGTACTGGGCGACGGGCGCGTACGTGACGTCGGCGCGGTACTACGCGGAGGTAGCGAAGAACCCGTGGCGCCCCTCGCACGACCGGCGTCCGGTGGTGGAGGCGCCGACGGGCATATCGTTCATGGCGCAGGACATGACCTCGCAGGGCCGGGGCTGGACGGAGGAGTACTACAACCTCGTGTGGACGCGGGCGCGGGACGGCGGGGGGCACTTCGCGGCGCCGGAGCGGCCCGCGGAGATCGTCGAGGACATCCGGGAAGCGCTTCGCCCATACCGGTAGGAGAGCGCCGCGCTCGGCTTCGCTGCGCGAGGCTGAGTGGAGCGCCGCGCTGCCGCGCGGCTGAGGAGAGCGCTGGCGCCTGTGGCGCTTCGCTGAGGAGAGCGCCGGGCTCCGCTTCGCTGCGCCCGGCTGAGTGGGGGCGTCGCGCGGAGGCTGTCACAGCTAACCCAGGGGCCGGGTGGGGACCGACAGCCAGTGGCCAAGAGCCAACAGCCAGGTACCTGGAGCCTTCGGTCGGACTCGAACCGACGACCTACGCATTACGAATGCGTTGCTCTTCCAGCTGAGCTACGAAGGCGTTCCGTCCCTCAATGTTAGCTCGCTTTGCCCGGTCGCTCGACCGCGACGGCGAAAGCGGACTCGAGGGCGTCGACGCGCGCTTCGAGACGGGTGACGCGGTCTTCGAGGCGCGTGCGGGACTCGAACTCCTCGAAGCGGGCGACCTGCTCGAGGAAGCGCTCCCAGCGTCCGGGCTCGGCGCGGATGAGGGCGGGGCAGTCCTTCCCGGTCCAGTGGTTGTGCTGGACGATGCCCTCGTAGCCGTGGCCGTCGAGCCGGAGGCGGGCGGCGAGCCAGGCGGCGTTGAGGTCGGCGGCGGCCTCGTCGATGCCCTCGTGCATGCAGATCTCGAGGCCGATGGACGTGGTGTTGCCGGGGCCCGCGGCGCCATCGCCGGCGTGCCAGCCCTGCTCGCCCCAGTCGAGGGACTGCCAGACCTCGCGGTCGTCGATGGTGGCGTGCCACGAGTAGGGCGCCTCGCGGGCCATCCAGCGGGCGTGGGCGTGCGCGTTCGCGGTGGGGCGGGGGTTGCCGGTCTGGTGGATGGTGATGAAGGCGGCAAGTCCGCCGGCGAAGGGGCGGTTGGGGCGGTTGTCAGTGCGGGTCACGAGGAGCTGGTGGAGGGGCGGCGGCGTGAACATGGGACGGAGGGTGGCCAGTTGGCCGGATAGCTCAAGGAGTCAGGTGACACCAGGCCTGACATCAAGCTGGTGCGGGTCAGGGTTGCTCGCGGGCGGGTCCGGGGGACAGACGCCCCCAGAAGAAGGCCGCGACCACCGCGATCGCGCCTGCGACGGCCAGGATCAGGCTGATCCGGGCGATGGGTGCGGTGAAGTCGTCCACGGCCCTCTCAACAACTTCGAGCAGCTTGTCGACGAGGAGGTCGGAGGTGACGGCGAACCGATCGCCGGGCTCCGAGGCCAGTTCCCCGCGAACTTCATCGAGCACCGCGCCCGATACCGACTGGTAAACGGGTCCGGAAACGACTGCGATCACCGCGGCGGCAACGAGCAGCACGGCCGCCGCCCAGACTAGACGCCCGCGCCAGCTCCTCCCGCCGAGGAAGGCCACGGCCGCCAGCAGGATCGCGGTCACAAGAGCGGGAAGCCAGACGCCACCCGTCCCGGCCCCGGCCGCCTCCAGCGCGTCCGGCGTCTCGATGTCATAGCCGGTGGAGAGGGCCGCGCGTAGGTCATCGACAAGTTCGAGGGCGTCCTCGTCGTCGGCGAGGTCGGCGCGCAGGTCGGCATCGGTGTAGGTCCAGGACTCGCCGAAGACGCTCCGCACGTCGTCGAGGGCCACGAGCGCGTCCGGCCCGCCGTCTTCTTCGAGGGCGAGGCGGAGATCCTGCTCGGAGTACGAAACCAGGTCGGGGACCGGGGCGAGCACGGACTCCCCGACTGCGGCGGCAATGACGGGATCGGCCGAGCGCACGACGTCATCAAGGACGGCTTCAGGTGGGAGGCAGGCGGGCAGATCCCTGCGCAGCGTCTCCCGGGCCACCGCTGCCTGGGCGGCGGTTGTGCATTGCGGCAGGAGCTGGAGCCGATCGCGAAGCGCGCCGGATGCCGCTGCGGTCAGGGCACGAGCGGCGCGGTCCCTGGCGGGCGCGATATCGAACTCGGCAACGAAGGCGTCGGCCTGGCCGGTGACGTATGTGGCGACGCCGGCGGCGAGGATGGCGGCCTGCTCGTCAAGCCACTCCGGCGAGATGGCATCGCGCAGGGCGTCCAGCACGTCCGGACGGGCGATGACGATCCCGTAGGGCAACTCCACTGCCTCGGCGAGGCGCTCCTCGGCAACGGGCTCGACCACCGTTTCGTAGGCGATGTCGAAGGCATCCGCCTCACGGATGACGGCCTCGATCTCGGCGGCGGCCTCCTCAACCTGCGCGGGCGTTAAGGCGATGCGGACTTCGAAGCCTTCGGACCGGCCGACTCCGTAGCCCACGAGCTCCTCAGCGGCGTCCTCGACCTGGGCGGCGACCCACTCGGGGGTGACGACGCTGTCGAACACGCGCACGAGGCTGCCACCGGCCTCGCCGCCGCCGGAGCCTCGAAGGAAGCCGACCCATCGGGAGTCTTCGCCACCGGGAGGAAGACCTTCGTCCACCCACTCGGCGAAGATCGGCCTGAACTCGCGGTCGATGAGGCGTGCGTAGGCGCCAGACTCGAGCATCAGGTCGTTCAGCTCGGTCACGAGGGCATCGAGATGGGCGGCGGCGTCCACGCGGATCGTGGCCTCGTCGCGCTCTCCGGCGACGTACGCCCCGACCTGTTCGACAGCGGGAGCGAGGAGCCGCTCGAGGTCCTCGGGCGGGAGGGCGCGGCGGACAGCGGCGGCGACCTGCTCGGGGGTCAGTCCGGAGGCGACCAGCGGGTTCTCATCGAACTCCCAGCCGAACTCTTCGGCGTCGAGCCGCCAGACGTCCTGGAGCAGGGCCAGCACCAGGTCATCGATGACGAAGGCGTAGGCATCGGCTTCCTCAAGCTGGTCCGCGAGGAAGTCGGGGCGTGCAACCGTGGAGTCCGCCGCCTGGACCGCGAGCGTGGTCACCAGCGCGACGAAGAAGACGATCCCCAGCCCCACGGCGCCGGCGCGGCGTATCCAGATGATCACCCGGCCATAGTGCGGAACGAAGGCGTGAAGCGCGAATGAGGATCCATGCCGGGGGAGTCCTAGCCCGCCAGGGCAACCGCCGCCGCCCCCAGCAACCCCGCGTCCTCGCCGAGGGTACTGGTACGGATGGGGGTGCCGGCGGCGGGGCCGTAGGCGAGGGAGGCCATGGCGGCGCGGAGGGGGTCGAGGAGGAAGTCGCCCATGCCGAGGAGGCCGCCGGAGAGGGTGACGGCGTCGGGATTGAGGATGTTGACGATGCTGCCGAGCCCGATGCCGATGGAGTGACCGCCGTTGCGGACCTCGGCAATGGCGGCGGCTTCGCCCCGGCGGGCGGCCTCGGCGAGGTGGCCGGCGGTTGCGGGCTGGCCGGCGGCAATCTCGGCGAGGATCGGCGCCGTCCCCGAATCGACGAGGCGCTGGGCGCGCCGGCCGAAGGCGACGCCTCCGGCGGTCGCCTCGAGGCAGCCGCGGGAGCCGCAGCCGCAGGGCGGTCCGGCAGGGTCGAGCACGATGTGGCCGATCTCACCGGCGAGTCCCTGGGCGCCCCGGTAGAGGCGACCATCAATGACGAGACCGCCACCGATGCCCGTCCCGAGGGTGGCGTGGAGGAGGTGGCGGGTCCCCTGCCCGGCGCCGAAGCGGTGCTCGCCGATGGCCGCGGCGGAGGCGTCGTTCTCGATGGAGACGGGGATACCGAGCCGCTCGGAGAGGGGGCCGGTCAGGGAGAGGTTGCGGAATGCGGGGATGTTCGGGGAGACCATGACGACGCCGCGGTCGGCGTCGATGAGGCCGGCCACGGCAAGGGAAGCGGCCACCGGGGCGTCTTCGCCGCGGTCGCGGACCCCGGTCAGGAGGTCGCCTATGCGTTCGAGGACCGCCCCCGCTGAAGTGTCGGCGGGGGTGCCCACCTCGTGGCGGACGAGCACGTCGCCCGCTTCGTCGACGAGGGCGGCCCGCAGGTTCGTCCCGCCGAAGTCGCCGGCGATCACGGTCCGGGTCATGCCTCGCACTGTACGCGAGGCCCGTCTTTCGCTGGACAGGCCCGGCGTCCGCCCGCACCCTGCGCGCATGGAGGGCTGGCAGGAGCGCCTGCTGGAAGACGAGCGCTCGGGCGTGCTCGGCACGATCGCGCGCAGCGGTCTGCCGCAGCTCGTGCCGGTCTGCTTCGCGCTGGTCGAGGGGGCAATCGCCATCGCGATCGACGAGAAGCCCAAACAGGGCGTGACGCTGGCCCGCGTCCGGAACATCGAGCGCGACCCGCGCGCGACGCTGCTCGTCGACCACTACGAGGATCGCTGGGAGCATCTCGCGTGGCTGCGGGTGGAAGGCGACGCGGACGTGCTCGCACGCGGCGACGAGTGGCGCCACGCGCTCGATGCACTGCGCCGCCGCTACCCGCGCTACCGGACGATGGCGCTGGAGTCGCTGCCGCTCATCCGGCTGCGGCCGGCCCGCGTGGTCGGCTGGCGCTGGCAGGATGCGACCTGACAGCCCTCACGAGAGGAACACGAACGGGAGAGACGCATGCGAATCGGACTGATGATCGAGGGGCAGAACGACCTCACGTGGGAGCGGTGGCTGCACATCGCCAACCTGACGGAGCGGCTGGGGTTCGCGTCGCTGTTCCGTTCGGACCACTACTTCACGGGGAACCGCCAGCTGCAGTCCCTTGAGACATGGCTGTCGTTCGCGGCGATCGCGCGCGAGCCGCACTCCTACCGGTTCGGGGCGCTGGTCACGCCGATCACGTTCCGGCGGCCCGTGAACGACGCGCGCATGGCGGCACAGGTCGACCTGCTGAGCGGGGGGCGCTTCGTGATGGGGCTGGGGGCGGGCTGGAACGAGGCCGAGCACCGCGCCTACGGCATCCCCTTCCCGCCCACGAAGGAGCGGTTCGACCGGCTCGACGAGGCCGTGCGGCTGATGCGGGCGCTGTGGACGGAGCAGCCCGCGTCGTTCGAGGGGCAGTACTACCGGCTGGAAGAGGCGGGATACAAATCGCAGCCGGAAACGGGGCGGCCGCCACTGCTCATCGGCGGGGCGGGGGAGCGGCGCACGCTGCGGATCGCGGCCGAGCACGCGGACGAGTGGAACTGCGTCACGGTGACGGAGCCGGAAGGGTACGCGCACAAGGTCGAGGTGCTGGAGCGGCACTGCGAGGCCGTGGGCCGCGACCCCGCGACGATCGCGCGTTCGATGATGGTGTTCCCCATCGCGGGGCCGAACGAGCGCACGGTCAACGCCATCGCCTCGAAAACGATGGCCCACTTCAGCCTGGACCCGGAGGCGTCGCCGCGGGTGATGATCGAGCGGATGGAGGGGAAGGGCATCCTCAGCGGGACGACGGACGAGGTGGTCGAGAAGCTGGGGAAGCTGGCCGAGCTGGGGCTGGAGGAGATGGTCTTGCAGCACATGGACTTCGACTCGGACGAGGGACCGGAGTACTTCGCCTCCGAGATCGCGCCGCAGGTGGCGGACCTGTAGGAGCTACTCAGGGGTGTAGCTGACCCCAATCTTGGCGAGCTCCTCGACAAGCACCTCTTCCACGATGAGGCCGGCGCCTCGGGCGCGGACGACGCCATCGGCATCGATGAAGAAGGTGGTTGGCATTCCCGGAATGCGGTAATGCACGGCGACCTCGCCGTCGATGTCGAGCAGGGCAGGGTAGTCCGCCACGAACACTTCGAGGAGGCCGACGGCCCGTTCCGCGTCTTCCTGGAGGTTCACGCCGAGGAAGACGACCTCACCGTCGAGGGCTTCGTACGCCTTCTGGAAGTCGGGGATCTCCCGGCGGCAGGGGCCGCACCAGCTCGCGTACCAGTTCAGCACGACCGGCGTGCCGCGAAAGTCGGAGAGGCGCACGACGCGCTCGGGGTCGCGTGCGTTCGCGAGGGCGAAGTCGGGGGCGAGCTCGCCGACCTTGGGGGCGTGGTCGTCGATGACACCGGTCTCGAGGCCTGCGATTCCCAGCAACTCGGGGCGGTCGAGTGCGAGAGGCGCTGGCGCCTCTCCGTCTTCGCCACCGAAGGCGAAGAGCCAGACGACCAGCACGGCCACCGCCGCCACGACGATCCCGAGCACGGCATAGCCGCCGTACCGACGCATGGGGCCGTGGGGCTCGCTTTCAGTCATCGGTCACCTCGCCGGTCCCTATGGTGTCACTGCCGCGCGCCTGACGCGAAGGGGGGCGGCAAGGCGGGGTAAGCGCGCGGCTCAGGGAGGGGTCTCGTCGGGTGCGGTTTCCTCCCGTCGCGGCTCCTCGTCGTGGTGGAAGACGAGGCCGCGGAGGGCGCGCACGACAAGTTCGCGTGGGGTGAGCCGGGGCACGCCCGGCGGGCGGTCGAACTCGCCCCGGGAGACGCGCGGGTAGGTGGCGGAAAGCTCCGCGCCGAGCAGGAGCGTGTTGGCGCTGAGGAAGACGAGGAAGAGGAAGGCGGCCACGGCGCCGAGCGAGCCGAAGATGAGGTCGTAACGGCCGAAGTGCTCGAGGAAGATGCCGAACGCCAGCTTGACCGTCTCGAAGAGCACGGCCGCCAGGAGGGCCCCCGGCCAGACATGGCCGAGGCGCACGTGCCGGGCGGGGATGAGCCAGTAGAGGAGTGCGAATGCGACGAACGACACAGCGGCGGGAACGATGAAGGCCGCGATGGCCCAGCCGAATCCGAGCGACTGCGCCAGGTCCCCGAGCACGGCGGTGTCGTCGATGCCCTCGCGGGCGACGCGGAGGGTCGTCGTGGCTCCGAGGGAGGCAAGGAAGATGATGCCCAGCAGGGCCATCATGCCGAAGTCGACGAGCTTCTGGCGGACGAAGGGGCGCCGGCCGGAAAGGTCGAAGGCGATGTCGAGCGATCGGCGGATGACCCCGAACATGGCGCTGGCCGTCCAGGCCAGCACCGCCAGACCGAGGAGGCCGAGGACCCCGCTGGAGGCGCCCGTGATCTCCTGGACGGCGTCTTCGACGCCCTGCGCGCCATCGGCGTCGACGGGCAGGAGCCCGGTGAGCTCCTCGATAAGCCTGCGCTCGAAGCCGCTGTCCTGGAGCGTGAGTCCGAGGACGCCGATGGTGAAGATCACGAGGGGAAAGAGGGAGAAGAGGACGTAGTAGGAGATGGCGGCGGCCATCTGCGGGCAGTTGTCGTCGAGAAACCCGAAGAGGGAGTGCTTGAGCAACAGCCACAGGCGCCGGGGGGACAGCATCGACTTCCACTCTAGGCGGGGGCGGGCACGCGGGCCAACGAGAGGGGACGGCCGCTAGCTTCGCTGAGGCAGAAGGGACGGGGGGTAACGGGTGCCCACCTGGCCGCTCGCGATCAGGGCGTCGAGCTCGGAGCGGGTGTAGCCGAGGAGCTCGAGATAGGCCCAGTCGTTGTGCTCCCCGAGGGCGGGCGCGGGGAGGCGGATGGCGTTGGGGGTGTCCGCGATCTTGAAGTTCAGGCCGGGATACCGGTGCGTCCCCACGTTCGGCTGGTAGACCTCCTCGAAGAAGCGGCGCGCGTTGAGGTGGGGGTCGGCCTGCGCATCGAGGCCGTCGAGCAGAGGGGCCGCGCAGACGTCGCGAGCCTGGAGGGCGTGGAACAGCTCGTGCTTGTCGCGCCTGCAGGTGAGGTCGGAGACCGCATCGTCGAGAGCCGTCCGGTGTTCACGGCGGGCCTGAGCGGTGGCGAAGCGGGGATCCTCGGCGAGCGACTCGTCGCCGAGCACGCGGCAGAGCGCGCCGAACTCGCCGTCGGTGGCGACCTCGATGGCGATCCACTGGTCGTCGCCGCGGGTGGGGTAGGCGTCGTGGGGGGCGTTCCAGGGATGGGTGTTGCCGAGGGCGCTGGCGACGCGCCCGTTCATGCCGTAGTCGAGGAGGAACTGGCCGAGGATCGGAAGGAACGACTCGGCGAGGGCCATCTCGATCTGCTGGCCCTCCCCCGTGCGCTGGCGGTGGCGCAGGGCCATGAGGACGGCAAGGGCGCCGTGCGCGCCGGCGATGGCATCGGAGGCGAGCGCGTCGCCCGTGAGCTCGGGCTCGCTGTCCGGGTAGCCACGGAGGAGCGTGTGGCCGACCGTGGCCTCGGCGTGCATGCCGAAGCCCCGGTAGTCGCGGTAGGGGCCGCTCAGGCCGAAGGCGGGCATGCGCAGCATGACGATGCCGGGGTTGATCTCGCGGAAGGCCTCGTAGCTGATGCCGGCGCGGGCCATCGTCTCGGGCACGTTGTTCTCGACGAAGACATCGCAGCGCGAAACGAGACGGTTGATGGTCTCGCGGCCCTCGGGGGCCATGATGTCGCAGGTCATGGAGCGCTTGTTGCGGGCGCCGACATTGAAGCCGGGGCTGCGGTTCCAGGGATCGTCGCGGGGGTCGAAGTCGGGGTAGGCGCTGAGGGGCTGGCCCTGCTCGGCGACCCGCTGGGACTGCTCCTTCGTGAGCGACCCCTCGGCGCCCCGGGTCGCGGGCTGGATGCGGTTGACGGGCTCGACGCGGACGACCTCGGCGCCCCAGTCGGCAAGCAGCTGGCTGACGTGGGTGCCGGCCCACACCACCGTGACCTCGGCGACACGGATCCCTTCGAGGGGGAGGCGGCCGGAGGGGAGGGGAGGGGAGGCGGGGGCGGGAGGTGAAGGGCGGGGGTCGAAGGGCTCCTCGCCGTCGTGCTCGCCGAGGAGGGGCGCGCGACGCGCGGGCTGGCGAGGCGTAGCCGACATGACGAAGGGGCGGCTCGGGTAGTGGAGGCGGCCGGCCTCGGGATGGTCGATGGGCTCCCAGACGCCGCGTTCGAGGAAGTGGGGGTCCTCGAGCAGATCCTGCGTGGTCTGGAGTGCGCCGCAGGGGAGGTGGTGCCCCTGGGCGAGGGGGATGATCTCGCGCTTCGTGCGTTCGGCGAGCCAGACGCGGTAGGCATTCTCGATCTCCTCGGCGAGGGCGGGCGGCATGAGGGTCATGGGGGCGTTGATATCGGGATGCTCGAGCAGGTCCTCGCGGTCGATGAGGTGGAGGAGGGCATGGAGCCGCGGCCCCGCGCCCATGATGTTCACGTAGCCATCGGCACAGGGGCGCACCCCGGCGGCCACGCGCAGTCCGGTGGCTCCGCGCCCGCCGCCGACGCCGGCGTAGGAGGCGGCGAGGAGGGCCGTGCTGCGGCGGTCGCGGGAACTGGCCTGGCACTCGGCCAGGGAGACATCGATCCAGTCGCCCCGGCCACCCGCCTCCACGCGCAGGCGCACGAGCATGGCGGCGAAGGCGGAGATGATGCCGGCGTGGTACCCGGCGAAGTGCCCGGCGTGCTTGAGCGGACCGAGGCTGGCGTGGCCGGTCATGTGCATGGGACCGCCAAACCCCTGGGCGGTGATCTCCGAGCCCCGGTAGCGGCGGTAGGGCCCGGTCTGGCCGAACGGCGTGATCGAGAGGAGCACGAGGTCGTCACGGCCGGCGGAGAGCGCCTCCCAGCCCCATCCCCACGAGGCAGGGTCGCCCGGCGCGAAGTCTTCGACGACGATGTCGGCCTCGGCGGCAAGGGCGCGGATGCGCCCGGCGTTGGCGGGGTCGGTCGCATCGAGGACGCGGGAGCGCTTGTTCGTGTTCAGGTGGAGGAAGAGGCCGGAGCGCTCGGGATGCGGTTCATCGCCGGGGAAGGGGCCGAAGCGACGGAGGGGACCGCCGCCGGGGGCTTCGAGCTTGAGCACGTCGGCGCCGTAGTCGGCGAGGAGCTTGGTCGCGTAGGCGCCGGCGACCTCGCGGGAGAGATCGAGGACGCGGACTCCGGCGAGCGGTCCTGCCATGCGTTGCCCCGGGCGCACGATACACGCTTGCGGGGCGGGCGAGCGGGGGCGTACGGTGCGGCCCATGAAGTACGAAGACCTGTTCCACGTGGGCATCATCGTGCCGGACCTCGCGTCGGGCCTGACGGAGATCGCCAACCGGTTCGGGGTGACGTTCCCCGATCCGCCTCCCACCTCGGGGGCGGACGTGCTGGTGAAGACGGCGACGGGCGAGACACGTGCCGAGGTGATCGGCGTGTACTCGGCCGAGGGGCCTCCCTACCTGGAGGTGATCCGGGCGGTGCCGGGAACGCCGTGGGAGGCGGGTGAGGGCTCGCGCATCCACCACCTGGGCGCGTTCGTAGACGACCTCGACGACGAGGTGGCGCGGCTCATGGCGGAGGGCGTGGAGCTGGAAGCGACGCTCGACGTCGGGGGCGGGATGATGGCGGTGTCGTACATGAACGGGCCGCTGGGCATCCGGCAGGAGCTGCTGCCGGGGCACCTGCGCGAGGGGATGCTCGCGAACCTGCGGGGCGAGGGCGCCTAGCCGTGATCAACTACGACGACGTCTTCCACGTGGGGATCATCGTGCCCGACATCGAGCAGGGCATGGACGAGATCGCGAAGCGGTTCGGGGCGAGCTGGCCGCGGCCTCCGGGGTCGGCGAGCATCCGCGTTCGCACGAAAGCGGGCGTGCAGGTGATGAACTCGCGGTTCGCCTACACCGCCGAGGGACCGCCCTACATCGAGCTGATCGAGGCGGTGCCGGGAACGGTGTGGGAAGCGGGCGAGGGCTCGCGGCTGCACCACCTCGGCGCGTTCGTGGACGACCTCGATGCGGAGATCGAGCGGCTGACGGCGGAAGGCGCGGAGCTTGAGATGGCGAGCGTGGACGAGGCGGGCGAGCGCATCCTGGGCGTCACCTACGTCAACAGCGACCTGGGGGTGCGGCTGGAGCTGCTGCCGTCGTCCGGGCGCGAACGGATCCTCTCAGTCACGAAGCCGGAGTAGGCGCGCCCTAGCGGTGGCCGATCCAGGTCGTGATGCGCCAGCCCTCCTCGACCTGCGCGACGACGTACGAGGCGTCGAAGTTGACGTACTCCTCGCCGGCCTTGTTGTAGCGCCCGCAGTTCACGGTGACGTAGGCGGCGGTCGGGCTGGTGAAGGTCACGTCGACCGTGTGGAGGACGCTGTGGTCGTAGTCGTCGGGGAGGCCGGCGTGGGCGGCGGCCCAGCGCGCGTCCGACTCCTCGACGGTGGAGATGAGGTTCACCTGGCCTCCGCCGATGCCGAGGGCGGGGACGTGGCAGTAGGGCCGCATCATGGTCGGGTCCTTCGCGTGGTACGAGAACCCGAAGTGGTCGCTGTATTCGCGGACCCAGGCGGCGAGTTCGGCTTCGGTGGTCATGGGTGATCCTCCCGGCGGCGTTCCTAGATGGCGAGGAACTGCTCGACCTTGTGGGTGTGGTGCTCCGCTTCGATGGTGCGGATGGTGCGGGAGCGGCTGCGCATCACGAGAGAGTGCGTGCGGGCGCCCGAACGCGTGACCTCGACGCCGCGCAGCAGGTAGCCGGTGGTGATGCCGGTGAGGGCGAAGAAGCAGTCATCGCCGCTGACGAGGTCGTCGAGGGACAGGACCTGGGTCAGGTCGAGGCCACGTTCCGCGGCAAGGGCGCGGTCGTCGTCGTGGCGGGGCCAGAGGCGGCACTGCATGTCGCCATCGAGCGCCTTGATGGCGCAGGCGGCGGAGACGCCCTCGGGGGAGCCGCCGATGCCGAGGAGCATGTCGACGCCGGTGCCGTCCATGCCGGCCATGACCGCGCCGGCGACGTCGCCGTCGGTGATGGAGATGATGCGGGCCCCGGCGGCGCGGATATCGGAGACGATGTCGTCGTTGCGGGGCCGGTCGAGGAGGGTGACGGTGACCTCGGTGAGGGGAATGCCGCGGGCCTTCGCCACCTGTTCAAGGTTCCAGCTGACGGGGGCGGCGAGGTCGATTTTCCCCTTCGCCTCGGGACCGACCACGATCTTCTCCATGTAGAAGATGTCGTGGGGGTTGTACATGGAGCCGCGGGGGGAGGCGGCGATGACGCTGACGGCGTTGGCGCGGCCCAGGGAGAGGAGGGTGGTGCCGTCGATGGGGTCGACGGCGATGTCGACCTGGGGGCCGCTGCCGGTGCCGACCTGCTCGCCGTTGAACAGCATCGGCGCCTCGTCCTTCTCGCCTTCGCCGATGACCACGACGCCATCGATGTCGATGCTGTTGAGCATGGTGCGCATGGCGTCGACGGCGCCGCCGTCGGCGCCGTTCTTGTCGCCGCGGCCGGTCCAGGGAACGGCGCCGAGGGCGGCGGCCTCGGTGGCACGGGCGAGCTCCATCGAGATATTGCGGTCGGGAGGGACGTCGTTCATGGGTTCACGCCCAGCTGCTCGGCCACGGGCCTGAGCGCGTCCGCGACGAAGAGGATGTGCTCGTCGAGCTCGACGCCGAAGTCGGCGGCGCCGTTGCGCAGGTCGTCGCGGCTGACGCTGCGCGCGAAGGCCTTGTCCTTCATCTTCTTCTTGACCGAGGAGTCCTTGAGCGTGGAGAGCGACTTATCGGGGCGGACAAGCGTGCAAGCGATGACGAAGCCGGCCATCTCGTCGGCGGCGTAGATAGCGCGGTCCATATCCTGGGTGTAGTCGAGGCCGAGGAAGGGCGCATGACAGAGGATCGAGTAGCGGATGTCCTCGGGAACGCCGCGCGCCTCAAGGAGCTTCGAGCCCTCCTTGGGGTGGAGCTCCTCGGTAGGGTGAATCTCCCAGTCGAAGTCGTGAAGGAGGCCGACGATGCCCCACTTCTCTTCGTCCTGGCCGAGCTTGCGGGCGTAGGCCTGCATGACCGCCTCGACGGCGATGCCGTGCCTGCGGGTGCGCTCTTCCTGCGCGAACTCGGCGAGAATCTCCCAGGCGCGATCGCGCTGCATAGGCCCCTCCGGCGGCGGGGCAATCCTACCATCGCAGGTGCGATGGGGCCGGACCGGGAGACCATGATCACGACATCGGAAGCCGGAAAGGGTTAGCGGTGACACGCCTTCTCGGGAACCTGCTTCCGGTGCGGTTCTACCACTGGCTTGTGGTGCGCATGGCGCGCCTCCCCTTCACCCCGGCTCGAACGCTGGGACACTCGGTCGTGTTCAGGCATCCGCTCCGTCCGCGGGAACGGCACTACCTGCTCGTCCCGACGACGTATGCGCCCGGCGTGCTCGACCTGCCACATCCGGAAGCGCGGCGGCTCCAGGAGGACATCCAGGAGTGGGCGACCTCGGCCGGCTGGGCCTCCGTCCTGATCGTCGTGAACTTCGGCGCGTACCAGGAGACACCCTTCCTCCACATCCACCTGATCCGGGCCTCGGAGCCGCCCGCCCGCGGTGTGCCAGCAGAGGACTGGCTGAGCGTGGAACTGGACGACGAGGGCGGGCCGGTGGAATCGGGGCGCCGGGTTGTGCGCTACAACACGCTCGACGGCACCGCTGCATTCACGACCGAAGCACACCGGGCCTGACGGCGCCCACTCAGCGAGCGCAGCGAGCGCTCTCCTCAGCGAAGCGCTCCACTCAGCCACGCGCCAGCGCGGCGCTCTCCTCACGCGAGCGGAGCGAGCGCCTCCAGGTGCTCGTCGAAGTCGAAGACCGGGTGGAGGAGCATGTGCTCGGCGCCGATATCGATAACCTCGGCGATGCGTTCGCGAACGTAGGCGGCCGGGCCCCAGACCGCGACCTGGTTGGCGAGCTCGGCGCTGCCGTAGACGTGCGCGAACCACTCGCGCAGGCGGCCCTCGGCGCGGTCGCGGTCGTCGTCGATGGCGAGGTAGAGGCGCTTCGAGAGGGTGAAGGTGGCCGGGTCGCGGTCCTGCTCTTCGAGGGCGCGACGGAGGATGCCCACGTGCTCCCGGAAGTCGGCGATGCTCGATGAGCCGGGGCCCATCCAGGCGTCGCCGAGCCGCACGGCGCGGCGCAGGGCCGGCTCGACGCGGCCGCCGAACCACACGGGCGGCCCCGGCCGCTGCACCGGCTTCGGCTCCATGCGGATGTCTTTCAGCTGGAAGAACTCGCCGTCGTAGGAAGCCTTGCGCTCCGACCAGAGGGCACGCATGACCGCGAGCGACTCGGTCATGCGCTTGACGCGGCGGCCGGAGGGGATGCCGAAGGCGGCATCGTGGGGCGGATTGTCGTTGCCGATGCCGAAGCCGGCATCGACGCGGCCGCCGCTGAGCACGTCGAGGGTGGCGAGCTCCTTGGCGAGCTGCACGGGATTGTGCTGAGGCAGGACGAAGACCGCCGTTCCCAACCGAACGCGGGTCGTGAGGGCGGCGACGTAGGAGAGCAGGCTGACCGGTTCGAGATTGCGGCTGCCGCCGAGGACCTGGTCGAGCGTCCAGAGGCTCTGGAAGCCGAGCTCCTCGGCGCGGCGCGCGACGTGGCCGATCTGCTCGATGTCGACGGGCTCCGTCGGGGAGACTTGGGGAAGGGCGAAGCCAAAGGGGATCGTGTTCTCGGACGCCATCGGCGCCTCCTCGGGACCAGTCGGTGAGGGCGCAGGATACCGGCCCCCGAGGCGGGCGGCACCGTCCGGGGAGCCGCGCTGTGCCAGCCGGCTGGTGGGTCGGTAGTATTCCGTTCGTGGTTACGCCGAGGGGCCTGCGCGAGCTGTACGACCATCACGCGTGGTCGATGGCGACGCTGCTGGCGCACGCCTCCGAGGTCTCGCAGGAAGAGGCGGAGGCGATGCCCTGGAAGGGCGTCGCGAGCATCCAGGACACGCTCATGCACATCGTCACGTCCGAGCGCTACTGGTTGTGCAACTGGAAAGGCGCGGAACGCCCGCACTTCGACTGGCCGGAGAGCATCGGCGACGTGGCGGGGCAGTGGATGCCCCTCCAGGCAGACTCGCGGGCCTTCCTCGCGAGCCTCGAGGAGGACGAACTGGGGCGCATGCTGGAGCTGCGAGAGCCGATCGGAGGCGGTCGCGAGACGCTGGCGGCGGGGATCATGCACGTGCTCCTGCACGCGGCCCAGCACCGCGCCGAGGCGGCCCTGCTGCTCTCGGACCTGGGGCGCTCGCCGGGCGAGCTCGACTACATCGACTTCCTCGAGCACCGGGAAGCGCTGTTACGAAGCCGCGCGTGACCGGCACCGGCTCCGCTCGCGGCCTCCTATACTCCAGCGCATGGACGCGGCCGGCCTTCGCGAGCTCTACGACCACCACACCTGGGCGATGGAGCGCCTCCTGGCCCGTGCCCGGGAGGTCTCACCCGATGCCGCTGCCGAGGTAACGCGCCCCGACGCACTCAGCCTGCGCGACACGCTTGCCCACATCGTCTCCGCCGAGGGCAACTGGCTCACCCGCTTCCAGCGGCGCGAACGGTACGGCAGCTTCCGCCCCGACACCGTTGCCGGCGTGGCGAAGGGCTGGATGGCGCTCCAGGCCGAATTTCGCGCCTTCCTCGCGGGCCTGGAAGACGCCGACCTCGGCCGCCCGATCGTGAGAGACACTCACGATCGTGATCGCGGGACGCTGGGCGCGGGCATCACGCACGTCATCATGCACGGCGCCCAGCACACCGCCGAGGCCGCCGAGCTCCTGACCCGGCTCGGGTACTCACCGGGCCAGCTCGACTACATGGAGTTCCTCGACCTCCGCGAGCTTGACCTGCCCTTCTACCGCTCCTCCTGAGACCGCCCTCGCTCCTCTAGAATCCGGCCATGGACGCGAACGAGACCTCCGACTACGTCGAGCTGATGCAGCTCCCCATCCGCTACGGGCATGCGCTCGACATGCTCGGGCGCGCCCGCAACCGGGGGGACGACGCCCTCTACGAGCGCGGCCAATCGATCCTGCGCACGGCCTTCGCCCAGGACTTCATCTTCGAGGATCTGAGCGCCGACCCGGTGAACGTCCACGGGGCGGACGGCTGGGCCGAGTTCTGCGCGCGGGCGCTGGGCTCGTTCGGGGGTACGCAGCACTTCATCGCGCCGCCGCTCGTGCTGATCGACGAGGAGCCCGTCGAGCAGGACGGCGTGCGGCTCGGCGGCAAGGCGCGGCTGCGCAGCTACCTGCAGGCAACCCACACCCGGCCCCCGGAGGGCGAGGTCGTGCCGCCGGACACCACCGACAAGACCCCTACCCTCGTGGCGGGTACGAACATGGTCATCTACGGCACCTACGAGGACGAGTGCGTGCGCGAAGCGGTCGGCTGGCGCATTCGCCGCCGCTCGCTCCGCTACACCCACATCGAAGGGCGCCCCTTCGACGTCTCCGACCGCTAGCCCCTCCCGGCCGCCGCCTCGATCGCGCGCCGTGCGAAGACGGCAGTCATCGCGCGGCGGTACTCCTCGCTGCCGTGCAGGTCCTCGTTGACGAAGTCGAGCGCGTCGCCCGCGCCCGCAGAGGCCGAGGCGGCGCCGTCGGGCAGCGATGCGCCCGCGAGGGCGCCCTCGACGCCGGAAAGGCGCTGGGCGTGGCTCGAAGCGCCGGTGACGGCGACGCGCGCCGATGAGCACGTGCCACCGTCGAGCGTGAGGGCCGCGGCCACCCCGACTAGGGCGAACTTGGAGGCGCGCTGCTCCAGCTTGGCGTAGGCCGCGCTGCGGCACGCCTGGAAGCAGACGCCCGTCACGATCTCGTCCTCGCCGAGGTCGACGGTGAGGATGTCCTGGAAGAAGTCCTCGGCCTGGACCTTGCGTTCGCCATTCGGTCCCAGGAGCGCGATCGTCGCGTCGAGGGCGACCATGACGGCGGGCAGGTCCGCGCCGGGGTCGGCGTGCGCGAGGCTGCCGCCGATCGTCCCGCGGCTGCGGACCTGGGCGTCGCCAATCGCGGCGGCGGTCTCGGCCACGATGGGCGCCTGCTCGCGGAGGAGGTCGGAGGCGGCGATCTCGGCGTGGGTCATGGCCGCGCCGATGGCGATCTCCCCGTCGGTCTCCTGGATGCCGCGCAGCTCGTCGAGGCCGCCGATGTCGATGAGCAGGCCGGGCTCGGCCAGGCGCTGCTTCATCATGGGGATGAGGCTGTGGCCGCCGGCGAGGAGCTTGGCCTCGGGGCCGCCTTCCTGCAGGAGCGACAGCGCCTCGGCGACGCTCCCCGCTCGCCGGTATTCGAACGCGGTGGGAATCACGACTGGCCCCCTTCGTTGATGAGGCGCCACATCCGCTCGGGGCGGAGAGGCATCTCGATGTGCGTCACGCCGAAGGGCGCGAGCGCGTCCACGGCGGCGTTGATGACACAGGGCGTCGACCCGATGGTGCCCGCTTCGCCCACGCCCTTCGCGCCGAGCGGATTGATGGGTGTCGGCGTCACCGTGCGGTCGAGCTCGAAGACGGGGAGGTCGGCCGCGCGGGGCATCACGTAGTCCATGAAGCTCGCGGTGACCGGCTGGCCGTCCTCGTCGTAGACGACCTCCTCGAACATCGCCTGGCCGATGCCCTGGGCGAGTCCGCCGTGCACCTGGCCCTCGACGATGAGGGGGTTGATGACGTTGCCGCAGTCGTCGACGGCGATGAGCTTGAGGAGCTTCGTCTCGCCGGTCTCGCGGTCCACCTCGACCATCGAGATGTGACAGCCGAAGGGGTAGGTGTTGTTCTCCGGCTCGAAGAACGACTCCTCCGAGACGCCCGGCTCCATTCCCGCCGGAAGGGGGACGGGCACGTAGGCGAAGTCGGCGACCTCGGCGAAGGTCTTGCTGACCTCGGGCGCGCCCTCGACCTGGATGCGCCCGTCCTCGAAGACAAGGTCCTCGGGGCTGACCTCCTGGTCGGTCATCATGGCGGCGGCGAACTGCTTCATCTTGTCGCCGGCCTTGCCGGCGGCGGAGATGAGGGCGGCGCCGCCGACGGCCTGGGAGCGGCTGCCGAAGGTGCCGATGCCCTGCTTCACCACGCCCGTATCGCCGTGGAGGATGGTGATGTCCTCGAACGGGATGGAGAAGTGGTCGGCGAGCATCTGGGCGAAGGTCGTCTCGTTGCCCTGGCCGTGCGGGGAGGCGCCGGTCGTAGCGGTCACCTTGCCGCCACGCTCGACGGTCACGCCGGAGTGCTCCCAGCCGCCCGTGGGGACGACCGCGGAGGGGCCGAGCCCGCAGACCTCGACGTAGAACGAAAGACCCACGCCGACGATGCGGCCCTCGGCGCGGGCGGCGTCGCGCTCGGCGAGCATCCCCTGCCAGTCGGCCACCTCCAGCGCCTTGTCGAGGCAGGGCTCGTAGTTGCCGGAGTCGTAGACAAGCCCGCCCTGCGTGGCGAAGGGGAACTCGTCGGCGGGAACGAAGTTCTTGCGCCGGACCTCGGCCGGATCCATGTCGAGCTCGCGGGCGACCATGTCGACCGCACGCTCGAGGAAGTAGAGCCCCTCGGGCCGGCCGGCGCCGCGATAGGCGTCGGTCGGCGTCTTGTTCGTGAAGACCTCCGTCAGCTCGTGCCGGACGACGGGCAGGCGGTAGACGCCGTTCATCATCAGACCGGTGAGCGTCGGGATCATCGCGGTCAGCAGCACCTCGTAGGCGCCGATGTCGGCGATGATGCGCGCCTTCAGGCCCGTGATGGTGCCGTCGCTCTTCGCGGCGAGGTCGATGTAGCCGAGCAGGTCGCGGCCGTGGGTGGTGGTGAGGAACGCCTCGGTGCGGTCCTCGATCCACTTGACCGGCGCCTTCACCAGCCGCGAGAGAGCGGCGGCGGTGTACTCCTCGCCGTAGATGTTGATCTTGCAGCCGAAGCCGCCGCCCACCTCGGGGGCGACGGCGCGGACCTGGTGCTCGCCCAGCCCCATCATCGCGGCCACGAGGGTGCGGAGGATGTGCGGGTTCTGGGTCGCGCTCCAGACGGTCAGGTATTCGCGCCCCGGCTCGTAGTGCGCGACCACGCCGCGGGGCTCCATCGCGTTCGGAGCGAGGCGCTGGTTCATCATGCGCTGCGAGACGACCACGTCCGCCTCGGCGAAGGCCGCGTCGACGGCGCTGTCGTCCTCGGGCTGGGCCGTCTCGGGATTCACGCCCGTGCCGCCCCAGTAGCTCTCGACGGCGATGTTGCGCTCGAAGCCCTCGTGCAGGGTGGCGGAGCCGGCTTCCATCGCCGCCTCGGGGTCGACGACGGCGGGAAGCTCGTCGTACTCGACCTCGATGGCGTCGGCGGCGTCGCGCGCGATGTAGCGGTCTTCCGCAACGACGACGGCGACCGGCTCGCCGACGTAGCGGACCTTGTCGGTGGCCACGGAGAAGTGGTCGGGCGCGGGGAAGGGCGTGCCGATGGGCATGGGGCCGAGGTGCTCGGCCAGCTCCGCGCCCGTGATGACGAGCTCGACGCCTTCGATGGCGGCGGCTGCGCTCGTATCGATGCTCTTGATGACGCCGTGGGCGATGTCGCTTCGCTTGAAGGCGAGGTGGAGCATGCCCGGCAGCTTGATGTCATCGACGTAGGTCGCCTGGCCCTGGATGAGGCGCGGGTCCTCGCGGCGCTTGACGCGCTCGCCGATGAGCTTGGGGAGAACGGGGCCGTCGACGCTGGTCATGACTGCGCCATCCTTTCCGCCGCGTGCTGAATCGCGTTCACGATGTGCTGGTAGCCGGTGCAGCGGCAGAGGTTGCCGGAGATGCCCTCGCGGATCTCCGCCTCGCTGGGCGCCGGGTTGTTCTCCAGCAGGTTGACGGCCGACATGATCATGCCGGGGGTGCAGTAGCCGCACTGGAGGCCGTGCTCCTCCCAGAAGCCGTCCTGCAGGGGATGAAGCTCGTCGCCGTCGGCGAGGCCCTCGATGGTCTGAACCTCGGAGCCATCGGCCTGCACGGCGAAGACGGTGCAGGACTTCGCGCTGCAGCCATCGAGCAGGACCGTGCAGGCGCCACACTGGCTGGTGTCGCAGCCGACGTGCGTGCCCGTGAGGTTCAGGCTCTCGCGCAGGAAGTGCACGAGCAGCAGCCGCGGCTCGACCATGGCCGAGCGTTTGCGGCCGTTCACGTTGATGGTGATCGGTACCGGTTCGGACATCGCGACCTCCTTGTCGCCCTCGTACGCTGGCGCCGCCTCAGGCGGCTCGGTCGTCTACCTGTTGCTCGATTGACTTGAAGAACTGCCCGATGAGGAGGCGGGCTACCCCGCCCAGGAGCCTTCCTCCGAGCCTCGCAATCGTGCCACGCGCCTTCACATCGGCGCGGTAGTGCATGGTCGTGCCGCTCCCGTTTTCGGAGAGCTCGACGACGGCGTCGGCGCGGACACCGCCCGGCTTGCCCGAACCTTCGACCTTGAGGCGGTACGACTCGGGCGGGTTCTGCTCCAGCACCTCGACGCGGCCGGTGTAGGTGCCGCGCACGGAGGCGATGCCGACGCGCATCGTCGACTCGTACGTCTCGGGCGCGACCTCCTCGAAGCGCTCGACACCGGGGAGCGCGCCGGAGAGCACGTCCGGGTCGAGCAGCAGCTCATAGAGCAGCTCCCGCGGCCCGTTGAACTCCTGCTCGCCCTTGATCTCCACCGTCGCGCTCCCTCTCGGGGTCTAGATGCCGTTCGTGTTCAGGTCCTTCAGGAACTCGTAGGTGCGCTGGGACGCGTCCGGATCCTCGGGGACCGGGAGGATGGCGCCGTTGTAGTCGGTCACGCCGATGGACTCAAGGCGCTTGAGCTGGGCGCGCACGGTGGCCTCGTCGCCGACGATGGCCATCTCGGAGACACCGCTGACGCCCTCCGCGGCGATAACTTTCCGGTACGAGTAGATCTTCCCGTAGACCTCCCAGACCTTGCCGCAGGAGGCGCGGGCGGCCTCCTCGTTGCTGGTCACGGAGATGGGGATGCCGGCGATGATGCGAGGCGCGGGGCGGCCGACTGAGTCGGCGGCCTTCGTGATCGTGGGGACGGCCGTCTGCTCGATGTAGTTGGGGCCGCACCAGAACATGCTCGTCCCGTCGGCGAGCTCGCCCGTGACCTTCAGCATGCCCGGGCCCAGGGCCGCGATCAGCACCTTCGGGCGGCTGCCGCCGGGCACGTCGAGCTGGGTGAAGGGGGCGTTGTTCATGTGAACCCGGTACTCCTGCCCGTTGTGGTTCACGAGGTCGCCGTCGAGCAGCGCGTTGAGCACCTCGAGGTACTCGCGCAGGTGCCGCACGGGCGTCGACCAGGTCAGTCCCTGCCAGTCCTCGACGATGAACTTGTGGCTGAGGCCCAGGCCGAGGACGAAGCGCCCGCCGCAGGCGAAGTTGGTCGTGAGCGCCTGCTGCGCCATCACCATGGGGTGGCGCGGGTAGGTGGGGACGACAGCAGTGCCCAGCTCAAGCGTGCTCGTGGCCTGCCCGGCGAGCGCGCAGAGGGTCATGGCGTCGTAGTTGAGGTGATTCCCCACCCATGCGGACTGGAAGCCGTCTGCCTCGATCTGCTTGTACGGCTCGATGACGGAAGCGACGGAGCCGTCACCGCCGCCGCCGGGTGCCCGTGTGATGATTCGCATACCCATCGGCGCTCCTCCTGCCGCCCCCTGTCCGGGGCCGCCGCGATGATACGCCCGTCGGCTCAGCCTTGTGCGAAGGGCAGCCCGGACGACGGGCCGGCCCATTCCAGCCGCTACACTCCCCGCCATGACCGACCCGGCAGGTAGCGACGCCAACGCCTTCCGCGACGCCGCCCGAGCGCTCGCGCCCGTAGCCGTCGAGGCGATCGAGGCGCTGGGGGGCGCTTTCCGTCACCTCGACCGGGGCTCGATGTGGGAGCTACAGTCACGGTTGCGCCCGCTGCAGGAGCGACTTGAGGCGGCCCTCACCGACCTGCGCGAGGCGCCGCTGCCAGACCGCTTCCTGCCCATCCGCGATCAGCTTGGAGGCGGCGCGGAGGCCGCGCTCGAGGCGCTGGGCGCCTTCACGAGGCCGGTCCCACGCGCGGAGCGCTCCGGGAATGTGCTCCAGGGCATGCGCGGTCTCGCGCAGGCACAGGAGACCCTCTATTCACTGCGGTCGTTGCATCCCTCGTTGGGCGGCCTCTTCGCCGAACCCGCAGTGCGGGACGACCTGGCCGCGCTCGATGCGCACAGCTCCGACCCGGGGACGGGCATCCAGCGCAGCGGTCCCGACGACGACCCGGACGCCCGCGGGGAGTTCCACCTGTACGTCCCCGAGTCCCTCGACGGCAGCGAGGCGCGACCGCTTGTGGTGGCGCTGCACGGGGGCATGGGACACGGGCGGGACTTCCTCTGGACGTGGCTGCGGGAAGCTCGCAGCCGCCGCTTCCTGCTGCTCGCGCCCACCTCGGTCGGACAGACGTGGGCGCTCATGGGGCCGGACGCCGACCGTCAGCGGCTGCTGCGGTCGGTCGAGTTCGTGCGCGAGCATTGCAACGTCGACAGCGACCGCATCCTGCTGACGGGGCTCTCCGACGGCGCCACCTACGGCCTCTCCACGTTCCTCGCGGGAGACACGCCCTTCGCCGCGATGGCGGCCATCGCGGGCGTCCTTCACCCGAAGAACATCGACGACGGGGCCATCGCGGGGGCGGAGGGGAAGCGCATCTCGATCACACACGGGACAAAGGACTGGATGTTCCCGGTGCAGCTCGCCCAGGCCGCGCAGCAGGCCCTGCGCGAGGCGGGCGCGGACGTGCGCTACCACGAGATCGCGGACCTCGCGCATGCCTACCCGCGCGAGGAGAACGCAGCCATCGTGGAGTGGTTCGACCCGTGCCTGGGCCGGCCCGACGGGGAGGGGTGAAGCCAACAGTGCTGGTGTGATAGGGTGAACGAGTGAATGTCTCCTTCCGGAGCCGGAAGTTGGCACGGTGCTATGCAGATCTCAACCTGGCCATACGTGAGTGGGGACCAGATGTCGGTCGCCGCTATGTCCGGCGGGTGGACTTGCTCAGGACCGCTCGCTCACTCGAAGACCTTCGAGCCAACCGTGCACTGGACGTGCACCGACTACGAGGCGACCGGGCCGGCCAACACGCCCTGCGCCTCACGGGAAGGATGCGGTTGATCGTGACCTTCACGGAGACGGACGCTGAGATCGAGGAGGTCGTCGACTACCATGGCTGATGTGCTTGCGGCCCCGCCGATAGAGCCAAACGTGGCCATTCCTCCGGGCGAGCACCTTGAGGAGGAGCTTGAGGTGCGCGGGATGACCCAGCGGGCACTCGCGGACCTGCTCGGCCGACCGCCCCAGATGATCAGCCAGGTCATCCGCGGGAAGAAATCGATCACCGCGGACTTCGCACTCGAACTTGAAGGCGCCCTCGGGATTCCGGCCCACATCTGGATGGGTCTTGAGTCCAATTTCCAGCTCACCAGAGCCCGGCTGGAGTGGCAGGCCGGTCTCGAAGAACGAGACCTCGCCGGGCTGCTCTCCGCTGTGGAGGAGGCCTCCAGCGCGGACCCAAGGAACGAGGACACGCCCTTTATCTCCCGCGTGCGCCGCGTCACCGGTGATCCCTGGCGCACTATCGCGAAGCGCCTCGAGGGGGCGCTCCAGTCAGGGCTGCTCGACGTGCGTGAGGGACCAGGGACCGCAGGTCATCCCGATCGCGTCTTCGTCCTGTCCGAGCGAGGCCGCGCGTTGCTGCGCCGCTGAGCCCTACTCGCCCGGGGGGAGGTCCTTCGCGGCCTCGTCGTAGCGTCGGGCGAACTTGCCGATGTCGGGCTCGGGGCCCATGGCGGCGTCGACCTCAGCGCCGTAGGTGGCCTCCGCTTCGGCCACCTTGGTGGCGAAGCTGAGGTGGTGAGCAAAGCCGCTCATGACGCGGCTCATGGCGTGCTCGGGGTCGTCGGGGGCGGTGGGGCAGGGAGGGGGCTCGATGTTGCTTGTCATGCGCTGGCGGAAGACCTCGTCGCGGGCGCCGCAGACCTCGCAGGCGAACTCGTAGAGCGGCATCCCGATCTCCCCGCTAGCCTTCGCCGATGCCGGCCTCGGCCAGGTACGCCTCGGCGGCGAGGGCGGCGGTGGCGCCGTCTCCGCAGGCGCTCACGAGCTGCCGCGCGGCTTCGATGCGCAGGTCGCCGGCGACGAACAGGCCCGGAACGGTGGTGCGCATGCGCAGGTCGACGCGCGCATGCCCGCCCTCGTCGAGTTCGACGAGACCCTTGAGCAGATGGCTGTTCGGGGTCTGGCCGATGAAGATGAAGACGGCGCCGACGGGCAACGTGCGGACTTCGCCGGTCTGCACGTTCCGCAGCTCCGCCCCCTCGACGCCCTCCGTGCCGACGATGCGGTCGACGACCGTGTTGCGGAAGATCTCGATCTTCGGGTTGGCGAACACCCGCTCCTGCAGGAGTGCGCTGGCCCGGAACGTGTCGCGGCGGTGGACGAGCCAGACCTTGCTCACGTGGCGGGCCGTGAAGAGCGCCTCGTCGAAGGCGGCGTCCCCGCCACCGACCACGACGGCCTCCTGGTTCTGGAAGAAGGCGGCGTCGCAGGTGGCGCAGTAGCTCACGCCGCGCCCGATGAACTCGTCCTCACCGGGGACGCCGAGCTTGTTGTAGTCAGCGCCGGCGGTCGCGATGACGGCGTGGGCCTCGTACGCGCCCTCGCTCGTCTCGATGCGGAAGGGAGCGCCGGGGCGGGGCTCGACCGACTGCACGTCCTCGTAGCGCAGCTCGGCGCCGAAGCGTCCGACCTGCTCAACGAGGTTCATGGCGAAGTCGGCGCCGTTGATGCCCTGGGGAAAGCCGGGGTAGTTCTCGACGAGCTCGGTGGTGGCAATCTGGCCGCCGGTCATGAGGCGCTCGAAGACGACGGTGCTTCTGCGGGCGCGCGCACCGTAGAGCGCGGCGGTCAGGCCGGCGCCACCGGCGCCGATGACGGCGATGTCGTACGTTTCGGGCCTCTCCGCGCTCATGCCGGGGCCACCGTGCGCCTGCGCTGCGCTCTCGCTAGGCGATCGCCTCCTCGAGGCGCTTCTTGAGGTCGCTCTTGGGGCGGAAGCCCACGATGGTGCCCTTCAGCTCGCCGCTCTTGAAGATGAGGAGCGAGGGGATGCTGCGGATGCCGTACTGGGAGGGGATGGCGGGGTTCTCGTCGGTGTTCATTTTGTAGAAGCTGACGCGACCGGCGTACTCCTCGCCGAGCTCCTCGACGATCGGGGCCACCATGCGGCAGGGGCCGCACCACGGCGCCCAGAAGTCCACCAGCACGGGCAGATCGCTCTTCATCACGTCTGCATCGAACGTCGCGTCCGTCACCTCGGGGGTTGCTGCCATCTCGTTCCTGCTCCTTCGCCGGCATGCCGGCTCATTGCTTCCGAAGGCTCTTGTTCTGGTCCGCCGAAGCCCGCCAGGCCTTCTCGCCGCCGGCGTTCGGAGAACACCTTCAAGCGTACCACCCGGAGCGCTCGCAGGCGCGAACCGCGGCTTTCCCAAATTGCCGCGCTCGGGGGCGCTTGCTACCATCCCGCGGAGGTCGCCCCCCATGAGTGGCTCGCTCGCGCTTGTTCTCAACCAGAACTACGAGCCGCTGAACGTGTGCAACGTGCGCCGCGCCCTCGTCCTCGTGCTGCGGGGCAAGGCCGAGGTGATCGAGACGGCGAAGGGGGTCATGCACAGCGCGAACCGGCACTTCGCCCTGCCTTCGGTCATCCGCATGGTGTACTACGTGCGCCGGCCGCGCCCGAAGCTGCGGCTCTCCCGGCGCGAGGTGTTCGCCCGGGACGGCTGGGCCTGCGCCTACTGCGGCCGCTCCAGCAAGGACCTCACCCTCGATCACGTCGTGCCCCGCTACCGTGGGGGGAAGCACAGCTGGGACAACCTTGTGAGCGCCTGCAAGCCGTGCAATCACCGCAAGGCGGGGCGCACGCCGGGCGAGGCTCGCATGCGCCTGCGCACGCCGCCGTCGGAGCCTCGCGTGCCCATCTACCACGGCTACCTCCAGTACCTCCGCCGCTACCAGGACTGGGGCAAGTTCATCCCCGGCGCGGAGACGGCCAGGGCTGCCGTCTAGATGGCCGAACTCTCTCCCGACGAGATACTCAAGGAAGCGCTGCGCGTCGCCGACTCCCAGTTCGGGGGCACGCTCGCCACCATCCACGCCGACGACGGCACCCCCTACCCCGCCTTCGTCCTCTTCCATCTCACGGACGATGGCGAGGTCATCTACGGAAGCGTCATCGAGTCACAACACACGCGCGACACCGAGGTTGTTCCCGAGGTGGCCTTCCTCATCGACAACCGCGACGTGCTCGGCTACGACTGGCCCGCCTTCGACCGCGTGACCATCGAGGGCACGGCCGAGCGTATCGACCCGGATGACCCTCGCTACGAGGGCTACTTCAACGCCCTGGTCGCGAAGAACTGGCTCTCCAACTACTTCACCAAGATCGGGAACCTCTACTGCATCGCCCCGCGACGCATCACCGTCGTCCTCGGCATCGGTCCCGAGCGCTACACCGTCGACTTCGACTAGCGCTCTGGCAGCCCCAGAATCGCGGCCGCCTCGTCCGGCGTCGCCGGGCGCTTGCCGGCCTGCTCGATGACATCGAGGAGGGCCTGCAGCAGATGGAGGTTGGAGGGCTCGCCCGGTCCGGCGTAGTCCTCGAGGCCGATGCGGACGTGGCCGCCGCGCGAGATCGCGAGCGCGGCCATGCCGCACGCGGTCACATCGCCGCTGCGGACGGCGACGGACCAGGGCAGGCCCGTGCCGGAGAGCATGTCGAGGTAGGCCTCAAGGCCGGCGGGCGTCGGCGGGAGCCCCGAGAGGGTGCGCTCGCTGCCGAAGTAGAACTTGACCAGCGAACCGGGCGGAAGGGTGCCCGCCTCGTGCTCGGCCAGCGCCACGCGCAGGAACCCCGGCTCGAAGATAGAGATCGAGGGCCCGAGGTTGTGCTCGTGGCAGGTGTCGAACATCCTGCGGGCGTCGCGGAAGGTGTTCAGGTAGGTTGCCTCGATGTCGGCGGCGCGGCCGTCGGGCCCGCGGCCGCCGACGTTCACCGAGCCGGGATCGACGAGCCCGATGCGGAGCACGCCCGCCTCGGCGAGGGCGGGGATGTGGGCGTAGCGACGCTCGAAGGTCGTGTGGGGGCCGCCGCTGGGCATGGTGGGGTAGAGGAGGGCATCGGGGCGCTCGGCGAGGATGACGTTCCAGGCCTCGAGGTAGGGCGCGGGGTCGTGCTCGGGCGCATTGCCGACGACGGGCTCGTCGTTGTGGTTGTGGACGATGGCGGCGCCTGCTTCCAGGCAGCGGAGCCCGTCCTCGGCGATCTCTGCCGGCGTGCGTGGGACGGTCGCGTTCCGCGACTTCGGCGTCGCGCCGTTGATAGCGGCTTCGATGATGACGGCGTCAGTCAGGTCGGTGGTGGTCATGCGTCGCCTCCCAGCCAGCGATCCTGCCAGCCCGTGTCCGGCTGCTCCTCGGCGAACGGCCACCGCTCCCCGAAGCGCTCGCGGTAGACGACCGCCTTGACCGGCTTGCGGTTCACCGGGCCGAACCGATCCGTCGGGTAGCCGATGGGGAGGAGGCAGTAGAGCTGGTTGTTCTCGGGGATGTCGAGCAGTTCGAGCAGCTCGTCCCCGCCCCGCATAGGCAAGTTGAACACCGAGCACCCGAGCCCCAGCGCCCGCGCCGACAGCATCAGGTTCTGGACGGCGGGGAAGGTGCTGCCACCCGGCGTCGAGTGCCGCCCCTGGAGGCCGAGGACGGCAATGATCGCGGGCGCCTCATGAAGGTTGTCGACCAGGTGCTGGACGCTGCGGAGGGTGAGCCGCTGCGTGCGCGGGAGGTCGTCGATCTTCTCGGGATGGGCGGAGAGGTCGGGCTGGTAGCGGCTCCAGCCGATCTCGGCCCAGCCCTGCATCTTCTTCTTCACCGCAGGGTCGGTGATGACGATGAAGCGCCAGTCCTGGGCGTTCTGGCCCGAGGGGGCGCGGATGGCCGCATCGAAGAGCTGGAACAGCACCTCGTCGGGGATGGGGTCGGGGCGGAAGCGCCGGAGCGCCCGCATTGAGTAGATCGATTCGAAGAGACCAGGGTCGCCGTCAGCCGCCATGAGCGCCTCCCGCGCGGGATTCTACCGGCCCGCCCCTTGTGCTCCCGCCGCCCCAACGGCCGTGTGCGTCCCGTACCATGCGGCGCGCAGGGGAGGGGACATGGATACGGGAGCGAGCACGTCGGCGGAGTGGCAGGTGGCCGTCGACCAGGCCCTTCACGGCGTGCGCTCGGACTCGGACGTCGTCTTCCTGTTCGCCAGCTACCACCACTCGGAGCGCTATCCCGAGATCGTGGGCGCGATCCACGAGCGGCTGGGGCCGCGCATCCTGCTGGGGTGCTCGGGACAGGCGGTCATCACGACCGGCCGCGAGATTGAGGGACGGCCGGGCATCACCGTCATGTCGCTCGCCCTGCCCGGGGCCGACCTGACGCTGAAGCGGGTCAGCCAGGAAGACCTCGACTCGGAGACACCGCTGGCGGAGCGCCTGCTCCCCCCGGACGAGGTGAACGCCTGGGTGCTCCTCTCCGACCCATTCAGCATCAACACGGAGACGCTGGTAGCGGCGCTGGCCGAGCAGTACCCGGGAACGCCCATCCTCGGGGGGATGGCCTCGGCCTTCCCCGGCGGGCGAAGCGCCTACCTGTTCGAGGGCGGCAATCTTGCTCCGGGAGGCGCGCTGTTGCTGGCGGTTGGCGGCGGCTGGACCATCCATCCCGTCGTCTCGCAGGGGGCGGCGCCCATCGGTGAGTCGTGGACGATCACCGAGGCGGAGCGGAACGTGGTGCTCGGCATCGGCGGGCGCCCGGCGCTGGACGTGCTCATGGAGACGCTCCGGGACTTGCCGGCGGACGTCCAGGAACGGGCGGGACGCAATCTGCTGGCGGGGGTCGCGATGGACGAGTACGCCGACGACCTCGGGCGGGGCGACTTCCTCATCCGCAACCTGCTCGGCGTCGACCGCGAGCGCGGGGCGATCGCGATCAACGACTACGTGCGCGTCGGCCAGACCCTCCAGTTCCAGCTTCGCGACGCGGAGGCGGCGACTGAGGAGCTGAACGCGCTCCTCGACCAGGCTCGCGAGGCGATGGCGGGGGAGGCGGCCGGGGGGCTGCTCTGCGCGTGCAACGGGCGCGGCCAGGGCATGTTCGGCGAGCCCGATCACGACGCGGCCGCGGTGGCGGACCGGCTCGGCGAGGTGCCCATCGCGGGGCTGTTCTGCAACGGCGAGATCGGCCCCGTGGGGGGCACGCCCTTCGTGCACGGGTTCACGGCCAGCCTGGCGCTGTTCGTGCCGGTTGGGGAAGACCCCGCGAGCTAGCTGACTGCCTGCACCGGCACGCCGGTCGCGTCGCAGGCGTCGCGGTCCTCATCCTCCACAGCGCATACTGGAGGCACGCCCGCAGGAGGTGCGGCCATGACGACGATTTCGGAGCGGGGGACGCTCGTCCGCGCGGGCTCGATCGAGGAGATCGAGCGCGAGGGGATGAAGGTCGTCTCGGCCGAGGGACGCACGATCCTCGTCGTTCACGACGAGGGGCGCCTCTACGCCCTCGATAACCGCTGTCCGCACATGGGCTTCCCCCTGCGCCGGGGCGCCGTCCGCGACGGCATCCTGACCTGCCACTGGCACCACGCGAAGTTCGACCTCTCCGGCGGCTGCACGCTCGATCCGTTCGCCGACGACGTGCCCGCCTTTCGCATCGAGACGCGCGACGGCGACGTGTTCGTCGACCCGCGGCCGATCGAGTCGGACCGGCGCAGCCACTGGGAGACGAAGCTGCGGGAAGGGCTGGAGGGACAGCTCTCGCTCGTGCTGGCGAAGAGCGTGATCGGGCTGAACGAGCTCGGGGCGACGAACGACGTGTTGCGCGAGGCGGCCCTCTTCGGGGTGCGGAACCGCGCCAGCGGCTGGAGCACGGGGCTCTCGATCCTGACGGCCATGGCGAACGTCCTGCCGGTGCTGCAGGAGGAGGACCGCCCCGTCGCGACCTTCCACGGCGTCGTGCATGTCGCGCGCTCGACGGCGAACCAGCCACCGAACTTCGACCTGGCGCCGCTGGAGACGGAGCTGCGCGACCCGGCGCGCTACCTGGAGTGGTTCCGCCGGTTCGTGGAGACGCGCTCGACGCAGGCGGCGGAGCGCACGCTCCGTTCCGCCATCCACCTCGACCTGCCACGGGACGCCATCGCGGAGATGGTGTTCGCGGCCTGCACCGACCACCTCTTCCTCGATACGGGGCACACGCTCGACTTCGCCAACAAGGCGTTCGAGCTGGTGGACCACATCGGCTGGGAGCACGCCGAAGAAGTGCTCCCCTCGATCGTGCCGGGGCTTACGGGCGCGCGACGCATGGAGGAGAGCTCAAGCTGGCGGCATCCCGTCGACCTGGCCGCGCTGCTCGAGGACGTGCACCGCCAGCTCGACGACGCGATCGCGGCCGGCGACGGGCGACAGCGCGACTGGCGCGGCCATCGCGAGCTCGCCGAGCAGATCCTCGACGGCGAGCCGGACGCGACGCTGGAACGCATGCTTGCGCTCGTCCGCGAGGGCGTGCCGCTGGAGGAGCTCTCCGCGACGGTGGCATACGCGGCCGCCCGGCGCGCCCTGCACTTCCACGTCTCCAACGAGTTCGGGGACTGGGACACGGTGCACCACTCCTTCACCTACGCGAACGCCGTCGACCAGGCGATGCGGCGCTCTCCCTCGAAGCTGCTGGCGCGGGGCATCTTCGACGGGGCGATGTCGGTGTATCTGGAGCGGTTCCTGAATGTGCCGAAGCAGCCTCACCCTGCCCTCTCGGGCGACCCCATCCTCCCGGACGCGCTCCTACCCGCGTTCGACGTGCAGGGCCAGGTCGACGAGACGGCGCGCATCGTGGCGGACCTGCTCGGCGCGGGCTGGCGGGAGCAGGTCGTCGAGGTGCTGGGCCAGGCCCTTCTGCGGGAGGACTCGGGCTTCCACGAGTTCCAGATCTACGAAGCCGGCGTGCGCCAGTACCAGCACTTCGCCGGGAAGCCGGAGGGCGACCACATCCTGACGGGAGTCGCCCGCTTCCTGACCGCGCACTCGCCGACGGTGCGCTCGCGGCTGCAGACGTTCGACATCGCAGCGCGCCTGCACCGGGGCGAGTCGCTTCACGGGGACGAGTAACCGGGACAGAAAACGAGGGCGCCTATTCGGCGCTCAAGCCCAGGCCCGCCAGCGCGAACCCGAGCACGGTGAAGACGATCATCATCACGACCGCAAGGATGATCCACGTGCTGTCGGTGCTGGTGTCGCGCTCGGCGTACTGGGGGTCGGCCTCGGCGGGCTCTTCTTCGCCCTCCTGCGCGGGGGCGTTCGCCGTCGCGGGGGTGGCGGGAGCCTGGGAGGCGTTGCCGGCAGGGGCCGTGTTCCCGGGGGCGGGCGAGTGCGCCGCAAGACCGGGCGTCGCGCTTCCAAGGGCGAGCACGCCAACGAGCGCGAGGAGGCCCGCCACGACGAAGGTTCGCTGCCAGAACGAGGTACGCAAGGCGAAACGGAAGGTACGGGGAGCGTGGGCCTCGGTCAAACCGCGCGCCTCGACTGGCCGGTCCTGGGGACGTAGCGCTCGCTGAACTCGTCCTCGCTGAGGCGGACGCCGCGGCGCCGTTCGCTTACCGCCAGCTCCATGCGGGAGAGTTGCCCCAGTCCCTTGCGCGTGTCGCTGGCGACGCGGGCCTTGTCCTGCCGCTTGAGCCGCTGCTTGAAGAGCCAGTAGACGAAGGTCTCCCACTCGCGCAGGGAGATGTCCTCCTGGAGCATCGTGCCGGTCTGCTCGTAGTAGGCGGCGCGCAGGTGATCGCGGTCGGCGCCGTAGACGCGCTGGAACATGCCCTCGTGGGCGCGCAGGTCGTCTCCCCAGGGACTGGCGTGGTTCTCCTTGTGGATCTCTTCCTCGACGCTGAGCTGGAGCGCCGTCTCGACGAGCACGCCGTAGGTGTAGTTCAGGTGGGCGCTGTACTTGGCCGCCCCGAGACGGGCCGCGAACTCGTCGTCGTCGAGGTCGATGGGCCAGCGGCCGGTGAAGAGCAGCGCTTCCACCTCGCCCGCCGGGGCCAGCTCCGGAATCTCGTCGAGCAGGCGTTCGGCGAGAAGGAGCCAGTCGAACGCTTCGCCTCCGATGAGGTAGTCGTACCGGCGACCGTTGCGGGTCTCGCCGGGGGCCCGCCAGCGCCCGATCGCATCGAGCAGGGCCTCGAACCAGTGCATCCCGGAGCGAACATCCTCGCGGAATCGGGTGACAACGTCGTCGACGGCAAGGTCGCTCTCGCCGGGGTTCTCCTCCCCTGCGACGACCTCGGGGTCGGCGCCGTCGACGG
>JAJEIT010000075.1 GCA_022827945.1 Dehalococcoidia bacterium | reverse complement strand
TCCTCCTGGAACACGTCCTTGGGAATGTCGACGTGCACCGGGCCGGGCCGGCCCGACCGCGCGATGTGGAACGCCTCGCGGACCGTCATCGCGATGTTCTCGGCCCGCATCACGAGGTAGTTGTGCTTCGTGATCGGCTGCGTGATTCCCGTGATGTCGGCTTCCTGGAAGCCGTCCTTGCCCAGCAGCGTGCGCGCCACGTTCCCCGTGATCGCCACCATCGGCGTCGAATCCAGGAACGAGGTCGCGATGCCCGTCACCAGGTTGGTCGCGCCGGGACCGCTCGTCGCCAGGCAGACGCCCACCTCTCCCGAGGCCCGCGCATAGCCGTCGGCCATGTGCGCGGCGCCCTGCTCATGCCGGACGAGCACGTGCCGGAGCGCGGGGAACTGCGGCAGCGTGTCGTAGAGCGGCAGCACCACCCCGCCGGGGTAGCCGAATATCGTCGATACGCCCTCCCGCTGGAGACACTCCAGCAGGATCTGGGATCCCGTCATCCGAACCATTGGTCGAGTCCTTCCACCGGCTCTGGATTGCCGGCCTGTGCCCTGGTGGGGGCTGGCCGGTGCCTGCCACGCCATTCGGTCGTGGCGGCTCGGGGTCCGACGGTGGCGTCTCGCCCCGAGCGTTTCAGCGAGCGGAGGCGCGACCGGTAAGCCGCGGTCCCTCCAGTGAGCCACCCTGAGTGTAGGCCCGTTCCCCTCTTACGTGAAGCACAGCCCGTCCAAGTGGGCGCTACGCCAGCGCATCCCCCACGAGCGCCTGCCCCGCCTCGATCACCGGCCCCACCCTCGCCTCGTCCCGCAACTCCGTGTAGATGCGCAGCAGCGGCTCCGTGCCCGAGAGCCGGAACAGCACCCACCCCTCCGAGAGGAGGAAGCGCCACCCGTCCGTCGTGTCGACGCCCGTGACCGCCAGCCCCGCGAAGTCGCGCGGCGAGGCCGCGTCGAGCGCCGCCTTCACGGCATCGTTCGCCCCCGCCTCCAGCTCCAGGTCGACCCGCTCGTAGGAGTGCGGACCCGTGATCGCGAACACGTCCTTGAGCAGCTCCGCCGGACCCTTTCCGCTGATGGCCATCGCGTCCAGCAGGTAGAGCGCCGAGAGGATGCCGTCGCGCTCGGGCAGGTGGCCGCGGAAGCCGTACCCCCCGCTCTCCTCGCCCCCAATGAGGGCGTCCTCGCGCATCATCACCGGCCCGATGTGCTTGAACCCGACCGGCGTCTCGATGCAGTCCACGCCGTAGTGCTCCGCCAGCAGACGCGCCATTGCCGTGGTCGTTACCGACTTCACCACCGCTCCCCGCAACCCCCGCGCCCCCAGCAGGTACTCGACCAGCAGCGCGAACGTCCGTAGCTGGTCGACGTACGCCCCTGACCCATCCACCAGCCCCACCCGGTCGGCGTCGCCGTCGTTCGCGACGCCTGCGTCGAACCCGCCACCCGCGACGAGCGACAGCAGCGCATCGAGGTTCGACGCGATCGGTTCCGGCGCCCGCAGCCCGGGGAAGAGCGGGTTCCGCTCCGTGTGAATCTCCTCGACTCGCGTGCTGCCCCCGTCCAGCAGCTCCGGAAGCAGTCCCGCCCCCGCGCCGTACATCGGGTCGATCGCCACCCGCAGCCCCGCACTCCGGATGCGCGCCAGGTCCACCTGCCGCCCTAGCCCCGCCAGGTACCCCGGATTCGGGTCGAAGCGCGTGATCGCGTCCGAGTCCGCGGGCGCCAGCTTCGGGCGCGCCGCGTCCGCGAGGATGGCGGGCACGCGCCGCTCGACGTCGGCGACGATCTCGGGGCTCGCGCTGCCGCCGTAGTGCGGCTTCACCTTGATCCCGTTCCAGCGGAAGGGGTTGTGGCTGCTCGTCACGATCACGCCCCCGCCCGCTCCCGCCTCGATGATGCGGTAGCTCAGCGCGGGCGTGGGCGCGGGCCGGTCCGCGAGCTGCACGTGAAAGCCGTTCCCCGCCAGTACGCGCGCAACCGCCAGCGCGAACTCATCCGACTGGAAGCGCGTGTCGTACCCGACGACCAGCGGCTCGCCCCGCCCCCGCGTCTCCGCAAGATGCTCGGCAACGGCCTGTGCGCAGGCGCGCACGTTCTCGAACGTGAACTCCTCGCCCATGATCGCGCGCCAGCCGTCCGTCCCGAAGCGCACAGGGTTCTCGGTCATCGCCTCACTCCCGCCGCTCGCCTGGCTCGACGATCTCGCCCGGGTGCAGCCGTGCCCCCGCCGCCACGCTCGCGCCCCGTCCCAGCACCGCCCCGCGCACAACCGCGCCCGCCCCTATCGTGACGCCGTCGGCCAGCACGGAGTCCCGCACCTGCGCCCTCGCTTCCACCCGCACATCCTCCCACAGCACCGAGCCCGTCACGCTCGCGCCCGCCCCGACCACGCTGTCCGACGCCAGCGCCGTGCCTTCGACGCTTGCGTCGTCCGCCACCACCGCGCCGCCCGCCAGCAGGGGCACCCCCGACCGTTTCACCAGCGCCTGCGAGAGCTCGAGGTAGCGCCCGGGCGTCCCCAGGTCCGCCCACAGCCCCTCGAAGTGGTACCCCAGCACGTTCTCCCCCCGCCCAACCAGCGATGGGAACAGGGTCTCCTCCACCCGCACCGCCCCCGGCGGGATCTCCCGCACGAGGTCGGGCTCGAACACCCAGACGCCCGCGTTCACAAGGTCACTCGGCGCTGTCCCCGGCGGAGGCTTCTCCACGAAGCCCGTGATCCGCGACGCCCCGTCCACCACCGCCACCCCGAATGCCGACGGGTTCGCCACCTGGCAGAGCGCCAGCGTCAGGCGCGCGCCTGCCCGCTCGTGCGCCTCCAGTGCCGCCCCCAGGTCGAAGTCGACGTACACGTCGCCGTTCAGTACGAGGAAGCGCCCCTCCACCTCCGCCGCCCGCACCGCGTTCCGGATCGCGCCCCCCGACTCCAGCCGCTCCCGCTCCACCACGTGCGCAATCGCCAGCCCTCCCCGCTCCCCCTCCGGGTACGCCTCCACGAGGTCGTCCTGGCGTTGCCCCATCGCGAGCACTGCCCGCTCGACGCCGTGGGCGCCGAGCCAGTCCAACAAGTGGTCGAGCGCGGGCCGGTTCGCGACCGGGATCAGGCTCTTGTGGCGCGTCAGGGTGAGCGGCCGCAGCCGTGCGCCCTGCCCCCCGACGAGGATGATCGCGTCCATGCCCGCCGAAGGTTACCCTCCGCGCCGCGCCGTTGCCGCAACGTCCGCCGCTCGCCCCGTGTCTTCCCAGGGCACGTCCAGCCCCGTGCGTCCGAAGTGCCCGTACGCCGCCGTCGCCTTGAAGATCGGGCGGCGCAGGTCGAGGTCCCGGATAATCGCCCCCGGACGCAGGTCGAAGTGCTTCCGCACCGCCCCCAGGATCGCCTCGTCGGAGACTGCGCCCGTCCCGGACGTGTCCACGTTGATCGAGGTCGGCTCCGCCACCCCGATCGCGTAGGAGAGCGTCACCTCGCAGCGCCGCGCCAGCTCTGCCGCCACGATCGTCTTCGCCACCCAGCGCGCCGCGTAGGCCGCAGAGCGGTCCACCTTCGTCGGATCCTTGCCGCTGAACGCCCCGCCCCCATGCCGCGCCACGCCCCCGTAGGTGTCGACGATGATCTTCCGGCCCGTCAGCCCCGCGTCGCCCTTTGGCCCGCCCACCACGAACCGCCCGGAGGGGTTCACGTAGACCTTCGTGTCGCTGTCCACCAGGGCCTTGTCGACGATCGTGTCGATGATGTGCCGCCGCACATCCGTCGCGATCACCTCCTGGTCGACGTCCGGGGCGTGCTGCGTCGAGATCACGAGCGATTCCGCCCGCTGTGGCTTCCAGCCGTCCCCGTACTCGATGGTGACCTGCGACTTGCCGTCGGGGCGCAGCCAGGGCAGCTCGCCGCTCTTGCGCGCCTCCGCCAGCCGCCGCGCCAGCCGGTGCGCCAGCGAGATGCTGAGCGGCATCAGCTCCGGCGTCTCGTCGCAGGCGAACCCGATCATCATCCCCTGGTCCCCGGCGCCCGTCTCCAGCTCCTCGCTCTCGCGCGCCCCGTGGCGGGCCTCCCACGAGCGGCTCACGCCGGCCGCGATGTCCTGCGACTGCTCGTCGATCGCCGTCACCACCCCGCACGTCTCCCAGTCGAACCCGATGTCCGAGGAGATGTAGCCAATGTCCCGGATCGTCTCGCGCACGATCCGCGGGATGTCGACGTAGGCGCTCGTCGTGATCTCGCCCATCACCAGCACGAGCCCCGTGGTGATCGAGGTCTCGCAGGCGACGCGCGCCATCGGATCGCGCGCGAGGATCTCGTCCAGGATCGCGTCCGAGATCTGGTCGCAGATCTTGTCCGGGTGGCCCTCCGTCACCGACTCGGAGGTCACCAGCCTCGTCCCGCTCACGTGCCCGCCTGCCAGCTGGAGAGATAGAGGCGCTGCTCCTCCGTGAGGGTGTCGATACCGATGCCCATCGCCTGCAGCTTCAAGCGCGCGATCTCCTCATCGATCGAGTCGGGCAGCTCGTGCACCTGCTTGTCCAGCGTCGATTCGTTCGCCACAAGCCACTCCGTTCCCAGCGCCTGGTTCGCGAAGGACATGTCCATCACGGAGGCGGGATGTCCCTCCGCCGCCGCGAGGTTGACCAGCCGTCCCTCTCCCAGCAGGAAGAGCGTCCGTCCGTCACCCATGCGGTACTCGTCCACGTGGTCGCGAACGCGCCGCTTCCCCTCGCTCATGCCGTCCAGCGCGTCCAGGTCGATTTCGTTATCGAAGTGGCCGCTGTTCGCCATGATGGCCCCGTCCTTCATTGTCTCAAGCGCCGCCCCATCGATCACATGGCAGTCGCCCGTCACCGTCACGAAGAAGTCTCCGACCGGCGCCGCCTCGGCCATCGGCATCACCGTGAACCCCTCCATCACCGCCTCCAGCGCGCGTACCGGGTCGACCTCCGTCACGACCACATGCGCCCCCAGGCCCCTCGCCCGGCTCGCCAGGCCCCGCCCGCACCAGCCGTACCCCGCCACCACGAACGTCTTGCCCGCGAGCAGCACGTTCGTCGCCCGCACGATGCCGTCCACCGTCGACTGGCCCGTGCCGAAGCGGTTGTCGAAGAGGTGCTTCGTGTTCGACTCGTTCACCGCCACAATCGGGTAGCCGAGCGCGCCGTCCTTCGCCATCGCTTTCAGCCGGATGACGCCCGTCGTCGTCTCCTCCAGGCCGCCCGCCATTCCCGCCAGGAGCTCGCGCCGCTCCTGGTGGATGGTTGCCACGAGGTCCGCGCCGTCGTCCATCGTCACCTGCGGCTCGTGATCGAGCGCCTGGTGGATGTGCCGGTAGTACGTCTCGTTGTCCTCGCCCCGCCGCGCGAACACGGAGATGCGGTACTCCTCCGCCAGCGCCGCCGCCACGTCGTCCTGCGTCGAGAGCGGGTTGCTCGCGCAGAGGCGCAGTTCCGCCCCGCCGTCGCGCAGGGCCAGCGCGAGGTTCGCCGTCTCCGTCGTGACGTGCAGGCAGGCCGCCAGGCGCACACCCTTGAGCGGCTGCTCCCGAGCGAATCGCTCGCGGATGAGCGCGAGCACGGGCATCTCCCGCGCCGCCCACTCGATGCGGTCGATCCCCTCGCGCACGCGCGCCGGGTCACTGATGTCCGAAGGAACGCTCATTCGTCGTACCTATCTGCTTTCCAGGTCGTCTCCAGAGAGACTACAAGCGTACCGAAACGAGCGCTCCGCCGCGCTGGCGACCGCGCAGGAGGGCTCGCAGCTTGCGGGGCAGGGCCAACAGCGCCGCCGAGTCGCGGCGCGTCGCCGTCGCCTCGATCATCTCCCCGGTGTCCCGGTACCCGAGCCGCCGGTACGCCGCCACCGCGGGCGCGTTTTTCGGGTCGACCGTCAGCACGACGGTGTCGCACGTCTCCAGCAGAGCCTGTGTCGCCGCGCTCGTCGCCGCCGTCGCGTAGCCCTGGCCCCGCTGCCTTGGATGGGTGAACACGTTCCCCACCACCGCCACCCGCTCTCGTGGCGAGACCGCGTGCGTCCCGGCAACCGCGACCAGCCGGCCGCTGATCACCACCCCTCGGTACACCCCGGCGTCGATGTGCCCCGCCTCGTAGTACGTCGGGTTGCCGTCCGACCCGTACAGCTGGTTGATGCGCCGGATGTCGATGCCGAGCAGCCGTGTCGCCGGCACGACCTCGTGCGGCTCGAAGGTGGCCGGCGTCGCCGTCATGCGCAGCATCGGCTGGCTGTTCGAGAGGTGGTACACCCTGCGGACGACGTCGACGTGCTCCGGCCGGCAGGTCAGGTAACTGCGGGCGGGGCCCGGCTCGATCGAGAGGATGGCCCTTATTGCATCGGGGTCGCCCGTCACGAACGTCGCGTCCCCGAGTCCGCCCCGGCTGTGGGTCACGAGGCCCTGCCCGCTGAGCCCCTCGGCCGTGAACCAGCGCGTCCGCTCGAACAGCCCCGGCTCGAGCTGCGCCAGCGCATAGGCGGCGTGCTCCCGCTGCGGCTGCAGCCGTTCGCGGATCGCGTCGCGGCCCCGCAGCGCCCGCACGAGAAACTCTCGCTGCTCTCGTCCCGCTGCCCAGGGGAGCTCTCGCTCCGCCATCAGCGCTCCTCCTCGATATGCGTAAGCGTACGGAACTCACGATACCGCGCTTCGACCTCGTCGCGTGTCAGTTTCAGCAGGCGGCTCGGCCCAAACCCCTCCACCGCGAAGGACGCGACCGTCGACCCGTAGATGATCGCGCGCCGGATCTCCCGCGCCGAGAGCTCCGGAACCGTGTCCAGGTACCCCAGGAACGCTCCCGCAAAGCTGTCCCCCGCTCCCGTCGGGTCGACCACCTCCTCCAGCGGGTAGCCCGGCGCGACGAAGTAGTCGTCCGCGCTCGCGTAGACGGCCCCGTACTCGCCCAGCTTGACCAGCGCCGCCTGCGCTCCCTCCTCCACCAGCATCCGCGCTGCCTTCGCGATGCTCGCCACGCCTGTCAGCTGCCGCGCCTCCGTTTCGTTCACGGAGGCGAAGTTCGCCTCCCGCATCGCCTCCCGCACCCCCGCCTCCTCCGCCTCGATGTACAGCTTGATCGTGTCGACCATCGTCGCCCGCGGCGCCGTCAGCGCAGCCAGGAGCCTGCGCTGCGTTGCCGGGTCGTCCGCCGCCATGAAGGCCGCGCTCGAGTCCTCCCAGCCGTCCGGCAGCACCGGCCGCCAGCCGTCGTTCACCCCGAGATGCGTGTAGAGCGTGTCGCGCGTGTTCATGTCGTAGTGGTAGCGAGCGCCCCAGCGGCTCGTCGTACCGCCCGGCAGCGTCGTCAGCCCCGCGAGGTCGATGCCCCGCCCCTCCAGCTTCGCTCGCTCGCTCTCCGGGAAGTCCTCGCCAATAGCCGCCAGCAGGCGCACGTCCGTGAACTGCGCCGCCGCCAGCGCCGCGCACGTCGCCGAGCCTCCGAGCGACTGCTCGACCTTCGCGAACGGCGTCTCGATCTCGTCCAGCGCCACCCAGCCCGCCACCAGCAGCGTCATGCGCCCTTCGCCCCCAGCCGCCGCCCGAGGATCGGCGCCAGCCGCTCGCGTGCTTCCGCCGGGATGGACTTCGGCGGCGTCACGAGGCCCGCGTCGAGCGCCCGGCCGCAGCCGCAGCCGTCGTCGTCGAGCGCCGCCGCCAGCTTCGCGACCGCCCTGCGGCTCACCTCGACGTTCTCCGCCAGCCGCGTCATCACGGTCGTCGCGTCGACCGCCTCCTCCGCCTCGTGCCAGGCGTCGTAGTCCGTAACCGCCGCCAGCATCGCGTAGCAGAGCTCCGCCTCGCGGGCCAGCTTCGCCTCCGGCAGGGCCGTCATCCCCACCAGGCTCGCCCTCCACGAGCGGTACAGCTCGCTCTCCGCCCGCGTCCCGAACGCCGGTCCCTCGATCGTCACGTAGGCCCCGCCGTCGTGGGCCGTCGCCCCCGCCTCCCGCGCCGCCGCCAGCGCCCGTCCCCGCAGCGCTGAGCAGAACGGTTCCGCGAACGACACGTGCGCGACCACTCCCTCCCCGAAGAACGTGCTCGGCCTGTTCCCCCGCGTCCGGTCGATGAGCTGGTCGGGCGCCACCAGGTGCCCCGGCGCGTACGCCTCCCTTAGCGACCCCACCGCCGAGACCGCCAGCACCCGCCGCACCCCAAGCGACTTGAGCGCCCAGAAGTTCGCCCGCTGGGGAATCTCCGAGGGTAGCAGCCGGTGCCCGCGACCGTGCCTCGCCAGAAACGCGACGCGCTGCCCCTCCAGCTCCCCCACCCGGATCGCGTCGCTCGGCTTGCCGAACGGCGTCTCAATCGCCCGCTCCTCCACCCCGCGCAGCCCCGGCATCTCGTAGAAACCGCTCCCGCCCAGGACCGCGAGCTCGATCGATTCAGGCACTAGCCCGGAGTCTACCGCTACCCGTTCCGGGCGGTCAGGGCGGCGATCGCCGGGCCGTACGGGGGGCGGAGCACGCCGCTCTCGCACACGATGCCCGCGATCAGCTCCGCCGGCGTCACGTCGAACGCGGGGTTGTAGACCCCGCCCCCGTCGGGGCTCCAGCGGTCGTCACCGAAGCCACCCACCTCGTCTTCCCCCCGGAACTCGATCGGGATCGCGTCCCCCGACGGTGTGTTCCGATCGAAGGTGCTGAGCGGCGCCGCCAGGTAGAAGGGCACACCGTGCCGCGCCGCCACCGCCGCCAGCCCGTACGTCCCCACCTTGTTCGCGCCGTCCCCGTTGGCCGCGATCCGGTCCGCGCCCGTGATGATCGCGCTTACCTGCCCCGAGGCGATCAGCGAAGCCGCGGCGGTGTCTGGGAGGAGCGTGCCGGGAATCCCCAGCGCGCCCAGCTCCCACATCGTCAGCCGCGCCCCTTGCAGCAGCGGCCTCGTTTCCGTCGCGTAGCACCGTTCGATACGCCCGACCCGCCAGGCCTCCGCGATCACTGCCAGCGCCGTCCCCTCCCCTCCCGTCGCCAGCCCGCCCGTATTGCAGTGCGTCAGGACCGCCCCCTCCAGGCCCGGCAGCTCACGCCCGTGCCGCGCCAGCGCCGCGTCCCGTTCCCGCTGTCGCGCCAGCGCCCGCTCCGCGAAACCCCACAGCGCCGCCCGCCGCTCCGCTTCCCCGCCCGCCTCCCCCGCCGCCGCGAGCGCCTCGTTGATCATCGCTCCCAGGTCCACCGCCGTCGGGCGCGTCGCCTTCAGTTCCGCCGCCGCCTGCGCGAGCGTCTCCGGCCCCGCCCCGTGTTCCTGCCCCGCGATTGCCATCCCGCAGGCGCCAGTCACGCCCAGGAGGGGCGCTCCACGCACCCGCAGCGCCCGGATCGCCTCTGCGACCGCCGCCACCGTCTTGAGCCTCAGGTAGCGCTCCTCGTGGGGCAGCAGCGTCTGGTCGAGAACCTCGATGCCTTCGCCCGGCAGGATGCGGATTGGTGTGTAGCCGCTCACGGCCCCGCTCCTCCCGCTCCTAGTAGCGGACGAGGCTCATGGCGTCGTAGCCGTCGATCTTCGCCCGTCCGCCCAGCTCTTCGAGCTCGATGACGAACCCCAGCCCCACGACCTCGCCTCCCACAAGCTCGACCAGCTTCGCCGCCGCCGCCGCCGTTCCGCCCGTCGCCAGCAGGTCGTCCACGATGTAGGCCCGCTTCCCTACCGAGAGCGCGTCCTGGTGGATGTCGAGCTGGCTGTCGCCGTACTCGAGCGAGTACTCGATCGACATGCGCGCGGCCGGCAGCTTCCCCGGCTTCCGCAGGGGCACCAACGGCAGCCGCATGCGGTCCGCCATCGCCGCCGCGAACACGAACCCGCGCGACTCCACCCCCACGATCGCGGAGGCGTCCCGGCGCGCCGCGTGCACGCACAGCTCGTCGATGCTGTAGCGGAACGCGAGCGGATCCCCCAGCAGCGGCGTGATGTCGCGGAACAGCACGCCCTCCCTGGGGAAGTCGGGAACGTCACGGATACTTCTGCGCAGGTCCACGGCCAGCGATTCTAGCGCAGCCGCGCCTGTGCGCCCGCCCGGCGGCCCGGAAACAGGCCCTGTCTGGGGTTTCCCCGGAACGCGATTCCGGGTACCTTCCCTATGTCTGCGCGAAATACGCGCCAATCCCGTATCCGGAGCTGCCCCATGACCACGTCCGTCCGCCAGGGAACCCCCACCGAGAAGGCCCCCGAGCCCATCCTCGGCACCGAACTGATCCCGAAAGAGCGCTACACCTCGAAGGAGTACATGCAGCTCGAGTGGGAGCGCATGTGGACGAAGGTCTGGAACATGGCCGGCCGCGAGTCCGACATCCCCAACGTGGGCGACTACTTCACGACCGAGTTGGGGCCCGAGTCGCTGCTCATCGTTCGTGAGGCCGAGGACAAGGTGCGGGCGTTCTATAACGTCTGCCCCCACCGCGGAAACCAGATCCGGAACCCCGGCATGGGCCACGCGGAATCGTTCCAGTGCGCCTACCACTTCTTCGAGTTCAACCTCGACGGCTCGAAGAAGTTCGTGCCGGACGAGGACACCTTCACCCAGGGCGTTCCCCAGGAGACGGCCCTCGTCGAGGTGCCCTGCGACACGTGGGGCGGCTTCGTCTGGTTCAACCTGAACCCGGACGCCGAGCCCCTGCTTGAGTTCCTCGAGCCCGTCAACTGGCACCTCGATCCCTACCACTTCGAGGAGTACGCCATCGTCCAGGACATGACCCTCGAATGGGACACGAACTGGAAGACCTCCGTCGATGCCTTCAACGAGGTCTACCACGTGCAGGGCATCCACCCGCAGCTGCTGGAGTCGCTGGACGACATCCACGTGCAGATCGACCTCTACGAGCGCCACAACCGCTACCTGGTCCCGTTCGGGCTCGTGAGCCCGCGCTACCCGAACCAGGAAGAGGTCACCCAGCCGCTCATCGAGTTCATGGTCGCCGCCGGCATCGACCCCGAGACGTTCCAGGGCGGCATGGGCGATGTGCGTCCCGCCATGCAGGCCGCCACCAAGAAGTCGGCTGCGGCCCAGGGGCTGGACGTCTCGGAGCTGAACGACGATCAGCTCTCCGACGACTATCACTACTACATCTTCCCCAGCCTCACCTTCAACACGAACGCCCTCAACTTCCTGTTCTTCCGCCAGCGTCCCCACGCGACGGACCCGAACAAGATGCTGTTCGACCTCCAGACCTACGTGCGCATGCCACCGGGCGCCGACTGGCCCCCGCGGCCCGTCCACACCACCCACAAGCACGGCGAGATCTCCATCGGTCTCGTCCTCGACCAGGACTCCTACAACCTGCCGCACGTGCAGAAGGGCATGAACTCCCGTGCCTACAAGGGGCTCCTCATCAACTACCGCGAGCGCCGCATCCGCCACATGCACAAGGTGCTCGACAACTACATCGAAGGCCCCGACCGCTAGTCCAGGCCCGAACGGGTACGACCAGGCCGCGGCGCTCCGGCGCCGCGGCTTTTTCGTGCCCTGCTACTCCAGCGCGCCGCTCGCGATCAGCTCCGCCAGCTCGTCTTCGCTGTAGCCCAGCACCGCGCGGAAGACGTGCTCGGTGTGCTGTCCCAGCAGCGGCGCGGGGTTGCGCGGTCCCGCTCGCGTCTCGCTGAGCAGGTACGCCGCGCCGTCGTACCGCAGCGGCCCGATGACCGGGTGGTCCGTCTCCCAGAAGTGCCCCCGTGCGTTGAGCTGCGGGTCCTCCTCGACATCCGCCATCGTCGCGACGAGGTGCGCCGGCACACCCGCCTCCTGCAGTACCTCTTGCGCCTCCTCTGCCGTCCGCGCCCCGCACCACGCCGCCAGCCCCGCCTCGAGTTCGTCCTCGCGCCGCTTCCGTCCCGCCGCCGACCGCAGCCCCTCGTGCGCCGCCCAGTCCTCCCGCCCTACCGCCGCGCAGAGCGCCGTCCACTGCGCGTCGCTCATCACCGAGATGGTGCACCAGCGGTCCTCCCCTGCGCACGCGAACACGCCGTGGGGCGCCGCCTCCGGATGCCGGTTCCCGTTCGCGACCGTGTCCGCGCCCCCGTTCAGCGCCGCCACCAGCGCGCCGTCCAGCGCGTACGTCATCGCCTCCAGCTGCGAGAGGTCGATGTACTGCCCTTCGCCCGTCCGCTCGCGGTGGTCGAGCGCCGCCAGCAGCGACGACGCCGCAAAGTGCATCGCCACCCAGTCCGTGTAGGCGACGCCCGTGCCCGTCGGGGGCCGGTCGGGCCAGCTCGTGAAGCCCGTGATGCCCGCGGCCGCCTGCAGGATCAGCCCGAACCCGCGGAACTGCGCGTGCGGGCCGTACTGCCCCTCCATCGACATCGACATCATGATCACGTCCGGGTTGATCGCCCGGACCGACTCGTAGTCCAGCCCCACCCGCTTCATGAACCCCGGCGTGAACGACTCCGTGACCACGTCGCTCGCCGCGATCAGCCGCTTCGCCGCCTCCAGCCCCCCGGGCGTCCGCAGGTTGATCTGCACACCCAGCTTGTCCCGGTTGTGGTTCGCCCAGTAGGCGCTCCCGTCGGGACTCGTGTCGTTCCCCGGACGCGGCCCGCCCGAGCGGAACGTGTCCAGCTTCAGCGTCGATTCCACGCGGACCACCTCCGCCCCGTGCCACGCCAGCATCTGCGTCGAGTTCGGCCCCACCCCCACCCACGAGAAGTCCGCCACCCGGATGCCCTCGAACAGGTCCCGCGCGCCCACCGCCCCCTTCCGCTCCACGACTGGCGGAGCCGCCCGCCCCCCCGCCACCTCCGCCCGCACCGCCGCCTCGTCCGCTCCCGCTGTCGCCACCTCGCCTGTTCGCCACGGCGTCGCCGAGAGCTTCATCGGCGCGCCCGGCATCCGCAGCGTCCCCACTGGCGAATCCGCCTCGTCAAAGAAGTCCCGTGCCGCCAGGTGCTCGCTCTCGACGAGGTCTGCCATCGTGTTCACCGGGTAGATCATGAGCCCCCGCGGCTGCCCCTCCTCGCCCAGCTCGTGCGTGCTCCGCGCCGCGAAGAATCGCCGGATCTCCGACTCCAGCGCCTCTACCTCCTCCGGCGCCGGCATGTCGCCCCCCACGAGCGCCCGCCCCGCCCACGCCTCCGCGTCGAACGTGCGCGGCTCCCCCGCTTCGTCGAACCAGCGCGCCAGCGCCCGGATGCTGTCCGGCTGCCGCCAGTACGCCACGTACCCGTCCGCCGACTCGTAGATAAGCTGCGTGCCCTGCGTACCGAAGGCGCGACCTCCACCCGCCCGCTTCGCCACCAGCCCGCCCATTGCGTAGTAGAGCCGCGCGTTCCCCAGCGCGTTCGCGACCGCCGCCTGCATCGCAACGTCCACCAGCTGCCCCCGTCCGGTTAGCCTCCTTGCCCGCAGCGCCAGCAGCGTGCCCACGCACGCCTGCGCGCCGGTCAGCGCGTACGCCTGCTCCACTGCCACCCGCAGCGGCGCCCGGTCCGGGTCCCCGCACAGCGACATCAGCCCGCCTGACGCCAGCCCGACCAGGTCGCTCCCCGCCCACCCCGCCTTCGGCCCCTCCAGCCCGAACGGCGTGATCACCGTACGCACGACGTGCGGCGCCATTTCCGCTAGCTCGTCGAGCGGGATCGGCCACGCCTTCCCGCCGTCATCTGGCGAGACCACGACCGCGTCCGCGCTCGCGCACAGGTCCAGCAGGAAGGCCGTGTCCGCCTCCGACCCCGCGTTGAGGGTGATGCTGCGCTTGCCCGCGTGCATCTGCGCCCACCACGCGCTCAGCCCCTCCCCTTCCCCGACCAGTGGCGCCCGCAGCCGCGTGGGGTCGCCCCCGGGCGGCTCGACGCGCACCACGTCCGCCCGCAGCCCCGCCAGCATTCGCGTGCAGACCGCCCCCATTTCGCGGGTCAGGTCGATGACGCGGTACGGCGCGAGCGCTCCCGGCATGACGGCGAAGAGGCTACGCGAGACGCTCGCTAGTCGCGCCGCCTTGACGGCCCTTATACGATTGTGTTGTTCGGCCCATTGCGAGGGGAGGCGACTCATGGGTTTCCTGGACAAGCTCTTCAAGCGTGGGGATGCGGCGGAGGCCGAGGGCCTTCATGCCGACGTTCCCGTGGAGCGTGACGAGTGCCCCCATACCAACCTCGTCCCCAAGTGGGACGAGCCCGATGACATCGGGCACGAGGACAGGGCCTCGCGCTTCGATTGCGGCACCTGCGGAGCTACCTTCACGCCCGCCGAGGCGCAGGAGCTGCGCGAGACCGAGGCGGAGCGCATCGGCGCCGTCTAGGCGTCTCGTTCACCTCGCCGCCCGCTGGCGCGTACAATCCGCTCCGCCCCTGACGGGAGGAGCGAGGTATGGCGACGCAGGCCCGGTCGGGCGTCACGTTCGCAAGCAGCATCGAGTGGGCGAACGCGCCCGCCATCGATGCCCCCCTGATTGACGGCGACCTCCCCGGACCGCGCTCGCAGGAGCTGTTCGACAAGACCCAGCAGTACCAGTACGGCAGCTACTTCCAGATGGTGAACACGCTCCCCGTCGCGTTCACCCACGGCGAGGGCGTCACCCTCACCGATGCCGACGGGAACCGCTTCATCGACTTCACCCAGGGCCACATGGTCGCCGCCCTCGGCCACGCCCATCCCCGCATCACCGAGGCCGTTGCCAACCAGGCCGGCCGCCTCCTCAACGTGCGCGACTTCCCCACCGACGTGCGCGTCCAGCTCATGGAGCGCCTCGCCGCCATCACCCCCGGCGACCTCAACGTCTTCCAGTTCTTCAACACCGGCACCGAGGCCACCGAAGCCGCCCTCCGCGTCGCCCGCGCCGCCACCGGCAACCACGAGTTCCTCGCCTTCACCGGCGACTACCACGGCCGCACCACCAGCGCGATCGCCACGGGCATGGGGAACGCCGCCACCGGTCCCCGCCCCTCCGGCTTCCTCACCGTGCCCGCCGCCTTCTGCTTCCGCTGCGAATACAAGATGACCTACCCCGACTGCGGCATGCACTGCACCGATTTCGCCGAGCGCCTCATGCTCTCGAACAGCCACGGGAAGCTCGCCGGCATCATCGTCGAGCCCATCACCAACGGCAGCGGCGCCCGCACCTACCCCGACGAGTTCCTCCCCCGCCTCCGCGAGATCGCGGACCGCCACGACATGCTGCTCATCTTCGACGAGTTCGCCACCTTCGGGCGCACGGGCACGTGGTTCGCCGCCGAGCACTACGGCGTCGTCCCCGATGCCGTCATCATCGGCAAGATGCTGGGCAACGGCATTCCTATCTCCGTCCTCTGCGTGCGCGAGGGGCTCAAAGATGCGCTCCAGCAGACCCAGCCCTCCACCACCAATGGCGGCCAGCCCGCCGCCTGCGCCGCCGCCATCGCCGTCCTCGACACCATTGAGGAAGAGAACCTGCTTGAGCACACCCGCGCCCTTGGTGAGGTCTCCCTCGACCGCCTCCACCGCCTCCGGGACGACCACCCCTCCGTGGGCGACGCCCGCGGCAAGGGGCTCCTCCTCGCCCTCGACTTCGTCACCGACAAGGAGAGCCGCGAGCCCAGCCATGAGGCCGGCCGCCTCTTCTACAAGAACTGTCTCGAACGCGGCCTCGTCGTCTCCGGTGGCGGCAACAACACCCGCGTCTGCCCTCCAATCGTCTGTTCGGAAGAAACGGCCATGAAGGCCTACGCTATCGCCGAGGACGCCATCGACGCGATGGAGCGCGAGCTCGGCTACGTCTGAACCCACCCAGGAGAGAGCACTCATGACCGATACCGCCAAATCCGAGGCCATCCCCGCCTCCGCCTGCCCCGTCGCCGCCGATATCGGCGCCGAGCTCTTCGAGCCGGGCTCCCAGGAGCACTGGTTCGACTCCTACAAGGTGCTTCACGAGGAAGCCCCCATCGCCCGCATCCCGGGCAAGGGCTGGCTCCCCGGCGCCGACGCCTTCGTCGTCTCGAAGTTCGAGGACATCGCCTCCATCACCCGCGATCCCCGCTTCTTCGACCTGATGCCCGAGGACATCTCCGCCGCCGCCTCCGCCGGCTCCAGCGAGATCGAGTCCGAGATCTTCCGCGAGGAAGGCTTCGGCGAGACCGTCGACGCCGCCCAGACCCTCCGCCCCACCGTCGAGCAGCACAAGCAATACCGCATGCAGCTCTGGGATCCCTGGGTCGGCCCCGAGGGCGCTGAACGCCACCGCGAGATGGTCACCGCCGCCGTCAACGGCCTCATCGACAACTGGATCGACGACGGCGAGGTTGAGTTCGTGACGCAGTTCGCCGCTCCCCTCCCCCAGACCGTCATCACCACCATCCTCGGCTTCCCCCTCGAGGACATGCCGATGCTGAAGAAGATGGAGGAGGCCCAGGTCCGCCGCTTCGTCTACGGCGATGGCCCCCGCAACGAGCTCTCCGAGGAGGTCGAGCGGGAGAACGCCGCCGTCCTCGTCGACTTCCACCGCTACATCCAGTCCCAGATCGACGAGAAGCGGAAGAACCCGAAGGAGGACATGATCTCCTTCCTCTCGCAGGTGGAGTACGAAGGCCGCAAGCTGAGCGACGGCGAGATCATCAGCATCGCCGTGCTGATGCACATCGGCGGCAACGAGACGACCCAATACGCCCTCACCTCGGAGGCCCTGCTCCTCGCCCAGCACCCCGAGCTCGTCGAGGAGATGCGCGAAGATCGTGGCAAGGTCCGCTTCTTTGTCGAGGAGGCGCTCCGCCTCTACGCCCCCACCCAGGGCGGCGCTGGCGGCCGCTACGTCCCCGAGGACATGGAGATTCGCGGCGTCCAGATCCCGAAGGGCTCCCTCCTCCACCTCCGCTTCGGCGCCGGCAACCGCGACGCCGACCTCTGCCCCGCCCCGGCCGAGCTGCGCCTCGACCGCAAGAACCCCGGCCGCCACCTCACCTTCTCGATGGGCCCGCGCAACTGCCCCGGCCAGGGCATCTCCCGCCTCGAGCAGAACATCGCCACCGAGGTGCTCATCGACCGGCTCGACAACATCCGCTTCGCGCCGGGCAAGAACGACTTCACCCACCAGCCCGGCATCATGCTCGGCCTCTACGAGCTTCACCTCGAGTTCGACAAGCGCTGAGGCGATCCGGGCAGACGGTCAGACAGGGGTATCGATATGAGTGAAGCTGCATCCGCGCGCGAGTGGACCGAGGTCGTCCCCTTCGGCGACCTCCCCGTCCGCGCCGCCGCCCG
>JAJEIT010000063.1 GCA_022827945.1 Dehalococcoidia bacterium | reverse complement strand
GTCAACTATCGCACCCTCAACAGGTGCCTGGAGAACGGCAGGCTCTCGCGCAGGGTCAGGGAGGCCGTCAGGAAGCTCCCGGAGGACGACGACGAGGAATCACCCCCACCGGCGGCTGAGACTCAGGCGGCGGTGGAGCAGCGTGTCGGGGCGCTGGAGCAGGCCGTCGGCGAGGTCGCCGGTGCGCAGGCGGGCGTCCAGGCGCGGTTGGCGCGGCTGGAGGCCGCGGTGGGGTTCGGGCCCTCGCAGCAGCCCACAGCGGAGAGCGGCGAGGCCGGGACGGCTACGGCGGGCGGGGACGATGCGGAGGAGGCCACCGCGGAGAGCGACACGGACGACGGGTGGTTTCCGCCGAAGCGCGCTCACGGCATGCCCGGGCCCGGCGTCGTCACCATGGACGTCCAGGACGACGAGGACTTCGCGTTCGGACCGGCGGCGCCGCTCGTCACTGAATGGCGCGAGCTCAGGGCCAGAGGCGTGCAGACAGGCACTCCCGTCGAGCGCGCCAGGGCCAGGGAGCGCAGGTGGCAGCTCGAGGTCTCCATGATCGGCGAGTTCGGCCTCACCCTCCCGCCCGAGGTGGAGCCCCTCGACAGCGAGCGGCGGCACGACCACCTTCGGTGGCGCGCCAAGGCGCTCGAACGAACACGCCGCATCCGCGTCCGCAGGGAGCGCCGGCGCACCGTCAGGCGCGTCCTCACGCTCGGACTCTGGGGGGACTAGGATGTTGAGGGAGTTGATCACCAGACGAAGCGCGTATGCCATGGCGAGAGGACGGAGGACAACCCGACCGGCCAGACGCTCCGCGCCCGCAGGCGACGACGAGGCGAAGGTCCGATTCCGTTGGACGCTCACCATCGTCGCATTGTCCGCCCCTGGCTTGGCGGTGCTCCTGCTGTCCGGCGCGCTCGACCTCAAAGCTGCCGCCGTCGCCATACTCCTTGGCCTGGCTGCCATCGGCGTGGCGTATTCCATCTGGAGCGCGCTGCATCCAAAGCATTGGCGCGGCCCCCTCCGGTTCCTGCGCGACATCGTCAAACCGGTCGTGCCCCTGCTCGCCCTGCTCGGCCTCGCTCTCGTGTTCCAAGGCTTCGGCGACATCATGGGTTGGGGTGGCCTTCACGTGCTGGGACGGACCGTGGCCGAGCTCTTCGGAGGCTCTTGAAGCGGGCACTGATCAGCGGAGCGGCAGGGCAACGACCGCCGGCGTCAGCCAGACGACGCCGGCCCGCCGCCGCCACGGTCGCCTTGCGAGCACAGAGAACGGAGCACGGTTCGCACGAGTTGCGGAGAACAGGGAGGTGCGCGGTCAGCCGCCGAGCAGGCGGCCCAGCAACTCAGACCGGTCCACGTTCGCCACGTGCGTCACGTATTCGTCCTGCAGCTTGTAGACGACCACCAGCACCCAGATCACCACCGCGTGCCGCGCGTAGAACGCAGGCGCATCCTCACGCTTCAACACAAGCACCGTCGCATACGCCAGGAACAGCGGTTCCAGGAAGTTCGGGAACAGGAAGAAGACCACCTCGTTCCCCGTGATGAAGAACAGCGCCTGGCCCACCGTCCGCAGCGCGAACAGCCCGATCGCCGCCCGGCGCAGCGGCCATCGCCACGCGGCGGCCACCATGCACACGTACGTCACGTAGTCCGCAGACTTGTCGATCCGCTGGTAGACAGGCTCCGACAGCCCCAGGGGAACCAGAACGTCCCCGTCCATCGTGTCCAGCACGAAGTTCGCCCACCCCGCAAGGAACGGGAACGGGATCAGCGCAAGCGGCAGCAGGTACTTCAGCCCCACTACCAATACGATCAGCAGGGCCGATGCATCAGCCACGCGCCGCCAACCTTGTCCCATCGGCGGTAGCGCGCAGACGTGCGTGAGCCTGCCGCTCCGCCTCGGCCCACAGCTCGCAGATGCGCTCGGGCTCGGGAGCGTGGCCGAGTACGCGGTGCTCCTCGTGGACGGCGCGTATCACCATCTCCAGTGCGTGAAGCTCCGGCGCGCATTCGATCGCCGTATGCCAGCCGGGGCCGGGTATCCGCGCGCACCCGCACCACGACCACCGCCGCTCACGGATGCGGGCTGCCGTGGCGCGGTACACCTGCATGTACCCGCGCACTTCGTCGAGGCTGACTCGGATCCCCTGCAGCATCTCGCGCTCTCTGCTCCCGCTAGCAGGCCCCGCCGATGGATGCCTCGCTGAACTGGCGAAGCGCCTCGCATTGCTGTGGACTCAGAGGGAACACAGGATTCGCGCGCGGATATATCTCGGCCTCCTGCCAGAACTCCCGCCTGACGCTGGTCGCAACTCCCGCCTTGGCGGTGAGCCTGCTTACGAGCGAAGCGGTCTCAAACAGATAGGCCCCTTCGATGACCCACGGTAGGGTCGTGCCGCGCGACGATGCCGCTCCGCTTCTCGGGCCGGTGAGCACGAGGTAGTAGTCCGGCGCACCATCCACCTTGATGTCCAGTATCCCCTCCAGCTTGGGGTAGTACTTGATCTCCACGCTCCGACCGGCGAGCGGCCCACCGACGAAGCGTCCGTCGCTGCCCTTCTCCACTGCGGAGTCATGGAGGGCGATGCCGAACAGATTCGCGGCAACGAACTCACCGAAATGACCCGTAATCGCGGGGCGACCGATGAATCCGGCAACTTGCGCGTCCGCCTGGTTCTTGCTCCGCACCAGACCTGCCAACCCTGCCAACTGCGCCATGTCGCTCACGGTCATGGTGTCCGCCCCCTCTCACGTGCGCACTACGCTCGCACTACGAACGTCCTCGCCAGCTTGTCGTGCAGCCCCTGGCGACGGTCGTCGATCAAGATCCAGAAGACAACCACGATCGTGACCAGCCCGCTGATGCCGTCTCCTCCGTTCATCCCCAGCACGATGGCTGGAAGCGGCGCGAGCCCCACAACTGGCGCAGCAGCACCGCCCCGACGCCCGGCTTGATGCCATTCTCGTCGGCCACCCTCATTCCCATCGCCATCTTCCCCAGCGTCGCTCCCCAGACCGCCGTCAGCACCGTGAAGTAACCAAGACCGATAAATCCCTGGATCACGACATGCAGCACCGGCACGCTCTCACCTTCTTCGACCACGAACGTGTCGATGACGCCCACGACGTTCAGCATCCCGAGCACGACCACCACGATGACGACGTCGATGATCGAAGCCACCAACCGCGGGCACCTGCGTGCGTATTCCATCTCCATGCGGCACATCTCCCATCGGACCGGTCTGGTCGTAGAGTAGCACACGCAGCGTGCGCCGCAGCCCAGGTCAGACGTCCGCCGGCGTCGCAGAAACTCTCCCACGCGCGCATCGGGAGCCCGTCATCGTGCCCCCACACGCCCCCCTGTCGCCTCGGTTCACTCACCCGGAGGACGTGACATCCGCCCCTTCCATTGCCCCGCCCCGTGCTTCATCATGCGAAGCAGCACAGGAGGCGCAACCGATGTTCACCGTCCAGATGAACCCGCTCGATTCCCACGGCGGACCACCCGTCCCCATCCCCGTCAGCGAGATGTTCCACCTGGCCGAGGACCGGGCAGGCGACGTGGTCCATGCCGCACTCCAACACCGGAGGGCCGCATCCGAGGGCGCACGCTCCGCCCTCAACGCCGCCATCGACCACTCCGCGATCGCCGTCCCGGGCTTCCGCAGTCCCAGCCGCGCTCAGGACGACGTGCTCGCCGGACCCGTTCTCGACGAACTCCTGCACGGCAATGACAGGCTCGCAAGCGCCGTCCTCCGCACATGGGCCGAATCCCTCCCCGGCCTCGCCGACATCGTCTCCGCCCACCTGCAGGCCAAGGGCGTCGCCATCACGCCCGCCAAGAAGGACGCCTTCGATGCCGTCTGGCCCGAGAGTCGATGCACCATGGAGAGCTGCGTGCTCGCCGCGGAGAACCCCGAGATCAACGCCGAGGACGCCTCACTCATGCTCTGCTACCTCTCAGGGCGGTTCCCCATCGAGGTGCACATGCAGTCCGACCTCTTCGAACGATTCCTCGGACAACTCTGCGCGCTCCCACCCGGCGCGCCCGAATGGAACGAGGTATTCATCTTCCACAACGAGATGACCACCACCATCGCCGCAAGGCTCGCCGACCTGAGCCTGGTCCAGAAACGGGAGTTCGACGACGCCATCGCCAGTATCGCCGTCGACTACGCCGACGAACTCGGGTACCTCGGCATCGACCTCAGCACAGCTTCCGAGGCGGTGGGCATGGGTCTCACCCGCTCCGCACTCGCATTCGCCGAGTCGCTCCGGTCCGCACTCGAAACCTATCGCGAGGTCCGGCCCCAAGGCCCCACCAAGAGCGAAGAGTCCGAACGGGCCCAGCAGCGTGACGCATGCGAAGCTGGCATCCTCGCCATCGTGGACTCTTGGCGCCAAACCGTCGGAGCCGCCTCAGCAGACGCATCCGGTGACGGCGAGGACGGTCACGACCACGATGAGGTCGCAGAGGCGGTGTCCACGCAGGTCGAGTCGACCGTGAGCCCTGGGGAAGAACTCACCGCAGAGAACACCCGCCTCAAGTGGGCCAACGACGCACTCCGCGAGGATCGGAACAAGCTCCAGGCTGAGAAGCAAACCGTCACCGCAGAGAACGCCCGCCTCGTCAAGGAACTCGGGGCACTGCGCCACGCCCACGATAGCCTCCGCGCCGAGAAGGGCGTGCAGGACGAGGAGAACAGTACGCTCAGGCGGCAACTCCGCGAGAGCAGGCTGCGCGAGGAGGCTTGGCGCGGCGCTCCTGTCACCGTCCATCCCACTGGCGAGGAGCCACCTCAGCCGCCCGTGGAGAGCGTGCGCGACGCCATCGCCGCCGCAGAAGCCAGCTTCCCCGGCAAACTTGTCATCGCCCTCAACTCCCGGTCCAGGGACGACACGCCCTTCCAGCGACCCCGGCGAGGTCTTCGACGCACTTGCATGGCTCGCAACCGCCTACCACCGCGCGCGGACAGATGGAAACGGAGACACTCCTGACTTCGATACGATGCTCAAGGAGGTCTGCCCCGGCTGGTCGTATATCCCACACCAGTCCGCCGTCACCATCGGCATGTTCAAGGACTGGTATTACGCTTTCGTCAACGGCAACAAATACGAGCTTGGCGAGCACATCGGCAGGGGCAGCAGCGGCAATCCCCAGCACACCATCCGCATCGCCTTCGCTTGGGACGACCACGACAAGAGAGTGGTCGTCGGCTATGTCGGCCACCACCAGCGCAGCCAAGGGAGTTGAGGAATCGGGCGCCCCCGCTGACTCCAACGGCGTCCCTTGGCAGCCTCGAAGGGAATTCGAGGCTCCTTGATGGCCTCCGCTCGCCTCACAGCGACAGGGGTTGGCTACGATTGCGGATCTCGCGCAACAGGCCAGCAATCTCGTCCATTCGCTTGAGAATCCGTTCGCGCTGCTCATCCGACCTCTTCGCAGCTCTGCCATGCTCTACGGCCATGCCGAGGGCCATTATGCCGATGACCACTGCCACGGTGCCAATCACGGTATTCGTGGCGTGCTCCGCCGTGCTGCCGGTGACAATCATCAGGACTCCCAGCGACAGCAATACAAGTCCACCCACGAACGGCCACCATGCCCCAACGATGATTTCACGTATGGCTTTCATCAATGTCCTCCCTACGAGTACGGACCGCATACGCAGACGATTCTCCGCCTTCGACCACTATACCGGTCTAACGACATCCTGCTGTTGCCCTATGGCCCTTCCTGTGCTATCAACGCTGCATGGCAAATTCGGATACTGCTCGCAGACCCAGAGCCGTCGAGTTCTTCGCTGGTGTGGGTCTGGTTCGGATGGCCTTGGAAGAAGCGGGGGTCGAGGTGGTCTTTGCCAATGACATCTCGCCCACCAAGGCGCAGATGTATGGGTTGAACTTCGGCAGCGCCGACTTCGTACTCGGGGACATCACGCTGCTGAATGGCACTGACATCCCGAACGCCGAGGTCGCAACAGCCTCCTTCCCTTGCACTGACCTCTCTCTGGCGGGCAACCGAGCCGGGCTCAGCGGGCGGGAGTCCGGTTCACTCGGGGAGTTCCTCCGCATATTGCAGGAGATGGGGAACCGTCGCCCAACAGCGGTGATGCTGGAGAACGTCGCGGGGTTCGCCACCTCCAAAGGAGGACGGGACCTGCTCGCGACCCTGGAAGCTCTGAATGAGTTGGGGTATTCTTGCGACATAGTCGTTTTGGATGCGCGTCATTTCGTTCCGCAGAGTCGTCTGCGGCTGTTTCTTATAGGGGCCGCCAATCCGCCGGATACTCCCTGCGAGTTGGATCAGAAGACGCCACTGCGTCCCAAGTGGGTTCCGCACTTGCTTGCCATGAGTCCCCATCTCCGTATGTTCTCTCTTCCGCTCCCCCCGCTCCCTACTTGCTCAGGGAAGACGCTTGATGACGTGGCTGAATCACTGTCCCCGACAGACCCTGTCTGGTGGGACGATCAGAGCACGGCTCGATTCCTCGACAGCTTGAGTCGGATCAA
>JAJEIT010000029.1 GCA_022827945.1 Dehalococcoidia bacterium | reverse complement strand
ATCCGCGGCGCCGCCCTCTCCCTCGACACCCACAGCGGCACCACCGTCGTGGGCGAGATGGGGACCGGCAAGACGTTCATTGCGGCCTCCGCCGCCCACCTGGCGGGCTTCAAGCGGGTGTTGGTCTTGTGCCCGCCGCATCTCACTCGCAAGTGGAAGCGCGAGGTCGAGGAGACGGTGCCGGGGGCCCGCGCCGTCATCGTCGCCTCCATCACCGACATCGAGCGCCTGCGCCTCTCCCACGGGCCGGGTCCGCTCTTCGCGATCATGTCGCGGGAGCGCGCCAAGCTCTCCTACCGCTGGCTGCCCGCCGTCGTCGAGCGCTGGGCCACGGCCAACGGCAGGCTGGTTCGGGACGAGGAGACGCTGGAGCCATTCCGCGTGCCATGCTGCCCGGACTGCCACGCGCAGGTCGTCGACAAGGACGGGGTGCCCCTCACGGGGAAGGACCTCGCCCGCCGCAAGCGCACCTGCGACGAGTGCGGCACGGCTCTCTGGCAGGCCGACCGCTCGGGGCCGAAGCGCTACCCGTTGGCCGACTACGTGAAGCACCACCTGCGGGGTTTCTTCGACCTGCTCATCGGCGACGAGTGCCACGAGTACAAGGGTCGCGGCTCCGCCCAGGGCATCGCCGCCGGCATCCTCGCCGACGCCTGCGGCAAGTCGCTCTCCCTCAGCGGCACGCTGATGGGTGGCTACTCCTCGACCCTCTTCCACCTGCTGTACCGGTTCAGCCCGGAGATCCGGGGGGAGTTCCGGCGGGGCGAGGAGACCCGCTGGATCGAGCGCTACGGCTTCGTCGAGCACACCATCGGTCGCGACGACGGCGCCTCCCTCGAGGACGGCCGCACGAGCCGCCGCAAGAAGTTCCGCAAGGTTGTGCGGGAGCGCCCGGGGCTCGCACCCGCCGCCCTCTTCCACCTCATCGGCAACTCCGTCTTCCTCCGGCTCTCGGACGTGGCCGCGGGGCTCCCGCCCTACGAGGAGCGCGTGCTCCTCTCGGACATGGAGACGGAGGAGGATGGGACGGGCTTCTCCCAGCGAAGCGCCTACGACGAGCTCTTCGGGACGCTGCGGGCTGCTCTCTCGGAGCTGCTGGCGAAGGGCTCGAAGCGCCTCCTCGCCACCTACCTGCAGACGCTCCTGGCCTACCCGGACGGCTGCACGCGGGGCGAGACGGTCTTCGACCCCGAGAGCGAGGAACTGCTCGTGCAGGTGCCGCCCCTCTCGGAGGAGCGGCTCTACCCCAAGGAGCAGGCGCTCGTCGACCTCGTCGCCGCCGAGCGGCTGGCGGGACGCCGGGTGCTGGTCTACGCCACCCACACGGGCACGCGCGACATCACGGAGCGCATGGAGTCCATCCTCGAGCGCCACGGCTTCAAGGCTGCGGTGATGAAGGCGGACGCCGTCCCGCCCGAGCGCCGCGAGGCGTGGGTGGCGAAGCACGTCGAGGAGGGCGTCGACGTGCTCGTCTGCCACCCGCGGCTCGTGCAGACGGGCCTCGACCTGGTGGAGTTCCCGACAATCTGTTGGTACGAAACGGATTACAGCGTCTACACGGCACGGCAGGCGTCACGGCGCTCCTGGCGCATCGGCCAGACCGAGCCCGTGCAGGTCGTCTTCATGGCCTACCGGAACACCCTGCAGGCGGACGCCCTTACCCTCGTGGCCCGGAAGCTCCAAAGCTCGCTGGCCGTCGAGGGTGAGTTGCCCGAGGACGGCCTCGCCGCCTACGGGGACGACGGCGACGACCTCATGCTCGCCCTGGCGAGGAAGATCGTCGCGGGCGAGGAGGACGCCAACTCGGTCGAGTTGGTCTTCGAGCAGGCCCAGCAGGTCGCGGCGGAAGCCGAGGCGCTGCTGGTCGACACGGGGTGGCACGCGCCCGAACCGGTGCCGCCGGAGGTCGCCGCTGCCGCGGGGGCTCTCGACAGCCGCGTCGGCGCTGTCGAGACGCAGCGCTCTCTGTTCTCGTGGGCGGAGTTCCTGGCCGGAGAACCAGAAGCTCCGACGCCCCGCCGCCGGCGGGACGAGGCGTCTACGCTGTCCCTCTTCGAGTGGGCGCTGGAGCGGGAACGCGAGGGGGAGTTGGTGAGCGCGGCCGGGTGAGCCTCCACGCCCACCGGATGGAGGAGCCGTCGCCTGCGGGCGGCGGCTCCTCGGTTCCTGCCTGTGTGCGGCCTTCCTCGCGTTAAGAGTCACGGACTCACCCCGCGGCCGCCGGCGCGATGAACTGGACAGCACTGCGGAGGACGCTATCTTCTCCACCCGGAGTCCGAGCGAGGAGATGCCCAGGCGCCGCCCCGCTGAAGAAACAGCCCGTCTCGGCGACGAGCTCTACGAGCGGGCCATCCGGCCCCAGGTCGAGCTGTCCCGTCACGGACAGATTGTGGCCATCGATGTGGACAGCGGTAGCTGGGCTGTCGCCGACACCGTGCTCAAGGCAGCGGAACTCCTGCGAGTGGAACGCCCGGGCGCCATCAATGTCTGGAGCGTGCGGGTCGGGCATCGTGCCGTTTACCGTTCCGGGGACGGTTCCGCGAGGCGAGCCGGTTGATCGAGGGCCCCGCCAATGCTGCTTGCGAAGCTGGCGCACACTCCAATTCCGGCTTCGGTCGTGCTCCTGCTGCGCGCTCTAGGTCTCCGAATCAACTTTAGTCAGCGCCGCAGCGACCGCAATGTGAGAGACGCGTTTCACGAAGTCAATGTGGTCAAGGATGGTGGCGGAGAAATTCAGCGCGCCCGTCAAGTGGGCCCTGATGTACGCCCTGGGTATCTGGTGGCTGCTCCAGAGAAGCTGAGGGGTAGAGTGCCGAGACTGAGTAGGCTCTCCATGGGCACCGAAGGCAACGCACAGTTGGACCTTCGTCGTGCAATGCGCGCGCTCGCCATCACCGCCACCATCTCTCCGCCTCCCCTCCCAGCCCGCCCCAGTTCCTCGGCCCAGACATGGATCAGCAGCTCATCCGCCAGCCCGGTCCTCGCTCTTACGGGTCCTCTAGGTGAGTGATGACCCAGTCCGCTCCCTCCCGCTCGAAGGTGATCCAACCGAGTTGGACGGCCCCTCCCGCCTGGAATCTGCCGCCGCCCTGCAGGATGAGGCCGTCACCATCGGGCAGGTGGGCCACCAGAAACGCGACGTCCTCAAGCGACGAGGCCTGGTCATCAATGCAAAAGCCGTCGCGCGGCAGTACGAGGCCCACCTCGCACCTTGCAATCTGGAGTTGGCTGAACATGATCTCTCGTTCCCACTCGGCGGCGGCGTCGAACTCGGACAGCGAAACAGCATCGGCGCGCATGAACCTGAAGGAACCGGAGTCCGGGGTGGATGACCGATCCGCCGATGCGGACGCTGCCGATTCGTGGAACGTCCAGCTCCCGTCTGCGTTTTCGCGAGCGATGATGTCGCTTTCGAACGCATCGTCCCGTTCGAATCCGCTCGAACACAGTTGCAGGGTGTCGAAGGTAACGCCGGCCTGTTCGACCGGCCCTCCCACGCGGCAGATCTGGCCGTCGGGGCGTACCCAGAGAACGACATCGGGCTCGAACTCCCCACCGCCGGTGTAGCGGCAACCCTCACCGGATTGGAGGCTCATGCCATCGCGGCAGTCGCCCACCACCATGGGAGTGGGGTCGGGATCTTCCATCGCGGAGGGTTCCTCCGTCGCAGTCGCGGGAGCGGAGTCCCCCTCGACTCCGTCCGACCCGTCCCCACACCCGATGACCGCCAGAGCGATCACGAACCCCAGCGCGGTGACGACAGTCAGTGGCGGCAGCGTTCTGAGCGCAACAAGTTTAGGAATCGACCGACCTGGCCCTACGGACAAGATATCTGACAGGGACATCAGGGCACCGCGTCAATAGTCCACGTGGCCCCGGACCTGCTGGCCCCCTTCTTGATCCGTATGACCCGCGACCAGTCAGACGAGGCCCCGTGCGCGCGCAAGCAACCATATCAGGACAATGGCGTCGGCGCTCGGTCCGCCGAGCATTCTCGCGGTGCGCCCGGTCAAGAAGTGGTGCCGGTGGCTGACGAGATTGCGGGTCGCGACCGCGGCGGCCAGCGTGTTCGCGATGACGTCGTCGCGTTCGGCGCCAACCGTGAGCGCTGCCTCAGCGAAACCTACGGCTTTCCGGTCAAGGTCACCGCGCCTATCCGATGTCTGCCTGCGGCTGCTCGACTTGAACCGAGTGAACCACGACGATTCCGCACCGAGCATCCCGAGAAGCCCGGAGTACGACTCTCCGTGATGTGCTGTCGATGCTTCGTGCCCGAGTTCTGCCTGTGCATCGAGTATGCCGTGCGCGAGCTGCTCGCCCGACAACGCCAGGGGCCTCAGCCCGCGATGGAAGAAGCCCGGGTACCGATCTTTCCGCAGGTCGGCTTCAGTGAATGAGAATCGCTGGAGGCTGTAGAGAATCTCCCAGAGGTCGTGATCGAGACAGAACTTCACGATCTCGTCGGGCACGGTGTCGATTACGCCGAAGTCACCGGCGACTGTTGCCACCGGGTCGTGGCTGAGGACCCATCTCAGGTTCTCCCGAGCGGCGTGCGCGGCCGCCTCGACCGGATCGAACCTGCGCAGCTGTGCGGAGAGCCACGGTCCTCCGTGCTCATCTGCGGCCGCAAGGAACTCGTCCCAGTCGTACTCGAACGCGTACCGGGCGAGCCTCTGGGCGTCGAGGAGGTACTCCTCCGCGTCCTCGGCCAACGCCATGCGCTCGTCCCTGCGGTAGTCATCGATCAGCAGGGCAAGTTCGCCGAGGAAACGGAAAAACGCTGGCTCGTCAAGGCCAGCGGCTGCCAGTGCCCCTCGCGCCCAGTTCGCCACGATGGCGTGCAGCTGCTCTTGCGCCGACTGCGGGAGTGTCTCCGCATCCGAGCCGAGGCGTGCCTCGTCGAGAGCCGCCTGGTCCGCGTAGAGGTACCGCTCCAAGGCCTCGAACCCCTTCCCCATACCTCGAAGCGACCGGACCCGCTCGGTGTCGTCGGGAAGGCGGTGCCAGTTCCAGAGGTCGTGCGCAGGGTCGATGTGCCTCAGGAATCGCGAGTGCACGTAGAAGTACTTTCCCCGCCGGAGCGACGCGACAACATGGACCTGCCACGGGGCGTAGTACCTGTCGACCGTACCCTGCCGCAGGGTCTGGCCGTCCGGCGTGGTCAGGGAGATTTTGTCGTCGTCGGCCCACGGCTCGAACGCCTCGCAGCCGGGAGTGACCAGAAGGACGTTTTGCCCACGCTCGGCGTCGAACGGATGGAGACCGTCGACGTGGCGCCGCTGTAGCCTCCGCAGGGCGTCGGGTGGATCGAGATCGTCAGGATTCGTGACCGGCCAGAGATTGTTCCGCTGGGTCACGGCGGTGAGGTAGGCAGGCGGCTGATGGAGCCGCACCGCTGGCGGCAGGAGGCAGTGCTCCTCGTAGAACTCCAGCTCGCGGTTGTCGAGAAACCTGACGTTGAGCGCGTTGGCATGGCTCTTGAAGCTCTGGAGATCGATGAAGCGGCGGCCGTGTTGATTCATGGGTCGTCCAGTACAAGTGTGGCGAGCCTGAGTCGCATCAGCCAGCTACAGCTTCTTCAGCGGGTGCCCGGGCACCGCCTCTGGAGGAGAGATCGAGGAGGCCCGCGCTGCTGCGCGCGCAGGCGGGTGCGCCGAAACTTGCCCAAGTGGCGCAGGCAAGGCGACTCGCGCAGCAGTGCAGTCGTCGTCACGACCCCACGTGAATTCGTCGCGCGCGCGTCGAGTCCAGTACCCGAAAGTCAACGCGCTCAGCTACCTCAACGACCACCCGCATCCGCAAGCGGCGCAGTTTGGCAGAGTCGTCGGGCTCGTCCGGGAAGAGGGTCGGATCGGAGTCGAGCATCTCCCATGCGTGTTTCTGGGTGACGGCAGTAACATCGACCGCTATGTCCTGTCCATCGTCCACTCGCGCTCGAACGAAGGAGCCCCAGCGTCCCAACTCGACGACGTACAGGCGCCGTTCCGCGGAGGAGCGCAACTCCCACGCGACGGGGTGGTTCGCGTAGCGCCCCCACACCCTCGGACCGGCTGCGTCGCGACCGTGCGAGCGTACGAGGGCATCCTCTCCGACCCAGAGCAGTGCGCTGGTCCAATCGCCGACAAGGAGCACCAGCACATTTCCGCCGGGATCGAGCTCCGCGAGGGCACCGTCCACTGCTTCGATGAAGGCCGCCGACGATGCCAGCGGCGTACCCATTACCGGAGCCTCGGCAAGTGCGTCGCACAGCTTCCGCACGACATCGTCACGCAGTCCCTCTGCCCAAGGCCCCGACTCAGGCGGCTGGTAGTGAGTCCGCGACGCTTCCGGGTGGTCGATGAAATACGCCTTGGTTTCAAGTCCCCCGCTGCCGCGCTTCTCTGGAGCGTCTCTGGTACCGGGATCAAGATGGAGGAACGCTTCAGCCTCTTTGAATGCGCGCTCGATCGCGTCGGCGCTGAACCTCAATGCGCGAATGTCGGCGACAAAGGCCTCGACCCGCTCAGGGCTCAGTTCGCTGGCGATGACATCGTCCTCCTCGGCGCGCCTGTCACGCCGCATGGCTGCTTCCAGCGCGGCCCGGACGCGATCACGCCGGTCCTCCATACCGACATCCGGGTGCAGGGTCAGGAAGCGTTCGAGGTGGGCAGCGTTCCCGAACCGGTTCAGCACTACTTCAGCAGCGCCATGTAGATCGAGGTCAGGGAAAGGCCTGGTCGCGAGTTCGAGCAAACGCAGAATCCCGAAGGACAGGACGTAGCGGTGCGGATCGACCATCGGCCCGGCGCCGCCGCCGGTCGGCAGCTGCCACGACATCCACGAGAACCGCTCAACGTAGTCGGGTGACGAGAGCGCCTGAGCGAGGTCATCAGCCAGCCGCTGCGGGTCGCCGTACTCGTTGCGCGTCACGTTCATGTACGCGTCCATGTCCGGAATTTGGCCTGATGCGGCGAGTTCGAGCGTACGCCCGCCGAGCCCCAGAAGCGCAATGCGGGCGTCACGCTTCAGAGCAGCGTGCAGGTCGGCGGCGTCGGGAGGCGGCCAGGCCTCCACCCCCCAATGGAGCCCCAACCACTCGATGAGTTCGACGAAAGCGGTGCGGATGGCGCGAAAGTCGTCAGCCTGCCGCTCGTCAAGGGCCCGTGCTAGGAGCCGCTCCTGCCAGCGGACGGCCTCTTCGAGATATGGGAGGCCATCCTCGGGGTCGACACCTGCAACCCTGAGCGCATCTCGTACCGCCAGCCAGACCGACTCAACAGCATGACTGCGGTATGCGCCGGACGGGGACCGGGCAGCGATGGCGTAGGACTGCGAGTAGCCGTCGAGACCCGCCGTGAACAACTCCCCGCAGCCGCGCTTGAGGCCCTCGTTCACGAGCCAGCGGTCGAAGCGAAAGAGCGTTCGCACGTACTCCTCCTGGAGGCGGGCTCGCGCGTGAAGCTCGCCAGCTCGGAGACGGTTGCGAGCGGCGTGGCGCAGAGGTCGAGCAGCGTCTCCCTGAGGCGCTTCGGCAGGTAGTCCGGCCGTGGTTCGCGCTCGTACGCCGGAGCCGGGCGTGCGAGCAGCGTCTGCGTCGCCGCGTCGACGGCGTCGAGGTCCGGCCCCACGCGCTCGAGCACCGCCTGCGGCAGCGCGCGCCCCGCCTGGCCTCGTTCGAGGAACTGCCAGAGCGTATGGCGCGAGACGCCGAACGCCTCGGCCGTGCGGCCGTGGCCGTGGCGCTTGATGTGCGCGCGCAGGTAGTCGCCGATCGCGTCGGCCAGTCTCGGTTCCACGACATCGCTCCGTCATCAAGCTTCAGAGTACATAGGCTCTGCGCCCCGGGCATTTCCCACCGCTTCACCAACGACCTGGAGCACCAGGAGGCCGAGCGCATCAGAAGCGGTTCCTTGCCGTGACCATTGAGCAGGTGGGGCGTCGCTGTTCACGGCCGCCGTGCATGGGTGTCGGGGGTCGCGCCGCGTAGGCTGCGGGCCCGTCCGTGGCCAGTTGCCCGCCCACGATGCAAGGTGCTGCGTTGCTGGCTCCCGATCGGGGATCCCCGCAGGATTTAGGATTGACGGGCCTTGGGTCCGAGGCTATTCTTCCGCCATCTCTCGTGGGGGACTTGCAGTGTCTCGATGGCTAACGCCTATTGCTATCCGGCTTGTGGTCGTCGTCGCTCTGGTTGCAGGAGCACTTGGTTTCGTCACTGCCTCATCTCCGCCGATAGCGGACGCGGGATGTTCCGAGTACTGGACTAGGATCTGCCTGACACTAGTCGATGCGATGCAGGGTGCTTGCTCAAACTGCGAGACCCCCCTTGCTGTCATTATGTACACCCAAGAAGTACGTTACTCTGTTCCTGGGTGTGATGGTTGGGAACAATGCTGTAGGTGACCCCAACCTTCGACCGCAATCCGAGTATCGAGGCCCCTATTCGCATGAATCCTGGCAACAGGGGGCCAACAGAGGGCAATTGGAGGCTCTTAGCTATGCGTGAGAACTACTGGGCCCGAAGGCGATTGAGCCGGAGGACCGTGTTGAAGACATCGGTCGCAGGTGCGGTTGGTGCGGGAGCGCTCATAGCCGTGGGCTGTGGCGATGACGATGACGATGACGCTGACGCTCCGGCGACCGCCACCCAGGCCGCAGCGACCCAGGCCGCAGCGACCCAGGCCGCAGCCGCCGAGGCTGAGGCGACCGAAGCCGCCGCGGCCCAGATGGGCCCCACCGATGGCAGCTTCTTCAGCCAGTATACCGGTATCGCCGGTACGACGCTCGACCTCCACCAAGAGCAGTACCGTGGCATCGCTTACACAGCGGGCAATGCCTACAACAACCTCCTGAAGTTCACGGACATGGACAACTTCGTGATCTCCGGCGAGGTCGCGAGGGGCCTGCCCGAACAGCCGGATGAGGTCACGTACAACTTCACCATCCGCGACGACGTGAGCTACCACAACAAGCCTCCGGCCAACGGTCGCGCGCTCACGATGGATGACATCCGCTGGAACATCGACCGGAACCTTACGGGTGGAAGTGCTGCTGGTTCCTATCTCAACGCGCCGCTCTACTCGAAGGTTTCGAGCGTCGACTATATCGACGACACAAACTTCACCGTGAAGGTGTCCGAACCCCAGGTGACCTGGCTGGGCGACATGACGGACGAGTTCAACGTCATCATGTATCCGGAAATAGGTGAGAAGCTGCTGGACGAGAACGAGTTCGGCGTTTTCTCTCCCGACAACATTGTCGGGACGGGGCCGTTCATCTTCGATGAATTCGTCAAGGAAGACAGAGCCCACGCTGTTCGGAACGATGACTACTTCTTCCGCAAGGACGGGACCATCCCGGGCATGGTCGACGAGCTCTTTTTCGTGAACCTCGGCGGCGACATCAACCCGCAGCGCCTCGCCTTCGAGCAGAAGCAGATCGACGAGCTCGCCTCCCGCGACAAGGCGGTGATGGAAGAGATCGCGGCCAACAACCCGGATGTTGAGGCCTTCCGCGTTGGCGACCCCAACAACAACCTCGAGTTCGCCTACAACTACACCACCAACCGCGCCCTCTCGGACGAGCGCATCCGCACGGCGATGTTCCTCGCCACGGACCGCGCCCTAGTGGCGCAGCAGCACTTCCAGGGCCTTGGCCGTCCGAACCCGGCCGTCAACTGGCCGTTCGAGGCATGGGCGCTTTCGCAGGAGGAGCTTTCGCAAGCGCCCGGCTACCGCCAGCCGAAGGACCAGGACATCGCCGACGCCCGCGCCCTCTGGGAGCAGGCGGATGCGGAGAGCCACGACGATCTCGACTTCCGTGTCACCACCGTGGACTTCCCCCAGTACGTGCCCCTGCTCGAGTGGTTCCCGGCGATGCTGAACACGGGCCTCGATACCGAGAAGTGGAGCGCGCAGGCGATTCCCGTTACCTCGCTGCTGGAGTACAACCAGTCAGGCCAGGCATCGGTGGGCTACCTCGGCGGCTGGGACCAGTGGACGAGCCCCGACCCGCGCCTTCGCTTCGCCAAGGTCTATGCGAAGCATCCGGATGATGGTGGCAAGTACGGCCACTTCATCAACTTCTGGAAGTACACCACTCCGGAGATGGAGGGGTACATTGAGGCGATGTTCACGGAGTTCGACACGGAGAAGGCCCAGGAGATCATCAAGGAAGCCCAGCGCTTCGCCCTCACGGACGCAGGCTCGGGGCACCTCCAGATGGTCGGTGGCCTTACCAGCTGGGTGAAATGGCCCTACCTGCACCGCAGGGGGCCGTTCTTCATCACCTACGGCACGACCATCAGCCAGGAACTCTGGATCGACCAGAGCCATCCCACCTTCCAGGGGAAACAGCGCCCCGCCTGACCCGGCGACCAACTGCCCGGCGCCTCCCTCGCAGTTGTGCGGGGGAGGCGCCGGAGTATCTCGGAGTGAGGCTTCCCCTCCATGACCGAGTACGTCATCCGGCGCTTCCTCCTGGCCTTGGTCACGATCTGGATCGTCCTGACCTTCGTCTTCTTCGTCCTGCGCGTCCTTCCCGGCGACTACGCCGAGCAGCAGCTCGC
>JAJEIT010000069.1 GCA_022827945.1 Dehalococcoidia bacterium | reverse complement strand
GGGGGGGGGGGGACGTTCGTCGCGAGCGACAGGCTCGTTGTAGGACACGCGGACACCCTCACCCTGCGTAGAGTCGCAAGACGCGACTATCCGACTATCATGCCCATCACCTATCATGTCCATCACCGTTGCGTGACTCTTTCGACCAGTTTCCGTGATGATTTGTGACTTGCGGCGATCTGGGGCATCATTGCCCTCGTCGACCGCCGCTTCGCGCGACCCGCGCGCTGCGGCGCCGCACTTCTCCCCACCGAAGGCGAGGTGACGAGTTGAGCCAGCCCGACGAGCGAGACCGCCGCATCCAGGAGCTTCAGGAGCGCCTCTCCCGCCTGAGCGAGGCCAGCCTCCGCATCAACGAGAGCCTCGACTTCGAGACCGTGCTGCAGAACGTGCTCGACTCCGCCCGCGAACTCACGGCAGCCCGCTACGGCGTCATTGCGGTCAGGGACGAACAGGGCGGCCTCGAGACGGTCCTCACCTCGGGAACCAGCGAGGAGGAGCACGAGCAGGTGACCACGTTGCCGGGCGGCGCCGAGATCTTCGCGCACTTCATGGCCACGCCCGATCCCGTGCGAGTGCCCAGCTGGGGCGCCTACGCGGCGTCGGCCGAGCTGAACGGGTTCCTCCCCATGCCGGTGTGGGCCGGCCTCACCGCCCCGATCCGACACCGGGGCGAGTCCGAGGGCGTCATCTTCGTGGGCCATGACCGGGAGGAGCTGCGATTCAGCACCGAGGACGAGGAGATTCTCCTCATGTTCGCCTCCCAGGCGGCCATGGTCATCGCCAACGCCCGCCGGCACCGCGAGGAGCGGCGGGCCCGGGCCGACCTCGAGACGCTGACCGACACCTCCCCGGTCGGCGTCGTCGTCTTCGACGTCGCGACGGCGACGCCCCGCTCCCTGAACCGGGAGGCGCGAAGGATCGTCGACAGCCTGTGCGATCCCGACCAGACGCCCGAGGACCTCCTCGAGGTGGCGGTCTTCAGGCGCGCGGACGGGCGGGAGATCTCCCTCCTGGAGTTCCCGCTCCCGGAGCTCCTGGGCATCGGGGAGACGGTGCGCGCCGAGGAGATCGTCATCGGCATGCCCGACGGGCGCAGCGTCACCGTGCTGCTCAACGCCACGCCCATCCGCTCCGACGACGGCGCCGTCGAGTCGGTGGTCGTGACCCTGCAGGACATGGCCGACGTCGAGGAGCTGGAGCGGCTGCGGGCCGAGTTCCTGGCGATGGTCAGCCACGAGCTGCGGGCGCCCCTGACCTCCATCAAGGGCTCCGCCGCCACCGTGCTGGACTCGTCCTCGGAGCTCGATCCCGCCGTCGTGCGCCAGTTCTTCCGCATCATCGGCGACCAGGCCGACCACATGCACGACCTGGTCTCCGACCTGCTGGACGTGGCCCACATCGAGACGGGCGAGCTGGCGGTCAGTCCCGAGCCGGCGGAGGTCGCCGTGCTGCTGGACCGGGCGCGGAGCGCTTTCCTGAGCGCGGGTAGCGGGAACAGCCTCTCCATCGACATCGCGCCGGACCTGCCCCTGGTGGCGGCCGACCGGCGGCGCATCGTGCAGGTGCTGGGCAACCTGCTGTCCAACGCCGCCCGGCACTCCCCGGAGTCGTCCGTCATCACGCTGACCGCGGAGCGGCAGGGGGTGCACGTCGCGGTCTCGGTGGTGAACGAGGGGCAGGGCATCCCGGCGGAGAGCCTGCCGCAACTGTTCAGGAAGTTTTCGAGGGCGCAGCCCGAGGAGCAGGAAGGCGACACGGGCCTCGGCCTGGCCATCTGCAAGGGCATCGTGGAGGCGCACGGCGGCCGCATCTGGGCCGAGAGCGACGGACCGGGACTGGGGGCGCGCTTCACCTTCACGCTGCCCTCGATGGAGGAGGCCGCGAGCGGCGCTCCGGGCGCGCCGGTCCCGCCTCCATCCCGCTCGCGCCGCCGGAAGGCCGCTGCGGACGAAGCGGTGCGCGTGCTCGCCGTCGACGACGACCCCAACGACCTCCGCTACATTCGCGACGCCCTCGTGCGGGCGGGCTACACGCCGCTGATGGCCGACGACGCGCGGGAGGCGCTCAACATGATGGAGGCGGAGCGGCCGGACCTGGCGCTGCTCGACCTGATGCTGCCCGGCACGAACGGCATCGAGCTGATGCGGGACATCCTCAAGCGAGCGGACGTGCCGGTCATCTTCCTGTCCGCCTACGGCGGGGACGAGCTCGTCACCCAGGCCCTCGAGCTGGGCGCCGTCGACTACGTGGCCAAGCCGTTCTCGCCGACGGAGCTCGCCGCGAGGATCAGGGCCGCCCTGCGCCGGCGCGTGGCCGCCGAGCCGGTGGAGCCCTACGTCCTCGGCGACCTGACGATCGACTATGCCGAGCGCCGCGTGACGGTCGCCGGCGAGCCGGTGCAGCTGACCGCAACGGAGTACGGGCTGCTCGCCGAGCTGTCGGCCAACGCCGGCCGGGTGCTCACCCACGAGCACCTGCTGGAGCGGGTCTGGGGCGAGAAGAGCGACGGCGACGTGCGCCCCATGCGCACCATCGTCAGCAAGCTCCGCCGCAAGCTCGGCGAGGACGGCAACCACCCCCGCTACATCTTCACCGAGCCCCGCGTCGGCTTCCGCATGCCCCGGGGGACGCGACCGGACGAGGAGCCGGGCGCGGCTCGCTGAGCGGAGGAGCAAACCTCACGATTCAGCCTCCCGACTCCTTCTGGCGCAGGGGACCGGCCAAGCTGGCGCCGGTCGCTCGCATCGCCTACCGGAACGCCCTGAGCACGGCTGTGCTGAGGGACGTCCCGCTGCCATCATGGAAGCTCAGCGGGCGAGGTGGCAGCGGGTTCTCTCCCTGGGGAGATGCTGGGGCGGCTGCTGGCGCTGAATCTGGAACGCGCGGGACAGTGAGCCTGACACCGCCACGAGGCTGCCTCTGCTCTCCGCCTCCTGCGTGAAGTGTGGAGCGGTGCGTCCCTCCCCCGGCATTGGATGGGATTGCCTGGGGCGCTATCCTCGTTCGGGGAGACTTGCCATGGCTGTGCGCCGACCCACCGAAGAGACTGCCCGTCTGGGAGAAGCGATCTACGAGCGCGACATCCGCGCTCGGGTCGAGGTCGACCACCTCGATGAGTACGTCGCCATCGACGTCAACAGTGGGTGCTGGGCTGTTGCAGAGGATCTGCTCGCGGCCGCGAGCGATCTTCGGTCACGGTGCCCCGATGTAGTCGACGTGTGGAGCGTCCGGGTCGGCCATCGGGCGCTGCGGCACTTCGGGGGTCGGCCCCTGCGGAGAGTTGAGTGATCGAGGGCGTGGTGAATGCTGCCTACGAGGCAGCGCTCATCCTCAGCGTACAGGGGCCCGAAGGTCAGTCACGCGAGATCGAAGCTGTGGTCGACACGGGCTACAACGGGTTCCTTACGCTCCCGCCTGCACTCGTAGATGAACTCGACCTCCCCTTCGTCACCAGTGGTGAGGCGACCCTGGCAGATGGCAGCGCGGTCAGTTTCGACATCCACATGGTCACTGTTGACTGGGAGGGTCAGGACCGGCCTGTCGAGGCGGACGCTGCGGAGACAACGCCACTCGTCGGTATGCGTCTGCTCGCTGGCCACGACCTTCATGTCGAGGTGGAGGAGGGCGGGCGCGTCGTTATCGAGGCGAGAGTGTAACGAAGCAACGTGACTCGCCCATGCGAATACCAGATGCAAGAGCCAGCGGACAACGCAGAACTGAAGGCTCGCCTCTACGAGTCGCTGGTGGGCGTCCAGGCTCACGACGCCTCTAAGCAGTCGATCCGCGAAGCCAAGTCTGAGGGGGGATTCCTGGCGCACGAGTATTTTCATGTCCTTCAGCGACGTGAGGGAAGCATCCCGGTTACCGGGAATGTCTGGCCAGAATGGGTCGTTGAGGGCTCAGCCGTCTACGCAGAGGCCCTCGTCGGTGATGCCCGGGGCCGCATTCCCTTCGATGTTCGCCGCGAAGGGAGGCGAATCACCTGGTCGGCCTGGCCCGACCCCTTCCAAGGAACGCTTACTCGCTCACAGATCCGAACCATGCCTCCGCTTTCATCTACAACATCGGCTTCCCGGCGGTCGATTGGCTGTTAGAGCGCACCGGACCGGAAGCCATCCTGGAGTTCTTCCGACTCGGCGCCCACGTCGCAACACGGTTCTACCGACGGTGAGGCTCGGTACCCCGGCCTGACTGCAGGTAGCGGGCGTGCGCTGCGGCGAGCCATGGCGCGGAGAGCCGGGGGAGGGCCAGACGCCTGATCACGCATCTGCACGCTTCTGCGCCAACGCCACCAGCCGCTCGACCGCTGCCACTCGGGACGGGGTGTCCTCTTCGGGTGGGCGGATTGCCCGCAGGATGGCCAGGTGCTCGACCGCTCGCACGACCACCCACCGCCACATCAGGTTGGTTTCGACCGGCCCTGTCAGCTGGTACCCCCGCAAGTAGGCGAAGGCGGCCAACGGTCGGAACAGTCGGGTGATCACACGCATCGCCGGCGTCGCCTCGAGTGGTTCACCCAGACGCACCAGGGTCACCGTCCGCGCCACGTCCGCCTCGGGTGGCCCGACCGCACAGGACCCCCAGTCGATCACGACCCGCCGCCCTCCCCGCTCCAGCAAGACGTTCCCGGCGTGGAAGTCGCCGTGGCAGAACCGGTCTCCGCCTTCGAGCCCCTTGAGCGTCTCCCTGGCGAGCGCCGCCAAGTGCGGCGGAATCTCCACGTTCCCGACCCACTCGCGCGCGCGCTCATGGACGGTCGCAATTCCTGAGGGGGCGGGAAGCGCGTTCAGCCGGGCATGGATCCTGCCCGTCTCCCACGCCTCCCGCGCCAGGAGCCACGGCTTGCGCCCCACGAGGTCGAGCAGGTTCTCCCCGTCGATGCGCTCCATGAGCGTGCCCGCGCGGCCGCCGAGGCGCAGCGCCGGCCCCAGGCGCGGCGCCGGGATGCCTCCCGCCAGGGCTGCCGGTATCGCGATCCGCTCCGGCTCGACGTTGGCCTCGTACCCCTCGCGGAACAGCCGCAGGGCCTGACCATCCTCCCACGCGAAGATCTCCGCCTCATAGCCCTCACCCAGCTTCTCCAGGCTGGCAGTGTCGACGCTCAAGCCTTCGGTCATACCCCCTCCTCGGTCTCGCGAGCTGCGCCCTGCCGCCCCTGCCGCGCGCCGGCTCATCCTCGTAGCCACCAGCACCTCCGGTCAAACCCAGTCACCGGAAGGGGGCGGAGCACTCCGGGTGGGCCGGGCGCGACCGCAGCGGGTGAACCCTTCCGCGAGGCGGCGTCGGCCTCAGGCAGGCTTAGAGGCGCTCTCCGTAGAATCACCAGATATCCAGATGGCAGGTGCGCCGTGCTAACTGAAGACGTTCGCCTGGCGACCAGCGACGGAGAACTGTCGGCCTACCTGGCCACTGCGGGGCAGGCCGCTGGCCCCCGGCCAGGGGTGATCGTCCTGCATGAACTGTTCGGCCTGAACGACGACATCCGCCGGATCGCCCGGCGTTTTGCCGACCATGGCTACGTGGCGCTGGCTCCGGACCTGTACTCGGCCGGAGCCGGCCCCCGGCTGCTCTGCATCCGCCGCACGATGGCCGCCCTGCGTAGCGGCACGGGTCGCGCCTTCGACGACATCGAGGCCGCCCGCCAGTGGCTGGCGGCGCGGCCCGAGGTCGATGCGTCGCGCCTGGCGGTGGCCGGGTTCTGCATGGGCGGCGGTTTCGCCATCCTCTACGCTGCCCGCGCGCCGATCGGGGCGGTGGCGGACTTCTACGGCGCCGTCCCGAGTGAGCGCCAGGCGATCGAGGGGATCTGCCCGGTGGTCGGCGGCTACGGTGCCCGGGACCGCGTCTTCAGCAGCCACGCCGAACGGTTGCGCGGCCACCTGCAGGAACTGGGCGTGGAGAACGAGATCATCACCTACCCCGATGCCGGCCACTCGTTCATGAACCGGCACGGCCGATTGCAGTCGCTGCTGGTGCGGTTCTCGCCCATGACGGC
>JAJEIT010000087.1 GCA_022827945.1 Dehalococcoidia bacterium | reverse complement strand
ATGCCCTTCTCCAGCAACTCGGGAAGATCAGCATCCTCGGTGTCGACGAGGGCATCGACCCATTTGTGGAAGAGCTGTCCGCCGCCTTCGTTGCGGCCGAAGAGGGAGAACTCCTTGGCGCCGGTGGCGAGGGCCTTCTGCACGTGGAAGCCGGTGTAGTAGTCCTCGTTGCCGACGACGTGGCCCATGAAGTCCATGTACTCCTTCAACTCCTCCGGATCCTGCTCCTCGGGGGGCTCGAAGCGGAGGAAGTTCTGGATGGTGAAGGACTCGCCCGGCGTCTTGCCGGGGAACATCTGCGAAACCATGTAGCCGCTGCCCGTGCTGCCGGCGATGGACATGTTGGGGAAGACGGTCCAGACGCCCGCCGTCATGTCGTCGTAGCCCCACTCCGACTCGGGGGTGTCGGCGAGCTTCTCGTGGCCCTTGGGCGACATCACGCGCACGTGCGGGCCCCAGGAGTAGTAGTCGGGCTGGAAGGGGCCGTCGGGACCGAAGCTGTTCCGGTGGAGGATGGGCACGTGATAGAAGTCGCGATAGCCGTCGTAGGCGACCTTCCAGTTGGGCCCGTCAAGCGGCTGGGCGCCGACGACGTAGGCATCGTTGAAGGCGAGGTCGTCGAGGACGGAGTCGTAGCCGGCGAGGAAGGCGTCGATGTCGACGTCGGAGTCGGGCTTCAGGGTGACCCAGATCATCCCGGAGCGCTCGGCGGAGGGGAGCTCGGTGAGGCCGAAGCAGGACTTGTCGAGTTCGCCGAAGTTGTCCTCATCAAAGACGGCGACGAGCTTGCCCTCAAGGTTGTAGGTCCAGGCGTGGTAGTTGCAGCGGAAGACCTCGGTCTTACCGACCTCGGGCTCCTCGACGATGAAGTTGCCGCGGTGGCTGCACATGTTGACGAAGGCGCGGGCCTCGCCGTCTTCGGCGCGCGTGATGAGCACGGGCACGCCGGCGACTTCCATCGAGCGGTAGGAGCCGGGCTCGCGCAGCTCGGAGGAGAAGGCGAGGGCCAGGGGGAGCCGCCGGAAGATGCGGTCGACCTCGGCCTCCCAGCGCTCCTGGTCGTGGTAGAGCGCGGTGGGGATCTTGTAGATCTCGTCGGCGAGGTCGATGCGGTTGTTCTGAAGGTTCTCCACCTCGCGGCGGGACATCTCCACCAACTGCTCACGGGTCATGGGGCACACTCCTGGAACCTGGCCACCTGCGGGGGCGGCCCGAACGGCTCAAGGATAACGCGGACGGCAGGGTTGCGCCCTTTCTAGTGTCCCGGCTCCTCGAACCAGCCCTGCACGATGAGCATGGCGACGGCCCCGCCGGAGCGGGCGGCATCCATGGCCATCGTCGAGCCGATGGCGTCGCCGGCCGCCCACACGCCTTCGACATTCGTCTGCTGCATGGGGCTCACAGCGACGAAGCCCTCTTCGTCCACGGCAAGCCCGAGGCCACGGGCCAGGCGCTCGACGAGGGGGGAGGGCAGGGATTCGGGGCTCCAGAGGAGCGTCTCGATGGGCACGGTCTCACCGCCCGCGAGCGTGACGCTGGCGATCGTTCCGTCGTCGTGATTGATGGCGGTGATGTCGCCGCGGTGGAGCTCAAGGCCCTGGGCTTCGAGGGCTGCGGCCATCTCCTCGGGAAGGTCGACCTCGCCGCCGAGGAAGACCTTCACCTTGTCGGTCCAGTTGTAGGCGAAGAGGGGCGGGGTCGCCTTGGCGCCGGTCGAGGGCACGACGAGGCCCCAGACGCGGTCGCGGTGCTCGTAGCCGTCGCAGAACGGACAGGAGATGACGGTATCGCCCCAGCACTCGGCGAAGCCGGGGATGTCGGGAATGGCGTCACGGTGGCCGAAGGCGAGGATGACGTGATGGGCGCCGAGCCTGTCGCCCTCGGCCGTCGTAAGGACGAACTCGCCCTCGTGATCACGCTCGACGTTGGCGACCTCGGCGCGGTGCAGGGAGGCGCCGCCGACAGCGTCGATCTGCTCCCAGGCGGTTTGGGTGAGGTCGGCAGGGAGCATGCCTTCGATGCCGATGAAGTTGTGGACGCCGTGGGAGGCGGCGTTGCGCGCCGGGGAGGGCGCGTCGAAGACGGCGACTGACTTGCGCGCGCGCACAAGCACGAGCGCCGCCTGCAGGCCCGCGGGCCCACCGCCGACGATGGCGACATCGACCTTTTCCTCGGCGGGCTCGACGGTCGGCGGCTCCGACTGGGCGGGCTGGGGGGCGGAGACGGGCGGGGCGCCGGGAGCGCCGCCGATGGCCGCCGCCGACCCCGGCGCCACCTGGGGCAGCATCGGGGAGTCGGACTGCTGGGCGTCGACGCTGAACTGGGCGAGGGCCATGGTGTTGGCCACGCCCGAGAAGCCGTGCTTCCCGGCGACGATGGTGGAAGGCAGCTCGCCGAGGCCGAGTTGCTGCAGGACCTCGGGGAACGTTTCCGCCTCGATGACCGTGGCCTCGATCTTGTTCGAAAAGAGGGCAAGCTGGTAGGCGCTCGCCACCGCTTGCGCTCCCGCCGGGTGGCGCATCGAGCCGACGACGACGATGGAGAGGGTGTCGGTGAGGCGGTCGAGCACCTCGGCGAGGGCGGCGGGCGGGGACGGTGGCGCGGGGAAGGCGGAGATGACCTCGACTAGCACCTCGAAGAAGAGGCCCTGGGGCAGGCCGTAGTAGCGGAGGGGCGGAGCGCCGCCGCCGCGCCGCAGGAGGACGGCGGGAACGCGCTCGACGTTCCAGCTCTCGACGAGCTGGGGCTCGGCGTGGAACTCGTGCGTGACGAGGCGGAGCTTCGGCGAGACGCCGACGAGGTCCTCCAGCGTCTCCTTCGTCGGTCCGCAGGCGGGGCAGGGCGTGCGGGGCGCGGCTCCGGGCACGATGAGCCCGCTCTCGCCCTGGTGGAAGTAGTCGATCGTGACTGGCGCGGGGAGCAGTTCGAAACGCTGGCGGAGGGCGGCGAGCACGTTCTCGGGAATCACGCGAAACTCCCAACCGGGTCCGGGAAGGCGACGCCCGTCTCGGCGGCGAGCTCCCGGAGCTGGTCTACGACGGCGCTGTCGAGGGGGATGCCGTGCGCCTCGCGATCGGCGCGGGCTTCCGCCTCCTTGTCGCCCGGGATACGGACGCGGTCGACGCCGGGGGCGGGGGTGATTGCGTGGATGCGGTCGGCGAGCTCGGCCATATCGGCCTGGAACTCAGCGGGGTCGCGGAAGGCATCGATGCGCCAGGCGGCGAACCACTGCCCCATGTGCGGCCGCGGCATAATCATCCCGAAACCGGCGCCGGAGAGAACGCCCGAGAGGATGTCGGAGACGAGGCCGAGGCCGTAGCCCTTGTAGGAGCTGGTTTCGAGGGACGAGCCGAGGGGAAGGAGCGCCCCGCCGGTGCCCAGGGCCGCGGGGTCGTCGCTGCTGCGCCCCTCGCCGTCGACGGCCCAGCCTTCGGGAAGGCGCTTGCCCTGGCGCCCGGCGATCTCGAGCTTGCCGCCGGCGACGGCGGTCGTGGCCATGTCGAGGGAGAAGGGTTCGCGGCCCTCGATGGGCGCAGCGAACGCGAGCGGGTTCGTGCCGAACGCACGCTCCGCGCCCCCGGCAGGAACGGCGAGCACGGGCGTGTTGCAGCTCGCCATGCCGATCAGGCCGCGGGCGGCGGCGCGCTCGGCGTAGTAGCCGGCGGCCCCGAAGTGTCGTCCATTGCGGATGGTGACCATGCCGATCCCATTCGCCTCGGCACGGGCGACACAGCGGTCCATGGCGTCGACGGCGACGACGACGCCCATGCCACCGTCACCGTCGAGGGCGAGGGTAGCGGGGGTTTCGCGCAGGACGCGGACCGTAGGCGTGGGATTCACGCGGCCGTCGCGCAGGCCGGGCACGTAGCCGCCGTGCCAGGTGAGGTGGGCAATGCCGTGGGACTCGATGCCCTTCAGGTCGGCATCGACGAGCACCTCCGCGGCGATAGCAGCGTCGGCGGCTGGCATGCCGAAATGCTCGAGGGTGGCGGCGGTGTGGACGCGCAGGGCGGCGGCCTCGAAGCGATCGCGGGAGTCGGGCATCCGCGTGATTGTCGGGGACGGGGGGCTGGAACGCGAGCGGGAGCGGCTGCGTAGACTTGCCGCCGAGCAGGAGGCCGCATGAGGCAGGAGCCGATCCCGGTGGTGGTGTCCTTCCCACTGACGGAGGGAACGCGGGCGACGATCGAGGGTGCTTCGCCGCTGGTGCGCATCCTCGACTACCCCACGGAACGCATCGCACCGGGCGCGTTCCGCCCACCTCCGACCGCGGAGCAGGCGGGCATCCTGGCGCAGGCGGAAGTGCTGTTCGGTTCGCACCTGGACCCGATCGCGGTGCACGAGGCCGCCCCGAACCTGAGGTGGTTCCAGGTGCTGACGGCCGGGCTCGATGAGCTGATCGCGCAGGGCATCCTCGAGAAGGGCTTTGTCATCACGACGATGAGCGGTGTCGGGGCGGTGCCGATCGCGGAGTACTGCATGGGCGTGATGGTGATGCTGGAGAAGGACCTGCACGAAACGATGCGGGACCAGGTTGAGCATCGCTGGAACTTCCACTTTGCCGGGCAGCTGAAGGGGAAGACGTGCGGGATCGTGGGGTTGGGCGCGATCGGGCGGGAGCTGGCGCGGCGGGCGCGCGCCTTCGGGATGCGCGTCGTGGCGACGCGCCGCGGCGCCGGGCCGGGCGACACCGACCCGGACGTGGACGTGCTGCTGCCACCAAGCGAGCTGCCGCAGCTGCTGGCGGAGTCAGATTACGTCAATCTGTGCGTTCCATTGACGCCGGATACGGACGGCATGATCGGGGCGGATGAGCTGGCGCTGATGAAGCCGGAGGCGTCCATCGTGAACATCGCGCGGGCGACGGTGGTCGACACGGAGGCGCTGCTCGAGGCGCTACGGGCGGGACGGATCGCGGGAGCGGCGCTCGACGTACACGACCCTGAACCGTTGCCGGAAGACAGCCCCTTCTGGGATATGCCGAATGTGATCGTGACGCCTCACCGCTCGGGTTCGATCCACGGCTACTTCGACCGGGCGGCGGAGTTCTTCGCCGAGAACCTGCAGCGGTATGTGCGCGGTGAACCGCTCGCGAACGTGGTCGGGCGCGAGCGGGGGTACTAGCTTCCGGCCACGGCGGCGGCGTTCCGCTCGCGCGCCCAGGCGTGCGCCTCCTCCGAGGCGACCCACTGGATCGCGTTCGAGAGCAGCCTGCGGTAGTTCGGGTTGTTGTAGGACGTGGGCACGTCGCCGGGCTGGATGTAGACGATCGGGCTGTTGTAGTGGTTCTTGGCCCACGAGACCATGTTGCTGGTCGGCGGATGGCTCCACTCGCCACGCTCGTACATGCGCCGCTCGTGGACAACGAGGGCGGGCGAGAAGAAGTTCTTGTAGGTGAACTCGAAGTCGCTGCGCAGGAGCGGGACGACGTTGTCCTCGAAGTAGGGCGCGAGGTAGAGCTCGTCCTGGAGCTCGAACGAGGGGTCGAGACCCTCGACGACGGGGTGCTCGGGCTCGACGACGGTGACGTTGTGGTTCACCGCGAGCAGATAGCCGGAATCCGGCCACTGCTGGCCGCGAAGCTCGCCGGGGTCGTAGAAGAAGCGGCCGCCGACCATCTCGGCGTACTCCTCCCAGGCGGGCCAGGAGCAGATGTTGTGGTGGATCATGACCATGCCCTTGCCCGCTTCCAGGAGGGAGCGGTAGCCGTCCTTGAGGGACTGGGGCGGGTCGGCATCGCCAATGCCGCGTCCGGGCATCGAGTAGTCGACGATGACGTCGTAGGGCGCGGCGGCATCGGCGTTGAAGAACGCCTGGGCGGCGGGCTGCTCGACGTGCGTCCAGGCGGAGATGGCCTCGTCGCCCTGGAACGCATCGAACATGGAGAAGAAGGGATCGCGCTGGAACGGGTGGCCCTTCGTGACGAGGAGGACGTTGGGGGAAGTCATGGGAAGCCTCCTACTGGTAACGGGGCAAGTGTGCGCTCACGGGAAGGGCCTCGCAACGGTCCGGCAAGGGCTCGGTATCCTGTGCGCCGCGGCGCCGTGAGGCGCCATCGGAGGTAGCGGCATGGCGAAGCGAGTGCTGATCGCGGGAGCGTCGGGGCTGGTGGGGTACGCGGCGGTGCGGCACTTCGCGACACTGCCGGGCTGGGAGGCGGTGGGGGTCTCGCGACGGGTGCCGGCTGGGCTGCCGGCGGAGGCGGAGCTGCTCTCGGTCGACCTGCTGGACGTGGAGGCGTGCGAGCGCGTCTTCGGAGTGATGTCGGACGTGACGCACCTGGTCTACGCGGCGCTCCAGGAGGTCCCGGGGCTGATGCCGGGCTGGGTCGACCCGGAGGTGATCGAGCGGAACGCCAGCATGCTGCGGAACCTGTTCGAGCCGCTGTCGCGGGCAGCCTCAGGGCTTGAGCACGTCTCGCTGCTGCACGGCACGAAGGCGTACGGGCTGCACCACCCGAGCGTCGGGGCGAAGGGCGTGAAGGTGCCGCTGCGCGAGCGCGAGCCGCGCAAGGAGCACCCGAACTTCTACTTCGAGCAGGAGGACTACCTGCGGGCGCGGCAGGCGGAGGGAGGCTGGGAGATGACGACGTGGCGTCCGACGGTGATCTACGGGGACGCGCCGGGGAACAACATGAACCCAATCCCGGTGATCGGGGCCTACGCGGCGCTGCTGCGGGAGGAAGGGAAGCCGCTCGACTTTCCGGGCAGGCCGGGCGCTCCCACGCTGCGGGAGGCGGTTGACGCGGACCTCGTGGCGCATGCGCTCTCGTGGGCGACGGAGGAGCCGGCGGCGTGGGGCGGGACGTTCAACCTGACGAACGGCGACGTGTTCATGTGGGAGAACGTCTGGCCGGCGATCGCGGAGACGCTGGGGATGGAGGCGGGGAAACCGCGCCAGATCTCGCTGGTGGAGGAGATGCCGAAGCAGCAGGAAGACTGGGCCGCGCTCGTGGAACGGCACGGACTGACCTCTCCCGCCGACCTCGTGGAGTACTGCGGTTACAACTCGCTCATCTACGCCGACACGGTGCTGGGAGCGCCGAACCGGCCGCCGTTGCCGATCCTGAACAGCACGATCGCGGTGCGGCAGGCGGGATTCACGGAGTGCATGGACACGGAGGACATGTTCCGCAAGTGGTTCTCACGTCTGCAGGAAACAGGCGCGATACCGCCGGCGTAGGGAAACTCGTCGGGGCGGGCGCCTACTTGAAGCGGTAGGTAATGCGGCCCTTGGAGAGATCGTAGGGCGAGAGCTCGACGAGCACGCGGTCGCCGAGGAGCACCTTGATGCGGTAGCGGCGAACGCGACCGCTCACGTGCGCGAGCACCTCGTGTCCGTTGGCCAGCTCAACGCGGAAGACGGCGTTCGGAAGCGCCTGCGTAACGAGCCCTTCGACTTCGATGGATTCCTGTTTTGCCACGAGGCAACGGTACCAGACGGCGCGCGCAGGCGCTCGGCGGACGCGATTCCTAGACGGGAATCCAGTGGAGCTTGCCGTCCCGCTTCACCTTGGAGAGGCGGCCCTCCTCGAAGAGGTGCTCCAGGTGCGAGAGCGTCTCGCCGACGGCGGCGCGCTGCATGAACGGCTCGAAGTCGTCGAGCGTGCCGGTGGCCCACTTGACGCGGCCGGCGACGTCCCAGGCGGTGGCGCCGGCATCGACACACCGCATCATCTCGTCGAGGCGCTCGCGGTGATGGTCGTGGATCTCGTTCACGCGGCGCTTCAGCTCCTTGATGTCGAACTCGTGCGCGGGGAGGACGTGGTCCACGTCGAGCTTGGCGACGATGTCGAGGGAGCGGATGTAGTCGCCCAGGGGGTCGCCGGCGCTCTGGGAGTGCATCGAGACGTTGGGGGTGATGGTGGGGAGGATGTGGTCCCCGCTGAAGAGGAGCTTGCGGTTCGGCTCGTAAAGGCAGATGTGGCCGGGAGCGTGGCCGGGCGTCCAGATGATCTCGAAGTGGAAGTCACCGGCGCTCAGGGTCTCGCCGCCGTGGACCTTGTAGTCGGGGGCGGCAGGCTGGACCTTGTCGAGCATGTCCATGGAGCCGCGGGACATCTCGGGTGCCTTGATCTCGGGCACGCCGTGCTGGCCCATGTACTTCTGCATCTCGTCGGTGAGGCCGCGGGGCGCGTAGTAGCGCGAGGCGATGAAGTCGGCCTCGCGCTCGTGCATGATGACCTCGCAGTCCGAGACCTGCTTGAGGCGGCCGGACATGCCGTAGTGGTCGGGATGGACGTGGGTGATGACGAGCTGCGTGATCTCGGAGGGGTGGCTGCCGAACCCCCCCATGCCTTCCTCGAGGGCGGCGTAGGCGACGTCGGTGTTCCAGCCGCAGTCGACGAGCATCGTGTCGCCGCCGTGCTTGATCAGGTAAGGCATGACGTAGGGCAGCCCCTTGGTCACGCGGGGGGCCTTCTCCAGCTCGACGCGGAGCTTCTTCGCCTCCTCGTACTTGTACTGGGGGAAGGGCGTAAGAAGCTGGTAGACGCCGTCGAGAATCTTCATGGGGGCTCCTGGCAAGGCTGGGACAAGCGGGGTGTTACGCGTTCGCGGGAGTCAAAATCGTACGGGCCCGGTCGGACACACGCCACGCCGGACGACTCCGGCGGGTAAGCTGAGCGGCCAGCAATCCCGGGAGCGCCCGCAGTGTCCCTCACGATTCCCGAACGCCTCGATGACCTTACGCCCGAGTGGCTGACGGCCGCACTGCGCGAGTCCGGGGAGCTGCCGCCGACCGCCAGCGTGACCTCGGCCGAGCGGCAGATCCTCGGCGAGGGCGAGGGGTTTCTCGGCGACATCGCGCGGCTGACCCTGTCGTACGAGGGCGGGGAAGGGCCGGCGACCGTCATCGCAAAGATGCCGAAGCTGGCCAATCGCGCGATGGGAGAGCTGCTCGGCGCCTATGAGCGGGAGAGCTGCTTCTACGACGAGATGGCCGCCGACCTCCCCCTGACGACGCCGCGGATGTACTACGGCGACTTCGACCGCGATCTCGCCTCCGAGCGACAGGAGGCGGCGCTGAAGCTGGCCGACCGGACGCCTCGCTTGCTGACGGGGCTCATGACCCAGCTGGGGATGTGGGTCTCGGGAAGGAAGAAGCGGCGCTACATCCTGCTTCTGGAAGACATTGGGGATGCAGAGCCCGGGGATCAGCTGACGGGCGTCTCGCCTCAGCGCTGCGCCACGGTGCTGGCGGCGCTCGCGCGGATGCACGCCGCCTACTGGGAGAGCGAGACGCTCCAGAATCGCTTCTGGCTGGTCCCCCTGAGCATCGACGCGCGCATCCGCAACGGGCTGTTCAGGGACTCGCAGCCGACTTTCCGGGAGCGGTTCGCCCACCTGGTCGACGACCGGTTCGACCGGGCGATGGCGTGGACGCTGGAGCACGGCGAGGCGGCGGCGCGGAGCCTCGATCGCGGAGCGCCGGCGACACTGGTGCATTGCGACCCGCGGCTGGACAACGTGGCCTTCCGGGACGGCGAGCCGATCGTGTTCGACTGGCAGCTCGTGCGGCGGGGTCCGGCGGCCTACGACGTGGCCTACTTCCTCTCGGGGGCGTGCGCGGACCTGACTCCCGAAGATGAGGCGGAGCTGCTCCAGGGCTACGCGGCGGCGCTGGCTGCGGCGGGGGTGGAGGGCTACGCGTACGAGGCGCTGGAGCGGGACTACCACCTCGGACTGCTGACAGCGATGCAGACCCTCACCGCCACGGACATGATGGACATGGGCGAAGGGCGGGGGCTGGAGTTGATGGCGGCCTGGTACGAGCGGCTTGCCGCGCGCGTGTCGGGCATCGACCTGGACCGCTTGAACGCGACGGTCAGGGCGTAGGCTGGCGGGCATGGACCGCTTCATCCCCGAACGGCTTGAGGACCTGACGCCCGAGTGGTTGACCGGCGTCCTTCGCGAGCAGGGCCACCTGGCCGAGGGGGGCGAGGTGGTGGCGGTGGAGCGCGAGATTCTGGGCGAGGGCGAGGGGTTCATGGGGACCATCGCCCGGCTGCGGCTCTCGTACGCCGGCGGCGAGGGGCCGGCGAGCGTCGTGGCGAAGATGCCGCGGCTGGAGAACCGCGCGTTCGGGGAATTGGTCGGCGTATACGAGCGCGAGAGCTGCTTCTACGAGGCGTTCGGGGAGAGCGTACCCGTCGCGCTCCCGCGCCTGTACTTCAGCGACTTCGACCGCACGGCGGCGTCGGACCGCCAGAAGGGGACGATGTCGCTGGCGAACCGCATCCCGGGGCGGCTCATGCCGCGCGTCACCAGGGTCGCCCTCTGGGCGGCGGGACGCAGGAAGCGGCGCTACCTCCTGCTGCTGGAGGACCTGGGAGACGCGGTGCCGGGCGATCAGCTCGCAGGCGTGGATGCGGCCGCGTGCGCGGTCGTCCTCAGGTCGATCGCGAAGTTGCACGCCGCGTACTGGCAGAGCCCCGCGCTGGAAGACCGCTACTGGCTCGTGCCGCTGGCAGGGGACTCCCGGGTGCGCCACAGCATGTTCATGGAGATGCGCGCCGTGTTCCGCGAGCGACACCCGGAGCTCTTCGACGATGAGTTTGAGCGGGTGGTGGGATGGGTGAGCGAACACGGCGTCGAGACGATCGAGCGGATTCAGGGGGAGGCGCCGGAGACCCTGGTGCACGGCGACCTGCGCCTCGACAACCTCGCGTTTCGCGACGGCGAGCCGGTGTTCTTCGACTGGCAGGCCATCCGCAGGGGGCCGGCGGCATTCGACATCGCCTGGTTCCTCTCGGGCGCGAGCGATACCCTGACGTCCGAGGACGAAACCGATCTGCTGAGGACCTACCACGCCGCGCTGGAGGAGAACGGTGTGAGCGGCTACGCGTTCGAGGTATTCGAGCGCCACTACCGCATGGGGCTGCTCACCACCGTGCAAACGCTCGGTCTGCTCGGGATCCTCGACCTGGGGGAGGGCGAGGCCCGAGGGGCGGAGATGGCCGGCGTGTGGGTCAGACGCCTGCGTGAGCGCCTTGCCACGTTCGACCTGGATAGCGTGCTGGCCCCCTAGCGAGTCGGGCTAGAGCGGCCAGCGCTGGCTCGCCTCGTAGGCGTGGTGGATCGGGTGGTGGATCCAGATCTGGGCGACGAGCTCGGCCTTGGGCATGCGGTAGTCGCCGAGGGTGACGACGGTCGCGAGGTCGTCCTCGTCGAGGGTCTCGGCAAAGGAGGCTGAGACCTCGGAACCCTCAAGGATCATGGTCCCGAGCTCCTCGCGGGAGACCTCGGCCATGCGCTCGATCGTCTGGGCGTTGCCGGCGGCCGCGTCGTCGTTGCTGAAGGACTCGAAAGCGCCGGTGCTCAGGCCCCCGTAGAAGCCTTCGAGGGCGCCGGCGCCGGCCGCGATATGGCGGAAGGCGTCGGCGGTCGTCCACTCCTGGGCGAGCTGGCGGTCGAAGTCGGGGACGTGCTCGAGGGCGGCGGCGGCGCGCCGTCCGGCGAAGCGGATGCCCTCGACGAGTTCCTGCTTGCTGATGGTCATGGTGATTCCTCCTGAGTGGATGTTGGGGCGGCTATTCGCCGCGGTGGACGACGGCGATGGAGCCGGGCACATGCCCGCCGTTGATGGCGATGGTCTGGCCGGTGATCCAGGAGCCGGCCTCGGAGGCGAGGTAGACGACTCCTGCGCCGATATCGCTGGGCCTGCCCATGCGACCGGTCGGGAGCCGGTTGCCGTAAGCCTCCTGCTCCTCCTCGGTCATGGGGAACATGGCGGCGAACTGCTCGGTGAAGATGGGCCCGGGGGCGATGCCGTTGACGCGGATGCGTCGCTCGGCGAGCTCGCGGGAGAGGGTCATGGTCATGTTCACGACGCCGGCCTTGGCGGCGCCGTACACGCCCGTGTGAGGAGCGGCGTTGAGGGCGGCTCCCGAGACGATGTTGACGATGCTCGACCCGTCGGGCATGTGGGGGAGGGCGGCGCGGATGCCGAGGAAGGCGGACGTGAGGTTGAACTCGATCATCTCGTCCCAGTACTCGTCCGGGGTCTCGGCCAGGTCGCGGACGGCCGAGTCCTGGCTGCCTCCGGCGTTGTTCACCCAGACGGTGATCTTGCCGAACTCCTCGACGGTGGCGGCGACGAGCCGCTCGATGGCTGCGCGGTCAAGCACGTCGGTGGGAACGGCGAGGCCACGCGCACCCCGCGCCTCGACGCCCTCGACGACGCGGGCAAGGTCGTCCTCGCGGCGGGCGGCGACAACGACATCGGCGCCGGCATCGGCCATGGCAAGGGCAATCCCCTCGCCGATTCCACGCCCTCCGCCCGTGATCACGCCAACATGGCCATCCAGCCGGAAATCATCCAACACGCTCATTTCGCACCTCCGCGCGCAGGGTACGGCGCGGGAGCGGGAAGCGCGATTCCGAGGGCCTAGGGGTCGCGCTCGGCGAGGCGCTCGCGCTGGGCCCCCTCGCGTTCGGCAAGACCCTCGGCGCTCATCCCGAAGATGTCGGGCGGCGACCAGCCGTTGAGCCCGGCGTAGGTGTCGATCTGGCTGCGGTGATGGACCTCGTGTTCGACCAGCATCATGAGGACGCGCCAGCCGGCGAGCGTGCCGTCGCCCTCGATCAGGGGCACGCGGCGCTGGAGCCACTCGTCGGGGGTGTCCTGGAGGCGCTCCTGGAGGGCGGCGGCGCTCGCCTCGAGGGCGGGCGCCCACAGGTCGGGGGTGGAGGTGTCGGGCGGCGGGGGCATGATCCAGCCCTCGTCGTGGTAGACCCCCACGAAGAAGCCGCGCGAGCGGGCGATGTGGGCGACGAGAGCGGGAATGTCCCAGGCGGCTTCCCCCTCACCCGCGGGAGGCTGCCAGGAGGCGGCCTCCGGGGGCAGGGCGGCGATGTCGCGGAGCGCACGACGGTGGACGCCGTCGAAGTAGCGAAGGAAGCCGGTGATGGAGTCGATCATGAGACACCTGCCGTGGCATCGAAGATGGTGGTGTGGCGCATGCGCGCGAGGTCGCGCCCGTCCGGGCCGCGCACGAGACAGTCGAACTCCACGAAGGGGCGGCCCTTGCGCTCGTAGACGGCGACACAACGCCCGCTTGTGACGACCTCACCGCCCACCGGCGCGGGGGCGAGGAACTCGACCTCGCTGCGGGTGTGAATGGAGCTGCTGACTGCGAAGTTGTGGCGCATGAGCGCCTCCGCGCGGGCCACCAGCCAGGCCGGGTGGAGCCGGGCGGCATCGCCGGTAAAGCGCCGATCGTCGGAGCGGTGGCTGAGCTGCATGTAGGCGCGCAGGGTTTCCGGGGAGGCATCGACGGCCATCGGGATCCAGTCGGCCCCGACCAGGGCCGAATCGACGCGCAGCTCGGGCCGCGGGTCCGGGCTCGGGGCGGGAGCCAGGCGGCCCGGCGCGTCGAAACCGGTGAGGGCCGCATTCGCCCCCAGCCCCACCTCCCCGACGACA
>JAJEIT010000053.1 GCA_022827945.1 Dehalococcoidia bacterium | reverse complement strand
GACGCTGCGCATCGCCTGCAGCACCACCTGCGGCGAGCCGATCACCTCGAAGGCGTGGTCGACCCCGCCCCGGGTGAGCTCGCGGATCTGCTCGACCGGGTCGCCGCTCGAGGCGTTGACGAGGTGCGTGGCGCCGAACTCCGCGGCGAGCTGGAGCTTCGCGTCGAGCAGGTCGACGGCGACGATCTGCTCCGCGCCCGCGAGGGCCGCCGCCTGGACCACGTTGAGCCCGACCCCGCCACAGCCGAAGACGGCGACGCGCTCGCCCGTGCGCACCTGCGCGTCGTTGATCACCGCGGCGACGCCCGTGGTCACGCCGCAGCCGACGAGCGCCGCCATGTCGAGCGGCGCGTCCTTGCGGATCGGGACCGCGCCGCTCGCCGGCGCCACGGCGTACTCCGCGAACGACGAGACGAAGGAGTGATGGCTGCGAGGCTCGCCATCCTTCGAGAGCCGCATCGAGCCGTCGAGCAACGTCCCGAGCGGACGGGCTTGCGCGGAGACCTCGCAGAGGCTGGTCTTGCCGCGGGCGCAGACCTCGCAGTGCCCGCAGTAGGGACCGATGCTGAGCACGACGTGGTCGCCGACCTCCAGCCCCGCCACGCCCGGCCCCAGCGCCTCGACGACGCCGGCCCCCTCGTGCCCCATCACCATCGGGAGCGGCGAGGGGAAGTCGCCGTGGATGCGGTGCAGGTCGCTGTGGCAGACCCCGCTCGCGGCCGTCTTCACGATGACCTCGCGCGGCCCCGGATCGTCGATCGCGACCTCTTCGATCGTGAGTGGCTGGTGCGCTCCGTGGAATATCGCGGCCTGCATGGCGCCCCTCCTGGCGGAAAGTGCGCCTACTCTACGCCGCGCCGCCGCGGATTAGTCCCTCGCGGGCAGCGAGGCCCGCGGCTGGACCCGCGGATTCGCCACGAACTGCGGCCAGCGGCCCTCCATCAGTCCGACCACCGTCTCGCCCACCCGGCGGCGCATGCTCTCGAACGACTGGTCCGAGTACGAGGCCGAGTGCGGCATCAGCACCACGTTGTCCATGCGCGCCAGCGGCGACTCCGCCTCCAGCGGCTCCCGCTCGAACACGTCCAGCCCGGCGCCCGCGATCTGCCCGCCGTCGAGCGCCGCGATCAGCGCCTCCTGGTCGACAACCGGCCCTCGCGAGGTGTTGATCAGGTAGGCGGTCGGCTTCATCGCTGTCAGCTCCGCCTCGCTGATCAGGTGGCGCGTCTCCGGGTTCAGCGGCGTGTGTACGGACACGTAGTCCGACCGTCTCAACAGCTCGTGCAGCGACTCGACGCGCTCCACCCCGTGCGCCCGGAACACGCCCTCGCCGAGGTAGGGGTCGTAGGCGATCACGTTCAGCCCGAATGCCTTCGCTCTCGGCACTACCGCCCGCGCGATGTTCCCCAGCGCGACCAGTCCCAGGGTCTCCCCGCCGATAGGGCCCATCGGCCCCAGCGGACCCGGACGCCAGCTGCCGTCGCGTACCGCCCGGTCGAGCGTGTGCAGCTTCTTCGCGCAAGCCAGCAGCAGAAGCATCGCCTGGTTCGCAACCTCCGGCTGGCAGAAGTCGGGGAAGTGCGCGACCACGATCCCGTGATCCGTCGCCGCCGGGATGTCGAGCGTGTCCAGCCCCACCCCGTAGCGGATGATGAGCTTGCACTTCGGCATCGACTCCACCACCCGCCGCGTGATCTGCGCCGACGACACGAGGATCGCCTCCGCATCTTTCACGTTCGCGATCAGCTCGTCCTCGCTCGACGAGCTCGTCGCGGCGAACCTCCCCCCTCCCCCTTCGATGATGCTCTGCTCGATCTCGAACGAGACGTTTGGGCGCTTGTCGACGTGGACCACCAGATACGGTTCAGACATGCGCGAGAGCGTACAGATGCGGTCCCGACCGGGCCAGCGGCAGGCTCAGCGCCGTACAGTGCGCTCGGGTAGTATTCGGCGCTACGCACCCAGCGCTCGAGGAGCCACCCATGACGACAGCCGAGCAGACCTGGACCGAGTCCACCGCCGAGGTTGCGGGTCTCAGCATCCGCTACCTGCAGGGAGGGAGCGGTCCCGCCGCAGTCGTCCTCCACCACTCGACCGGCAATCTCGGCTGGATCCCCTTCTACGAGGCGCTCTCCCGCAACTTCACCGTGACCGTGCCCGACCTCCCCGGCTACGGTCAGTCCGAGCGGCCCGCCTGGGCCCGCGACGCGCGCGACGTGGCCATTCTCATCAGCCGTTTCCTTGCGCAGGTCGCTCCCGACAACCCCACCCTGATCGGCCTCGGCTTCGGCGGGTTCATCGCCGCCGAGCTTGCCGCCATGAACCAGGAGCGCCTCGGCTCCCTCGTCCTCGTGGGCGCCGCCGGCCTTCAGCCCGATGAGGGCGAGATCCTCGACCAGATGCTGGTCAGCTACGGCGAGTACGTCACCGCCGGGTTCCGGGACGAGGCTCACTTCCAGGAGATCTTTGGCGAAGAGGTCGCCCCGGAGGTCCGCGAGCTCTGGGACTTCAGCCGTGAGATGACCGCCCGCCTCAGCTGGAAGCCGTACATGTTCAACCGCCGCCTTGCTCCGGTGCTCGGGGAGGTGCAGACGCCCACGCTCGTTGTGGCCGGCAGCGAGGAGCAGGTCATCCCGCTCACGTGCGCCCGTCAGTACGCCGATGGCCTCGCCAACGCCACCCTCGAGATCGTCGAGGGCGCGGGCCACTACGTCGACTACGAAGAGCCCGAGGCCCTCGCCGCCCTCATCACCTCGCACGCGGGAGGCTAGGGCGCGAAACGCCCCGGGGTCCCCTGGGAGACGGCCTCATCTCCAGGCAAAGGCGGTATGATGCCGCCAACTAGGCGCCGGCGTGTCTTCGAGCACGCCGGCCCGGAGGGCAACGCATGTTCATCGGCTACTTCACCGAGAGGCCCTATCAGGACCAGGAATCCGGCTATTTCGGCTCTACCGGCCGCGATATTGCCGACCTCGGCATCAGCAACAGCGAGTACAACCCGAAGCTTGGCTCGGAGCTCTACAACCGCTACCTCGACGAGAAGGTCTACGCCGAGGAGATGGGCTTCGACGGCGTCATGCTCAACGAGCACCACAGCACGCCCTTCTGCATGGGCGGCGTGGTCAACGTCGAGGCCGCCATCCTCTCGCGCATCACCCAGCGCGTGAAGATCGTCATCCTCGGCAACGTCCTCCCCATCTGGGACGACCCCCTCTGGCTCGCCGAGGAGCTCGCCGAGATCGACATGATCTCGCGCGGCCGCCTCGTCACCGGCTGGGTGCGCGGCACCGGCCGCGAGAGCGTCGCCCACAACGCCCAGTCGCCCTTCAACTGGGAGCGCTTCCAGGAGGCCCACGACCTCGTTCTCGCTGCCTGGACCAAGCCCGGCCCCTTCCGCTGGGAAGGCGAGCACTACAACTACCGTTACGTGAATCCCTGGGCGAAGACCTACCAGCAGCCCCATCCCCAGATCTGGATTCCCGGCGTCATGAGCCGCAACACCGTCAAGTGGGCCGCCGAGCACCGCTACCCGTACGTCATGCTCGCCACCGAGCTGGAGCCCACCAAGAACTCCTACGACTACTACGACCAGGTCGCCGAGGAGAACGGCTACGAAGCGCAGACCCAGCACCGCAGCTACCTCTTCAAGGTCCACGTCGATGAGACCGAGGAGCTCGCCGACCAGGCCGCCCGCAAGTACGTGGAAGGGCCCAGCAACCCCTTCCTCGAGGGCAACCAAGGAATCGTTCGCCCCTACCTGCAGAACCTCCCCGGCATGACCTCCCGCACGAACCTGCTGCCCACGGTGACCAGCTTCACGCAGTCCACCGCCCGGGGCCGCCAGGTCGCGCACCAGCAGGCCACTGACGGCGATCAGGCTCCCGAGGACTACTCGAGCTACGAGTCGCAGAAGGAGCGCATGTCCATCATCACGGGCACGCCCAAGACCGTCATTCCGAAGATCCGCCACGTGCTCGAGTACCTGCGCCCCGGCAGCATCTTCTTCTGGGATGGCGACGGCGCGATGGACCACGACGACGCCATGCGCAGCCTCCGTCTCATGGGCGAGGAGATCATCCCCGCCACACGCGAGATGGCCAAGGAGTTCGACCTCAAGGGTCCCTTCGAGGTCGACACCAAGACCAACGAGCCCATCGAGCAGGAAGAGGTCGTCGCCGCCGGCGGCCAGTAGTCTTCCCGAGCCGCAACGACCGAAGGCGTCGCAGCTTGCTGCGGCGCCTTTTCCGTGTTTGCGCTCCCAGGCGCATTGCCCAGAACTTTAGTAGGTGCTTATATTAGAATCGTCTTGAAAGGGGGACGCCATGAACCTGGACGTCGAAGAGCATCTTGGAGCGATGGAGCGCTCCGTGTCAGCCGGGGAGCGGGACGGGCAGCCCGTTCGCGCGGTCACGCTCACCCGCACCTTCGCGACGACCGTCGAAGACCTCTGGGACGCGGTGACGAACGGCGAGCGCATCCCTCGCTGGTTCCTCCCGATCAGTGGGGAACTCGCCCTGGGGGGACGCTACCAGTTCGAGGGCAACGCCGGCGGCGTGATCACGGCGTGCGAGCGCCCGTCGCACCTCGCCGCCACCTGGGAGTTCGGCGGCGACGTGAGCTGGGTCGAGGTCGGCCTCTCGGGCGATGGGCCCGCTAGCGCGCGCCTCACGCTGACGCACACGATGCACCTGTCCGACCAGTGGGACACGTACGGGCCGGGCGCGACCGGCGTCGGCTGGGAGGGAGGCCTCCTGGGACTCGCCCTCCACTTCGGCAGTCCCGACGAAGCCATCTCCGACCCTACCGGCTTTGCCCTTTCCGAGGAGGGCCAGGCCTTCTACCGCGGCGCCAGCGAAGCCTGGGGACAGGCCGCCATCGCCGCCGGAACCGACCCCGAGACCGCCCGCGCCGCCGCCCGCCAGACCGCCGCCTTCTACACCGGCGAAGCCGCACCTGAGTCCTGATGCACGCCTTCGACGTCCTCCGCGACCCCGTCCGGCGGCGCATCCTCGAGCTCCTCGCCGGCGAGGAGCACCCCGCCGGCGAGGTCGCCGCCGTCATCGAACGCGAGTTCGGCATCACCCAGGCGGCCGTCTCCCAGCACCTCAAGGTCCTGCGCGACAGCGGTTTCGCGACCGTGCGGATCGACGGCGCCCGGCGCATCTACGCCGTCGACCCGGAACCGCTGAGGGACGTCGACGCCTGGCTGGCGCGGTTCCGGGGGTTCTGGGAGCCGAAGCTTGACGCCCTGGAGACGGAGATCGCGAGGGGCAAGCGGAAAGCGAAGTAGCGTTCCGCTGCCCGCGCCCCTGCCGCCGCGGTGTGCGACCATTTCGGCATGAACGGCTTCGACGCCGACGTCCTGGTCGTGGGCGGCGGACCGGCTGGTTCCGCCGCCGCCACCATGCTCGCGCGCAAGGGCTGGCGCGTCCGCCTCTACGAGCGCGACCGCTTCCCCCGCGAGCACGTCGGCGAGTCCCTCCTCCCCGCCTCCATGCCCGTCCTCGCCGAGCTCGGCGTCCTCCCCGCCGTCGAGGCCGCCGGCTTCCTCCCCAAGTACGGCGCGACCATGGTCTGGGGCCGCGATCCCGACCCCTGGAGCTGGTCGTTTCGCGAATCGAGCCCCCGCTACCCGCACGCCTTCCAGGTCGTCCGCTCGCAGTTCGACGAGATACTCCTCCGCAACGCCGCCGCCCACGGCGCCGATGTGCGCGAGGGAAGCCGGGTCCTCGAAGCGGACGCCGGCCCCTCCGGCGCGACCGTCCTCGTCGAGGACGCCGAGGGTCGCCGGCACACTGCCCGCGCCCGCTTCGTCGTCGATGCCAGCGGCCAGGCGGGGCTCATCGGGCGCGCCCGCGGTCTGCGCGAGGCCGACCCCTTCTTCCGCAACCTCGCCGTCTATGGCTACTACTCGGGCGGATCCCGCCTCCCCGAACCCGATACCAACAACATCCTCATCGAGTCCGTCGAGGACGGCTGGCTCTGGGCCATTCCCCTCCACACGGGGCTCGTCAGCACCGGCGTCGTCGTCGATAGCGCCCTCGGCCGCGAGCGTATCAACGAGCTTGGCCCCGACGCGTTCTTCCGCGAGCGCGTCGCCAGCGGTCCCCACACCTCCGCCCTCCTCGCCGGCGCCACCCTGACCGGCTCACCGACCATCGTCCGCGATTGGTCCTACTCCTCCAGCGAGCTCGCCGGGGAAGGCTTCGTCCTCGCTGGCGACGCCGCCTGTTTCGTCGACCCCCTCTTCTCCTCCGGCGTGCACCTTGCCCTCTCGTCGGGCGTGCTCGCCGCCGCCTACGTCACCTCTGCGCTCAAGGATCCCGAGCTGGGGCGCGCCGCCGCCGCCGTCTACGCCCAGCAGTACCGCCAGCAATACGAGCACTTCCGCGAGCTGGCGCGCCTCTTCTATGACAGCAACCGCACTGTCGACTCCTACTTCTGGGAGGCCCGACGCCTCACCGGTGCTGCCGACTCGACCTCCGCGCGGCTCGCCTTCGTCCGCGCCGTCGCGGGCCAGCCCCCTGCCGGCTACGAACGCGCTGTGCTCGCCCACGGCGAGACGGCTCGCAGCTTCACCGAGGCCGTGAGCGCCGTCGAGCGCCTCCGCGACGAGCGCGCCGCTGCCTTCGACGAGCGCTTCGGCGACGGCCTGCCTCGCCTCCTCTCCGCTGTGCCCGCCCTTGTGCCGGAGGCTCGCCTCGAACGCCAGCCGATCCCCGGGGAGGGTGAGTTCGTCTGGGGACACCTGGTCGTCACGCCCGAGCGCACGGAAGGCGCTCCGGTCAGTGACCTCATCGCCCTGGTCGTCGCGCAGATCGATGGCCGGCGCACCGTCGGCGACCTCTTCGACCGCCTCGCTGCTCGCCTTCCGGCGGAAACCCTCGACCAGGTCCGGCCCGCGGTCGTCCAGGCCCTGCGCCTGCTGCATGTCGAGGGCGTCATCGAGCGCTTCGAGGAAGGCGCTCACCCATGAGCGAGGGCAGCCGCGGCCGCATCGTCCAGCTCAGCGCCTCCAACGGCGGCGTGCCCAAGCTCCCCCTCGCCCAGGTGACCGTCGACGCCAGCGGCATCACCGTCGACCGCCAGGCCGACCGCCGCGCCCACGGCGGCCACCGCCGAGCCCTCTGCCTCTTCTCTCTCGAACGGATCGAAGCGCTCGCCGCCGAGGGCCACCCCATCGCCCCTGGCGCCACCGGCGAGAACGTCACCACCGAGGGCATCGACTGGGACCGCGTCACCCCCGGCGCTCGCCTCCGCCTCGGCGACGCCGTGCTCATCGAGGTTACCGGCTATACCGAGCCTTGCTGGAAGAACGCCCGGTGGTTCCTCGAAGGCGACTTCTCGTGCATGGACCAGGAGGCGCGACCCGGCTTCAGCCGCGTCTACGCCCGCGTCATCGAAGGCGGCGACCTCCGCCCCGGCGACCCCGTCGAGCTGCTCGCCGGCACCACCGCCGAGCGCCTCGAACGGACCCAGCCCACCACCATCCGCTGGCGCCCTCCCTCCGGTAGCTGAGGCCAGTGGAGTCCCTCGCCGAGCGCATCGCCCGCGCCTTCCCCGCAATAGGGCCGGTCGAGCCGCTGCGCCAACTGGGCTCCGGCGTCAGCGGGGATGTCGTCGAGACTTCGGGAGGCTTCGTCGTCAAGATCGCGCGCATCGAGGGCCCAACCCCGGCCTATGAGCCGGAGTGGCGAGCCCTCCCCGTTCTCGGCGCCCACCTCTCGGTTCCTGTCCCGCGCCCCCGCTGGCGCTCCCTCGCCGGCGAGGTGTTCCCGCACGGGGCGCTCGCCTACCCCGCGCTCCGCGGCTCCCCGCCTCAGGAGCGTGGCTCGGAAGGCCTTGCCCGAGACCTCGGGAAGCTGCTCGCCGAGCTGCACGCGCTTCCCCGGACCGTCGCTCGCGAGGCGGCCCTCCCCGAGTGGGAGCCCCGTGCCCGCTACCTCGAACTGCGTCCCGCCGTCATGGAGGAGCTCGCTCACCGCCTGACTCCCGCGCAGTGCCGCGACATCGACGCCTGGTGGGACGCCCTTGCCGGCGACCCTGCCTTCCCCGCGACCGACCGCGCCATCTGCCACCACGACGTCTGGCATGACAACATCCTCGTGGACGAGCACGGGCGCCTGGGCGCCGTTCTCGACTGGGAGCACGTCGATTGGAGCGACCCGGCCCACGACCTTGCCCCTCTTCTCCACTTCGGGGAGGCCTTCTACGAAACAGCCATCGCTGCCTATCGGGAGGCCGGCGGCCGGTATGACGAGGCCGTCGCCTACCGCGTCGAGCGCTACTGGCCCGCCCGGGCATTGGGAGGTCTCTCCTTCAGCCTCAGGCACGAAACCGAGACCGAGGTCCTGGACGAGATACGCAAGCTCCGCGACGTCTTCTTCGGCTCCTGACTCCCGGGCCTGCCGTTGACGATCCGGCCCTTGTGTGGCACAGTTACCTCTCTTACTTAGTGTACCTGCGACACTAAGTCCGGCTGCCGGATCGGGAGGGATCGTCCGATGACCGCTACTGCCCCAACCTCCGACCCTGCGGCCCTGCTCGAGCTGTACTCGGACCCCGATACCTGCCCCACCGACCGCCTCGAGCCCCTTCCCCTCGTCGAAGAGCCCGCGTTCGTGAGCTGGCAGCAGGACATCCCCCGCAGTTACCTCGGCCTCCCGCCCGAGGAGGTCGACCAACGCATCCGCGCCGCCCGCGCCGTCCTCGGCGACCGCCTCGTCGTCCTCGGCCACCATTACCAGCGCGACGAGGTCATCCAGTACGCCGACTTCACCGGCGACAGCTTCAAGCTCGCCCAGCACGCCGCCGACCAGCAGGGCATCGACTTCGTCCTCTTCTGCGGCGTCCACTTCATGGCCGAGTCCGCCGACATCCTCACCCCGCCCGAGGTCTCCGTCGTCCTCCCGAACATGGCCGCCGGCTGCTCGATGGCCGACATGGCCGACCCCGGCGACGTCTACGCCGCCTGGGACGAGATGACCGCCGCCCTCGACCCCGCTACCCGCATCATCCCCATCACCTACATGAACAGCGCCGCCAGCCTCAAGGGCTTCGTCGGCAAGCGCGAGGGCATCGTCTGCACCTCCAGCAACGCCCCCAAGACCTTCGAGTACGCCTTCGAGCGCGGCGAGAAGGTCCTCTTCTTCCCCGACCAGCACCTCGGCCGCAACACCGGCTACGAGATGGGCATCCCCCTCGAGGAGATGATCACGTGGGACTGGCGTCTGCCCCTCGGCGGCAATTCGCAGGAGCAGCTCGAACGCGCCCGGGTCATTCTCTGGAAGGGCCACTGCAGCACCCACCAGCGCTTCTCCGTCGAGCAGATCGAGCAGGCGCGCGCCGAACACCCCGGCGTGAACGTCATCGTCCACCCCGAGTGCTCCTGGGAAGTCGTCCAGGCTGCCGACGCCAGCGGCTCGACCGAGCGCATCATCAAGGCCGTGAATGCCGCTCCCGCGGGCTCGACCTGGGGCGTCGGCACCGAGATCAACCTCGTCAAGCGCCTCAACGACGAGAACCCCGACAAGACCGTCTTCTGTCTTGACCCGGTCGTCTGCCCCTGCAGCACGATGTACCGCATCCACCCCGCCTACCTCGCCTGGACCCTCGAAGGACTCGTGCAGGGCCACGTCATCAACCGCGTGAAGGTCGATGATGAAACGCGCGAATGGTCGCTCGTGGCCCTCGAACGGATGCTGGCGCTCCCCTAGCCGATCACCCCCGTTCCTGTATCGTCTGCGGCGTCACTCCAGCCCCTGGAGGAGCCGCATGAATGGCCGCATGCCACTCGCTTCGCGCCTCCTCTACGCCTCCGGCTCCCTCGGCGGCAACGCCCTCGGCCGCAGTCGCGACCTCTGGCTCATCTTCTTCTACCTCGGCGATGACGACGGTGACGTCGAGCGCCGGGGCGCGGCCTTCGCCATCGGCGCCGTCCTCGTCATCGGCTGCCTGATCGAGGCCTTCGACGACCCGCTCATTGGCTACTGGAGCGATCGCACCCGTTCCCGCTGGGGTCGACGCATCCCGTTCGTCCTGGCCGCCACTCCCTTCATGGCCCTCTTTTTCATCCTCCTCTGGATTCCCCCCAACCCGGGCGAGACCATCGGCAACGTCATCTTCCTCTTCGCCATCTTCTGGTTCTTCAACCTCTTTTCGACACTCTCCGGCGGTCCCATGGAGTCGCTCCTTCCCGAGATCGCCCGTCGCAACGACGACCGCCTCAGCATCGTTGGCTGGCAGGTCGCATTCGGCGTTGTGGGCACCGCCATCGCCTTCATCGGGACGGGCCTGCTTGTCCGATTCCTTCGGCTTCGTGGCCATGGCGATCATCGTCGCCGCTGTCGCGCTGGTCTCCCGCTACATCGCGTTGACCGGCGCCTGGCGGCGCTCCATCGAGGTCTCGCAGGAGATTTACGAGGAGGATCAGAAGGTCGAGCGCCTCTCCGTCTGGAATTCCATCACCACCTGCCTGCGCAACGACCAGTTCCTCGTCTTCCTCCCCTCCTTCGTTCTCTACAGCGTTGGCGTCCAGATCATCACGGGCGTGCTCCCGTTCTACGTGGAGAGCGTCCTGGGCCGCGACGAACCCGGCGCGATGGTGGCTGTTCTCAGCGCATGCGCCCTCGGGGTGCTCATGCTAATCCTGCCGTTCGCGATCCTCCTCGCGCGCCGCCGCTCGAAGCGGCAGGTCTATGGCTGGGGCATGCTCTTCGCCGGCCTCTACTTCCCCCTGTTCGCCATCGCCGGTTTCCTGCCCGGGATCCCGGTCGTCGCCCAGGGCATCACCTTCGCGCTTCTGATCGGGGTCGCGCTCGCCCCCGTGCAGACGTTCCCCAACGCCCTCATCGCCGACATCACCGACTACGACACAGTCCGCACCGGTCAACGCCGCGAGGCGGTCTACTACGCGACCCAGCAGACCCTGGAGAAGATCGCCGGCGCCGCCGGTCCCGGCATCCTCATCGCTCTCCTCGCCCTCGGCAGCACTGCCGATGACCCACTCGGCATCCGCCTCGTCGGGCCCGTCGCGGGTGTCCTCGCCCTCGCCGGCTACATCGTCTTCCGTCGTTTCTGGCTCCCCGACAACGTCACCGAGGAGTCCGTCGCGGAAGCCCGCTCCTCCTAGCCGCCGTCCCCCGCCAGCTCTGCGAACACCGCCTCGTTGTCCTCGCCCAGCAGTGGCGCCCGGCGCCGGATGCGCCACGGAGAGCCCAGGAGCTGGTACGGCGCTCCCGGATATGTCACCGTCCGCTCCAGCTCCGGGTGCTCGACCTCGACCGGGAAGCCCCGCTCGATGAAGTGCGGATCCTCCAGCACCTCCTCGGGCGAGTAGATGATCCCGATCTGGAATCCCCGCTCCTGCCCGCCCGTGAAGAACTCGTACGCCGTCAGCCGCGACGCCAGGAAGTTCATCGCCGACCGCCCCGCCCCGAAGATCGCCATCAGCTCCTCGTCCTGCTGAAGCATCGTCATGTCGAACCGCTCCCGCCGCATCCCCTCTTCCAGTAGCGGGAACTCCAGGAACTCCTCCGCCAGCCCCGCGCTCTGGAGCCACTCGCACACCGCCCCGAACGACTCCGGCCGCCGAGGCGGAATGCCCGTGTTGACGTAACGTCCGTCCGCACACAGCACCTGCGATGGCATCGACGGGTTCACGCCAGCGTGCCGGCCCGTCTGCCGCTGCACCGTCTCCTGGGCGACCAGCCACGTGTATGTCCCCGCTTCCGTCGTCACATTTGCGGCCGCGTGCGCGTTCACGTCGATGTGCTGCCCCCGCCCTGTCTCGTCCCGGTACAGCAGCGCCACGAGCGCCGACATCACCGCGAAGTGGCTCGCCGTGTGATACCCCTGGTTTCCCCCGCCCCGCACCGGCGGCAGCGAGTGGTCGTCGTAGCCGCAGTTCCAGACCGGCCCGCCCCCCGCCAGGATCGTCAGGTCCGTCGACGCCTCCTCCTCGCGCGGCATCCCCCGCCCGAACGGGCTCAGCGTGACCATGATCAAGCCCTCGTTCGTCTCGCGCAGCGACTCGTAGTCGAGGTCCGCCCCCGCCTCCCCGCTCTGCAGCAGGATGTCCGCGCGGTCGATCAGCGCCCGCAGGCGCTCCCGGTCCGCCGCCTCCCGGAGGTCGAGCGTGACCCCCGCCTTGCTCGTGTTGTAGTGCCAGAAGTAGAGGCTGCGCTCGGGCCCAGGCTCATCGTCGACGAATGGCGGGTACGTACGCGTTCGGTCGCCCTCCGGCGGCTCGACCTTGACCACCTCCGCCCCCATGTCCGCGAGCAGCTTCCCCGCGAACATCCCCAGCTCGTCGCACAGCTCGACGACGCGCACCCCCTCCAGCGCCCCCGGTCCCGGCAGCGTTCCCGCTTCCGTCACAGAATCCCCTCCTCCGTCAGCGACGCGATCTCCTCCGCGCTCAGCCCTAGCAGCCCCCCGAACACCTCCTCGTTGTGCTCCCCGAGGCACGGTCCGCCCCGCTCCATCTGCCAGTCCGTCTCCGAGAAGTGCACCGGCAAGCCATCGACCCGCACGTCGCCCATGTCCCGGTGCTTCACCGTCGGCCACAGCCCCCACGCCTCCGTGTTCGGGTCCTGGTCGATGCGCTCCTGCGGACGCTGCACCGCCGTCGCCGGGATTCCCGCCCTCTGCAGCAGCGCCGCCGCCTCGAAGTTCCCCTGTACCCGCGTCCACCCCGCCACCAGCTCGTCGAGCGCGTCCTCTGCTACCAGCCGCCCGCGCAGGTCCGAGAAGCGCCCCTCCCGCGCCCACGCCTCCCCCGTGACCTCCGCGAACGCCTCCCAGTCGCGCTCATCGCGGCACGAGAGGGCTACCCAGCTGTCCTCCTCCTGCGAGGGGTAGATGCCGTGCGGCGCCATCGCCGGGAACTGGCTGCGGTTGCTGTTCGGGCTGCCCTGCCGCCGCAGCGGCCGCCCGTTCACCGTGTAGTCGAGCATTGCCGGACCGGTCAGGCTCGCGCCTGCTTCCGTGCAGCCCAGGTCGACCCACTGACCCTCGCCCGTCCGGTTCCGGTGCCGAAGCGCCATCAGGATCGCGATCGCCATGTAG
>JAJEIT010000034.1 GCA_022827945.1 Dehalococcoidia bacterium | reverse complement strand
CGGGGTCTGCCACAGCGACCTGCACTTCGTCGACGGGTTCTACCCGTTCGACGCGCCGGCGATCCTCGGGCACGAGGCGGCGGGCATCGTCGAGGCGGTGGGCGAGCAGGTCACCTACGTGCAGCCGGGCGACCATGTGATCTGCTGCCTCTCGGTGTTCTGCGGCATGTGCGAGCGCTGCATGACGGGCCAGCCGTACGCGTGCGACCGGGAGGCGGTGACGCGGGGGGCGGACGAGCCGCCGAAGTACACGTGGAACGGCCAGCCGGTGGCGCAGTTCGCGAACCTCTCCAGCTACGCGGAGAAGATGCTGGTGCACGAAAACGCGGTGGTCGCGATCCGGAAGGACATGCCGCTGGACGCGGCGGCGCTGATCGGCTGCGGCGTGACGACGGGATTCGGGGCGGCGGTGAACACGGCGAAGGTGCAGCCGGGCTCGACGGTGGCGGTCTTCGGCGTGGGCGGCGTGGGGCTGGCGGCGGTACAGGGCTCACTGGTGGCGGGCGCGCGCATGATAATCGCCGTCGACATGGTCGAGTCGAAGCTGGCGAAGGCGCGTGAGCTGGGCGCGACGCACGTCGTCGACGCCTCCTCGGGCGACCCGGTCGAGGCGATCCGCAACCTGACGGGAGACGGCGTGGACTACGCGTTCGAGGCGATCGGGCTGAAGGTCGCGGCGGAGCAGGCGTACGAGGCGCTCCGGCGCGGGGGCACGGCCACGGTCATCGGGATGATCCCGGTGGGTCAGAAGGTCGAGATCGACGGGCGCTCGCTGCTGAGCGAGAAAAAGCTCCAGGGCAGCTCGATGGGCTCGAACCGCTTCCGCGTCGACATGCCGCGCTACATCGACTTCTACATGCAGGGGCGGCTGAAGCTGGACGAGATGATCACCCGCCGCATGCGGCTGGAGGACGTGAACGAGGCGTTCCGCGCGATGAAGGCGGGCGAGGTCGCGCGCTCGGTGCTGATGTTCGACTAGGTTCGCCTAGGGCTCCTCGCGGGGCCGGGTGAAGCCGCCGCGGAAGCGCTCCATCAGGCCTTCGCGAGTGAACTCGGGGGACTTGGCGTAGTCGATGATGACGCGCTCGCGGTCCTCGACCATCTGGGCGGCGGCGGGGACATCGGCAGCGATCGCGTGGGGGATGGAGATGCAGCCGTGGAGGTCGGCGTGGAGGAGGTCGCCGGGATTGACGGTGACGCCGCCGACCGTGACCGGCCCGCCGACCTCGACCTGGTGCACGTAGGCATGGGAAACGAGGACTTCCTTCGCGAGGAACTGGAAGCCGAGCTCGCGAACCTCTTCCATGTCGCGCACGCCGCCGCTGGTGACGACGCCGAGGCAACCGAAGGCGCGATGGATGTTGCCGTTGACCTCGCCCCAGAAGGAGCCGACGGGCGGGTCGTCGAGGTCCTCGATGACGACGATGCGGGGCGCGGGGATGGACTCGATGTGGTCGTACCAGTCGCCACGCTCGACGCGAACCTCGGGATCCTGGTCGGGGGGCACGCTGGCGCGGATCTTGCAGGTGACGGCGTAGCCGACGATCGGCTCCATCTCGGGGAAGTGACAGCGGATGTCGGGAGTCATGGCGCCGTAGTTGCGGGCGCGGATCTGGAAGGTCTCGATGGCGTTGGAGATAGCGGGCGAGGGCCAGGCGCGCAGGGCGGCGAGTTGCTCTTCGGACAGGGGCTGCATGGGCACGGCTCCGGATAAGGGTGGGGCGATCCTAGGGGCAGGGGCGCGCGGGCGCTACGGAGCGGGTTCCAGGTTCTTGACGAACCAGGGGTCGCCGCGTTCGAGGGGCACGATAGTGGCGTCGTGGCGTGTCCGGACGGCCTCGGCGAGGGATTCGGGGACGATGACGCTGAGGGAGGTTGCGCCCAAGCCGGAGGCCTCGGCAGCAGCGACCGCGACAAGCTCAGACCCGTAGGAGGCATCGCCCACCAGCGCGGGGTCGACGAAGAGGTCGGCCCAGGCTTCCAGGGGGTCGCGCCAGCGCCAGACGTTCACGAGGACACTGGCGGCAGGACGGCCAGGGAGCGTGACGCTCTGTCCTGAGAACGACACGTCCGTGGGGAAATCCGACGCCTCGGGCGTGAGCGCGGGACGCCAGAGGTAGCCCCAGCGATAAGCGGCGGACTCGCGGTGGTCGAGCGCGCGAAGGTGGGACGCCTCGCGGTCGTAGTCGCCCGTGAGGGGGTGGGAGTCGAAGGCCGAGGGCTCGATGCGGTCGAGGTCCGAAATTCGCAGCCAGGTCTGCCGCAGGCGCTCGCTGTAGCCGCGGCGTTCGAGCACCTCGAAGCTGCCACCGGAGCCGACGGGGCGACACCAGAAGCGGTCGAAGCCGCGAGCACGGGCGCGCTCCTCGCATTCGTCGAGGACCCACTCCTCGACCTCGGCATCGTTGACGCCGGCGGCCAGCTCCAGGATCTCGAGGTGGGCGTAGCGGCCGAAGGGTTCGGGCTCGGTCGCGCACAGGACCTCGACGCTGCCCACGACGTCCTTCTGGTTGCGCTCCACCACCCAGCAGTCCCAACCGAGGTCGCGGTAGACCTGGATGTGGCGGGCGCAGAAGTGCTCGTGCATCCAGGGGCCACCCGTGCCGAACCACTCGGCCGGGGAGGAGTCGGGGGGAAGGGGCGGCTGCTCAACGCCGCGGTGCAGGGCCACGAGTCCGGGGACGTCGTCGGCAGCGGCGGGACGCAGGGCGAGGCGCTCGCCGCGCCAGAGCAGTTCTTGCGTACTCGGGGGCATGGGAACGCTAGACGATGCCCCGCATACCGCCGCCGGTCTGGGGCCCGTAGGCGCTCTGGAGGGTGGCGCGGTCGAAGCCGTGCGGCTCCCGGCCGGTGGCGAAGTCGTAAAGGGCGGCCTTGAAGATGCCTTCAAGGGCCGTGACGGTCGCCCACGCCAGCCCGACGAGAGGGATTCCGATGGCCAGGCCCACGAACGGGTGGATGGCCGCAAGGAGCAGGGCAATGAGCACGGCCACGATGATCGCGACGATGGTCACGAGGCCGAAACCGAACCCGGCCGTTATCTGCTGTCCCCATGTCCGGCGAAGGAGGGATGCGGAGCGCCGCAACGCGTCGAAGGGACCAACGCCTTCCTCGACGATGAAGGGGACGGCGAAGAACGACGCGAGCTCCCAGGCGGTTTCGCCAACAAAGGACGCGATCTGGCCGGCGATGCCTCCCCGGTTGCGGAGTGCGCGCAGGATGAGCATGACGGCAGTCACGACAACCGCCCAGGCGAGGATCTGGGGGATGCGGGCGGAGGCGGCCTTCAGGCCCGAGGCCACACTGGGATCGCCACCACGCAGCCGCTCCATGGCCGCCGCCACCAGGGCGGCGTTGAAGAAGATCACGATGGACATGGAGACGAAGGCGAGCAGAAGGCCGAGGATCAGGTCGCCGGCGGAACCTTCGCCGCCTTCCTCCGCCAGGGCGAAGGAGCCGCTCAGGAGGCCCCCCGCAGCGATGGCGCCGGCGACCGCGACGAGCGCGATCACCGACATGATGGGGAAGAAGATGAGCTCGCGGTCGAGCATGAGGACGCGCCAGCTCATCTTCATGAGCTCGAATGTGTGGCCGATGGTTGCGAACATGGGGTTCGGTCTCCTCTACGGGAGCGAAGCGTACGACAGGTCGGTGTTTGCCGCGTTAGTCGACGTGCTGGCGCAGCTCGAAGCCGTTGCCGTCCGGGTCGGCAACCTCGGCGACGCGCACGGGGACGCCGTCGCCGGCCTCCTGGACCGCGCGCACGGTTCCGCCGGCGGCACGCAGCTCGGCGAGGGCGGCGTCAAGGTCCTCGACCTGCAGGTTGAGGCCGGCGTGCGGGAGTGGAGCCTCACGGGCGCCGCGGGCGGGGAGGATGTGAAGAGCGACGATGAGGCCGTCGCAGCGGAAGGTATTCCAGCCGGGCGACCCGGAGCCGGGGGTCGGCTCCTCGGGGAGGCCGAGCGTGTCGCGATAGAAGGCGCAGGCGCGCTCCATGTCGCGCACGTAGTGGATGACCATGGGGTTGCGGACGCGCACCGGTTCCCCTGAGTCGTTCGCGGCGCTAGTCGCGCTGGATCCAGGTGCGGCGCACGAAGAGGGACTCGCTGACGACGGTGCTCTCGCGCGGCCGGCGGGCGACGGCGCGGCCCGAGGACTTGTTGGCGGCGGCCCGTTGGGCGAGCAGCTTGCCCACGATGTTCGCGGTGATCTTGAGCGCCGTCCCGATGGCGATAGCAGTGGCAGCGCGCCGGACGGGGGTGGGGAGGGCGGGGCGGCGCGGCTCCAGCGCGACGGTGGCGCGGGGGACGGGCAGCCGTTGGTCGCGGAGGAACATCCCGCAGTTGCGGCAGTAGTTATCAGTAGCGTCGTGGGGTTCGGCGCAGTCGGGACAGGAAAGCAACTCCGGCGCCGGGTCGACCATGGCCCGGACTATACGCCCCGGGAGAGGGCCGCTTCGACCTCGGCGGAGAGGTCGAGAGGTTGGGCCGCGGGCACCGACAGGCGGCCTTCGTGGAGGGCGCGCAGGGTCTCGGTCAGGAAGGGGCGTTCGCGGGCGACACCGCGGGCGCGAATCTCGTCGTAGAGGGGGAGGGCCTCGATGTCGACGCGGGTGGCGTCGGGGGGGACGTGGGCGGAGGGGTCGGCGGGGATGGCGAAGCGGCAGTAGCTGAGGACGGGGCCGCGGTCGAGGTCGCCGGTGACGAGGTGGTACATGCAGCCGGACTCGGTGGCGCCGGTGGCGATGAGCTGGGCGATGACCTCCTGGTAGGCGCCGGTGGGGCCATCGGGGAGGGCAGGGTGGTCGTTGATGATGGGGAAGCGGTCGTAGAGGGGCTCGGTGGCGATGAGCATGTAGCCGAACATGACGGCGAGGTCGAAGGAGTAGCGGGCGAGGCTTTCGGCGGCGGCCTCGTCGAAGGCGCGGCGCCAGGGGGGCAGGGGCTCGCCGGGGCGGGAGCGGGAGCCGCCCCGGGCCTTGCGGAAGCGCACGGAGGAGAGGGTTTCGACCGGTACACCCCGTCCGGCGAGCAGATCGAGGAGGCGGTCGGTGGCCTCGAACTCGCCGCGCTCGCGGTTGACGAAGGCGACGGCGAGCTCGACGGGGAGGCCGTCATCGATGGCTGCGAAGAGGGCTTCGAGAGCGCCGTAGGAACCGGGTCCGCGCCCCGTGGTGAGCCAGGCGATGCGCAGGGGCTCAGCCGGTGTCATCGCTGGCGGCGGTCTCGTCGTAGGGCTCGGCGTCCTCGCGGAAGCTCGCGCCCTCCTCAAGGTCGCCCTGGAGGCGCTGCACGCGGAGCTCGGCCTCGTCGAGGAGCTTGCGGAGCTGCTGCACGAGGGCAGCTCCCTCCTCGTAGGTGGTCATGGCCTCCTCGAGAGGGATGTTGCCCTTCTCGAGCTTGCGGGCGTGCTCCTCCAGCCGGGCGACGAGCTCCTCGAAGGGCTGCTCGGCCATCAGTTGACCTCCGCCCAGAAGGCGCCGTCTCCAACCGAGACGGCGATGCGGTTGCCGGCCTTCACGTCCTTCACGCGGCGGACGACGCGGCGGCGACGCCCAAGGCGTTCGACGATGGCGTAGCCGCGGGCGAGGGTGGTGGCCGGGTTGAGGGCGGCGATCTGGGCGCCGGTGCGGTCGAGGTTGGCGCGCTCGGCGGCGAGGCGGGCGGTGAGGATGCCGCCCATACGGGCGCCCAGTGACTCGACCCGCTCGGCGGCGCGGGCGGGACTGGGGGCCGCGTGGCGCAGGCCTGCGGTCAGGTTCCGGAGGTGGGCGGCGGCGGCCTCGATGCGCCCACGGGCGGCCAGCGCCATGGCGCGTTCGAGGGAGTCGAAACGGGCGGAGACCTCGGCGGCGTCGGGGGTGGCGCGGGCGGCGGCGGCGCTGGGGGTGGGGGCGCGGAGGTCGGCGGCGAAGTCGGCGAGGGAGGTGTCGGTCTCGTGGCCGATGCCGGTCACGACGGGGACGGGGAAGCCGAAGACCGCGCGGACGACGCTCTCGTCGTTGAAGGCGGAGAGGTCAGCGGAGGCGCCGCCACCGCGGACGACAAGGGCGAGGTCGAGGGCGTCGTCGCCTGCAAGGGTTCGGAGGGCGGCGACGATGCTGGCGGGGGCCTGGTCGCCCTGGACGAGGGCGGGGGAGACGACAAGCTCGGCGAGGGGCCAGCGGCGGGCAAGGACGTCCCGCACATCCTGGATGGCGGCGCCGGTGGGGGAGGTGACGACGCCGATGCGCCGGGGGTAGGCGGGGAGGGCGCGTTTGCGGGAGGGTTCGAAGAGGCCTTCCTCCTCAAGCCGTTCGCGCAGCCGTTCGAGGCGGGCGGCCTCGATGCCGACGCCTTCGGGGCGGAAGAAGTCGCATACGAACTGGAGCTCGCCCCGCTGCGGGTAGAGGGTGACGCGGCCGTGGGCGAGAACGCGCTCGCCGGCCGGGACTTCGGCGCCGGGCATGTCGTCGCGGAAGAGAACGGCGCGGATGGCGCCGTCGCCGTCGCGCAGGGAAAAGTAGCGGTGGCCGAGGCGGGAGCGGGTGGCGTCCGCGACTTCGCCCACGACCCAGAGGTCGGAGAGCAGCTCGCTGCCCTCAAGCATGTCCTTGAGGAGGTAGACGAGCTGGGAGACGCGGAGTGGGTCCACTAGTTGGCTCGCTCGATGTACTCGCCTGTCTCGGTGTTGACGCGGATGACCTCGCCCTCGCTGATGAAGAGCGGCACCTGCACGACCAAGCCTGTTTCCAGGGTGGCGGGCTTGGAGCCGCCCTGGGCGGTATCGCCGCGGTGGCCAGGGTCGGTGGCGGCGACGGCCAGGGCGACGGAGCCGGGCAGCTCGACGGCGATGACCTCCTCGCCATACACGGCGACCTCGCAGGTGTCGTTCTCCTTGAGGAACCTGGCGGCGTCGCCGACCTTGGCGATCTCGACGGGGATCTGGTCGTAGGTCTCGGTGTTCATGAAGTAATAGAAGTCGTCGTCGGCGTAGAGGTACTGCATGTCGCGGCGATCGACGCGGGCGCGGTCGAAGCGGGTACCGGCCTGGACGGTGTGCTCGATGATGGCGCCGCTGCGAACGTCGCGAAGCTTCATGCGGACCTGGGCGGAGCCACGGGCCGTCTTGTTGTGCTCGTAGCTGAGGACGGCGTAGAGCTTGTCGTTCATCTCGATGGTGACGCCGCGGCGAAACTCGGAGGTCGATATCTGGCTCAAGGGCGGGCTCCTGCTGGAAGGGTTGAATCGAGTGTGCTGAGCTGGCGGGCGCGGCCGCCTTCGATGGTCACGATATCCTCGATGCGGACACCACCCCAGCCGGGCAGGTAGATGCCGGGCTCGATGGTGAAGACCATGCCGTCCTCGAGCACGTCGGTGGAGGTGGGACCGAGGTAGGGCGGGTAGTCGTGCACGTCGAGGCCGACGCCGTGGCCGAGGCCGTGGGTGAAGGCATCGCCGTAGCCGTGCGCTTCGATAACCGAGGCGGCGAGGGCATGGGCGTCGGCGCCGGTCATGCCGGCCTCGACGCGCTCGATGGCGGTCTGCTGGGCCTCTCGCACGATCTCGTACACCTCGCGAAAGCGGTCCGGTTCGGCGTCGAGCCAGAAGGTCCGGGTGAGGTCGCTGCAGTAGCCGGAGAGCTCGGCGCCCCAGTCGACGATGATCGGCTCGGAGGCGCCGAAGGGGCGGTCGGAGAGGTCGGCGTGGGGCATGGCACCGCGTTCGCCGCCGGCGACGATGGGCTCGAAGGAGAGGCCGCGGGCGCCATGCTCCTTGACGGCGGCGTCGAGGGCAGCGGCGAAGGCGCGTTCGGTCACGCCCGGTCCGACCGTGGCGGTCACGTCGAGGAAGGCGCGTTGGGCAATGGCAATGGCTTCTTCGAGAAGGGCGATCTCCTCGGCGTCCTTGCGGGAGCGGAGGCGCTCGATGATGGGAGGGGCCGGGACGAGGTCGGGGCGGTCGGCCTCGGGCATGGGAGCGAGCGCTTCCTGCAGGGTGAGGAAGTCGCCGTAGCTGAGGTCAGAGCGGGAGAGGCCGACACGCTTCCCGGCGAGACCCGCAGCGGAGACGAACTCGGGAAGCCACGCCGACTGCGGTCCCTTCGTGTCGAAGACGGTGAAGCCGCGGGGCTCGGCCTCGCGGCGAGCCTGGGCGCTGTAACGCGCGTCGACGGCGAGCAAGGCGTGTGTGGCGGAGACGGCGGCGTAGCCGGTCGAGCCGGTGAAGCCGCTGAGGTAGCGGCGGTTGGCGGAGTGGCGGTGGTTGACGTCGTCGACGGGGCTGGCGACGTAGAGGCCGTCGAGACCGGCCTCGTCGAGGGCAGCGCGCACGCGCTCAAGGCGCTGGGCGGGGAGGGCGGGGGCGGTCACGGGGTCAGTGTAGCGCCCGGCGATTGTGGGGGTTAGTCGGGAGCGTTCAGGTGGTCGAGGAGGAGGTTGGTCGCGGCGGTGTAGCCGGCGCGGCCGAGCCCTGCGACCTGGCCGATGCAGGCGGCGGCGATGACGGAGCGGCGGCGGAAGGGCTCGCGGGCGTGGATGTTGGAGAGGTGCACCTCGACGGCGGGGAGGGCGATCGACTCGAGGGCGTCGTGGAGGGCGATGGAGGTGTGGGTGTAGGCGCCCACGTTGAGGATGACGCCGGCCGCGCGGCGGCGGTGCTCGTGGAGGAAGTCGATGAGGGCGCCCTCGTGGTTGCTCTGGAAGCTGAGGACGGTGGCGCCGCGGGCGTTGGCGGCGGCGGCCACGTCGGCCTCGATGTCG
>JAJEIT010000073.1 GCA_022827945.1 Dehalococcoidia bacterium | reverse complement strand
CTCTCCCGCGACCGCGCCGGCTTCGACGTGCGCGACGTCCACCACAGCCACTACGGCCGCATCTGTCCCATCGAGACGCCCGAGGGCCCGAACATCGGCCTCATCGGCTCGCTCGCGACCTACGGCCGCCTCAACGACTTCGGCTTCATTGAGACGCCCTACCGCCGCGTCATCAGCGAGATGGCCTCCGACGACCCCAGGCTGGCCGGTCAGGAGATCCGCGAGGCCGTCACCGACGCCGATGGCAAGGTCATCGCCGCCGCCGGGACCGTCATCGACAGGAAGACCGCCACGAGCCTGAAGAAGGCCGGCCTGCGCGTACCCATCCAGGCCGTTGTCGCTGATGAGGCGACCTACCTCACTGCCCGCGAGGAGGACCGCTACGTAATTGGCCAGGCCAACACCCGCGTCGGCGCGGACAACCGCGTGCTCGACGAGCGCGTCGAGGTGCGCTTCAACGAGGAGTTCAAGCTCGTCGCTCCGCATGAGATCGACTTCCTCGACATCTCACCGAACCAGATGGTGTCCGTCGCTGCCTCCCTCATCCCCTTCCTCGAGCACGACGACGCCAACCGCGCCCTCATGGGTTCGAACATGCAGCGCCAGGCCGTCCCCCTCGTGCGCCCCGAGGCCCCGCTTGTGGGCACGGGCATGGAGGCGAAGACCGCCATCGACAGCGGGCACGTCCCCGTTGCCATGGGCGATGGGGACGTAATCGAGGCGTCCGGTTCTCGCGTGGTTGTCAAGTATGACGACGACTCTCTGGGAACGACCGAGATCAAGCTCGTGAAGTTCCGGCGCACCAACCAGGGAACCTGCCGCAACCAGCGCCCGCTGGTCTTCCGTGGCGAGCGCGTCAGGGCGAACCAGCCCCTCGTCGATAGCTCCAGCACCCAGGGCGGCGAGCTCGCCCTCGGCCAGAACGTCCTCTGCGCCTTCATGAGCTGGGAGGGCTACAACTTCGAGGACGCCATCATCATCAGCGAGAACCTCGTCCGCGAGGACAAGTTCACCTCCATTCACATCGAGAAGCACGAGATCGAGGCGCGCGACACCAAGCTCGGCGCCGAGGAGATCACGCGCGACATCCCCAACGTCGGCGAGGAAGCGCTCGCCAATCTCGATGAGGAAGGCATCATCCGCATCGGCGCCGAGGTCCGTGAGGGCGACATCCTCGTCGGCAAGATCACGCCCAAGGGCGAGACCGAGCTGACCGCCGAGGAGAAGCTCCTGCGCGCCATCTTTGGCGAGAAGGCCCGCGAGGTGAAGGACACCAGCCTGCGCCTCCCCCACGGCGAGCGCGGCAAGGTCATCGATGTCCGCGTCTTCAGCCGCGAGGACCACGAGGGCCTGCCCGCCGGCGTCAACAAGCTCGTGCGCGTCAGCACCGCCCAGCGCCGCAAGATCGCCGAGGGCGACAAGATGGCCGGGCGCCACGGCAACAAGGGCGTCATCAGCCGCATCCTCCCCCGCGAGGACCTGCCCTACCTCCCCGACGGCACTCCCGTCGACATCATCCTCAACCCCATCGGCGTCCCCAGCCGCATGAACATCGGCCAGGTGCTCGAGACGCACCTCGGCTGGGCCGCCCGGGCGCTCGGCTTCCGCGCCAGCACGCCCGTCTTCGACGGCGCCGACGACGGCGACCTCGACGACTCGCTGGCGCGCGCCTGGATGGCCGCCGAGAGCGGCGCCGTCTACTACATCGACCCGCGCGACTACGGGTTCGACGAGCCCGTCGCCGCCGAGTGGCTGCGTGAGCACGGCTACGACCCGGTACCGGTCTTCGAGCAGCCCGAGAAGGGCGCCGCCAAGCGCGCCTGCCTCGAGATCTGGCTCAAGCAGGCCGGCAGCAAGCCGAAGAAGTCCGCCACCATCGAGGATCTCGAGGAGGAGGCCCAGCGCATCTTCACCGAAACCGGCGCGGTGCCGCCCCTCTTCGGCAAGACCACCCTCTACGACGGCCGCAGCGGGGAGGCGTTCGACCAGCCCGTCACGGTCGGCTACATCTACATGCTCAAGCTCATCCACCTGGTCGAGGACAAGATCCACGCCCGCAGCACGGGCCCCTACTCCCTCATCACCCAGCAGCCGCTGGGCGGCAAGGCGCAGTTCGGCGGCCAGCGCTTCGGCGAGATGGAGGTCTGGGCGCTCGAGGCCTACGGCGCCGCCCACATCCTCCAGGAGCTCCTCACCGTGAAGTCCGACGACGTCGTCGGCCGCGTCAAGACCTACGAGGCCATCGTCAAGGGCGAGGACGTCCTCGAGCCTGGCGTCCCCGAGTCCTTCAAGGTGCTCGTCAAGGAGCTCCAGAGCCTCGGCCTCTCCATCGACGTCTCCAACGATTCGGGCAGTGTCTCCTTCACCGAGGAGACGGCCGGAGAGCTGCCCGAGCTCGGCATCAACCTTTCCGGATTCGAATCGGAGGATCTCTTCAATGCTCGAAGTCAATGACTTCAACCAGGTCCGCATCGGGCTCGCCAGCCCCTCCCAGATTCGCTCCTGGTCCTACGGTGAGGTCACCAAGCCGGAGACCATCAACTACCGCACGCTGAAGCCGGAGAAGGACGGCCTCTTCTGCGAGAAGATCTTCGGCCCCACGAAGGACTTCGAGTGCTACTGCGGCAAGTACAAGCGCGTCCGCTACAAGGGCATCATCTGCGACAAGTGCGGCGTTGAGGTCGCGCGCGCCAAGGTGCGCCGCGAGCGCATGGGCCACGTCGAGCTGGCCAGCCCCGTCAGCCACATCTGGTTCGTCAAGGGCACGCCCTCGAAGCTCGGCCTCCTGCTCGACATCTCCCCCCGCAACCTCGAGCGCGTCCTCTACTTCGCCCAGTACATGATCACCGAGGTCGATGACACCCATCGCGACTTCGAGATCGAGAACCTCCAGAAGGAGCTCGCCCGCGCCATCGACGACCGCCTCGCCGACATCACCCCCGAGCGCGAGCGCCTCGAGCTGCAGCTTGAGGCCGCCCAGGAAGAGCTCGAGGCGAAGCGTGACGAGCAGATCGCGAAGCTCGAGGCAGAGCGCGCCGCCACCCGCGACGCCATCGAGGCCGAGGCCGCCCGCAACGTCGAGGCCGCCAACGAGATCATCGGCGAGCTCACCGAGCGCGACTACGTCTTCCAGGGCGAGGTCATCGTCGCCACCGGCGACAAGATGACCAAGACCGCCCGCAACAAGCTCGAGCGCGAGGGCCGCAAGAAGCTCACCGCCTTCGACAAGGAGACGAAGAAGCTCATCGCCGCCGAGAAGGCCGTCGTCGAGAGCGCCATGGAAGAGGCCAAGGCGAGCGTCTACGACGAGCTCAATCCCATCCAGGAGCGCGCCGCCGAGATCCGCAAGGAGACCGAGGAGCAGTTCCAGGAGCGCCTCAACGACCTTGAGGACATCGTCGACCCGGTTCGCAGCGACCGCATCGAACTCCTCACCGAGACCCGCTACCGCGAGCTCTCGGACATGTTCGGGCACGTCTTCAAGGCCGCCATGGGCGCCGAGGCCGTCCTCAGCGTCCTCGAGCGCCTCGACCTCGACGCCCTTCGCGCCAAGCTCAAGACCGAGCTCGCCTCCGCCAGCGGTCAGCGCCGCAAGAAGGCGACCAAGCGCCTCCAGGTCGTCGAGGACCTCATCGAGTCCGGCAACAAGCCCGACTGGATGATCTTCGAGGTCCTGCCCGTGCTTCCGCCCGAGCTGCGCCCCATGGTCCAGCTCGATGGCGGCCGCTTCGCCACCAGCGACCTGAACGACCTCTACCGCCGCGTCATCAACCGCAACAACCGCCTGAAGCGGCTGCTCGACCTCGGCGCACCCGAGATCATCATCCGCAACGAGAAGCGCATGCTGCAGGAGGCCGTCGACAGCCTCGTCGATAACGGCCGCCGCGGCCGCGCCGTCAGCGGCAGCGGCAACCACAAGCTGAAGAGCCTCAGCGACATGCTCAAGGGCAAGCAGGGGCGCTTCCGCCAGAACCTGCTCGGCAAGCGTGTCGACTACTCCGGCCGCTCCGTCATCGTCGTCGGCCCCGAGCTCAAGCTGCACCAGTGCGGCCTGCCCAAGAAGATGGCGCTCGAGCTCTTCAAGCCGTTTGTCATGCACTCGCTCGTGGCGAAGGGCCTGGCCCACAACATCAAGAGCGCCAAGCGCATCGTCGAGCGCGCCCGCCCCGAGGTCTGGGACGTGCTCGATGAGGTGATCACCGACCGCCCCGTGCTGCTCAACCGCGCCCCCACCCTCCACCGGCTCGGCATCCAGGCCTTCCAGCCGGTGCTCATCGAGGGCTCCGCGGTCCAGCTCCACCCGCTCGTCTGCGCTGCCTTCAACGCCGACTTCGACGGCGACCAGATGGCCGTGCACGTGCCCCTCAGCCGCGAGGCCGTGGCCGAGGCCCGGCAGATCCTGCTCTCCACCAAGAACCTGCTGTCCCCGGCCAGCGGCGACCCCACCGTCACCCCCACCCTCGACATGGTCCTCGGCTCGTACTACATGACCGAGGTCGGCGAGGGAGGCCGTGGCGCCTTCGTCGAGGCCAACGGCGCCCCCGCCCGGGGCATCTACGCCTCCTTCGACGAGGCCAAGCTCGCCTTCGACCTCGGCACGGTCGACCTGCGCGCCCCCATCAAGGTGCGCACCGACCGGCCCGCCGCCGAGAGCACCGACAGCGAGGATGCCGGCGGCCCCGCCGCCGCGCTGGACGAGCCGCGGCTGCTGGAGACCACCATCGGGCGCATCATCTTCAACGAGGTGCTCCCGGAGGACCTCCCCTTCCAGAACTACACGATGGACCGCCCCGCCTTGCGGCGGCTGGTCGCCCTCGTCTACCGCGAGCTCGGCAGCGAGGCGACCGCCGAGGTCGTCGACCGCATCAAGGAGGTCGGCTTCCGCTTCGCCACCCAGAGCGGCGTCACCATCGCCATCCACGAGATCGTCGTGCCCCACCACAAGAAGGAGCTCATCGCCGAGGCCGACCAGGAGGTCGCCGACCTCGAGGAGCAGTACCAGATGGGGCTCATCACCGAGGAAGAGCGCTACCAGGGCGCCGTCGAGGTGTGGACCGAGACCACGCGCCGCATCGAGAACGACATCGCCGAGAGCCTCTCCGAGTACGGCTCCCTCAACTACATGGCCAGCTCGGGCACGAAGGGCAACATCACCCAGATCCGGCAGATGGCGGGCATGCGCGGCCTCATGGCCGACCCCCACGGCCAGATCATCGCCGAGCCCATCCGCGCATCCTTCCGCGAGGGGCTGACGGTGCTGGAGTACTTCATCTCCACCCACGGCGCCCGCAAGGGCCTCGCCGATACCGCCCTCCGGACCGCGGACTCCGGCTACCTCACCCGTCGCCTGATCGACGTCTCCCAGGACGTCATCATCGGCGACAACGACTGCGAGACGACGACCGGCCTCTGGATTGAGCAGCGCGACGAGCGCGAGACGATGGAGGACTTCCGCGACCGCATCGTCGGCCGCTACGCCGCCGCCCCCGTGGCCGACGACGCCACCGGCGAGATCGTCGTCGACCGCAACGAGGAGATCGACGAAGCCGTCGCCGACCGCCTCGAGGCGCTCGAAGTGGCGCGCGTCTACGTGCGCACGCCGATGTCCTGCGAGGCCGAGCGCGGCATCTGCCAGCTCTGCTACGGCCGCGACCTCGCCCGTGGCGAGCTCGTACGCCCCCGCACGGCGGTCGGCATCATCGCCGCCCAGTCCATCGGTGAGCCGGGCACCCAGCTCACGATGCGGACCTTCCACACCGGCGGCGTCGCCGGCACCACCGACATCACGAGCGGTCTCCCACGCGTCGAGGAGCTGTTCGAGGCCCGCGTCCCCAAGGGCGAGGCCATCATCAGCGAGATCGACGGCGTCGTGGAGGTGCTCGAGGACGGCGGCCAGCGCCTCGTGCGCGTCTCCAACGTCGACACCGTCGTCGAGGAGTACGCCATTCCCGCGGGCTCGAAGGCGCAGGTTGCCGATGGCGACCACGTCGTGGCCGGCAGCGTCCTCGCCGCCGTTCCCGAGGAGGACAAAAAGGATGACGCCGAGGAGGGCGCTGAGGTCTCGACCGAGCTCCTCTCCCGCATCCCCGGCATCGTGCGGACGAAGGGCCGCAAGACCCTCCAGGTCGTGTTCGAGGACCGCGAGGATCGCGAGTACGCCATCCCCGCCGCCGCCCGCCTGCTCGTCGGCTCGGGCGAGGCCATCGACGCCGGCGCCCAGATCACCGAGGGCGCGAAGAACCCGCAGCACATCCTCTCCATCCAGGGCCGCGACGCCGTTCGCCGCTACATGGTCGACGAAGTGCAGAAGGTCTATCGCTCCCAGGGCGTGAACATCAACGACAAGCACATCGAGGTCATCACCCGCCAGATGCTGCGCCGCGTGCGCGTCGACCACCCCGGCGACACCGGCCTGCTTCCCGGAGACCTCATCGACCGGCGCGAGTTCGAGGAGATCGTCGCGAGGGTCGTGGCCGAGGGTGGCGATCCCGCCACCGCCCAGCCCGTCCTCCTCGGCGTTACCAAGGCCTCGCTCAACACGAGCTCGTGGCTCGCCGCCGCCTCCTTCCAGGAGACGACGCGCGTTCTCACGAACGCCGCCGTCGAGGGCAAGATCGATAAGCTCGTCGGTCTCAAGGAGAACGTCATCATCGGCAAGCTCATCCCCGCCCGCGCGGAGATCGAGGTGCCCCGTCGCGAGTTCGTCCCCGAGCTCGATCTGCCGGAGTCCCTTGAGTTCGATGAGGAAGCCGAGTTGGAGCGCATGCTCGCCGAGAGCGAGGCCGGCGCTGCCGTCGCGGTCCAGACGCCGGACTCCGACGCCTTGCCGTCCTTCGCCGGCGACGGCGACGCCGACGCCGACTAGAAACCGCCTGGGGCGGCGTCGTAGCGCGAGCTACGGCGCCGCTTCCAGCAACACCACCGCCGTCGCCCCGATCGCCTCGCCGCGCCCCACTGCGTCCAGCCCCTCCCCGCTCTTCGCCTTCACGTTCACCTGCGAAAGGTCCACTCCGGCGATTCCCGCGACGCTCTCGCGAATCGCTGCAAGGTGACCGGCCAGCCGCGGCCGCTCCGCCCGCACCGTCGCGTCGACGTTCGCGAGCGTCCACCCGTCCTCCCTCGCCATCCGCAGCGCCTCCGTCAGGAACACCCTGCTGTCCGCCCCCGCCCAGCGCTCGTCCGAGCTGGGGAAGTGCGCGCCCAGGTCGCCCTTCCCCGCCGCCCCCAGCACCGCGTCCGTGATCGCATGCAGGAGCACATCCGCATCGCTGTGGCCGGCCAGCCCCACTGTCCCCTCGATCGCCACCCCACCCAGCATGAGCGGACCCCCTTCCTCCACGCGGTGCAGGTCCTCCCCGATCCCGACGCGCATCAGCCTTCCCCCCGCTCCGCCAGCAGCGCCCGCGCCAGCGTCAGGTCGATCGGCCGCGTCACCTTCAGATTGGCGGGGTCGCCCTCGACCACCCGCACCTCCAACCCCGCCCGCGCGAGCATGGCCGCGTCGTCCGTCTCGTCTCCCTCGGAGAGCGTCGCTGCCTCCAGCCACGCCTCGCGACGGACCACCTGCGGCGTCTGCGCCGCCCGCAGGCGCCCCCGGTCGGGGCTCGCCACGATGGTCGCCCCCTCCACCTCCTTGATCGTGTCCGCCACCGGTCCGACCAGGATCGCCCCCGCCGCCCGCTCCGCCTCCGCCACGCACGCATCGATGAGCGCCGGCGTCACCAGCGGGCGCGCCCCGTCGTGGATCGCAACGTACTCGCTCGTGACCGCCCGCAGCCCCGCCTCCACGCTGTCCCGCCGCCGTGCGCCTCCGGCGACCACCGCCGCCAGCTCGTCCCCCAGGACCTCCCGCCCGATTGCCTCGAGCGCCCCCAGCAGGTCGTCCCGCCCCACGATCGCGACCTGGCCGATCGATTCCGCCGCCGCCAGCGCCCCCAGCGACCACGCGATCACCGGCCGCCCGTTCAGATCGGCCAGCAGCTTGTCCCCCTCCCCGAAGCGCGTCGAGCGCCCCGCTGCGACCACCACGGCGTCGACCTGCATGGCCGCACACTACACCGACGCCCGCTACCATGTGAGTAGCGCGGCTCACCCGCCGCATGAGGAACGATGACAGTCGCGATCGACCACCTGCTCGCTCGTGTCATGAAGCCGGGTCGCTACACCGGCGGCGAGTGGAACTCCGTTACGAAGGACTGGGACGCCGCCGGCGTCCGCATCGCCCTCGCCTACCCCGATGCCTACGACATCGGCATGTCGAACATGGGCCTCGGCATCCTCTACGACCTCCTCAACCGCCAGCACGACGTCGTCTGCGAACGCGCCTTCGCGCCCTGGCCCGACATGGAGGCGGAGATGCGCCGCGAGGGCGTCCCCCTCTGGAGCCTCGAGACCCGACACCCCGTGCGCGACTTCGACGTCCTCGGCTTCACACTGCAGTACGAGCTGACCTACACCAACATCCTCAACATGCTCGACCTGGCGGGCATCGCTCCCCGCTCCAGCGACCGTGGCGAGGACGACCCCATCGTCGTCGCAGGCGGCAGTTGCGCCTTCAACCCGGAGCCTCTTGCCCCCTTCATCGACGCCTTCGTCCTCGGCGAAGGCGAGGACGCCATCGGCGAGCTCGCCGGCCTCGTGCGCGCCTGGAAACGCGACAGCGCTCCCCGCTCCGCTCGCCTCCGCGACCTGCTCGCCATGCCCGGCGTGTACGTGCCCGCGTTCTACGAAGCCCGCTACGACGACCGCGGCCATTTCGCTGCCCTCGAACCAACCGACGCGGCCGCCCCGCCCGTCGTCCAGCGCCGCGTCGTCGAGGCGCTGCCGCCCGCCCTCACGAAGCCGATCGTGCCTTTCCTCCAGACCGTGCACGACCGCGCCGCCGTCGAGATCCAGCGCGGCTGCACGCAGGGCTGCCGCTTCTGCCAGGCCGGCATGATCTACCGTCCCACGCGCGAGCGCAGCCCCGAGGAGGTCGTCGATGCGACCCGCGACCTGCTCGCCAACACCGGCTACGAGGAGCTCTCCCTCCTCTCCCTCAGCACTACCGATCACAGCCGCATCGTGCCCATGGTCGAGGCGCTTACGACCACCTTCCCCGACCTCAGGATCTCCCTCCCCAGCACGCGCGTTGACAGCTTCTCCGTCGATGTCGCCAACGCCATCGCGAAGGGCAAGAAGCACACCCTGACCCTCGCCCCCGAGGCCGGTAGCCAGCGTCTCCGCAACGCCATCAACAAGCTCGTCAGCGAGGACGACCTCTTCGGCGCCGCCTCGAACGCCTTCGCCCGTGGCTGGACGAGCGTCAAGATGTACTTCATGGTCGGCCTCCCCTCCGAGACCCTCGAGGACGTCGAGGGCATCGTCGACCTCGGGCGTCGCGTGAAGGAGATCGGCCGCGAGCAGGCCGGCAAGCGCGCTCGCGTGCGCGTCAGCACCAGCAACCACGTGCCCAAGGCCCACACGCCCTTCCAGTGGGCCCGCCAGGAGACCGCCGAGGAGCTGACCCCCAAGCACCGTTTGCTGAAGGACGGCTGCCGCGCGGCCGGCGTCGACTTCAGCTGGAACGACCCCGCCGACAGCCGCATCGAGGTCGTCCTCAGCCGTGGCGACCGCCGCGTCGCCGAAGCCGTCGAGCACGCTTGGCGCGCCGGCGCGACCTTCGACGCCTGGAGCGAGCACCTCCGCCCGGAGCTGTGGGACGCCGCGTTCGCCGCAACCGGCGTCGACGGGGACTGGTTCGCGCACGAGGAGTGGGACACGTTCGCCCCCCTCCCCTGGGACCACGTCGCCAGCGGCGTCAACAAGAGCTACCTGCGCGGCCAGTGGCGCGACGTCTTCCGCGAGCACACCGTCGGCGACTGCCACCACGGCGCCTGCAATGTCTGCGGCGTCCAGGACGTTCCCGTGGGCGACTGCGTGGTCAAGGTCGGCGAGCTCATCGAGCTGCGCCGCGGCTCCCGCACCTTCGAAGGCGAGCCCCTCGAGCTGGTCTAACCGACTCCCCCGTCCCCCAATAGCCAACGGCCAAGAGCCAGTAGCCCGATCACCGTCTATACTCGACAGGCGTGAGCCTTACTGCGGAATACCGCACCCAGCTGGTAGCCCGGCTCCGCGCCACCACCGCCGACCTTGCCTGGGCCGTGCGCGACCTCCCCGGTGACCAGCACCACTGGACTTCCGACCCCGACGAGTGGTCCATCCACGAGCAGGTTTCCCACCTCATCGACATGGAGGAGCACGTCTACCTGCCGCTCCTCCGCTGGGCTGCCATCCCCGACATGCTCGAACCCGCCGACTACAGCCGTCGCACCTGGCGCGACGAGCGCTACGAAGCCAGCGTTCCACTCGGAGACCTGATGGAGCAGCTCGGCCGCGTGCGCGACGAGGAGTTCGACGTCTTCCGCGAGCTGGACGACACCTCCTGGCTGCGCCTGCGCGATGACGGCCACTGGGGGCCGGTCACCTGCCAGTGGATCGCCGAGGTCATCTATCGCCATGCCCTCGACCACCTCCAGGGTGTGATGGGGTTGCGTGGCGACCTGCACATCGCCGCCCTCGACCGCAGCGTGGCGGGCGGCGTCTAGATGCGGCTCCGCAGCATCCTTCGCGCCCGTCCCGGCGACTCCCTCGATGTCGCCCTGGAGGCCGACGCTGACGCCATCCTGCTCTCCCTCACCGATGAGACGCAGCCGGTGGAGGAGTTGCGAGCCGCCGCTGCCGAAGCCGTTGAGCGCGTTGCGGAAGCGGGCAAGATCCCCCTCGTTGCCCTGAACCACCCGCGCACACAGCTCACGCGTGGCGACCTCGATGCCGTCACTGGCCCGAGGCTGGCGGCGGTCCTGTTGCCACACTGCACCGAGCCCCAGGACGTCCGCGACACGGCGGTCCTCCTGCGCGAGTTCGAGCACACCCGTGACATCGAACCGGGGCAGGTAGCCCTCTTCCCCGTCATCGACACCGCCCGCGGCCTGCTGCGCGCCGCCGAGAGCCTCGCCGCCGCTCCCCGCACCGGTGGTCTCGTGCTGGCCTCCGAGCCGTATGCCCGCGACGTCGGCGCTCGCTTCGAAGAGAGCGGCCCTCGCCTCGCCTACGCGCGCGGCAGCGTAATCGCCGCCGCCGCCGCTCACGAAACGGTCGCTCTTATCGACGGCAGCCCCCTCGAACTGCGCGACATGGCCAACTACGGCTTCGCCGGCGCCGTCCTCGACGATGCCCGCCTCGTGCCCGGCGCCAACGATGTCTTCAACCCCACTGAGACGGTCCTGAAGCGCGCCCGCGCCGACATCGAGGCGTACGAATCCCGGAACGAGGGCACGTGGGTTGCGCGTCGCGACGGGATGGTCGTCGATGCCCCCCGCGTGCGCCAGGCGAAGCGCACCCTCGACCGCGCTTCAGACGGCGGCTGAGCGCGCCCAGCGCCCCGCCAGTTCCTCCACCAGCGCCGCTGCGTTGCGCATCGACGCCTCCGCGTCCGGCTCGATCTCGGCCAGCGTTCGCACCTCCCCGTCCGCACCCGCCGCCGCCCGCCCCGCCAGCACGACGCAGCGCGTGTCCGCCTCCAACGCGAGCTGCCGCAGCCGCCCCACCGTCTTCCCCTGCTCCGATTGTCCGTCGTAGCTCCCCTCCCCCGTCACGACGATGTCCGCCGTCTGCAGCCGCTCCTCCAGCCCGACCGCCTCCGCCACCACGTCGAACCCGCTCATGATGCGCCCTCCCAGGAACGCGACCAGCCCCCCTCCCAGTCCTCCTGCTGCCCCCGCGCCCGTCATCCCCGTCAGCGCGACCCCCAGCGAGCGCTCGACGACCGCTGCGTAGCGCTGCAGCGCCGCCTCGATTCTCTCCACGTCGTCTCGCGACGCCCCTTTCTGCGGTCCGAACACCGCCGCCGCTCCCTGTGGTCCCACCAGGGGGTTCGTCACGTCCGTGGCCACCAGCACCTCCACCCCCGCAAGCGATTCCGGCGGCGACCAGTCGATACGCGCCAGCTCGGCGAGCGGGGCCGCCCCCGGCGCGAGGTCACGACCGGCGCCGTCGCGGAAGCGCGCCCCCAGCGCCCGCGCCATCCCCGAGCCCCCGTCGCTCGTCGCGCTGCCTCCCACCCCCACCACGACCCGCCTCGGCCCGCCTTCGAGCGCGGCCGCGACCAGCTCCCCGACGCCTTCCGTGCTGGCCCGCAGCGCGTCCCGCTCCTGCGGCTCGATCAGCGCGAGGCCGTTCGCCACCGCTGCCTCGACCGCACATGTGCCCGTTTCGGCGATGTCCAGCACGTGCGCCGTCCGCGCGCGGCCGAGCGCGTCGTGCGTCGCCACGCTCCGCTCCCGCCCGCCCGTCGCCCGCGCGAGCGCCGCCAGGAACCCCGGACCTCCATCCGAGAGCGGCAGCTCCTCGACCGTCCAGCCCGGCCGGGCGGCGGCGATGCCGCGGGCAATCGCGGCCGCCGCTTCCTCCGCGGTCAGGCTCTCCTTGAACTCCTGGGGCGCGACGAGGACGCGCACGGCCTCAGAAACCGCCATCCCGAATGATGTAGATGATCGCCAGCAGGACGATGGCGATCACGTAGGCCCACCCGATGCGGCGCAGCACGCGCAGCGCCTCGATCGCCCGCCGCCAGCGGAACACCACCGCCCCGACCACGATTCCCACCGCGATCAGCACCAGCGCCCCCGCTATGAATCCTGCCAACGCGCCATCCCCATTACCGGACCCCATCGTGGCCTCCCCGCGCCGCAGCCGCCACCCCCGCGCTCCGGTACGATGAACGTCCACGTGCGACGCGCCTCACTCCGGCTGACGCTTCTCCCCCTCCTCGCGGCCTTCGGCCTCGTGTTCCTCGCCGCCTGCGCCGGCGACGAGGAGGAGTTCGCCACCGACCTCCCCGACGACGAGTATCCGCTCGAGGACATGCTCCTGGACCTCGAGGATCTGCCCCTCGCCATGGAGAACGCCAACACCAACACCTTCGACAACGGGGAGTGGGCGCAGCTCTTCGACGTCGAAAACCTCCGGGGCAAGGTGAACCAGCTCGAGGCCCGCGGGCGCATTATCGGCGCGGTGCGCGAGTTCTCCTGGAATGAACCCTTCACCCACCTTGGCGGCCCCGCGCTCATCACCATCCAGTCCACGCTCTACGCCGATGTCGAGTCCGCCGAGGACTCGATGAGCCTCTACTGCGGCAGCCTGATCAACGAGCGAACCGTCACCGACTACACCGACTTCTGGGTCGCCGACATCGGGGATGGCGCCGAGGGCTTCATCGTCGGCCAGCCGACGACCGAGATCGGCCGCCTTGTCGAGACAGTCGTCTGCTTCCGCACCGGCCGCATCGTCCACGCCGTCGCCCAGAACGGCCTCGAAGGCACCGAGGACATCGCTCTCGGCGTGCGTATCGCGACCCGTATGTACCAGCGCGTCCGTACCGTCTTCGCGGACCTCGACCTGGACGCTGCGGTGGAGGCGGAGGCCGAGGAAAGCTAACCGCCGCGAAAGGCGTAGAGCGTCCGCCCCTTCGCGCAGAGCCGCTCCTGTTCGTCGAGAATGCTGACTTCGATCATCGCCAGTTGCCGGCCCCGCTTCACCACCGTCCCCTCGGCGTAGATGCGCGCTCCGAGCGCTGGCCGCAGGTAGGTGATGTTGAGGTCGGCCGTGCCCGCCGGCTCTTGTCCCGGGCGCTGCACCGTCGAGAGCGCCGCCAGCATCACGATGTCGACGAGCGCGGCGAGGATGCCGCCGTGCAGCCCTCCCGCCACGCCCCCCTGCGTGACCGCGCTCGGCGCGATCGAGATGCGGGCGAAGTCCTCGCGCCGCTCCTCCAGCCGCACGCCCAGCGCCCGGTGCAGCGGGTGCTCGGCGAAGTGCCGCGCGAACGTCTCGGTGTTCGCGTCGCCGGGAGCGTCGCTCACCAGGTCGCGGCGCTGGGTCGAGCCGTGCCCGGAGGCGCCTTCCCGTAGTCCTCGAAGGGGCCGTCGCGCCAGTCGAGGGCCGCCTTCAGGCCCTTCTCCCGCGAGATGCGGCCGAACTCCCCGCCCTCGGGTCGCACGGAGCTGAGCGCCTGGATGTCGGCGCCCACCGCCATCGAGGTGCGAATCCCCATGATCTCGTACACGCGGTTCACCTGGCGCTTCGTCATCTGCAGCATCGGCGAGTCGATGTTGGCGATGCGCTCGGCGAACGCCTCCGTGGCCTCGCACAAATTTTCGACCGGCATCGCCCGGTTCGCCCAGCCCACTTCCACCGCCTCCAGCCCCGTGAGGCTGTCACCCGTGTAGAGCAGTTCGCGCGCTTTCTTCTGATGCATGTGCCAGGGGTGGTAGATGATGTCGACGCTCGTCATCGCCCGCACCGGCGGGTACCCAATGATCGCGTCCTCGGCGATGAACATCAGGTCGCACATCGTCGCCAGCTCTGTGCCGCCCGCGAGGCAGTAGCCGTGCACCTGCGCGATGACCGGCTTCGTCAGGTCCCAGATTTGCCAGTAGCCGCTCAGCAGGTGCTGCGGCCACTGGCCCTGGCCCGGATGGATCGGACCGACGCCCGGAAGCCCGCTGCGCGTGTCGACGTAGCTGTGCTCGTCAGGCGGCGTCCCCGAGAGGTCGTACCCCGCGCTGAAGGCTCGGCCCGAGCCTCGCAGGATGATGACCTTCACGCTCTCGTCGAGCTCGAAGTGCTTCATCGCGTCGAACACCTCGGCGCGAAGGTTGTGGCTCAACGCGTTCATCTTCTCCGGCCGGTTGAGGGTGATGATCGCGTGGCGGTCCCGCTTGTCGGTGAGGATGTCCTGGTAATCAGCCATGGCCGAATCCTAGCAGGCTGTCCCACTTCTGGAGACTGCCCTGCCCCGCTACCGCTTGCGCGCCACCACGCGCGAGAACGTCAGCACGCGCTCCCCCGCCGCGTCGTCACGAATGACCGCCTGCTCATCCGGCAAGGTGTGCGGGATGAACTCCTGCCAGATGGCGTCCGACTCCGGGGCCTCGTCCGCGCAGGTCACCTCCACGAGGCCGCCCTTGCGCCAGTGGTCGCGCCACCAGTCGGGTGTGTGGAACGAATACGCGCCCTCGCGCAGGTACCAGGAAAGGTAGTCCGGTGCGTCGTCGGGACCCAGCTCCCGCCGGAAGCCGGGGCAGACGATACCGATATGCCCGTCCGTCCGCAGGAACCGCGCCAGGTTCTCGAGGTAGAGGTCCGCCGTCCCGAAGTAGTGGTAGGCGTCCAGGCTCACGATCGCGTCGAAGAACCCCTCCGCGTACGGAAGCTGGTGTGCCTCCGCGTAGATCGGGCGAACCTGGCCCTCCAGCCCCGCCTCCCGGACGCGCTCCCAGTTCTCCGTCGGCTTGATCCAGAGGTCCGTCGCCCACACCTCGAGGCCGAACTCGCGCGCAAGGAACACCGAGCTCAACGCCTTCCCGCAGCCGAGGTCCATGACCCGCATCCCCGGCTCCAGCGTCATGCGCTCGGCCAGCGACTCCGCCAGCCAGAGCACGTTCGGCCCCATGCGGTTCGCGTTGACCCACTCCTCGTCGTAGGCGGCGCTGCGGGGGAAGAGGTCAGTCACCTGCGGCGGCTTCCTGGCTCCTGCGTGCGATCACCCGCGCGAAGGTCAGCAGACGCTCCCCGGTCGCGTCGGCGCCCAACGCTTCCTGCTCGTGCGGGCGCGTGTGCGGGATGAACTCCTCCCAGATCGCGTCCGACTCGGGAGGCTCGTCCGCCAGCGTCACCTGCACGACTGCGGCCTTGCGGAAGTGGTCGCGCCACCAGTCCGCCGTGTGGAACGCGTGAAAGCCCCCCGCGCCGTACAGGTCGGTGAGGTAGCCCGGTACATCGTCCGGCCCGATCTCCCGCCGGAAGCTGGGGCAGACGATGCCGATCTCCCCGCCCGGACGCAGGAACGGCGCCAGGTACTGCAGGTAGAGGTCTGCTGTCCCGAAGTACTGGTAGGCGTCCAGGCTCACGATCGCGTCGAAGAAGCCCTCCGCGTACGGCAGCTGGTGCGCCTCGGCATAGATGGGGTGGACCTGGCCCTCCAGCCCCGCCTCCCGGATGCGCTCCCAGTTTCCCGTTGGCTTGATCCAGAGGTCGGTCGCCCACACCTCGATGTCGAACTCGCGCGCCAGGAACACGGAGCTGAGCCCCCTCCCGCAACCGAGGTCCATCACGCGCATCCCCGGCTCCAGCGTCATGCGCTCGGCCAGCGACTCCGCCAGCCAGAGCACGTTCGGGCCCATGCGGTTCTCCGTCACCCACGAGTCGTCGTAGGCGGCGCTGCGGGGAAAGGGGTCGGCCATCCCCTCGAAGCTACTTGTCCTCGAAGCTAAGCGCGAGGTTGACGAGCGCGCGCACGACCTGCCCGCTCGCGCCCTTCGTGATCCAGCCCTTGTCCTTCGAGGCCATGTCCACGCCCGCGATGTCGAGGTGCACCCACGGCTTCTCGTCGACGAAGTGCTCGAGGAACTTCGCCGCGGTGATGCTCCCCGCGGGGCGCCCTCCGATGTTCTTGACCACGCTGACGTTGCTCTTCAGCTGCTCGCCGTACTCCTTGAACATCGGCAGCCGCCAGCTGCGCTCGCCCGCTGCCTCGGCCGCCGCCTCGAACCGCTTCGCCAGCGCGTCGTCGTTCGTCATCAGGCCGTAGCACTGATCGCCGAGGGCGACGCTGATCGCGCCCGTGAGCGTGGCCACGTCGACGAGGTGACGGGCGCCCAGCTCCCGCGCGTAGCAGAGGCCGTCGGCCAGCACGAGGCGTCCCTCGGCGTCCGTGTTCAGGATCTCGATCGTCTTGCCGTTCATCGCCGAGACCACGTCACCCGGACGGGTCGCGTTCCCGCCGGGCATGTTCTCGGTGCAGGGCGCGATCGCGAGGATGTCGGCCTTCGGCGCGAGCGCCGCGACCGCCTGCATCGCAGCGATCACCGAGGCGGCGCCCGTCATGTCGGCCTTCATCGCCTCCATGCCCTGCGCCGGCTTGATGCTGATCCCGCCCGTGTCGAAGGTGATGCCCTTCCCCACGAGCGCGAGGTCGTACCCCTCGCCCCCGCGACCCTTGTAGCTGATGCGCACGAGCTTGGCCGGCTGCACGCTGCCGCGCGCTACCGACAGCAGCGAGCCCATGCCCTTCGCCGCCATCTCCTCCTCTTCCATCACCTCCAGCTCGAGGTTCGGCGCGCTCGCGACCTCCGCCGCCCGTCCCGCGAGATCGGTCGGGTTCAGGTTGTTCGCGGGCTCGTTCGCGAGGTCCCGCGCGAGGTTCGTCGCCTCCGCCAGTACGCGACCGCGGTTCGCCGCCGCCGCCATCCCCTCCACCTTCGAGGCGTCGTGCTCGACGATCGTGAGCTGCCCGATCTCGGCCTTGTCGTCGTCGTCCGACTCCGTCTTGTAGCGAAGGAACTGGTAGGCGCCGAGCAGAGCGCCTTCCGCCAGCGCCTGCGCGCACGCATCCGGGTTGAGCCCACCGATGCCCGCCCCGTGGACGACCGTGGCGACCGTGTTGACCCCCGGCCTGCGGCAGGCGCGCGCGACCTCCGCCGAGAGGTTGCGCACGGCGTGAACGTCGAACTCGTCCGCCTTGCCGAGCCCCGCCACGAGCACGCGCGGCGCCGCGATCTTCCCGAAGGTGTGGATCGTGGTGCGTTCCCCCGCCTTCCCGCGGATGTCGCCCAGCTCGATCAGTTTGCTGATCGCCCCGTCGAGCGCGCGGTCGACGGCGCCCGTGGCCCCGCCCGGGCTTGTCACGCCCTCGAACAGATTGACGACGACGACATCCGCCTCCGTCGCGCTGATGTCACCCCGGACGACTGAAATGTCCATCGTTGGCCCTCTTCCCGAAGTTTGGTAGCGTGCGCCACCGGAGAGTGTAGCCGTCCCCCCTGCGGCGGCAAGGCGCGAACCACCCGCCATGGCCATCACCACGCACTTCTCGCGAGCCCACGCCCTCCGCTTCTGGCACTTCACCCGGCGCACCGGCATCCAGGAAGCGGTTGTCGTGGTGATCGCCTTCCTCGTCTACTTCTTCATCCGCGGCGCCGTCGTCGACCGCGCCGGCGAGGCCCTCTCCAACGGCCTCGACCTCATCGAGCTCGAACGCGCCCTCGGCTTCTACTGGGAGGTCCAGTGGCAGTCCTGGGTCATCGACGAGTACTGGGCCGTCCGCGCGATGAACTGGATCTACTTCTGGGGCCATATGCCCCTCGTGATCGTGCTCGCCGTCTTCCTCTGGGTCTGGCACCGCTCAACCTATGGCCTCATGCGCACCGCCTTCCTCGCCTCGGGCGCGATCGGCGTCGTCATCTACGCGCTCTATCCGGTCGCCCCGCCCCGCCTCGTCCCCTTCGCCGGCTACATCGACAGCATGGCCGTCCTCGACCGCGTCGGGTACCAGGCGCAGGAAGCCCAGGCCTTCGTGAATCCCTATGCGGCCGTGCCCAGTCTCCACTTTGGCTGGTCGATGCTCCTCGGCGGCGCCTTCGCCTGGGTGGGACGCCACCATGCCTGGATCGTGTTTGGCGGCGTCATGTGGCCCGTCCTCATGTTCTTCTCCATCGTCATGACGGCGAATCACTTCATCATCGACGCCGTCTACGGAGCCATCGTTTCGCTGGCCGGGCTCGCCATCGCCGAGGCCATGCGCCGCGCCCAGCCCGAGGCCGTGCGCCTCGTGAGGGCCGCCCTCGCCCGCTTCCTGCCCGCCTTCGCTCCTGGCTAACCCCTCGCGGCGGGCACGCCCCGTCTCGCGACGACCCGAGCCACGCGCCGTCCGTCCATCGCCGTCACCTGGAACTCGAAGCCTGCTTCCTCGAACCGCTCGCCCACGGCGGGAATCCGTCCCAGCCGCTCCATCACGAAGCCGCTGACCGTATCAAAGTCGTCGCCCCCGCCCGCGAGCTCAATCTCCGCCACGTCCTCCAGGTCCGACACCAGCGCGAGCCCGTCCAGCATCAGGTTCCCGTTTGGCAGCGCGCGCACGCGCTCGCCGGCCTGCTGGCGGGTCCCCGCGTGCCACTGGCCCAGCAATCGTGCGAGCACGTCGTCACCGCTCAGGATGCCGCTCGTGCCGCCGTGCTCGTCGATGAGCACGACCAGGTTCGCGCCCTGCGCGCGCATCTCCGTGACCGCCACCTCGAGACTGACCGACTCGGGAATCGCGACCACCGGGCCGATCACGGAGCGCCAGTCCTCCCCGCCTTCCCGCACAACGCGCATCAGGTCCTTCGTGTCCAGCAGCCCGATGACGTGGTCGAGGTCGCCCTCGTACACCGGGTAGCGCCGGTGCGGGTGCTCCCCAGTGATTGCCAGTACCTCGTCCATCGAGGAATCCGCATCGATGGCGGCCACGTCCCGGCGCGGAGCCATGATCTGGTCCGCCTGGATCTCGCCGAACTCGAGGCCCCGGCTCGCCAGCAGCACCTCTGCCGTCGAGAGCAGCCCCGCCCGGGCGCTCGCCTCCATGACGAGCTCCAGCTCATCCGGCGCAAGCGTTGACTGCCGTTCCCGCACCGGCCGCACGCCCGCCAGCCGGGCCACGCCTACGCCCATCGCGTTCAGGAGCCAGATGAAAGGCCGGAGGATGCGTGTGAAAACCTCGATGGGCGCCGCCACCAGGAGCGCCGTGCGCTCGGCTCGCGCCAGGGCGACGTGCTTCGGTGCCAGCTCCCCGAACACGATCAGCACGGCCGTGATGAAGATGAACGCCACCGTCACCGCGATCGTGTGCGCGGCGGCCGTCCCCATCGCGTCGCCCAGCAGGTTCTCGAGCCCAGGCTCGATCACGCGCGCAAGCGCAGGCTCACCCACCCAGCCGAGCCCGAGACTCGACATGGTGACACCCAGCTGCGTCGTCGCGATGCACATATCGAGCCGCTTCAGCGAGCCCAGCAGGACGCGCGCGCGCGAGTGGCCCCGATTCGCGAGTTGCTCGACATGGGTGCGTCGCACGGCGACGTACGCGAACTCGGTCGCGACAAAGAGGCCGTTCGCAGCTATGAGCGCGACAACGGCCAGCAGGCCGATGATGATTCCGACATCCGACACGGAGGACTCCTTCGGTCTTCCATGGTACGTCCAGCGCTGTTGGGCGCAGCAGGGCCGCTAGTGGAACAAGGCCCGGTAGGCGCTGCTCACCACGAATCGCGCCAGCAGCGCTCTCGCCTCATCCGGCAGGCTGACTACGTCGATCTCGACCGGCGCCACGTAGCGCAGCACGGTTCCCGCGGGGGCCTCGAGCTCCTCCAGTACGAGGTCCGGGTCGCAGTAGTAGACGTGGTGGCTGGCCTCTCCGTCGCGAAACAGGTGAAGCTCTTCCAGCAGCGCCCCCGTCGTCTGCTCGAACACGCGGAGCGCCCCTGCATCGGCGCTCTCGCCCTCCCGCAGGACCGCCGAAGGCGGACCCGAGTCCCCCACCAGCACGCTCCCCCAGCGGTCGAGCGCCAGCACCGTCACCCGCGGTCTCCCCGGCTCTGGCTGCGTCTCGCTCACGGTTCTGCCTCCGCGCTCGGCCCCTCCCTGCCCCCTGTCTCCCCGTGGCGATACCATACCGCCATGCCCCGCCGCCCCGTCGCGTCCGTGCTCACCCTCGGGTGCAAGCTCAACCTCGCCGACAGCGAGGCCATCGCTGCCCGCCTCGGTGCCGCCGGCTACGACGTCGTCGATGCCATGTGCGAGGCCGACGCCGTCGTCGTCAACACCTGCTCCGTCACGCACGCGGCCGACCGCAAGTCGCGCCGCCTCATCCGCGCCGCCCGCCGCCTCTCCCCCTCCGCCCCCGTTGCCGTGACCGGCTGCTATCCCCGCTCCGCCGGCGAGGAGGTCGTCGAGGCGCTTGGCGCCGACCTCGTCACCGGCACGACCGAGGCCGAGCACGCCCGCCTTGTCGCTACGCTGACCGCGTCGGCCCCTGTCCCCTCGCCCTCCGCCCCAGCGCCCACCTCCACCCTCCACACCCGCGCCTTCGTGAAGGCGCAGGAAGGCTGCAACGACGTCTGCGCCTTCTGCATCGTCCCCCGCACGCGCGGCCGTGAGGTCTCGCGTTCGATCGACGACGTGTCCCGCGACGTCGCGGCCGCCCACGCACGCGGCGCCCGCGAGGTCGTGCTGACCGGCACCCAGCTCGGCGCCTGGGGCCGCGACCTGCCGGACCCCCTTATCCCCCGTGACCTGATCGCCGGCGTCCTTGCCCGGTCCGAGACGCCCCGCCTCCGCTTCAGCTCCCTCCAGCCTCAGGACATCACCCCCGGGCTGCTCGCGCTCTGGGACGACCCTCGCCTCATGCCCCACTTCCACCTTGCCCTCCAGTCCGGCGCCGACCCCGTCCTCGCGCGCATGCGCCGCCGCTACGACGCCGCCGGCTACCGCGCCGCTCTCGACCGGATTCGCGCCGCCGTCCCTGACGCAGCGGTCACCACCGACGTCATCGCCGGCTTCCCCGGCGAGAGCGACGACGACTTCGCCGCTACCCTCGCCCTCTGCGAGGAGGCCGCCTTCGCCCGCATTCACGCCTTCCCCTACTCCCCCCGCGCCCGCACCGCCGCCGCCGGCATGCCCGACCAGGTCCCCGTCGAGGTGCGCAAGGAGCGCATGGCCCGCCTCCTCGCTCTCGCCGACGACCTCGCCACGGCCTTCCGCTCCAGATTCAGCGGCCGAGTCCGCCCCGTGCTCTGGGAGGAGCAGCGCACGACGCCCGAGGGCTCCCGCTGGCACGGCCTCACCGACAACTACGTCTCCGTCTACACCCAGAGCGCCGACGACCTGGCGGGCCGCATCACGCCGGCGACCCTTGGCGAGCCCCTGGGCGACGGCCTCGCGGCCCGTGTCGGGGGTGCCGCATGACCGACCCCACCCCTCCCGACCGCCCCTCCCGCGACGAACTCCCCTGGGTGCTGGAGGCGCTCCTCCTCGCCTCCGAGGAGCCCCTCGGCGCGGCCGCGCTCGCCCGCGCCACGGGCGTCGGCGAGCGCTCCATCCGCACCGGCCTCGACCGCCTCGCTGCCGACTACGAGGCCCGCGGCCTCCGGCTCCAGGAGGAGGGCGGGCGCTACCAGCTCGTGACCGCGCCCGAGTACGCGCCCTACGTCTCCCAGCTCCTCGGCCAGGAGTCGGCCGTGCGCCTCTCGCGCGCCGCCCTCGAGACCCTCACGATCGTCGCCTACCGCCAGCCCTGCACGCGTGGTGAGGTCGAGGCCATCCGCGGGGTCAACTCCGACCGCATCGTGGCGAACCTCGAACAGCGGGGCCTCATCGAGAACGTCGGCACCGCCCGCTCACCCGGACGCCCCCGGCTCTACCGGCCCGCGCCGCGCTTCTACGAGCACTTCGGCCTCCTCGGCCCCTCCGACCTCCCTCCCCTCCCCGAGGACGATCCTCCCGAAACCGTCGACATCTGAGCCGCTTCATCCGATGGTTCTCGGCCTCCTCCGCATCCGCCTCCGCTTCGTCGCCCACTCCCGCAAGGAGAAGCGCGCCCTCGTGAAGTCGGTCGTCGAGCGCCTGCGCCATCGCTACAACGCTGCCGTCAGCGAGGCCGGGGACCTCGATGCCCTCGACCTCACGACCATCGCTGTCGCCTGCCTCTCCAGCGAGAGCGCCCACGCCGACGCCCAACTCCAGGAGATAGCCCGCGCCGTTGAGGGCTGGCGCCTCGACGCCGAGGTCGTCGACATCGAGACCGAGCTCATCGGCGTCTGACCACGCCTACTCCCGCGGTCGCAGCAGTGCCGCCAGGCGGCTCCGCGCCTCGTCGACCTCCTCTACCCGCAGCAGGATCGCGACCCCCAGGTACACCGCCAGCCCGGCGATTGCTGCCGCGAACACCGTCACCCACGCCGCTGCCGATCCCGGCTCGTCGAACGTTGGCAGCACCAGCCCGAGGAACAGTGCCATGGCCGCGGCTGCCGCCGCGATGCGCGCGATCGCGTGCAGGTCCCGGAACGCCTCCGCCGCCGACCCCGTCCGCACCGCGTACAGCCAGTACAGGAAGATCCACTCCAGCCACGAGGCCACCGAGAGCGAGATCGCCAGCCCCTCCACCCCGTACCGCTCCCAGAGGACCGTGCTCAGCACGATGTTCACGATCACCGCCCCCACCGTCAGCAGGACCGGCGTGCGCGTGTCCCCGAGCGCGTAGAAGCCGCGGCTGTGAATCTCGACCGCCGCCTGCGGCACGATGCTCAGGCACAGGAACCCCAGCGCCGCCGAGGTGATCGCCGTGTCGCTTGCGCCGAATGCCCCCCGCTCCAGCAGCACCGTCGTCGCCGGTTCGCGCAGGAACGCCAGTCCCAGCGCTGCCGGTATGGAGAAGAACAGGATCGTCCGCAGCACCCTCGAGACCGTCTCCAGGAGGCTGCGCCGGTCCCCCGCCGCCTCGTGTTCCGCCAGCGTCGGGAACGCCGCCGTCGAGAGCGCGATCCCGAAAAGCGCGACCGGCAGGCTCGCGATCAGCCACGCGAACGTCAGCCCCGAGATGGCGGAGGTTCCAACCTTCGAGGCGAAGAACGTCGTCGTCACGACGAAGTTCGCCTGCGCCGCCGCTAGTCCCAGCACGCGGGGCGCCATCAGCCTCGCGACCTCCCGCGTGGGCGCGTCCCCCAGGTTGAGGCGGAGCCCGTACCGCATCCGTTCTCGCACCAGCCCCGGAATCTGGATTACCAGGTGCGCCGCCGAGCCTGCGACGACGCCGATCGCAAGCCCCTCCACCCCGAACCGCCCCGCCAGCGCCAGCGCCCCGACGATGATGCCGATGTTGTAGAGCGAGGGCGCCAGCGCCGGCAGGAAGAAGTGCTGCCGCGCGTTCAGGATCCCCGTGATCATCCCGCTCACGGAGAGCAACAGCGGCGAGAGCAGCATGATCCGCGTGAGCTTCACCGCCTCCGAGGTCAGCTCGTCCCCGCGCCCGATGTCGTCGCCCAGCCCCGGCGCGAAAAGCGGCACGAGCCACGGCGCCAGCGCCAGCGCAATCAGGCAGAGCACCGCGGTGGCGACGAACACGATCGTCAGGACGTTGCTCGCCAGCCTCCAGGCCGACTCCGTCCCCTCGCGCCGGTACAGCCGCGTGAACACGGGGATGAACGCGCTCCCCAGCGTCGCCCCCGCCAGCACCTGGAAGATCAGGTCGGGAACGCGGAAGGCCACCCAGTACGCGTCGAGCTCGGGGCTCGCGCCGAACGCATCCGCGATCGCCGCCGTGCGCACGACCCCCAGCAGCCGCGACCCGAGGAACCCGAACGCCACGATCGCCGCCGCGATCACGAGCCCCTGGCGGGCTCCCTCCAGCCTTCCCTCGGACGACCCCTCGGCGGCCATGCGGGGCATGGTACGGCCTCCCCGATCTGCGGTCGCAACGTCCCGCGACGTAGCGCCATCGCCCCGCGCCGCTACCATGGAGCCATGCGCTACCGACGCATCGTGGCCAAGTTCGGCACGAGCCTCCTGACCGCCGGCTCCGACCGCCTCGATCTCGTGGCGATGTCACGGCTCGTGGGGCAGGTCGCGCGCCTGCGCGAGGCCGGCTGCGAGGTCGCCATCGTTTCGAGCGGCGCCCAGGCCGCCGGACGCCACGTCCTCGGCCGCCGGCCCGATGCCCCCGAGTTGAGCCGCCAGGCCCTCGCCAGCGTCGGGCAGAGCCACCTCATGCAGAGCTGGGACGAACTCTTCGAGTGGCACGACACCGTCGTCGCCCAGGTGCTGCTTACCCGCCGCGATCTCAGCGACCGCCTCGGCTACCTGAACGCCCGCACCACCCTCCGCGACCTGCTCGACTGCGGCGCCGTCCCCATCGTCAACGAGAACGACGCCGTCGCCCTCGACGAGGTGCTCGCCTCCCGCATCGGCGAGAACGACAGCCTCTCCGCCTTCGTCGCGAACCTCATCGATGCCGACCTGCTCGTCATCCTCACCGACGTCGACGGCCTCTACACCGCCGACCCCGCCCTCGACCCCTCCGCCCGCCTCATCGACGAGGTCGACGCCATCGACGAGCGCCACGAGGACGCCGCCGGCGACGGCCCCGGCCGGGGCGGCATGACCTCGAAGATCAGCGCCGCCCGCGTCGCGACCCAGGGCGGCGCCGCGGTCGTCATCGCCAACGGCCGCACGCCCGACGCCCTCCTGACCGCCGCCCAGGGAACCGCCATCGGCACCCGCTTCGCCCCCGCCACCAACCAGCTCGAGAGCCGCAAGCGCTGGATTCTCGGCAACGCGGGCGTCAGCGGCCACCTGGTCGTCGACGGCGGCGCCGCCTCCGCCCTGCGCGAGCGCGGGCGCAGCCTGCTCCCCGCAGGCGTCAAGGACGTCGAGGGCGCTTTCGAGCGCGGCGAGGCCATCGAGGTCCGCGACGCCGACGGCAAGCGCGTCGCCGCCGGCATCACCAACTACGCCAGCAGCGAAGTCCTGCGCATCCGCGGACTTCGCAGCGACCTCATCGCCGACACCCTCGGCTACGCCTACGGCGAAGAGGTCATCCACCGCGACAATCTGGTGCTCCTCTAGGAGCCCCCCGGAGGCCCCATGGACCGCTACGTACGTTTCGCCCGCCCCGACGGCTCCGCCGGAGCCGGTCTGCTCGAGGGCGACACCGTCGCCGTGATTGCCGAGCCCTTCTGGGAGCGCACGGAGCGCACCGGCGAGGAGATTGCCCTGGCGGACGTGCGCCTCCTGCCGCCCTGCGAGCCCCGCTCGATCGTCTGCGTCGGTCTCAACTACGCCAGCCACCTTGGCGGACGCCCCGCGCCCGATCCGCCCACGCTGTTCCTCAAGCCGCTCTCCTCGATCGCCGGCCCCGGCGACCCCATTCGCCTCCCGGCCGCCTCCGCCCGCGTCGACCCCGAGGGCGAGATCGTCATCGTCATCGGGCGCGAGCTCACCGCCCCCACCCGCGAGGAAGCCCTCGCCGGGATCTTTGGCTACACCGCCGGAAACGACGTAAGCGCCCGCGACTGGCAGGCGAACGACGGCCAGTGGTGGCGCGCCAAGGGCGCCGACACCTTCGGCGTCTTCGGCCCCTCAATCGCCACGGGCCTCGACCACGATGCCATCGAGGTCCGCACCCGCACCAACGGCGTCGAGACCCAGCACGGCCGCTCCGACGAGCTCATCCTCGACATCCCCGAGATCGTGCGCTACACCGCCGCCGTCATGACGCTCCTGCCGGGCGACATCATCTACAGCGGCACGCCGGGCCAGCCCCAGGCCCTCAACCCCGGCGATACCGTCGAGGTCGAGGTCACCGGCGCCGGCGTCCTCAGCAACCCCGTCGTCGCCGGTTCCTGAGCGCGGCATCGGCTATGCTTCCCGGACCCGCGAGAGGTGCGTCGCAATGAAGAAAGTCGTGGTCGACCGAGCGATTTGTCTGAAGGCCGGGCAGTGCTACTACCTGCAGCCCAGCATCTTCAAGGCCGATTCCCAGGGCTGGCCCGACATCCTCGTCGAATTCCCCGAGAGTGACGACGACCTTGAAGCAGCCGAGGACGCCGCCGAGATCTGCCCCAGCGGCGCCATCGTCGTCGAGGACGCCTAGTCGGTAGCTTCCCCTAGTCGAAGCGGGTTGGGATATCGAGGTGTTCCAGGGCGTCCTCGCCCACGCGCTCGATGATCGCTTCCCACTCCCCGAGCTCCCACTCGCCCACGAACGTGATCGCCGAGCCTTCCTTGCCCGCCCGCGCCGTGCGGCCCACGCGGTGGATGTACTCCTCCGCGTTCTGGGGCACGTCGTAGTTGACCACGTGCGCGATGTCGGGGATGTCGAGCCCGCGGGCGGCCACGTTCGTCGCCACCAGCCACTCCAGCTTGCCGCTGCGGAAGTCGCGCATCACGCGGTCGCGCTCGCCCTGGCGCAGGTCGCCGTGGATGGCGCGCGCCTGGATGCCGTCGCGCCGTAGACCGTCGGTCAGCTTGTCTACGCCGACCTTCGTTCGCCGGAAGATGAGCGAGCGGCCGAGGTCCATCGTGTCGTGAAGGTGCTCCAGCGCGTGGAACTTGTCCCGCGAGGCCACCTCGCAGTAGAGCTGCCGGACCGTCTCGACCGGCTGCAGCTGCGTCGGCGCCGCCTCGACCCGCTCCGAGTCACGCATGTAGCGCCACACCAGCCGGCTGATGCTCATCGGCATCGTCGCGCTGAAGAGCGCCGTCTGCCGGTCGAGCGGCGCCTGCCGCAGGATCTGGTCGATGTCCTTCGCGAACCCGATGTCGAGCATCTCGTCCGCCTCGTCCAGCACCACGAAACGGGCCCGCTTCAGCGAGAGCGTCCGCCGCCGCAGGTGGTCGATGACGCGCCCCGGCGTGCCCACGATCACGTGGCCGCCGCGCTCGAGCGCCTCCAGGTCGCGGTTGATGGGCTTGCCGCCCACCAGCCGGATCGTCGTGAAACCGTAGTAGTCGCCGAGGTGCGCGATGACCTCGGTCACCTGGTCGCAGAGCTCACGCGTCGGGATCAGCACGAGGCCCTGGACCTCGTTCCGGCCGGGGTCGATCGAGCGCGCCAGCGGCTCGCCGAAGGCGAGCGTCTTGCCCGTCCCCGTCTGCGCGAGCCCCACTACGTCGCGCCCCTCGTAGAGCAGCGGCAGCGAGCGTTCCTGGATAGGCGTCGGCTGCTCGAACCCCAGGTCCCCGATCGCGCGCAGGCCCGCGCCGCGCACGCCGGCGGCATGGAACGCCGCCGGTTCGGTCAGGTCATCGTCGTCGGATGCGCGAACGGGTCGCCGCTCGGCAGGCGCGGACGAGCCGTTCGTGTGCACGGCCTCCGCGCTTCCCTCGGATCGCCGCCGGCGCTTCCCGCCGCGCGAGCGGCGACGCCTCCGTCGCGGCTGCGACGGATCGCTCGCGTCCTCGTCCGTCCGCGGGGCTGGAGCCTCCAGCGTCGCGGTTGCGGCGCCGCCGGAGCGGTCGGTGTCGGTCGGTCGGTCCTGGGTCTCTGGTTCGGTCTTGGTGCTGGTACGCCGGAACAATCGCAAAGGCAAAGGGGGAAACTGTCCTCTCGTCGCCGCGCGTCCGTGCGCGGCCGGTAGGGGCGTCTTGGTGTTCGTGCGCCGGGCCTGGCGGCGGCTTTTCCGCCCGCTTCGCAGCACCGGCGCTGCGCCCGTTGTTCCCTGACGATACCACAGGCGCCGCTAACGCCCCGAAACGGGCGCTAGAATGGCGTCCACGCACCCGCCGAACAGGCGCCTCCGGGAGGTCCGCATGGACTACGAGACCATCATCTACGAAGTCGAACGCGGACGAGCCCGCATCACCCTCAACCGCCCGGAGAAGCTGAACGCGCTCTCCATCCAGCTCCAGCAGGAGCTGAACCAGGCCCTCTGGGACGCCGACAACGACAACCGCGTCCACACGGTCATCCTGCGGGGCGCCGGACGCGCCTTCAGCGCCGGCTACGACCTCACCCCCCGACCCCTCGCCGAGCGCGACCCCGACGACCACACCCGCGAGGGTCGCTCCTTCGACGACGATGCCTGGCGCATGGAGCAGGGCCAGCGCCTGCGCATGGCCATCTTCGACATGCACAAGCCCGTCATCGCCCAGATCCACGGCTACTGCGTGGCGGGCGGCACCGACGTCGCCCTCCTCTGCGACATGATCATCGCCGCCGACGACACCCTCATCGGCTTCCCGCCCGCCCGCGCCCAGGGCGCCCTCCCCAACAACATGTGGCTCTATAACGTCGGCCCCCAGTGGGCCAAGCGGCTCATGCTCTCCGGCGACTTCGTCACCGGCGCCGACGCCGCCAAGATCGGCCTTGTGATGAAGGCCCTTCCCCTCGACCTGCTTGAGGAGGAGGTCGAGGGCCTCGCCGACCGCCTCGCCATGATCGATACGGAGTTGCTCTCGGCGAACAAGCGCATCATCAACATCGGCCTCGAGCTGATGGGCGCCCGCACCCTCCAGCGCATCGCCACCGAGAACGACGCCCGCGCCCACCTCGCCCCCAGCGTCGCCGAGTTCGGCGCCCGCTCCCGCGAGCACGGCCTCAAGGCCGCCCTCCAGTGGCGCGACACGAAGTTCGGCGACCAGCGGGCCCTCGTCGACCGCCCCGAGCTCCGCGACGAGAAGGGATTCTTCCGTGACGCTTAAGGCGACTGCTCTCCTCTCCATCGCCGCCATCTGGGGCGGGGTCGTGACCGCCGCCGTCCTCCAGGGCGATGTCTGGTGGATTCTCATCTTCGCCGCCCTCGCGACCGGCGCCGTCGGCTTCCGGCGCAGCGTCGGGCTCGCCCGAGTCCTCGCCATCGCCGGCGCCTGGGGTGGGACCGCCGCCGTTGTCGCCGACAACCCCGACAACGCCTGGGTGTCCGTCTTCGCCTTCCTGACAACTGGCGCCATCGTCTACAGCGCGATGGACCGCAACTCCTTCCTGACGGGCCTCGCGGTCGCAGTCAGCTGGGTTGCCGTCGCCGTGACGTTGGTCGCGACCGGCGAAGGCGCCTGGATCGCCGTCTTTGCGTTCCTCACCGCCGGCTCCGTCGCCAACTCCCGCGACGACACCACCGCCGGGCTCTTCGCCATCCTTGGCTGGGTCGCTGCGACGGTCCTCATGGTCGTGCTCGATGGCAGCTACTGGATCGCCGTGTTCGCGTTCGTCGCCAGCACCCTCCACTTCGGCCTCTTCGGCATCCCCCGTCCCGCCCGCATCGAGTGGGACTTCCGTTCGGACGACCACAGCGCCTCCGTTCGCTAGCATGGGCCCATGCCCGAAGCTGACCCGTACGACGAGTACGACGACTTCGATGACGAAGCCGACGAGGTCGTGTTCGGCCCCGACGAGCGTGACCGGGACCTCCTCGATGGCTCATGGGAACGGCAGTACCACGCCGGCGGCAATCGCCGCCGCGACTGGAACTCGATCGGCATCGGCATCGCCCTCCTGCTGCTGATGGGGATGATCCTCCCCACCCTGCTGTTCGCCCTTCGGTAACCGACGCCATGCCCAACAACGCACTCTCCGGACAGGTCATCGCCGCCATTGGTGGTGGCGACGCCCACCACCGTGCCGTCGCCGTTGCCGCCGCGGAGGCGGGCGCTTCGGTCGCCCTCGCGACTTTCAACGCCATCCCCGACCAGGAGTTCTCGGTGAACTCCGTCGCCAACGAGGTCTGGGCCATCGGCCGCGATCACTTCGCCGATGTGATCGAGGCCTCCGACCCCGAGCAGATGGGCGCCTTCGCGCAGAAAACCTGGAGCCAGCTCGGCCGCTGCGATGCCATCGTTGTCGTCTCCTCCCTCCCAACCCTCAGCCCCGACTCCCCCGTGGAGGAGAAGCGCGCCTTCGCTGGTCGCCACCGCACGCCCCTGCTTGCCGCCCAGGCCTTCGGCCAGCTCATGCGCGACAAGGGCGGCGGCGCTGTCGTGTTCGTCGCTCCCGAGCGCGACCCCGCCGACGACAAGGCGCTGAACGCGGCGCTCTCGGCCCACCTCGGCGCCGGCGGACCCCGCATCACCGTCGTCGGCCGCGACGCTCCCGCCCCCGACGAGGCCGCCGCGGGCGTGCTCGCCGTCCTCTCCCCCGAGGCTGTGTCGTGACAACCCCCGCGCCCGACCTCGCCCCGCCGCCCCTCGCCGACGTCGTCGTGCTCGAGCTCGCGACCGGCGTCGCCGGTCCCTACTGCGGACGGCTGCTCGCCGACCTCGGTGCCCAGGTCGTCAAGGTCGAGCCCCCCGGGGGCGACCCCGCCCGCGACGAGCTACCCCTCGTCGATGGCGAGAGCGCTTTCTTCGCATGGCTGGCGGCGGGCAAGCTCAACGCGACGCTGCCGCTCGACGACCCTCGCATCGGACAGCTCGCCGCCCACGCCGACATCATCGTCCACAGCGAGCGGGGCGAAGCAGCCGATCGGCTGGAGGAGCGCCTCGCCGCCGCGAACGAGTGCGCGGTCGTCCTCTCCCTCTCGCCCTACGGACGCAGCGGCGGCCGCGCCAAGTGGCAGGCCACGTCCTTCACCGAGTACGCCACCGGCGGCTACCACTACTTCGGCGGCGATCCCGACCGCGAGCCCGTCGCCCTCCCCGGCCACCAGGTGCCCTTCCACGCGGGCACGCATGCCGCCGTCGGCGCGCTCGCCGGGCTGCGGCACGCCCGCGAGCACGGCCAGGGGCAGCGCATCGAGGTTTCCCACCAGGAGGCCATCCTCAACGACCACGCCTGGCTCACGACCATCTGGACCCACCAGGGCGTCATCCAGAGCCGCACCGGCAGCATCTTCGTCCCCTGCGCCGATGGCTTCGTCTTCCTCTTCAACCTCGCGCCCTACCCCAACCTCTTCGTCCTCATCGAACGTTTCGACCTCTTGGAGGACGAGTCCCTGCAGCAGCCCCTCGTCTGGACCGAGCGCTTTGACGAGGTGCTGGAGGCCTTCGGCGAGTGGACGAAGACGCGGACGAAGCAGGAGATATATCACGCCGCCCAGGAGCTCCGCATCGCCGTCACCCCCGTGAACACCATGGCCGACGTCGCCGCCAGCGAGCAGCTCGCCGCCCGTGACTGGTTCGGAACGCTCTGCCTCGGCGACCGCGAGCTGCTCGCCCCCGGCCTCCCCTACAAGCTCCCCGGGACGGCCCTCGACCCCGCCACCAGCGCCGCCGCCCCCGGCGAGCACACCGACGCCGTCCTCGCCCCCGACTTCCCCTGGGCGAACGTGAGTGTCGCCCCGCCCGCCCCCACCTCTGCCCCCGCGGGTCACGGACCGCTGGCGGGGCTGCGCTTCATCGAGGTCACCGCCAACTGGGCGGGACCGATCGCCGGCCGCCACTTCGCCGACCTCGGCGTCGACGTCATCAAGGTGGAGCTGCACACGAAGCCCGCCACCCGCACGCTCGCCTGGGTCCCCGCCGACATCTGGCCGGACCACTACCACCGCGCCGGCTACTTCAACAAGCTCAACCGCAACAAGCGCGCCGTCTGCCTCAACCTCGCCACCGACGAGGGCCGCGCCGTCCTCCTCGACCTGGTCCGGAACGCGGACGGCCTCATCGAGAACAACGCTGCCCGCGTCATGACCCAGCTCGGCATCGGCTGGGACGTCCTCCGTGAGGTCAACCCCGGTCTCGTCATGTGCTCGATGGCGGGCTTCGGTGCCACCGGCCCCGAGCGCAACTACTCCGCCTACGGCAGCAACATTGAGGCCATGAGCGGTCTCGCCAGCGTTCTCGGCTACGGCCCCGGCGAGTACTTCGGCACCGGCAGCTACTACGCCGACCCCGTCACCGGGAATCACGGCGCCGTCGCCATGCTCGCCGCCCTCCACGCCCGCCGCTCAACCGGCAAGGGCCGCTGGATCGACGTCTCCCTCTTCGAGGCCGTCCTGCCCTACTTCTCCCAGGAGTTGCTCACCTACGCCGTTACCGGCGAGGCCCCCGAGCCCATCGGCAACGCCTCCCCCGTCCACGCTCCCCAGGGCCTCTACCCCTGCGCCGGTGAGGACAACTGGCTTGCCCTCACCGTGCGCGACGAACGCGATTTCGCCTCCCTTGCCGAAGTCGCCGGTTGCCCCGAGCTTGCCGCCGACCCGGCACTGTCGTCGGTCGAAGGCCGTCGCGCGAACGCTGGCGCGATCAACGACGCCATCGCTGCCTGGTCCCGCGAGCAGACCGTGACCGCTGCCGCCACCGCCCTCCAGGAGGCGGGGGTGCCCGCCGCCCCCGTCATGCCCAACTGGATGGTCGTGAGCGATAACCACCTGAACGACCGCGGCTACTTCGAGACCGTGCGCCACCCGGTCGCGGGAACGCACGTTTTCCCCGGCTTCCCCTGGCGCTTCGAGCGCACCCCCGGCGCCATCGCCCGCCCCGCTCCCCTCTTCGCCCAGCACAACCGCGACGTGTTCTCCGGATTGCTCGGCATGAGCGATGCCGAGATCGACGCGCTCTATGCCGCCAACGCCACCAACGACGACCCCCAGTACGCCGCCGGCCCGAGCCTCTGATGGCTGGCCTCCTCGTCATCCTCCCCGCCGGCCTCGCCCCGCCCCCGCTCCCCGAGGGCGTCAAGGTCCGCACCTGCGCGGCCTCCGGTGAGGTCGCCGCCGCGCTCCGGCAGGCCGGCGGCGATGTCGTGCTCTGTGTCGACGGCCTCCCCGACGCGGAGATGATTGCCGGCGCCGTCCGGACCGTCGAGGCGACCGTCATCCTCGTCGAGCCGGGACCCTGGGACGGCGAGACCCACTCGCCAGTGAGCGCGGCCTGTGCGGGCGTGATCGCCGGGTTCGGGATCGCCGGGGTGAGCGCCGCTGTCGCCCTGCTGCTGGACGGCTAGCCGGCCCGGAGCAGGTTCGCGACCGCCGGATCCTCTGCGCCCAGCGCCCGCCCCCGCTCCGCCAGCCCCTTGATCGTGCTCCGGCTCCGCCCACCGAGCAGCGCCCCGATCTCGCTGTAGCTGCACCCCCGCTCCTGCAACGCCGCCGCCGCCACCGCCCGCGTACGCGCCAGCTTCTGGGAGCGGCTGCGCCCCTCCACCTCCCCCACGGCCACCGCGAAGTGCTCGGCGATACGCTTGATCACTGCCTTCGCCGTCTCGTTCCCGCGGGAATGCAATTCGAGCGCCCCCACTTCGGCCGCCAGCCGTAGTTCGCTGAGCAGCCCCCGTCGCTGCAGCCCCACCGCCGCATGCACCCCCGCCAGGATCGACCGCACCGAGCCCGTCCCCGCCGCCAGCTCCTCCAGGCACCACGACGGCAGCGCTATCCGGAGGTCTGCCAGGCGCTGCTCGATGAATCCGCGGCGCTCGCCCGCCGCGAAGGGCTCGACCGCCGCCACGATCCCCGCCTCCAGCCGGGAGCAGAGGCGTTCCGGGAGCCCCAGCTCTCGCGGGCGCAGCTCGCTCCCCACCACCACTCCGCCTCCCCCGTGCGTGACCGCGTCCAGCGTGTGTACCAGTTCCCGCAGTGTCCCCGTCTTCCCCGCGAGGTCGTGCAGGTCGTCGATGATGAGCAGTTGCACCCCCCGCACGGCGTCCTGGAACGCCTCGACGTTCCCCTGCCGCAGCGCCCGCTGGTAGCCCGAGGTAAACCCCTCCCCGCTCAGGCAGGCCACCCGCTGTCCCCGGTCGCTCGCCCTCGCCGCCAGACCGTGGAGCAGGTGGGTCTTCCCCACCCCCGGCGGGCCGTGGACGACCACCGGGCTTATCGCCCGCTCCCCCTCCTCCACCAGGCTCAGGCAGCTCGCGAGGGCCAGAGCGCTCCCCTCCGACCGGAAATAGCGGGACAGGGTGAACGACCCGTTCACCTGCCCCACCACCTGCTCGCGGCCCGCCCTGGCCGTCTCGTTGGAGGACGCCGCCGTCTCCGGCGCTGCGTGCGGCTCCTCCCCCGGCGCCACGAACCGGACCGCCAGCCGTTCGCCCTCGACTGCGTCCAGACAGCGCTCGACCACCGGCGCCAGGTTCTCGTTCAACCACTCCGCCCGGAACGCCGAGCGAGCCTCCACGACCAACTCGCGGTCGCTCAGCGAGCGCGCGGTCGTTCCCGCCAGCCACGTCTCGAAGTTGGCGCGGCTCACCTCGAGTTCGAGCCGGCCCAGCACGGCCTGCCAGGCGCCTCGCAAGGCCTTCGCCGAGTCCCGGTCCCCACCTGACACGGGCGTGCGCGCTCCCTCCCCGGGGCGCACGCGCGCCCCCGGCTCGCTCTTCATCGGTGATGACTCAGAGGGTGTCGCGCCCCTCAGCGCGACCTATGAAGGCTAGCGCTCCCCCTCCGCGGGCGGCAACCACTTTCGGCTCGCCGCGCGGCTTCATTAACGGACCTTTCACGGCCTCATCCGGCTTATGGTCTCGCGCCTGTTGGCCGCTGCCGCGCTGCTCCAAAGGCGCGATGCATTGACGCGCTTGCTGCCGCCGCTAGACTACGAATACGCCATGGAACGCGACGACGGCTACTTGCAGATCGGTGAAGCGGCCGAACGGTCGGAGCTCACGCAGCGCACGCTCCGCTACTACGAGGAGCGCGGCCTCTTGCCACCGCCCACCCGCATGGTCGGCGGCTTCCGCCTCTACTCCCCCGCCGACATGGAGCGCATCGAGCGCGTCAAGGCGCTGAAGGAGCTCCTTGGGTTCTCCCTCGCCGACATCAAGGAGATGCTCGAAGCCGAGGACGTCCGCATGCAGATCCGCGCCGAGTGGAACAAGGACGACGAGGCCGAGGAGAAGGCGAAGAAGGTTCGCATCGCCCGCGAGGTCACCCTCCGCCAGATCGCGTTGCTCGACCAGAAGGTCGCGAAGATGGAGAAGATGCGCGTCCAGCTCGCCGAGCGCCTCGAGAAGCACGACGAGATGCTGCGGCGCTTCACCGAGGCCGCCCCACCCGTCGCCGCGGGCGACTGACGACCAGCAACGGACCGATAGGTTCAAGCCAGCACATCGAAAGCGGACGGACCGGTAAGCTACCCCTGATGCCAGTGCGCGACACCTTCGACCGGCCCCTCCGCGACTTGCGCGTCTCCGTGACGGACCGCTGCAACTTCCGCTGCGTCTACTGCATGCCGAAGGAGGTCTTCGGGCCGTCCTTCCAGTTCCTCGACCGCGAGGAGATCCTCACCTACGAGGAGATCGTGCGGCTCTCGCGCCTCTTCGTCGCGCACGGCGTCGAGAAGGTCCGCGTCACTGGGGGCGAACCCCTCGTCCGCCGTGACCTCCCCCTCCTGATCGAACAGCTCTCCGCCCTCGACGGCCTCCAGGATCTCACGCTCACCACCAACGGCGCCCTCCTCCCCGCCCAGGCCGGCCCCCTCCGCGAGGCGGGCCTCGAGCGAATCACCGTCAGCCTCGACTCCCTCGACGATGCCACCTTCCGCGAGATGAACGATGTCGACGTTGGCGTCGATGTGGTGCTCGCGGGCATCGATGCCGCCCGCGACGCGGGTCTCTGGCCCATCAAGGTGAACGCCGTCGTCAAGCGCGGCCTCAACGACCACACCATCGTCGACCTCGCCCGCCACTTCCACGGCACGGGCATCATCGTGCGCTTCATCGAGTACATGGATGTCGGCACGACCAACGGCTGGGTGCTCGACCACGTCGTGCCCGCCGCCGAGATCGTCGAGCGCATCGACGACGCCCTCCCTCTCGAACCCATCGACCCGAACTACCGCGGCGAGGTCGCCCGGCGCTACCGCTACCGCGACGGCGGCGGCGAGATCGGCGTCATCACCTCGATCTCGCAGCCGTTCTGCGGCGACTGCACCCGCGCGCGCCTCTCCCCCGAAGGCGAGCTCTTCACCTGTCTCTTCGGCGCGACCGGCTTCGACTTGCGCGCCCTCTTGCGGGCCGGCGCGAGCGACCAGGAGCTGTCAGACGCCATCGCCCGCGTCTGGCGTGTCCGCGACGACCGCTACTCCGACCTCCGCACCGAGGCGACGGCCGACCTCAAGCGCGTCGAGATGTCCCACATCGGCGGCTAGCGCCGCCCACTAGTCCTCGTCCTCGTCCGGCCAGAGCGTCTCCCAGCTCGGGCCGCCCAGCACCGCCTCCCGGATCGTGCGGCGCTCCAGCACTTCCAGCCGTGCCAGCGCCCGCGACATCGCCAGGTCCGCCTCGTTCGACACCGCCGCCATGCGCTCGCCCATCGGCGCGAGCACGTCGTGCTCCCGGATGAGCGCGATCGAGTGGGGCCACATCGCGAACGTGAAGTCGTCCGGCATCCCGAACGAGCTGCGGTGCTTCCCCAGCCACGCGTACCGCTCCTGCACGCTCGAGACCGGCGCGACCACCGCCACCAGCGGCCCCTCGCTGGGCGAGCTGCGCGCGTCCAGCAGCAGCCGCTCGGCGAAGGCCTGGAACCCGATGACGATCAGGTCGGCGTTCTCCAGCCGCTCCCGCAGCGCCTCCAGGTCGACCTGCAGGCCGTTCTCCGAGTGGGCCATGGGCGGTACCCCCGGATGTGAAGCGAGGGGGCGGGCTTTCGCCGCGCCCCCTCGCCGGAGTTCCTCGTGCGCCCGCCGTGGCGGGCGGTTGAAGAGTGAGCCTAGTACATCGGAGCCGGCGGAACAGCCGCGGCGGCGCCTCCGGCTTCCTTCTTCTCCGTGACCAGGCAGTTTGTCGTCAGGACCATCGCGGCGATGGAAACGGCGTTCTCGATAGCGGCGCGGGTGACCTTCGCCGGATCGATGATGCCCTTCTCAACCATGTTGCCGAACTCGTCCTGCTGGGCGTCGTAGCCGAGGCCCTTCTTCAGCTCCTTCACCTCTTCGACCACCACCGAGCCGTCCTTGCCGGCGTTGATGGCGATGCGGCGGAGGGGCTCCTCCAGCGCGCGGCGGAGGATGCGGGCGCCCGTGTCCTCGTCGCCCTCCAGCTTCACGCGGTCGAGCGCCGAGATGGCGTTCAGCAGGGCGACCCCGCCGCCCGGCACGATGCCTTCTTCCACAGCCGCACGGGTCGCGCTCAGGGCGTCCTCCACGCGGTGCTTCTTCTCCTTCAGCTCGACCTCGGTGGCCGCGCCGACGCGGATGACGGCGACGCTGCCGGCGAGCTTGCCGAGCCGCTCCTGGGCCTTCTCGCGG
>JAJEIT010000009.1 GCA_022827945.1 Dehalococcoidia bacterium | reverse complement strand
CTCGCCCTTCTCGTTGCGCATGAGGTAGACGCCGGGCCTCGCGGGGAGCGCCTCGATCTGCTTCTTGAGCCGGTCGGGAAGGGCGGTTGCGACCACGAGGCTAGTGTAGCGCGGCCCTCAGCGGGACAGTTCTGCCAGCGCGTCCGCGGGGGTGAGGGCGGGGGTGGGCGACTCGGCAAAGTCCTTCTCGTTCCGTGTGACGACGAAGTCCGCATCGCAGGCCCGGGCGGCCGCGACCTGCATCGCGTCCTCGAAGTCGGTCATGGGCAGGGAGAGGGCGAAGCGGAGGTCGTCTGTGCCGGTAGGAGCGATTTGTGCGTACTCCAGCAGGCCACTGACGGTGGCTCTGGCGAAGGTGGCGTCGCGCGGCCGTTGCAAGTCGTAGGCGTTGTAATAGAGGTTCGACACCGTGTGCCAGGCAACGAAGAGACTCTCGCCATCCCGTCTCTGGAGGATGTCAATAACTGAGCTGGATAGCCCAGCGTGGGGTTGGCGATTCAACGCGACATCGATGAGCACATCGGTGTCCAGCAGCCACCTCGCCATTAGTCGAAGGGTCTGTACTTCTCGACCATGCGCTGGCGCCTCAGATCATCAAGATCCTCGTCGGTCAGATGGCTGAATCCTCTGATCTGGCCAAGGAGGCGGGTTCCGAAGGGAAGCGACTTGTCCTCCCAGCGGGTCCGACGCTCCTCGTCCGTCTCATCGTCCAGGTAGGCCATGACCTCCTCGATCGTCTTCCCCGCTGCCCAGGACGTGCCGTCCGCCGGGGCGTCTGCTTGCAGGGTCTCGCGCAGGGCTTCCTCGATGAGCGAGGACAGGGAGACGCCGAGCGAGCGGGCGTGCTCCTTGGCCCGCGGGAGCACCTCGGAGTCGATGGTGACGGTCAGCTTCGTCTTGGTCTGCATGTTCGGCCTCTATACGTATACGTATTCTAGCAGCACGTATACGTGTCTTCATCAGAGCTGCTCGCTCAGTTCCCGGAGTTCCCGCAGGCGCCGCCGCGCGTACTCGGACTCAAGCTGCCAGCAGACGGCCACCTCCCACGCGACCGACGCCCGCTGCGCCCGCCGGAAGTCGTCCTCGGAGAGCCCGGCGGACTCAGCGTCGGGCAGGGCGCCGAGGTCCAGTAGCGGCGTGTCGATACGGGCTTCGTCCCAGTCGAGGAGGCCGATCGTGTCGCCATCGATGCGGATGTTGGTGGGGGAGGGGTCGCCGTGGACGACCGATTGCTCCGTGTCCGGGATGTCCCTCCATGCGTCGCGGCAGAGGGTGGCGTCTTCGGGCGGGAGCAGCGACATGTCCGCATCGCCCCCGGTGTCGGCGGTGACCAGCTCACGGCAGGTGGAGAAGCCGGGGCGCTTGGGCCATCCCCTGGTCAGTTCGTGCAGGCGGCGGAGTTCGTCGCCGACCAACTGAGAATCTCGTGAACCGCCGGGTTCCCTGCCCTTCAGGAAGGTGAAGACGACCAGGCCGCCAATGCGTCGCTCGCCGGAAGCGGTGAGGATTGGGAGGGGCACCGTGAAGCCGTGCCTGTCGAGCGCCTGAAGGAGGTCGAGCTCCCAGTCGAGGGAGCTTGCGTTGCGGGAGTTCTGGCGCGCGATGCACGTCTCGCCCCGCAGCCGCACCCTCCAGACGCGGTTGCGGAGGCCGCTGACCTCGGCCTCAACCTCCGCCGGTCCCCACGGTTGGAGCAGGCGTGCGAGGTCGCTGGCGGTGGTCATGTGCGGTCTACCCTTCCGTCGCCGAGGGTACGACCTTGAGATTCACGAGCCACCTACGGCGACCGCCCCTTACAATCGCCGCCGTGGAGTACGAGCACATCCTCTACGACGTCGCGGACGGCATTGCGACCATCACGCTGAACCGTCCGGAGCGGCTCAACGCCTTCGACAACCTGATGCTGAGCGAGTGGCGCGACGCGATCGAGCGCTCGGATGCCGATCGCGACGTGCGCGCCATCATCCTGACCGGAGCCGGTCGCGGGTTCTGCAGCGGCATGGACGTCGCGCACGAGACCGCTGGCGAGGGGGTGCTGCAGTCGGAGGAGAGTGTCGCCGAGCGGCGGCACAGCCTGCGCAACAGCGTCCACCACATCCCGCGGGCGCTGGTGCAGCTCGAGAAGCCGTACATCGCGGCGGTGAACGGGGCCGCCGTGGGCGCGGGGATGGACATGGCCTCAATGGCCGACATCCGCTTCGCCAGCGAGCGGGCGCGCTTCGGCATGGGTTACGTGCGCATGGGTCTCATCCCCGGCGACGGCGGCGCCTGGACCCTGCCCCGCATCGTGGGCACGGCCAAGGCGCTGGAGCTGATCTGGAGCGGCGAGCTGGTCGACGCGCAGGAAGCGCTTCGGATCGGCTACGTGACCGAGGTCTGCCCGCCCGAGGAGCTGCTGGACCGCACGCGCGAGTTCGCCCAGAAGATCGCGCGGGGGCCGGCGACGGCCATCCAGCTCGCGAAGAAACTCGTCTACCGCTCCGCCAACCTGACCTTCGACGAACACCTCGACTTCGCCCAGATGGCGATGACCCTCGCGCAGTCCACCGAGGACGCGAAGGAGGGCCCCCTCGCCTTCACGGAGAAGCGCGAGCCGAACTTCAAGGGCTACTAGCGACAAGGAGAAGCACATGCCACCAGCACCCGGCGACAAGGCTCCGGCCTTCACGCTGATGAACAAGGACCGGGAGGAAGTCACGCTCGACTCGTTCCCCGGCAAGAACATCGTCCTGGCGTTCTATCCGCTCGCCTTCACCGGTGGGTGAACGTCCGAGATGATCGGTTTCCGCACGCACACGGATGCGTTCGCGGAGGCCAACGCCCAGGTTCTGGGCGTGAGCGTCGATTCTTTCGCCGCCGTCGGCGAGTTCCAGGAGAAGCTCGGGCTGGAGTTCCCCCTCGTCTCGGACTTCCCGAAGAACCAGGCGGGGCGCGACTACGAGATCTTCAACGAGGACTTCGGCTTCCATAACCGCGCGACCTTCGTGATCGACAGCGAGGGCATCGTGCGCGATGTCTACCTCGAGCCACGCGACTTCGAGTCGCATGCGCCGCACGCGCTCGAAGCGTTGCGCGCGCTGAACGAGGGCTAGGTCCCCGTGCTCTTTCGCGACTCGCCCGAGCAAGCCGCCTTTCGTGCGGAGATCCGCGAGTTCCTCGACGCGGAGCTGCCCGCGGAGATGTGGAACATGCGCAGCGATCGCGAAGAGATGGACGAGGAAGAGGCAGCCTTCGCGAAGCAGTTCCGGGGGCAGCTCGCTGATAGGGGCTGGCTGACGCTGGGCTGGCCGAAGGCGTACGGCGGAGGCGGGGCGGACTTCGTCACGCAGACCGTCTACATGGAGGAGATGAGCTCGCGCGGCGCTCCCGGGGCCTACGACCAGGGCGTCTGGCTGGCGGGGCCGGCGCTCATGAACGAGGGCACGAAGGAGCAGCAGGATCGCTGGCTGCCGGGCCTGCGCGACGGCACCTCCCGCTTCTGCCAGCTCTTCTCCGAGCCGGGCGCGGGGTCGGACCTCGCGTCCCTCCAGACCAGCGCCATCCGTGACGGTGACGAATACGTCCTGAATGGCCAGAAAATCTGGACGAGCTGGGCGACGGGCGCGAAGTGGGGCATCCTGCTGGCGCGGACGGATCCGGACGCGCCCAAGCACCGCGGCATCAGCTACTTCATCCTCGACATCGAGTCGCCGGGGGTGAGCGTGCGACCGCTCGTGAACATGATGGATGCGGCCCACTTCAACGAGGTCTTCTTCGACGACGTGCGTATCCCCATCGACAACCGCATCGGCGAGGAGAACCGGGGCTGGTACGTAGCAGCCGCCACGCTCGACCAGGAGCGCAGCTCCATCAACCGCATCGTCATGACGCGTTCTACGCTGGAGGCGCTCATCGACTACGTGCGCGAGCGCGACGGCGGGTCGGCCCCGCACCACATACGGCATGAGCTGGCCTCACGCTCGATCGACTTCGAGCTGGGCCGGTGGCTCTGCTACCGGGTTGCGCAGATGCAGAGCGAGGGCCTCAACCCGAACTACGAGGCGTCGATCTCGAAGGTTTTCGGCACGGAGCTCCAGCGGCAGATGGGCCAGACGGGCATGCGCGTGCTCGGCATGGAAGGGCAGCTCGAACCGGGTAGCCCCTACGTCCCGCTGCAGGGGCGCGTCGAGCGCTGGGCGCTGGCCGGGCCCAGCTACACGGTCGCCGGCGGCACCAGCGAGGTGAACCGCAACATCATCGCAACGCGGGGGCTGGGCCTGCCGCGCTCGTAGGAGCGATCCGCTAGAGCCGCTTCGGGTTGGTCCAATGGGCCTCGTCGTGAATGGCGAGCAGCTCGTCCTCGGGGATGTGGGCGTGGCCGGGGGTGGGCCAGGTGGGGTCGGGGCGCCAGTCACGGATGTCGTCGGTGAAGGGCCAGGCGCCGCGCTCGATATCGGTGATGACGGACTCGCCCACGCCGCGGATGTGATCCGCGACTTCTTCCGACATCAGGCCCCGTGTGACCACTCGCTCCACCTCGTCCTCGTCCTTCCAGCGCCAGCGGCGGTCGGCGTCGACGACGATGTCCAACCAGAGGTCGCGCACGTCGAATCCGAGGGGTGTGCGCCGCAGCGTCTCCTCGAGGTTCACGTACCAGCCGAGGAACTCCCAGTCGGGCGTCCACCAGACCCAGGTGGCGTACCACCGGTCGGGAACCTTGAACGAGAGCATGTTCCAGCGCTCCCAGACGGCGTCGACCAGCTCCCACTCCCCATCGACCCAGGGGCGGGGCTGACCGGGAACGATGGGCTGTGTGAGTTTCGTGGGCGTACCCGGCGGTAGCCACAGGGAGAGGAGTTCGGGGGTGTCGCCGACAACGACGGAGGGGCGGACGTCCGCGACGGCGGGCGCGCACTCGCCGTTCTCCGTGACGAACATGGTGCGGTACATGACGACGTCGCCGCGCGCGAATGTTCCCGCCTCGCCGGGGCCGCTCATGGAGACAGCGTAGCAGGGGGCGAGTCGCCTGCTAGGATCGGCGCTCATGACCCAGACGATGATGACGGAGTCGGGAGAGCGCCACTTCCGCTACCTGATGCCGGTGGCCGTGATCTTCACGGGCGCGCTGATCGTCTCGAACATCATCGCGATCAAGGTCGTCGACATCTCGGGGCTCGTGGGTGGGGCGTTCGACTACTTCCAGCCCGCCGCCATCATCATCTTCCCGGTCTCCTACATCATCGGCGACATCCTGACGGAGGTGTACGGCTATTCCGTCGCGCGACGAGTGATCTGGTCCGGGTTCTTCGCGAACGCGCTCGCGGTGCTCGCGATCTTCGTCGCGCAGGAGATACCGTCGGCGCCGTTCTGGGCGGACCAGGAGGCGTACGAGACGATCCTCGGGCAGACGTGGCGGATCGTGGGGGGCAGCTTCCTGGCGTTCCTGGTGGGTGAGTTCGCCAACTCATACGTGCTGGCGAGGCTGAAGCGGGCAACGCAAGGCCGCTTCCTCTGGACTCGAACAATCGGCTCCACCATCGTCGGGCAAGGAATCGACTCTGCCGTCTTCCTCACGATTGCGTTTTTCGGAACCACCACCATCCCGAACGGCGAAGCGCTTTGGGCGTTCGTGTGGCGAGCGTGGCTCATCAAGACCGTCTACGAAGTGGTCGCGACGCCGCTGACCTATCTCGTGGTGAATGGGATGAAGCGGCTCGAGGGGGTGGACGTGTACGACACCGACACGAATTTCAGCCCCATTCCCATCCCCACTGCGCTCCGACTCGGCCGCTAGCGGAGCGCTTGCGCGCTTGCGGCGCGAGTCGCAGGCTGACCGGGATGGGGACCAACGAGTTCGCCACGGACGGCACGATCGATTCGTTCGAGAACCAGCACCCCGGGCGGGACTACGAGATCCGCTTCGACGCGTCCGAGTTCACGAGCGTGTGTCCGATGACGGGCCAGCCGGACTTCGGGACGATCACGCTGGTCTACGTACCCGAGGCGCGCTGCATCGAGCTGCGCAGCTTCAAGTTCTACCTGCAGTCGTTCCGGCAGCGGGGCATCTTCTACGAGGACGTGGTGAACGTGATCCTCAACGATGTGGTGGCCGCGATCGCGCCGCGCCACGCGACCGTCATCGGCGACTTCCACGCCCGGGGCGGAATCACCGCGCGGGTGACCGCCACGCATCCGCAGGCGTAGCATCGGGCGCGCTCATGGCGGTGAAAGGCAATCCGGGGGGCTTTCCCCAGCGAAAGTTGAAGGACACGCCGACCGTCACGCCCGGGCAGATGCGCGAGATCCAGCGCGCCGCCCAGGAAGTGTTCCACTTCGACATCCTGCAGGCGGTTGAGAACGCGGGGCAGGCGACGGCACAGCTGGTGCTGGCGATGCTGGGCGGGAGCGCGAAGGGACAGCGGGTGGTGGTGCTGGCGGGCGGAGGGCACGTGGGGGCGGCGGGGCTGGCAGCGGTGCGGCACCTCGACAACTGGGGAGTCCAGGCGGAACCACTGCTCGGTGAGGTCGAGACCCAGATGAGCTTCGTGACGCGCCGGCACCTCCACATCCTCGCGGAGTCGGGGATCGCGGAGCCGCGCGACAGCGACACGAGCGAGCACACCGCCGAGGATCACCTGCAACGCGCCGACCTCGTCGTCGATGCCCTCGTCGGCTACGGACTCGAGGGGGCGCCGACGGGCCTCGCCGCGGCCGTCACCCAGATCGCGGCGGCGGCTCGCCGGCCCATCCTTGCGCTGGACATCCCGACCGGCGTGAATGCGGAGACGGGAGCCGTGAGCAATCCGGCCGTGACGGCGGCCACAACACTCGTGTTCGACCTGCCGAAGACGGGGCAGGTGCTGCCGGTCTGCCAGAAGAACGTGGGAGAACTGTACGCCGCGGACCTCGGCGTTCCGCGCGCCGCCTACGAACGGCTTGGGATTAGCACTCGGGGGGTCTTCGCCGACGGTCACATCGTGCGGCTGCGGCGGTAGCGGCTAGAACTTGCGGGAGTCCCAGAGGACGTCTCCGTGGCCGCTGAGCTGGTTCTGGAGGCGGGAGGCGACGAAGAGCAGGTCGCTGAGGCGGTTGAGGTAGGGCGAGACGAACTCGCCGACCTGCTCCTCGCGGCTGAGGGCGAAGGTGAGGCGCTCGGCGCGTCGGCAGATGGTACGCGCGAGGTGGAGGTGGGCGGCTGCGGGGTCGCCACCGGGAAGGACGAAGCTTGTGAGCGGTTCCAGGTCCTCGTTCCAGCCGTCGATCCAGGACTCGAGCTGGTCGACGTGGCGGCTCTCGACGTGGGGGCCGGTGGCCTCTTCGCCGGGTTCGCGTGGCGTGGCCAGCTCGGCGCCGAGGTTGAAGAGCACCTGCTGGATGACGCCGAACGGCTCGGTGAGGGGAGCCTCGAGTCCTGCGGCGACGGCGATACCGATAGCGCTGTTGAGCTCGTCCACGGTGCCGTAGGCCTCGATCCGGAGGCTCTCCTTGGGGACGCGTCGGCCGCCGGCAAGGGCGGTCGTGCCGTCATCTCCGGCACGGGTGTAAACGCGGTTGATGCGAACCATGGGTCAAGCATGCCCGAGGCCGTGGCCGCGGGCCAGCCGCCCCCTTTCGCCGACGCGCCCAGACGCGGAGAATGCGGGCGGAGGTTCCCGTGCCCGAGATGATCCGCTGCGAGCGTTGCCTCGCCCCAATCGAGGGCGAACCGCACATGATGTCGACACGCCGCTACTGCTGCGCGAGCTGCTCCGTGGGCTCGGCCTGCGAGCACCAGGGCGTCCGCCGGGGCTCCGCCATCCGCCGCTACGACGGCAATTTCGACCGGTTCCGCGAGGTAGCCCGACGGTCGGGCCCGTATGAGCGGGAGCGCACCTCCGGCGCGGGTTGACCTAGCGAGCCAGCCTCTCCACCATCGCGCCATGGCTCTGTACGAATACCAGTGTCCTGAGTGCGGCGAGCGCTTTGAGAAGCGAATGCCAATGGGCGATGCCCTCCAACTCGCCCCCTGCCCCAGCTGTGATGCCCAGGCGAAGAAGGTCATCGGGAACTTCGCGGTGGTGGGACGCGCGGAGGCGGGCGTGGGCGACGGTCCCGCGCCCTGGGAGGACGGCGGCGACGGCGATGGAGAAGGCGAGGGCGACCCTGACGTGGGCGCCGCCGACGACCTCACGCATCACGGCCACAGCCACGGTCCCGGCGGCCACTCGCACGGGCACCCGCACCCCCACTAGGGTAGCCCGAGGAGGCTACTTGTAGAACCGTGGGCAATGGTATATGGTTTTCCATATGAGGAAGACGACCATCAACATTGAGGATGCGATCATGGCACGGCTGAAGGAAGAAGCCGCCCGTCGCAAGACGACCATGACCGCGCTGATCGAGGCCGGGCTCCGGCATGTCCTTGCGGAGGGCGAAGCGCCCGTTCCCGCAGGCAGTGAGCTTCCGCCGCTGCCGGCCGCAAACATGGGCGAACCACTCGTGGACATCGCGGATCGCGAGGCGCTTTATGAAGTCCTGGACCGCGAACGAGACGAGCGCCTGTACGGGGCCCCGCCAGGTAGCCGCCAGGAGCAACCCCCCGGGGTTCGACAGCAGCCGATGCTCGCCGTGGCCGAGGATGTGGCGGTCTACGACGCGGGTGAGGGAACGCCGAAGCAGGCCAGCGAAGACACGGACATGGCCTAGGTGCTGGCTGTCGACACGAATGTGCTGCTCTATGCAGCTAACGCAGACTCGCCGTTCCACAGTCCTTGCCGGCGTCAATTGGAACGGTGGCGACGTGACCCTTCCCCGACCTTCCTGACCTGGAATGTCTGCTACGAGTTCCTCAAGAATGCCACCCACGCGCGTGTCTTCCCCAGGCCGTGGCAGGTCGAGCCGGCAATGCAGTTCCTTCAGGCACTCCTTGCCTCTCCGGGGTTCACGCTTCTGACTGCGACCGCCCGGCACGAGGCAGTGCTTGCGCAGACGCTGGCGGAGCTACCGGAGCTGCGCGGGGGTGTCCTGCATGACCTGCCCACTGCCGTGCTGATGCGGGAGCACGGGATCAGCCAGATCTGCACCAGGGATCGGGACTTCCAGCGGTTCCCGTTCCTCACGGTTATCGACCCGCTGGAGTGACGCGAAGAGGCCCCGCCGACCGGCGGGGCCTCTTGCCTGGTTGTCGGTGTGGACCGGCTAGATTTCCAGCATGGCCGCGACTTGCTCGCGGTGGAAATCGGCATCGCCCCAGAAGAGCTCGGCGCGCTTCTGGCGGCGGAAGTAGAGCTGGATGATGTAGTCCTTGGTGAAGCCGATGCCCCCGTGGATCTGCTGGCCGTGGGCGACTACGCGCCGGCTGGCCTCGCTGCACCACGCCTTCGCCATGGAGGTGTCCATGTGCTGGGACGGCTCGTTCTCGCTGGTGGCCCAGGCGGCCTTGTAGGTGATGAAGCGCATGCCGTCGACGTCGGTGACCATGTCGGCGGCCTTGTGCTGAATCGCCTGGAAGGAGCCGATGGGGCGCCCGAACTGGACGCGCTCCTTGGCATAGTTGACCGCGATCTCGAAGTCCTTCTGGGCGAGGCCGACGAGATAGGCGTTCTCGAGGTTCACGGCGATGTTGCGACCGCGCATGCTCGTCTCGGAATCGACGGGCATGACGTCGCCGGCGCTCACACTGACGTTGTTCAGGACGACCTCGGCCTGCTTGTCGCTGGCGATGGTCTTGAGGAGGTTGACCTCCACGCCGGCCTGGTCGCGGGCGATGATGAAGTTCGCGAGCCTGCCGTCGGGCGTGTTGGCGATAACGTGGAGGTAGTCGGCCACGTTGGCGTCGGGGACGAACAGCTTGGTGCCGTTGAGCACGTAACCGTCGCCGTCGGCGGCCGCGGTGAGGGTGTAGCCGCCGCGATCCCAGCGGCCAGTCTCCTCGGTGACGGCGTAGGTGTGGATGGCCGTGCCGCTGGCGATACCAGGCAGGTACTTCGCCTTCTGCGCGTCGCTGCCGGCCACGACGAGCCAGGCGGCGCAGGTGGCGTTGGGGATAAAGGGGCCGGGCACGAGGGCGCGGCCGAACTCCTCGACGAGGACGCAGAGGTCGAGGTAGGAGAAGCCGGAGCCGCCGTGCTCCTCGGGAATCATGAGGCCCTGCCAGCCCAGCTCGGCCATCTTCTTCCAGAGGTCGGGGCTGTAGCCAGCCTCATCCTCTTCCATAGCCCGGACGTGCTCTTCGGGGCACTCGTTCTCAAGGAAATCGCGCGCTGAGTCGCGGATCAGGGTCTGCTCTTCGCTAAGGCTCAGATCCATCGTTGTCCGTCCTTCATCAGGGTCGCGAAACGGGGCGCACGTAAACACGCCCCCTTCGCGGGGGTTAGCCGCGCGAGTCTAGCACGGGCTTTCGCGAGCGTCAGGCGAGCTCCACCCAGGAGTCGAAATAGCGCTCCTGGAAGTCGACAGCGGCGAGGATTGCGGGTGCGTCCCAGGTGCTTGTCGCCTCGAGAACGGCCACGAGCTTGTCTTCCACGTCGTCGCGACGACGAACGATGGCGATGACGGTGGCTTCGCAGCGATCAAGCGGCCCGCGCGCGTCCAGCACGTACACGTCGATGGGGTGGCCGTCGGGGGCGCGTGTGCCGGGGATGAAGCCGTAGTTGACGCCGTAGACGATGTCGTTCTCGGTGGGGTGGCGGCTGCCGAGGGGGCGGTCGATCTCGATCGTTACGCGCCGGCCGAGCCAGTCGGCGAGGTGGAGGTTGGGGTCCATGCGTTTCGGCTAGCGGTTGCGCTGGACGAAGCGGCCGATGCGCTCGAGGGCGCGTTCGATCTGCTCGTAGCCGCTGGCGTAGCAGGCGCGCACGAAACCCTCGCCGCAGGCGCCGAAGGCTGCGCCGGGGACGACGGCGACGCGCTCCTCGGCCAGGAGGCGTTCGCTGAAGGTGGTGCTGTCCATGCCCGTGGGGCGGATGTCGGGGAAGGCGTAGAAGGCGCCACGGGGGCGGAAGGCGGGGAGGCCGACGGCGTGGAGGCCGTCGACCATGAGGCGGCGGCGGCGGTCGTACTCGGTCAGCATCTCCTGGACGAAGCTCTCGCCGTGCTGGAGGGCGGCGAGAGCGGCGTACTGGGCGGCGGTGGGGGCCGACATCATCACGTACTGGTGGACCTTCATGGCGGCCTCGGCGAGGGGCGCGGGGGCGGCCAGCCAGCCGATTCGCCAGCCGGTCATGGCGTAGGTCTTGCTGAAGCCGCCGATGAGGATGGTGCGGTCGCGCATACCCTCGATGGAGGAGAAGCAGGTGTGCTCGCCCTCGTAGGTGAGGCGGGCGTAGAGCTCGTCGCTGATGACTGCGAGGTCGTTGGCGGCGGCGACCTCGGCGACGGCTTCGAGGCCAGGGCGGTCCATGGTCGCGCCTGTGGGATTGGCGGGGTAGCCGAAAAGGAGCGCCTTCGTGTGCTCGGTGACGCGCTCGGAGAGATCGCCGGCGAGGAGGCGGAACTCGTGCTCGGCTGTCGTGGGGACGGGGCGGAAGCGGCCCTTGGCCATGGTCACGGCGGGCTCGTAGGCGACGTAGCTGGGGTCCGGGCAGAGCACCTCGTCGCCGTCGTCGATGAGGGAGCGGAGGGCGATGTCGAAGGCCTCGCTGGAGCCGCTGGTGACGACGATCTCGGTGGCGGGGTCATAGGAGACGCCATAGAGGGTGTGCAGCTCCTCGCTGAGGGCTTCACGGAGCTCAAGGAGACCGTAGTTGGAGGTGTAGTGGGTTTCGCCCTTCTCGATGCTGTCGAGGGCGGCGCGGCGAATGGGCTCAGGCGTTACATAATCCGGTTCGCCGACCCCGAGGGAGATGACGTCGTCGATGGTGCTGAGCAGGTCGAAGAACTTGCGGATGCCGCTGGCGGGCACGGAGGCGAGGCTCCGCGAGATGAAGCGTTCGGCTCCGGGGGAATCGTGCTCCACGGCCCCGTTCCTTCCGCCCCCCGCCGGTGGCGGATACGAAAGAGCCGCCCCGCGGGCGGCTTCGTGTCCTGTGCGTCGTTGAACCGCTCGCATATTACCTGCGCGCTTGCGCCGCCGCCGCAGCGGCAGTGGGGAGGCACGTCGTGGTCAACTTGCGGTCCACGATTCGGACTCTGGGCATGGAGGGGATTACGGTCAAGGGTTGCGGGGGAGGGGGCTATGGCGTGGGCTAGAGTGAAACCACAACGCGACGGGAGGGGATCGTGGGGGTCTTCGAGGTGGATTTCAGGGTTGCCAACCCCGAGGATCGCGTGTTCCACAAGAGGGCCATGCTGGTCGATACCGGCGCCGCCCACTCCGCGCTACCTGCATCGTTCCTGAGGGATGATCTGGGTATCTCGCCGGTTTATGAGCGGGAGTTCATGCTGGCGAACAACGATGCCGAGACATATCCGGTCGGAGAGATCCGCTTCAGGGGCGAAGTGGAGATGACGGCGCCCGTCATTTTCGGACACGAGGACATGTACATCCTCGGGGCGACCGCGCCTCAGGCTCTCGGACTGATTCCCGATACCACGCATCACCAGATGGTCGAAGCACCCATGTTGCTCGTAGGCATCCGGGGAAGGCCCTTCCCGGCCGAGTTCCGCGGCTCTCAGGGCTAGAGCGGGGCGAGGCGGTTGGCCTCGTCGAGGGCTCCCTCGAAGGCGTGGCCGATCTGGAGGATGGTTCCCTCGGCGCCCACGTCTCCGATGATCTGGAGGCCCACCGGCAGGCCTTCGCTGAGGCCGCAGGGGAGGCTGAGGGCGGGGAGGCCGGCGACCGCGCTGGGGAGCGTGTAGATGTCGTTGAGGTACATGGCATAGGGGTCGTCGAGCTTGTCACCGACGGGGAAGGCGACGCCGGGGGTTGTGGGGGTCACGAGGGCGTCGTAGCGCGTGAAGGCTTCGCGAAACTCGTTGGTGATCAGGGTCCGGACCTTCTGCGCCTTCAGGTAGAACTGGTCGTAGTAGCCGGCGCTGAGGGCGTAGACGCCGAGCATGATGCGGCGCTTGACCTCGTCGCCGAAGCCCTGCTCGCGGGTCTGCTCCATGTTCTCCCACATGCTGCCGCCGCGCTCGCTGAGGCCGTACTTGACGCCGTCGTAGCGGGCGAGGTTGGAGCTGGCCTCGCTGGGGGCGATGAGGTAGTAGACGGCGAGGGCGTGCTCGGTCATGGGCAGGGAGAGGTCGGTGTCGATCTCGCAACCCAGCGACTCGAGACGCCGGAGCGCTTCGTCGATACGGGTGCGGACGCCGTCCTCCATGCCCTCGATGAAGTACTCCCGGGGCACGCCGATCTTCTTGCCGGCGACGTCGCGGCCGAGGTAGTGGCGCATGTCCGGCCGGGGAGCGGGGTCGCTGGTCGAGTCGCGGGGGTCGTGGCTGCCGATGCCGTCGAGGATGGTGGCGACATCCTCGACATCGCGGCCGATGGGCCCCACCTGGTCGAGGGAGCTACCGAAGGCGATGATGCCGAAGCGGCTGACCCGCCCGTAGGTGGGGTCGAGGCCGACGACGCCGCAGAGTGCGGCGGGCTGGCGGATGCTGCCGCCCGTGTCGCTGCCGAGAGAGGCGATGCACTCGCCTGCCGCCACGGCGGCGGCGGAGCCACCCGAGCTGCCCCCCGGCACGCGGTCGGTGTCCCACGGGTTGCGGGTGGCGCCGTAGGCGGAGTGCTCGGTGCTGGAGCCCATGGCGAACTCGTCCATGTTCGCCTTGCCGATCATCACGGCGCCGGCGCGCTTCAGCTGCTCGTAGACGTGGCTGTCGTAGGGCGGCACGAAGTCGCCGAGCATGTGTGAGCCGGCGGTCGTGCGGACGCCCTTCGTGACGATGAGGTCCTTGACGGCGAAGGGGATGCCGGTGAGGGGGGTGGCGGTGCCGGCGGCAAAGCGGGCGTCGGCCTCGCGGGCCTGCTCGCGGGCGACCTCATCGGTGCGGGTGATATAGGCGTTGACGCGGTCCTCGACGGCATCGACGCGGGCGAGGACCGACTCCGTCAGCTCGACTGCCGAGAATTCCTTCGCGCGAAGGCCGTCCTGGGCCTCGTGCGCCGTCAGCTCCCAGAGCTCGCTCATTCGAGGACGGCGCGCACGCGGATAAGGCCGTCTTCTACCTCGGGCGCATTGCTGAGCGCATCGTCACGCGCCAGGGACGGCGCGACGGAGTCGGTGCGCATGACGTTGTGGAGGGGCAGAGGGTGGGCGGTGGGCTCGATGCCATCGGTATCGACGGCGGCCAGCGCCTCGAAATGGTCGAGGATGTCGGAGAGTTGCAGGGTGAGGCGGTCGATCTCGGCGTCGGTCAGCCCGAGGCGGGCGAGCCTGCCGACGTGAACGACCTGGTCGCGAGAGATGGGCATGGCCCGATCGTACACACGGCCTCCCGCACGTGCCCGCAAGGGGCCGCTTTGCTAGGCTCGAAGGTGATGCGGCACCCCGCCCATCCCTCGCACGTGATCCCGTTCGTTGCCCCAGCCGATTGCGCTTCCGACGATGTCTAGCCGGGTCGTCATCAGGCGCCGGCTGCGAGCGCGCCGGGCGCGGCAGAAGCGCGGCGGCCTCCCGATCTGGGCGATCCTCGTGCTGGTCGTGGGGTTCATCGGTTCGGCCACGCTGGCGGCCGGGGCGGGCAGCGTCTTCGCGGTCTACCAGCACTACGCCCGGGACTACGTGCCGATCGAGGACCTGCTGATCGAGCGGCAGGTGGGGATCACGCGCATCTTCGACCGCACGGGCGAGGTCGAGCTGGGGGTGTTGACCAATCCGGCACAACAGCTCCTTCATCCCGTGGCGCTGGAAGACATCTCGCAGAGCATGATCGACGCCACCGTCTCGACGGAGGACAACGCCTTCTGGACACATCCCGGGGTGAACTACCGGGGCCTGGCGCGGGCTGCGTGGGAGAACTACGTCGGCGGGGGCATTGGCACGGGGACGGGCGGTTCTTCGATTACGCAGCAGCTGATCAAGAACGTCTATATCTGCGGGAGCTTCACCGATCCCGACGATCCCTGCGTGGCCGAACGCACGGTCGACCGGAAGCTGCGCGAGATCGCCTACGCGATCGAGCTGGAGCAGGACTACACGAAGGTCCAGATCCTCACCTGGTACCTGAACCAGATCTCGTACGCGGACCGCTACGTGGGGGTGCAGGCGGCGGCGCAGGGGTACTTCCGCAAGGATGCGGCCGACCTGACGCTGGCGGAGTCGGCGATGCTGGCGGGGATTCCGCAGTTCCCGACGCTGTACCACCCGCGGCTGAACTGTCTGCGGGACGACGAGGACAACTGCGTTCTCGACTCGCTCGGGCGGATGACCGTGGGCGGCCCGGCGAAGGCCCGCCAGGAGGACGTGATCGACCTGATGGTGACCCACGGCTGGATCACGTTCTCGGAGGCGTCGGATGCAAAGGCGGAAACCCTCTACGTGTACCCGGCCGCGACGACCGCAGCCCAGGACGCATCGGCGTTCATCGACAACCAGGTGGAGCCGCGGCTGGTGCGCATGTGCGAAGCGGGACTGCTGCCGAGGCTCGAGAACGTGGACGACTGCCTCACGAGCGTGCACAGCGCCGGCTGGACGGTTCGCACGACGCTCGACTGGACGGCAACCCAGGATGCGCTGGCGATGGCCCGGGAGGCGATCGAGCGAGGGCTGGAGGCTGGCTGCGAGTGCCACAACGCGGCGATCGTGACGATTGAGCCGGAGACGGGTGAGCTGCTGGTCTACGCGCCCAACCGCGACCCAGCGGTCACGGCAGACCCGCGGGTGGCGGGCAACGTCGACCAGCTGGTGGAGATCAACCAGCCGGGGTCGGCGTTCAAGCCGGCGGTCTACCTGGCCTGGTTCGAGTACGCGCAAAAGGCGCCCATGAGCATCCTCTGGGATACGAACCCGCTGGAGCTGGAGGGCGAGGACGTCGAGATCGTTAACCCGCGGACCGAGCCTCGCACGGAGGGGCTGATCTCGGCGCGGGCGGCGCTGGGGGGCTCGCAGAACGTGGCCGCCTACCGGGCGGCGCAGGAGGCGGGCATCGAGAACGTGATCACGATGGCGAAGCTGCTCGGGATCACGACGATCGACCAGCAGTTCGACCCCACGTTCGTGTCGCACCTCGACATCTACTACGGCGCTTCGATCGCGACGGGCGGCGCCAACATCCGCGCGGTCGACATGGCCTACATGAACGCGACGATCGCCAACATGGGGGTGATGGTGGGGGTTCCCCACCACGCCACGACGGTCGCCCCGGACACCCTCAACAACACCGCCTTCGACGAGGGGGTCGACTACGAGAACGCGCTCCAGCAGAAGCTCGACTTCCAGCGCGGACACCTGAGGCTGCCGGGAACGCGGCCGCTCGACCCGGTGGTGGTGCTCGAGGTGCGGGACATCAACAACCGCGTCATCTTCCAGCACCAGGGGCCGCAGCGGATTCGCACGGTCGATGCGGGGAGCGTCTGGCTGCTTCACAGCATCATGTCGGACTGCACGGCGCGCTTCGTCATCTGGAGCTGCGGCGAGAGCAACGAGGACATCCGGCTGGACACGTTCGTGAACGGCGAGAAGCTCCCGGTGGGGATCAAGACGGGCACGCAGCAGGGGCCGCTGGATGCGAACGACACGCTGGAGACGTGGATGAACGGCTACTCGCGTCACGCCGCCACGGCGGTCTGGATCGGCAACGCCACGAACGAGCTCGTGATCGACGGGCGCAGCGGCGAATACGCCTCGGCCCGCACGACGCTGTGGCTCTTCAAGAACTGGATGGGGGAGTACCACGGCTACCTGCTGGAGGAAGATCGAATCGAGGGGATTGCCGACTTCGAGGAGCTTCAGCCCGACAATGTCGAGCTGCAGGACTTCAACACGCCCGCGACCGACCGCATCCTCGAGGGAGGCTGCGAGCAGGTTGTGGAGGCGTGGGTCCGCACGGATGTCGAGTACGAGGAACCGTGCGAGGTGGCGGTGATCGACACGCGCAACGGGCTGCTGGCATCGAGCAAGACGCCGCTGCGCTTCCGGGAGGTCCAGCGCTTCGTGAAGCTTCCGGAGTGGGAGCCCGAGCTTGCGATCAAGCTGGTGACGGAACCCCCCGAGGACCTGGACGTGTTCATCCCGCTGATGCCGGAGGAGCAGAGCACGGGCCTGCGGGCCGTGGAGATCGCCTGGCCGCCTCGCAGCTCGACAGTGGGGCTGGGGACACAGGTGCTGGGCAGCGTGAACGTTGGACAGCTGACCGAGTGGCTGCTGGAGATCGGTCCGGGGGCCAATCCCGGGGAGGACGACTGGATGGTGCTCGCGTCGGGCGAGGAGAACGTGTTGAGCGAGTTGCTGGGCACGATCGAGCTGGAGGAATTCGCGCCGCGGGTGTACACGTTGCGGCTGACGGCGCGCCAGGGGCTGCTGGCGCCGCTGCGCTCCACGATCCAGGTGAACCTGAACGACGGAGCACCGACGCCTCCCCTGCGGACGGTGACCTCCAGTCCCACATCGCCGAGCATTCCGTTCGACGAGGGGCCGCCGGAGCCCATCGAGCCGGATGAGCCCGACGACTCCGAGGAACCCTAGGGTCCAGAAACCCTAGCGGAAGCGGGCGCCCACCTTCAGCCCGATCTCGGCGGCCCACTCGCCGGCGTTCACCTTGCGTGCGCCCTGGGGCTGCACCCGCTTCACGTGGAGGACGCCGCCGTTGAGGCGGACGTCGATGTGGTCCTCCTCAAGGGCGAGGACGGCGCCGGGCATGCCGGGAGCGTTCTCGATGGAGAGGGTGCTGTCGAAGACGCCCAGGCGCTCGCCGCCGCGGCGGGTGGTCCAGGCGCCGGGCTGGGGGTTGCAGCCGCGGATGAGGTCGTACACTTGCCGGGCGGGGAGGTGCCAGGGGACGCGGGCGTGCTCCTCGCCGCAGGGGGGCTCGTAGGTCGAGAGCGAGTGGTCCTGCTCGATGCGGGGCGCATCACCGGAATCGACGAGGGCGACAGCCTCGGCCATGGCATCGACGCCCATGGGGAAGAGGCGCTCGAAGTAGAGGGAGCCGAGGGTGTCGTCGGGACCGATCTCGCAGGTCTTCTGGAGAAGGACGGGACCGGTGTCCATGCCCTTGTCGGGCCAGAAGATGCTGAGGCCGGTCTCGGTGCGGCCGAAGATGATGGGCCAGTTCATGGCGGAGGAGCCACGGTGGAGGGGGAGGAGGCTGGGGTGGTACTGGATCGTGCCGTGCGCCGGGGCGGTGAGGGCTTCCTCGGGCAGCATCTCGGTGACGAAGGCCATGACGCCGAGCTCGGCGCCGGCGGCTTTCCAGGCGTTGAGGCCCTCCTCGCCCTTGAGGGTGGCGGTATCGATGGGCGCGAGGCCGGCTTCCTCGGCGGCGACCCAGAGCGGGTCGGGCCGGCCTCCCTCGCGGGGCTCGGGGGCGGAGGCGGCGACGATCTCGACGCCGTCCTCGAGGAGGCGTTTGAGCACGGCTTCCCCGAAGGCGGCCTGACCGATGATCGAGACGCGCATACCTTTCCTCCGGGGCCCAGTCGGCTCAGCGGGAGCCTACCAGCGGGGTGGGCGAGCGTGTAAGGCCCGTAGGGGCCTACACTCACCCTACGATGCTGCAGCGACCAGTATCCGAAGGAGCCCCCCAGGGCGGCGCAAACGCCGCCCTGGCGCGCGGCGGAGCCGGGGCCGGGCCTCGCGCCTGAGCCTCGTCAGCCGTTCCGTCCCGCGTAGCTGGAGGTTTTCCAATGGTCTGTGTCGAACCGGCCCGCCTGAGCGATGCCGACGCCATCCACGCCCTGATCGACGACTGGGCGCAGCGTGGCGAGATGCTCGAACGCCCGCTCGGGGAGATTCACGAGGCAATCCGCGACTTCAAGGTCGCCCGCGAGGGGGGCGAGGTGGTGGGGTGTGGCTCGCTCCACATCATGGGGAGCGACCTCGCCGAGATCCGCTCGCTGGCCGTGCGCGAGGACCAGCACGGCAAGGGCGTAGGCGCGACGATCGTGCAGGAGTGCGTCGAGGAAGGGCGGGAGATGGGCATCGAGCGCGTGTTCGCGCTCACATACCAGCCCGGCTTCTTCGAGCGCCAAGGCTTCGTGCTCGCGAACGTGATGGACTTCCCCCAGAAGGTGTGGAACGAGTGCGTGCGCTGCCCGTTCTTCACGGACTGCCGCGAGATCGCGGTCGTGCGCGACCTGCGGCTGGAGCGCGGGGCGCCGTGATTCCCCTGGCAAGGCTTGTTTCTGACATGCTTAGCGTGTAGCATAGCTGTGCCGGGAGGAATGGCGTGGCAACTGCAGCGTTCGACTCGCGTGAGGCGTACCACCGGCTGCGCGAGGGCGGCATGGACGAACCCGCCGCCAATGCGGTCGTGGAGATCCTGAGCCCCTTCGTCACGCGCGAAATCCTCCAGGCTGAGCTGGCCATAGTCCGAACGGAACTGGCCAGCGCGCAACTCAGGATCATCAGCGTGGTGGCGGCTCTCAACGTTGGCATTGCGACCGTCGCCGTGGCGGTCGCGGCGCTGGTGACGTAGCGGCCAGACGCAGACGCCCTGCGCTTCCCCTAGAACTTCGAGATTTCGATTTCCTTCTGGGTAATGAACTCGAGCAACGCCGGGTTGCCGGCTTCGGTCTGGGCGATGCCGCGTTTGATGGCGGGGACGATCTCGGCGGCGTCGGTGACGCGTTCGCCGTAGCCGCCGAAGGCCTTGGCCATGTCGGCGTAGTTCCCGCTGATGTCGGTGCTGCGGTACTTCTCCGTGGCGGCCTGCATGATCGGCAGCTCGATGGCCATGGAGAAGTTGTTGAGGAGGACGGAGAGGATGGGGATGCGCTCGCGCACGGCCGTCTCGAAGTCCATGCCGGTGAAGCCGATGGCGGCGTCGCCCCAGACGTTGATGCAGAGCTGGTCGGGGCGGGCGAGCTTGGCGCCCATGGCGTAGCCGAGGCCGGTCCCGAGCTGGGTCGTCTTGCCCCAGCCGATGTAGCTGAGGGGCGTGCGGCTCTCCCAGAAGGGGGAGAGCTGGTCGCGGGGGCTGCCGGCGTCGTGCGTGATGATGGTGTTGTCGACGTCGACGGTCTGGAGCAGGTCCCAGATGACGCGGTAGGGCGAGAGGGGGGAGGAGTCGTCGGTCAGCTTCGGTTTCCACTGCTCCAGCCAGTCCGCCTTGATGGTGGCGATGCGGTCCGTGACGCCGTCGCGGGAGGCACTTACGCCGTCGAGCTCGCAGAGGAGGGCGTCGAGCGTCAGCTTCGCGTCGCCGATGAGGGCGTGGGCGGAGGCGACGTCCTTGTTGATGTCGGCCGGGTCGAGGGTGGCGTGAATGATGGTCTTGCCCTTCGGCATGGCGACGCCGAAGCCGGTGGCGGCGAAGCTGCAGCCGATGCCGAAGATGACGTCGGCGTCCTGGAGGAACTCGTGGACGGCGCGCGGGATGGCGCGGCCGCCGGAGCCGAGGGAGAGGGGGTGGTTCTCGGGGAAGGCGCTCTTGCCCTGGAGGCTGGTCGTGACGGGAATCTGGAGGCGCTCGGCGAGCTGGCGCAGCTCGTCCCAGGCCTTCGCGTAGTGGACGCCCTGACCGGCGTAGATGACGGGCCGCTCGGCATTGGGGAGCACCTCGGCCACGGTCTTCACGGCTGCGGGGTCGGGCCCGGAGCGGAGGGCGGGGGCGGGCTCGTAGGCGAAGTCGTCGGGGACATCCTCCTGGAAGACGTCGCCGGGGATCTCGATGAGGACGGGGCGGGGACGACCGTTGCGGACCTGGGTGAAGGCGCGGCGCATGACGTCGGGGACGGTGGAGCCGAGGGTGACCTGCTCGGTCCACTTGGTGACGTGCTGGAAGTTGAGGAAGGAGTTGAAGTTGGGGGCGGTGTTGGTGATGCGGCGGGCATAGCCGCCGGGCATGACGAGGATGGGGACGGAATCGCCGTAGGCCTGGGCGACGCCGCCGAAGGCGTTCTCAGCGCCGGGGCCGTGCTGCATGGCGAACACCCCGATGCGATCGCCCGAGTTCACGCGGCTGAAGGCGTCGGCCATGTGCAGGCCGACGCGCTCCTGGCGGACGATGATCGTGCGCACGTCGGCGCGTGCGGCCGCCTCGATGATGGGGTTGACGGGGTAGGCGACGAGGAACTCGACGCCCTCGCGCTTCAGGATCTCGGCTACGGCATCGGCGACCTTCATGGCATCCCCCTTGCGCGCCGCGACGGTTCGTTCGCGGCGGCGCCAGTCTACCGGTCGGGGGGTGGCGCTTGCCGCAAGCGCGGGGTGGCGCGCACAATTCGGCGCGATGCCCCTGCTCAGCGTGATCTCCGACACACCGGGCGCCGGCAAGACCGGCGTCGCCGCTACGATTGCGCGCGACCTCGCCTACACCGGGCGGCGCGTCTGGCTGGTGCGAGGGGAAGGGTCCGCTGACGGCAGCAATGCCGCGGACGACGCGCGCTGGTTCTCGACGCTCGAGTTCGCGCCCGGCAGCGCCTCGACGCCGGTCGGGGCGAGCCAGATCCCGCCGCCGAGCGGCGACGAGATCGTGGTGGCGGAGCTCGACGAGCCGCTGGAGCGGTCGGACGCCACGATTCTCGTGACGCGCGGGCTACCCGACGAAGCGCGCGTGGCCGAGGTCGCGCCGACCGCTGTCGTGGCGCTCGACGTGGCCTCCTCGGTGCTGGCGGAGGCTCCCGAAGAATGCGGGGGCGCGCCCCTGATCGCGGTGGCGGAGGACCGCACGCTCGCGGGCTTCAGCGTGTCGGAGGCGCAGGCGACCCTGCGCGCGGAGACGCTGGTCGAGGGCGACGGGTTCGACCCGACCTGCGACCACCTGGTGATCGCGCCCATCGGGTCCGATTCGGGCCAGCCGTACCTGGAGCGCTTCGAGTCGAAGGCGGTGGTGGTGCGGTTCGACAAGACGGACCAGCACCTGGCGGCGCTGGCGACGGAGCCCGCGTGCCTGATCCTGACGGGCGGGCGTCGCCCCAGCGAGTACCTGTTCGATGCGGCTGCCGCGCGGGGCGTTCCCGTCATGCTGTCGCGCACGGACACGGAGAACACGGTCATCGCGCTGGAAGGCATCTTCGACCGCACGCGCTTCCACGGGGAGCGCAAGCTGGAGCGGATGGCGGAGCTGCTGGGGGGGACGGGGCTGTCGGAGCGGGTGGCGGCGGCGCTGGGCTAGGGATTCTTCGACGCGAAGTAACCACTCAGGAACAGCAGCTGGCTGGCGTAGCCCGCACGCGCCCCGAATGTTCCTCTTGCCCAAATGGCGAGAGCCTCTCCCTCAGTCGGCCCTAGGGGCGCGTCGGGGTAGCAGCGCTCCAGCTCCCTACGAACATAAGTGTCCACGGGGAATGCATCCGGCTTGTCGAGCGCGAAGAGGGCAATGCAGTCAGCCACCTTGGCTGCGACTCCCGGCGATGCCATCAGCTGCAGCCTAGCTTCCGCGTAGCAGACCTCCGGCTGTGCGAGGTGCTCCAGGTCCAGGCTACCGGCTCGTATGCGTTCTGCGGTGGCGAGAACCCTCTTGGGGAAAGACTTCAGTCCCACCGTGAGTTCCCCAAGGTTCTCCTCACCGGCTTCGAGCACTTTCTCTCGCGTAGGGAATGTGTGACGCACATCTCCGCTAAGCACTCTCCGCTCTCCGAGTTCGCAGGCGATGTTCTCAACGCTCTTGGTGATGCGTTCTATACGGTTGGTGGCCGAGCAGATATAGGAGACTGTCGCCTGCCAGGGGTCCGGCTGTCGCAGGACGCGCAGGTAGGGAAAGCGACTCACCAGCTTCCGCATCGTGTCGTCGATGTCTGAAAGAGCGTCGTGGACTTCGGCGATGTCGTCATCTAGGCGGAAATAGGAGCGCAGAACGCTCTCCAGGTCCACGTTGGCACGGTATTCCAGAGATGCACCGACGCCGGCCTGACGCACGTGAACGACGTGTCCCGAGAGCACACCGGAAAGCCAGCCGTCTTTCCACGCACGCCAGCGGAAGTCCTGCGTACCGTCGAGGACTAACTCCAGATCGAACCACTGGTCGACTTCCAGGCGGTCTGTCTTGATCGCCACGAGCGTTAGGTCGGTGCTAGCTTCCGCGGCGGCGGACGAGGGAGGTGGAGCGGCGGACGAGGCCGCCGAGTGAGGCGCGGTCCTGGGCGCCCTCGATGTGGTTGGCGGCGGGGCCGGGGGCGATGGCGGGGGCCTTCTCGCGGGCGCAGTAGGGGCAGGCGAGCCAGCCGTAGTCGAGGGGCTTGCCGCAGCCGGCGCAGGGTTCCTTGAGCTCGGTCAGACAGGAGGGGCAGACGAGGTAGTCGTCGCGGACGCGGCGGCGGCAGGCGGGGCAGGCCTTCTGGTCGTCGAGGTCCTGGAGGATAGCCTCCTCCTCGAGGGAGCGCTCGTACAGCTCGGTCAGGGTCTGGCGGGGGCGGAGGATGAGGTAGATCCAGTGGCCGGGGAGGAAGCCGGCGAGGACGAGCAGTACGGCGATGAGCTGCATGATGGGGTCGCGGGTGCGCTGGCGGATGTCGCGGAAGACCCAGAAGATGAGGGCGACCCAGATGATGGCGCCGTAGATCGAGAGCACCGTGAGGACGAGGCGAACGGTGTCCTGCCAGGAGCCGCCGGGCCAATCGAACATCGAGCCTTCCTTACCTTCGGGCCGGGCACTCGACGCGTCGCGCGCTCACCGAGCCGCCACGTTCTGAGGGTACAGCATCGCCCCGTAAGCGCGCGATGAAAACTGTTCAGTTGCCTGATCACACTGGGGGCGCGGGAGCCCCGGAGCCGATACGATAGGCGGGTGCCCGCTACCCAGCAGCCGTCGCCTGCCGTCGAGGGTCTGAACCCGGCGCAGCGCGCGGCCGTGGAGCACGGCGAGGGCGCCCAGCTCATCCTGGCGGGGCCGGGCAGCGGCAAGACACGCGTCATCACGAACCGGATCGCGTGGCTGGTGGGGGAGCAGCGGATCGCGCCCTGGCGCATCCTCGCGGTGACGTTCACGAACAAGGCGGCGCGGGAGATGCGGGCGCGGGCGCAGGGCCTCCTCGGCGAGGACGCGGCCAAGCTGCACCTGGGCACGTTCCACTCGATGTGCGCGCGCTGGCTGCGCATCCACGGAGACGCCATCGGGCTCTCGCCCGACTACGTGATCTACGACGACGCGGACCAGACGGCGCTGATGAAGCGGGTGCTGGCGTCGCTGCACGTCGACTCGCGGCAGTTCACGCCGCGGTCGGTGCTGTCGGCCATCTCCAGCGCGAAGAGCGAGATGCGGGCCGCGGACCACTTCAGGGGGCAGACGGAGAGCTACTTCCAGGAGATCGTGGCGCGGGCGTATGAGGGCTACCAGAAGGGCCTGCGAGAGGCCTCGGCGCTCGACTTCGACGATCTGCTGACGGAGACGGTGCGGCTGTTCCGGGAGTCGGAGGAGGCGCGGGAGCGGCGGGCGGGTCAGTACCTGCACGTGCTCGTAGACGAGTTCCAGGACACGAATCCGGCTCAGTACGCGCTCGCGCGGCAGCTGGCCTCAGAACACGGGAACATCTGTGTGGTTGGGGACCCCGACCAGAGCATCTATTCGTGGCGGGCGGCGGACGCGCGCAACACGCAGTACTTCCTGCGCGACTTTCCCGAGGCGAGCACCTACCTGCTGGAGCAGAACTACCGCTCGACACAGCCCATCCTGGATGCGGCGAACGCGGTCATCGAGAACAACCGCAGCCACATCGAGCGCGCCCTCTGGACGGAGCGCAAGGACGGCCAGGCGCTCACCCAGTACGAGGCTTACAACGACGAGGAGGAGGGCGAGTTCGTCGCGCGGGAGGTGGAGCGGCTGTCGATGACGGACCAGCCGCTGGGGTCGATCGCGGTGCTGTACCGCACGAACGCACAGTCGCGGCCCATCGAGGACGCGCTCGTCCGGCACCGCATCCCCTACCGACTGATCGGGGGCGTGCGGTTCTACCAGCGGCGCGAGATCAAGGACCTGGTCGCCTACCTGCGGCTGGTCCACAACCGGCTCGACGAGGCGAGCCTGCTGCGCATCATCAACGTGCCGGCAAGGGGGATCGGCGACACCACGCTTGCGCGTCTCTCGGAGTACGCGGGATCGACGGGGCTGGCCGTGTGGGACGCCTGTGAGGCGGTCGCGAGGGGGGAGCCGGTTCCCGGAATCGCCGCGCGGGCGGCAACCGCTATCCGGCGCTTCGTTCACGCCATCGAGGCGATGCGGGGCCAGCGCGATCGCCCCCTGGCGGAGCTGTTCGACTATGTGCTCGAGGAGAGCGGGTACGTGGAGTACCTGCGGGACCGCGACGAGGGTGGCGAGGAGCGGCTTGAGAACGTGCTGCAGCTGCGGACGGTGATGGCGCAGTACGAGGACACGACGGGCGGGGAGGCAGCCGACCTCGCGAGCTTCCTGCAGGACGTGGCGCTGGTGGCGGACGTGGATGAGCTGGAGGGGGCGGTCGAGGCGATCACGCTGATCACGCTGCACGCGGCGAAGGGGCTGGAGTTCCCGATCGTGTTCCTGGTGGGGATGGAGGAGGGGGTGCTGCCGCACATCCGCTCGTTCGACGATCCCCGGCAGCTGGAGGAGGAGCGGCGGCTGGCCTACGTGGGCATCACGCGGGCGGAGAGCGCGGTGTACCTGACCCGCGCCTACCGGCGCTACCTGGGCGGGCGGCCGCTCACGAACCCGCCCTCACGCTTCCTCGGGGAGATACCGGAGCACCTGCTTCAGCCTTACCGAAGCGGCGAACGGCGCCAGGTGCGGGAGCGGGTCGCCCCCGTCGTGGCGGCGCCGTCCCGTCCGGCTTCGGCGCCTTCAGAGGCGGCAGGGGGGAGCGGCGCTGAGCCGCAGTGGCAGGCGGGCGAGCGTGTGCGTCACGCGCATTTCGGGGAGGGGATCGTGGTGAGCTGCCAGGAGCGTCGCGGGGACGTGGAGGTGGTGGTGGCGTTCGACGACGAGGCGGCGGGGGTCAAGCGGCTCCTGCAGAGCCTGGCGCCGCTGGAGCGGGCCTAGCGGCTACTCGCCGGCGTCGCGCTTCGGGACCATGACCTTGCGGGTGAAGGTGAGGACGGTTTCGCCTCGCTGGTTGTAGCCGCGTGTGTCGACGGTGACGATGCCGCGGTCGTTGCGGGAGCGGGACTCGACCTTGTCGGTGACGGTGGTCTCGGCGTAGACGGTGTCGCCATGGAAGGTGGGGGCGGTGTGCTTGAGGGACTCGATCTCGAGGTTGGCGATGGCCTTGCCCGAGACCTCGGTGACGGTCATGCCGAAGACGATGGAGTAGACGAGGGTGCCCACGACCACGTTCTTCCCGAACTGGGTCTCCTCTTCGGCGTAGCGAGCGTCGATGTGGAGGGGGTGGTGGTTCATCGTCTGCATGCAGTGGAGGATGTCGTCGTACTCGGTGATGGTGCGCCCGGGCCAGTGCTTGAAGACGTCGCCGACCTGGAACTCCTCGTAGTAGTGGCCGAAGGCTTCGCGCCCGTCGTGGACAGTCATGGTCTGGCTCCTGGCTGTTGGCATTGGTCCCCGCCGCCCGTTCCGCGAGGGCTAGTCGATGGCGTAGTCGCGGAGGAGGTTGCGGGCGATGACGATCTTCTGGATGTCGCTGGTGCCCTCGGCGATGACCATGACGGGGGCGTCGCGGTAGTAGCGTTCGAGGGGCAGCTCCTTGCTGTAGCCGACGCCGCCGTGGAGGCGGAGCGCCTCGAGCACGACCTCCTGGCAGACCTCGGTGGCGAACAGCTTGGCCATGCCGGCGTCGAGGTCGGAGCGGGCGCCGCTGTCCTTGCGGCGGGCGGCGTCGAAGGTGAGGAGGCGGGCGGCGCGGATCTTGGTCGCCATCTCGGCGAGTCGGATCTGCTGGGCCTTGTGCTGGGCGATGGGCTTGCCGAAAGCGTGGCGCTGCTGGGCGTAGGCGATGGCGTCGTCAAAGGCAGCCTGGGCGACGCCCACGCCGCGGGCGGCGACGTTGATGCGGCCGACCTCGAGGGCGCTCATGACGTGCTGGAAGCCGCGGCCTTCGTCGCCGCTCAGGAGGTTGCCGGCGGGGACGCGGGCGTTGTCGAAGGCGAGCTCGGTGGTCTCGACGCCCTTGTAGCCGAGCTTCTCGAGCTTGCGGCCGACGAAGAAGCCTTCCATGCCGGGCTCGACGAGGAAGGCGCTGATGCCGCGGTGGGCGGGCTGGGCCTCGACGTCGGTCTTGGTGAGGACGAGGTAGACGCCGGCGCGCTGGCCGTTGGTGACCCACATCTTCTGGCCGTTGATGACGTAGTCGTCGCCGTCGCGGGTGGCCTGGGTCTTGATCGCCTGGGCATCGGAGCCAGCGTCGGGCTCGGTGATGCTGAGGGCAGCGCGGATCTCGGGCTCGATCATGCGAGGGAGGAAGCTCTGCTTCTGCTCCTCTGTGCCGTAGGTGGAGATGGCGTAGCCGACGAGGACGTGGGTGTTGAGCACGCCCGCAAGGCTCATCCAGCCGCGAGCGACTTCGACGCAGACGCCGGCGTAGCACTCGAAGCTGAGGTCGAGGCCGCCGTACTCCTCGGGAACCTTGATGGCGAAGAGGCCCATCTCGGCCATGCCGTTGACGAGGGGCTCGGGGTACTCGTCGGCGTGCTCGTACTCGCTGGCGACGGGCTTGACCTCGCGGTCCACCCAGACGCCGACGTTGGAGACGATCTCCCGGGCGATGGGATCGAGGATGTCGGCGGCGAAGTCACGCGCCATCGGGCAGGCCCCTTCCTGGTGTTGGATGACGCGGCCGCGCGGTGGCGGCCCTAGCTCCGCCCCTGTCCCTCTTCGGTGGCGCCGACGAGGATGGCCATGTTGCCGTCGGGGTGGCGGTTTTCGAACATGAGCTGGTGGCAGGCGCCCGTCTCCTCGAAGCGGAAGACGCGGGAGAGGCAGGGGTCGATCTTGCCCTGGATGACGAGGTCGTTGAAGGCCCCCGCCTGCTCGTCGTTGGCGAAATGGGAGCCCTGGAAGCGCTTCTGGCGCATCCAGAGGTAGCGCAGGTCGACATCGGCGTTGTAGCCGGTGGTGCCGGCGCAGATGACGACCATGCCGCCGGTGTCGCAGACGAACATGGAGGTCGGGAGGGTGTCCTCCCCGGGGTGCTCGAAGACGATGCGTGGGCTGCGGCGCTCACCGAGCACGTCCCAGATGGCCTTGCCGAAGGCGCGGGCGCCCTTCTGGAACTCGCCCATCCCGGCGGCGTCCTCCCAGTTCGGGAGGCGGCCCCAGTGGTCGAAGTTCTTGCGGTTGATGTAGCCGACGGCGCCGAGCTGCTTGCAGAACTCGCCCTTCTCCTCGCTGGAGACGACGGCGATGGGCTTCGCGCCCTGGAGGGCGGCGAGCTGGATGGCCATCGTGCCGAGTCCCCCGGCGCCGCCCCAGATGAGGACGACGTCGTCTTCGCGCACGTCGTGCGGGGGCCAGGAGAAGAGCATGCGATAGGCGGTTGCGCCCACGAGGGTGGGGGCGGCCGCCTCCTCCCAGGTGAGGTGGGGCGCCTTGGGCAGGCACTGGTGGGCCTGCACGCGCGTGAACTGCGAGAAGGAGCCCCAGTTCGTCTCGTACCCCCAGATGCGGTACGAGGGGTCGTACATGGGGTCGTTGCCGGCGGTCACCCAGGGGGCGTGAATGTTCCAGATGCCGCAGTGAACGATGACCTCGTCGCCCACCTTGACGTTCGTGACGTTCTCGCCGACGGCGTAGACGATGCCGGAGGCATCGGAGCCGCCGATGTGGAAGTCCTCGACTTCGCCGGCCTTCTGGCGCGCGGCGATGACGTCGATGGGGACGCCGCGGCCGGCCCAGACGTTGTTGTAGTTGACGCCAGCGGCCATGACGTAGACGAGGGCGTCGTCGGGTCCGACGGGGGGGATGTCGACGACCTCGGGGGCGAAGGCCTGGAGGGGCTCTCCGAAGCGGGACTCGCGGATGAGCTGGGCGTGCATGCGCTTGGGGACTTCGCCCAAGGGAGGCGCTTCGCCGAGCGGATACAGATCGCTGCCTGTGCCGGAGGTCATGCGGCCCCTGATCGGGAAGGTGGCCGAAATGTTACGCCCACGAGTCGCACGGGCAACCGGGGATCAGCGAGAGGACGTGCGGGCCTGTTGGGGCGGGGGTGACGCGGCACTCGCGTTGGGCCACACGATGGCGTTCCTGATTCCTTGACGCCCCACCGAACCGCCCTCTACGGTGCGATACGTCCAACCACGCGTCGGTGACGCGTGGTTATGGCAAGGGGGGACTCGTCCAGGCCCCTGGAGGCGCGGCGAGGCAGTTCGATGGCAACTGACCGCTCGGGATGGGGATCGCGAGCCGCGAAGCTCCTGACGTTGGCGACCCTGGCGGCAGTGGTGGCGGATGTGCTGCTTCTTCCCACACGCCGCAACCAGACAGGCACGGATGCGGACGCCTCATCACCCGACCGGTCGGGGTGGGGATCGCGAGGCCCGGTGAAGGTGCTGGCGTTCGTGGCCCTGGCCGCCGTGGTGGCAGGTGTGCTTCTTCTTCCCGGACGAGGCGACCAGGCACGTGCGGTTCCAGGCGCCTCGGAGGATGCCCGGCAGGCGGCGGTCGAGTCGGACGATCGAGACGCGCCGGAGCCCACCCCCGTGTCCGCGAGCGCGGACGGCGGCAGGGCCGTCGGCCCGGGACCGGTCGCCACGGACGACGAGGAGCCGGAAGAGCGGCGGACCAGCGGGTCAGCAGTGGAGGCCGCGGAGCCGTCCGAGGTGGCCATCGTCGCGGGGGCGCGGCTGGTGACGGAGGCGGCGCCTGCGGTGTTCCGGCTGACGCGTACGGGTGAGACCGCACGGGCTCTGACGGTGGCCGTCGGAATGGCGGAAAGCGGCTCGATGCTTGCGGGCGGCGGCAGGGAGACGGCGACGTTCGAGGCCGGAGAGCGCACGACCATCCTGTCGGTCGCGCTGGCGGACGACCGCGTGGTCGAGGAGACGAGCAGGGTCACGGCAACGATCATCCCCGGCTCCGGCTACATGGCCTCGGCGCATGCGGGCTCGGCCGAGCTGTACGTCGCCGACAACGACCGGGTCTTCCTGCTTCCGGACCTGGTGGCCGATCCCCCTGTTCCCTCGGGCGAGCCGGAGGTGGTGTGGTGGGATGGGGAGGAGATGCTGGTCCTGCGCTTCGAGGGGTATGTCACCAACCTCGGCGAGGGTCCGCTCGATCTCTCGGGGAATCCGCAGCTGGCGGACCCGGCCGATCCGACGAGTCACGACGTGTGGCAGCGGGTCCGCACCACCACCGGCGACTGGGTGAAGCTCACCAAGCCCCCGGTGCGCTACGAGACGGATGATGGACATAACCACTTCCACCTCATGGAGATCGTGTCGTACTCGCTGTGGGATGAGGCGGGGACGACCCAGGTCCTGCGGGGGTCGAAGGTCGGCTTTTGCATGCTGGACGTGGAGAGCCTGCCCGAACGGCACGCCAATCCGGGGGAGCAGGCCTACGAGGACTCGATTGTCGACAACTGCCGCGCGAACCAGCCGGATGCGGACAGCCTGCGCATGGGGGTGACGGAGGGGTGGCGGGACGTGTATGAGCCCACGGTCACCTTCCAGTGGGTGGACGTGTCCGATCTGAGCCCGGGGAACTACCGCCTGGCGGCGGAGTCCGATCCTTACGACATCGTGGTCGAGACCGACGAGACGAATAACGGCGTCGCCATCGCGGATGCCATCAGCGTTGTGCCGGGCTACGTGGCGCAGCCGCTGGCGGTGGAGACGGAACCCGGTACGGCGGTGCAGATCGTGCTCGAGGCCGCGGTGTTCGGCAGCCCGGGGGCGCGCGTCTTCCGGGTGGTGACGCCGCCGGCCAACGGAGTCCTCGATGCGGCGGCCGGCCTGACGCTGTGGGGAACAGTCCTGTGGTACACGCCGAACGAGGGGTTCTCCGGCGTCGACACCTTCGAGTACGAGGCGTTCGACTGGCACAGCGCCTACCCGCGCACCGATCCACGGGCGACGGCCGTCATCGGGGTGGGCGTGCCCGCGTCGACCCCCGACCAAGCGGGCTCCGGGGGTGTGGCCGGGCCGCTGGTGGCGGGAGCCAACACGGCACCGGTGATCACGGCCCCGGGAGCGCAACGCTTCACGGTCGGCGAGCCGGTGGACGTCAAGGTCGCAGCCGCCGATGTCGAGGGCGGCGTGCTCACCTGGTCGGCGGACGTGCTCCCCGCGGGCGTGGAGATCGTGGCGCATACGGGCCGGATCGTGGGGAACCCGGTCGTGGCGGGCTCGGTGCTGTCGACGGTGACCGTGAGCGACGGCGATCTGTCGTCACAGGTGACGATTTCGTGGGTGATCGCCTCGCCCTGAGCGCCCCGGGGCGGACGGGGTAGGCAGGCTGCCGCAGGGGGCCGCTGTTTGGTCCCCGATGGGGCGTCCGTGCTATAGTGCCGCGGGTCTTCGCGAGAGATTTCACAAACGGCTGGGACGTGCTCCACGAATACGGCCACATCGCCATTCTTGTCATCATCGCGCTCATCTTTCCGGCGGGCGCGATCGTGCAGTCATGGGCGTTCAAGTTCGTCAACATCCGTCCGGAAGTACCCTCCGACCCGGTCAAGGAAGACACGTACGAGTGCGGCATGGTCACTCGCGGGTCGGCGCTGACGCAGTTCAATTTCCGCTTCTACTACGTGGCCCTGCTGTTCCTGCTGTTCGACGTCGAGATCGTGTTCCTGTTCCCCTGGGCGGTCGTGTTCGAGGACGCGGGGCTGGTGGGGCTGGGGAAGATCGCGATCTTCGTGGGCACGTTCGTGGTGGGCGGGCTTTACGCCTGGCGCAAGCGCGCGCTGGAGTACGCCTGATGACGCGCTGGTGGACGGGCGAGGAGCTTGGGGAGGCGGCGGAGCGGCTGGTTCCGGGGTCGGTATCGCACACGACGGAGACGGCCTGCGTCCTGAAGGCGGAGCACGCGCTGGAGGCGCTGCGCGCGTTGCGGGACGACCCCGACACGAACTTCCAGCACCTCTCGAACCTGTGCGGCGTGGACCAGTGGGACCGCTTCGAGGTGGTCTACCACCTGCAGTCGCTGGAACGGAACCAGATGGCCTGCGCGAAGGTGGAGGCGCACGACCGCGAGAACGCGTCGGTCGCGAGCGTGGTCGATATCTGGCAGGGGGCGTGGATCCAGGAGTCGGAGACGTACGACCTGTTCGGCATCGAGTTCGAGGGGCACCCGAACCTGCAGCGCATCCTGCTCTGGGACGGCTATCCGGGGCACCCGCTGCGCAAGGACTTCCTCGCGATGCCGGGCGGGTTGCAGCCGGGCCTGAACGAATTCGCGGGCACCTCGGCCAAGCCCGAGCCGCCGGTACGGCCGGTCACATGAGCGAGATCGTCCAGTCCGAGCCGTTCGTGATGAACATCGGGCCGCAGCACCCGTCGACGCACGGCGTGTTCCGGGTGAAGGCGACTGTCGACGGCGAGCGGGTGATCGATGCGGAGATGGTGATCGGCTACCTGCACCGCTCGATGGAGAAGCTGGCGGAGGAGCGGACCTACACGCAGAACATCCCGTTCACCGACCGGACGGACTACCTGAGCAGCATGTCGAACAACCTCGGCTACTGCCTGGCGGTGGAGAAGCTGGCGGGCATCGAGGTGCCGCCACGAGGGCAGGCGATCCGCGTGATCATGGCGGAGCTGCAGCGCCTCGCGAGCCACTGCATGGGCGCGGGGGCCTTCGCCAACGACACGGGCGCGTGGCAGACGCCGATCATGTGGTTCATGCGCGAACGCGAGAAGATCCTGGACATCTTCGAGATGACGAGCGGGGCGCGGCTGACGTGCAACTACATGCGCATCGGGGGGGTCGCGTTCGAGCTGCCGGAGGGCTTCGAGGAGGAAGTGCGGGCACTGATCGGGCCGCTGCGCCAGACGATCGCCGACGGGGAGGGGCTCCTCTCGGGGAACGAGATCTTCCTGGCGCGGGCGCGGAACGTGGCCGTGATTCCGCCGGACATGGCGGTCAACGCTTCGCTGAGCGGTCCGATGCTGCGCGGCAGCGGAGTGGCTTGGGACATCCGCAAGGCAGACCCCTACTGCGGGTACGAGCAGTACGACTTCGACATCCCGATCGGGTACCAGGGCGACGCCTACGACCGCTTCATCGTGCGGCTGGAGGAGATGCGCCAGAGCCTGCGCATCGTCGAGCAGGCGCTCGACGGGCTTCCGGGCGGCCCGCACAGCACCGAGGTGCCGCTCGCGCTGCGCCCGCCCGCGGGCGAGGCGTACGCGCGCATCGAGAGCCCGCGCGGCGAGCTGGGCTACTACCTCGTCAGCGACGAGGGGCCCTCGCCCCACCGCTTCCACATCCGCCCGCCCTCGCTTATCAACCTGAGCGTGCTCAAGGAGATGACGGTGGGCGGCTCGATAGCAGACGCGATCGTGGCGCTCGGCTCGATCGACATCGTCGTAGGCGAGATTGATCGCTGATGGACAACCTCGCGACCGACCACTGGTACGACTTCCGCGATCTGGCGAACCTGTCGCGCGTCATCCTCGAGGGGATCGACAAGGTGGCGCCGTACGAGCTGGCGTACATCGTGGCGCCGATCATCGGGTTCGTGGCGGCGTTCGTGATCTTCGTGCTGCCCTCGCAGCTGTTCGTGGGGGTGTACGGGGAGCGGCGGATCATCGGGCGCATCCAGTCGCGCAGGGGGCCGAACCGGGTGGGGCCGTTCGGGCTGCTGCAGCCGGTGGCGGACGCGCTCAAGCTCCTGCAGAAGGAAGCGCTCACGCCGAAGGTCGCGGACCGCACGCTGATGTGGGCGGCGCCGGTGTTCTTCGTGGCGCCGGCGGTGCTGCTGTTCGCCGTGATCCCGTTCGGGCCGCGGATGGTGTTCGCGGACGTGCCCGCGGGGCTGATCTTCTTCATCGCCGTGTCGGGGCTGCCGGTGCTGGCGGCGTTCATCGCGGGCTGGAGCTCGAACAACAAGTACAGCCTCTACGGGGCGATGCGGATCGTGGCGATGTCGGTCAGCTACGAGGTGCCGCTCGTGCTGATGCTGCTCTGCGTGGTGGTGTTCACGAACACGATGAGCCTGCCGGGGATCGTCTGGTTCCAGAAGGACGTCGACCTGTGGCTCATCTTCATGCAGCCGCTGGCGTTCGTCGTCTACTTCATCGCGGTGAGCGCCGAGCTGAACCGGACGCCGACCGATATCGCCGAGGCGGAATCGGAGATCGTGGCGGGCTACCTGACCGAGTACAGCGGGATGAAGTGGGGGCTCTTCTACGGGATGGACATCGGCTACGCGCTGGCGGCCTCGGCCTTCGCGGCCACGATCTTCCTGGGCGGCTGGTCGATGTGGGGGCTGGAGCAGTGGGTGCCGCCTTGGGTCATCTTCATCGCCAAGACGCACCTCTTCTACATGGTCTTCATCTGGACGCGGGGCACGCTGCCGCGGCTGCGGATCGATCAGCTGATGGGGTTCGCGTGGAAGTTCCTGCTGCCGCTGGCGGTCGTGAACCTGTTCCTGGTTTCGCTCGAGCGGCTGTGGTGGTCGGAGAGCGATCTGGGCGGCGGCATCGTGTTCGTGATCGCGGCCATCAACGTCCCCGTCTCGGCCGTGGCCGTGTACCTGTGGGCGCGATTCCTCGGGTACAAGCCGGAGCGCGTCCCCACGCGGCCACGGCTCGCGCGGGAAGCGGGCGGCTATGTGCCGCTGGAGGAGCCGGTGATCGGAGGGGGCAAGTAGATGGAAGGCGCGGGCGTGAACATTGCGTTCTATGTGCTCTCCATCCTGACGCTGGTAGCGGCGGGGGGCGTGATGGTGTCGCGCAACCTGCTGCACGCCGTGCTGTTCCTGATCGTCGCCTTCATCGGGGTGGCTGGGTTCTTCGTGCTGCTCTCGGCGGAGTTCATCGCGATGGCGCAGATCGTCATCTACGTGGGCGCCATCGCCGTGCTGATCCTGTTCGCGATCGTGCTCACGCCGCGCTCCGTACGGGACAACTCGGAGACGGCGATGGTGGGCCCGGCGATCCTGCTGGGCGTGGCGCTGGCGACGGTGTTCCTGTTCGTCATCCACGACACCGGCTGGATGACCGGCGCCGGGGACCCCGGGCTCTCGGCCAGCGACCTGGGGCGGGCGCTGCTCTCGACGTGGGTGCTGCCCTTCGAGATCGCATCGGTGCTCCTGACGGCCGCCCTGGTGGGCGCGATCATGCTCGTTCGCTCCGAAGCCGAGGAAAGCGAGGACGTGCCTGATGCTGACGCTTGAGCACTTCCTCACGGTCGGCGCCCTGCTGTTCTGCCTCGGGCTGGTGATAGCCCTGAGCAAGCGGAACGCGATCGGGGTGCTGATGGGCATCGAGCTGATGCTGAATTCGGTCAACCTGACGCTGATCGCGTTCTCGCGATTCAGCGATGGGCCCGCAGAGATCGCGGGACACGCCTTCGTGGCGTTCATCATCACCGTCGCCGCTGCGGAAGCGGCCGTCGCGCTAGCACTCGCGGTGGCCGTGTACCGGAGCCGCCAAACCGTCGAGGTCGACCAGCTCGACCTCCTGAAGTTGTAACGCCATGTGGGTTGAATTCATGAGCGTGGCAAACGGGTACGTCGCCGAGACGTGGCGTGAGCTGTTCGCGGCCGAGGGGCTGCGGATCGTGATCATGCCTCCCGTGGGCCGCGGCGAGGACGCCTCCATGCGCGACGAACGCACCATCTACGTCCCCACGGGCAAGGCGCACGTGGCGCGCGAAATCCTGAGGAAGATCTGAGCCGATGATCCAACTCTTCGCAGCCGCGACGGGCGAGGCTCCCGGCATCAGCGAGGCCGTGCTGTGGGCGATCATCCTCTGCCCGCTGGTCGCGTTCGCTGCGATTACGCTGTACGTGCGCCACCTGCCGAAGATCGCTGGCTACCTGAGCATCCTCGCGATCGGCGTCTCCTTCGTGCTGTCGCTGATCGCGCTGATCGACGTGCTCGGCGCAAGCGGCGGCATCGCGATCTACTCGCATGACTGGTTCCAGGCGGGACCGCTCGAGCTGGCCCTCGGGGTGCGCATCGACGGCCTGACGGCGGTGATGCTGGTGGTGGTCTCGAGCGTGTCGCTGCTCGTGCAGGTGTACTCGCAGGGGTACATGGAAGGCGATCCGGGCTACGGCCGCTACTACGCCTACATGAGCCTCTTCATCACGGCGATGCTGGGGCTGGTCCTGGCCGACAACCTCTTCATGCTCTTCATCTTCTGGGAGCTGGTGGGCCTCTCGAGCTACCTGCTCATCGGCTTCTGGTTCCACAAGCCGAGCGCCGCCTCGGCCGCCAAGAAGGCGTTCATCGTGACGCGCATCGGCGACCTGGGGCTGCTGGCGGCGATCCTGCTCATCTGGACGCGCCACGAGACGCTCGCCATCGACGAGATCCACGAGTTGGCGCTCGCGGGGGTGCTCGGCGGCACGACGCTGACACTGTTCGGGCTGGGGCTGTTCGCGGGCGCGGTCGGCAAGAGCGCGCAGTTCCCCCTGCACGTGTGGCTGCCGGACGCGATGGAGGGCCCAACGCCGGTCTCCGCGCTCATCCACGCCGCCACGATGGTGGCGGCGGGCGTCTACCTGATGGCGCGCTTCTTCCCGGTCATCGAAGCGTCACCGGACGCGCTCACTGTGGTCGGCTGGATCGGGGCCGCGACGGTTGCGGTGGGCGCCTCGCTGGCGCTCGTGCAGACCGACCTGAAGCGCGTGCTGGCCTACTCCACGATCAGCCAGCTCGGCTACATGATGCTGGCGCTGGGCGTGTTCGGGTACGCGGTGGCGGTCTTCCACCTGTTCACGCACGCCTTCTTCAAGGCGCTCCTGTTCCTCGGCAGCGGCTCGGTGAACCACGCGACGAATACGTTCGACATGCGGCTGATGGGCGGCCTTCGCACGGTGATGCCGATCACGTTCTGGACGTTCCTGATCGGCACGCTGAGCCTCTCGGGCATCTTCCCGCTGGCGGGGTTCTGGTCGAAGGACGAGATCCTGCTGGAGGCCTGGGTGAACAACAAGGGCCTCTACGCGGTGGCGGCGATCGCCTCGTTCGTGACGGCGCTCTACATGTTCCGCGCGGTCTTCATGACGTTCTTCGGGACGTACAAGGGCGGAGAGCCGGTCGACCACGAGGACGAGGACTCGCACTTCCACGGCGATCCGGCGCACCCGCACGAGTCGAGCTGGGTGATGACCGTGCCACTGCTCATCCTGACCGCGGGGGCGATCGCGGCGGGCTGGTGGGCCTTGGGCAAGGAGTTCCACCACTTCGTGGAGGCGGCGATCCCGGCGGAGGCGCTGCACAAGGCGCCCGACTTCAGCTACTGGATCGCCATCACGTCGTCGCTCATCGCGGTGGCGGGCATCGGGACGGCGTGGGCCATCTACCACCGGGGTCTCGTCTCCTCGACGGAGATTCGCAAGGTCGTGCTCCCGATCGCCGTGCTGCTCGAGAACAAGTTCTTCCTGGACGACCTCTACGAACGCGCCTTCGCCGTGCAGGTGTTCCAGCGGGGCTGGAACCGGCTGGTGGAGCTGTTCGACACGACCGCCGTAGACGGCGCCGTGAACGGCGTGGGCTGGGTGGGGACGCAGTCGAGCCGAGTGCTGCGCCACGCCCAGACGGGCCAGGTGCAGCTCTACGGCGCGGGCATCGCCGCCGGCGTCTTCATCGTCGCCATCATCGTCTTCATCGCGAATCCGCTGTAGGAGGGTGGAATGCTGCTGACCGTGCTCGTGTTCCTGCCCGCCTTCGCGGGGCTGCTGATCCTGCTGCTCCCGTCGGCCCGCGCACATCATGCGCGCTGGGTGGCGCTGCTGGGGTCGCTCGTCGCGCTGGCCCTCTCGATCGTGATGTTCTTCGACTTCGAGAAGGGCGCCGGGTTCCAGTTCATCGACCGCGCGTCGTGGATCGACGTGGGCTCGTTCAACATCCAGTACTTCCTCGCGGTGGACGGGCTGAGCCTGCCGCTGGTGGTGCTGACGACGTTCCTGACGACGGCGTCGGTGCTCGTCTCGTTCAGCATCGAGCACCGGCCGCGGGCCTACTTCGCCTGCCTGATGGTGCTCTCGACGTCCGTGCTGGGCGTGTTCACGGCGATGGACTTCCTGCTCTTCTTCCTGTTCTGGGAGCTGGAGCTGTTCCCGATGTACCTGCTCATCTCGGTCTGGGGATCGGGGCGGCGCGAGTACTCGGCGATGAAGTTCGTGCTGTACACGGTGGCGGGCTCGGCCTTCATGCTCGTGGCCATCCTGGCGCTGGCGTTCAGCGCGGGGACGTTCGACATGGAGGTGCTGGGCAACTCGACGATTACGACGGCGGTGCTGCCGCTGGGCTGGGTGTTCCTGTTCCTCTTCATCGGCTTCGCGGTGAAGCTGCCGATCGTGCCGCTGCACACGTGGCTGCCGGACGCGCACAGCGACGCGCCCACGGCCGTGTCCGTGATGCTGGCGGGCGTGCTGCTGAAGATGGGCGGCTACGCCATCATCCGGACCTGCGTCACGATCCTGCCCGACCAGGCGAACGACTACGGCATCTGGCTGGCGGCGATCGGCTCGATCAGCGTGCTCTACGGCGCGTTCGTGACCTTCAGACAGACGGACGTGAAGCGGCTGATCGCGTACTCCTCGGTGAGCCACATGGGTCTCGTGCTGCTCGGCATCGGGGCGCTGGGCACGACGGCGATGGTGGGCGCGGCCTACCAGATGCTGGCCCACGGCCTGATCACCGGTCTGCTCTTCGTGGTGGTGGGCCTGATGTACGAGCGCACGCACACGCGCGAGATCGGGCGGCTCGGCGGGCTTGCGCGACAGATGCCGCTGATCGCGACGGGGCTCGTGTTCGCGGGCTTCGCGAGCGTGGGGCTGCCGGCGCTGGCGGGGTTCATCGCGGAGGTCACGGTCTTCCTGGGCGCCTTCCAGAAGCACGAGTGGGCGGTGATCATGGCGATCTTCGGCGTGGTCCTGTCGGCGGGGTACATCCTCTGGACGCTGCAGCGGGTCGTGTTCGGTCCCGTGCGGCACGAGTGGGACGGGGCGGACGACCAGAGGCACTGGTGGGAGCACGCGAGCGTCGTGGGGCTGGCGGCGCTGGTGATCCTGCTGGGCGTCTACCCGAGCCTGATCATGGACATGCTTGATCCCGCCATCGGGGTCGTGAGCGCGAGGGTGGCAGGGTGAGCGAACTCGACATCGTCGGACCCCAGCTCGCGATCCTGCTCGCGGCCGGCGCGGTGCTCGTTTGGGACGCACTCCTGCCGCGCCGGCGGGCGGCGCTGCCCTACCTCGCGCTCGCGGGCATCCTCGGTGCGGCGATCTGGACCACAACGTGGGTCATCCGGGGCGACTTCCAGACCGCCTTCGACGGAACCTTCGCCATCGACCAGTACGCGGTGTTCTTCCAGTACGTGTTCGCGGGGATCACGGCGATCGTCGTGATTGCGTCGATCGACTGGGTGGACCGGGTAGGGCGGCGGCAGTCGGAGTACTTCGCGCTCGTCCTGACGGCCTCGGCGGGGCTGATGTTCCTGGCGGGGGCGCGCGACCTGATCACGATCTTCCTGGCGCTCGAGCTGTCCTCCATCCCGCAGTACATCCTGGCCGGGTGGGGGAAGGACCAGCGTTCGAGCGAGGCGGGCATGAAGTACCTGCTGCTGGGGGCGATAGCCTCGGCGCTGCTGCTGTACGGCATGGCGCTGCTCTACGGCTTCGCGGGCTCGACGCTGCTGACCGACATCTCCGCCGCCATCAGCGAGCACGGCGCCGACAACCGATCGCTGCTGGTGGTCGCAAGCGTGCTGCTGATCGCCGGATTCGGCTTCAAGATGGCGGTCGTCCCGTTCCAGATGTGGGTCCCGGACGTGTACCAGGGGGCGCCCACGCCGGTGGCCGCGTTCCTCTCGGTTGGGTCGAAGGCGGCGGCGTTCGCGGTCGTCATGCGGCTCTTCTTCGAGGGGCTTGGCGAGCAGTTCCTGAGCAATGACTGGGCGATGATCTTCGCGGTCATCGCGGCGGTCTCGATGACGCTGGGGAACGTGTTCGCGATCGTCCAGCGCGACATCAAACGGATGCTGGGTTACTCGTCGATCGCGCAGGCGGGCAACTTCATGATCGGGCTGGCGGCGATCTCGATCGCGGGCGAGCACTTCGTGCAGGGCGCGAGCGGCGTGCTGCTGTTCGTGGCGGCGTATGCGTTCACCAACCTGGGCGCGTTCATCGCGGTGATCGGCATCTCGCAGCGGATCGGGAGCGACAACATCGCGGACTACGCGGGCATGTGGCGGCGGGCGCCGCTGCTGGCGCTGGCGCTCGCGTTCTGCCTGATCTCGCTGGCGGGCATCCCGCCGACGGCCGGGTTCTGGGCCAAGCTCTACGTGTTCAACGCCGGCATCCAGGCCGACCTCGTCTGGCTGGTCATCATCGGCGTGCTGAACTCGGTCGTGTCGGCCTACTACTACCTGGCGGTCGTGCGGCAGATGTTCCTGGGCGAGGCGGAGGAGGAGAAGCGGCTGGCCATCTCCCCGACGGTGGGGGTGGCGCTGGGCGTGGCGACGGTCGGCGTGATCGTGTTCGGCATCATCCCGACGCCGCTGGTCGACGCGGCCCGCGAAGCGGCCGCCATCTTCGCCGCCAGCTAGCCGCGACATGGCCTACGCCATCGACTTCGTGGTCGAGATCGAGCCGGAGGGCGTCGACCTGCACGAGCTTGAGGAGCTTGCGGGGCGCGTGCTGGCGGGGGAGGGCGTGGCGGACGGCGTCGCGCTGACAGTACTGACCACCGACGACGAGACGCTGCGGGATCTGAACCGGCGCTTCCTTGGTATCGACGCCCCGACGGACGTCCTCGCGTTCCCGGAGGCGGCGGAGGCGCCGATGGGGGAGGGGGAGCCGCCGAGCCTGGGGGAGATTGCGATCAGCGTCCCGACGGCGGTGCGGCAGGCGGCGGAGCTAGAGCACGGGCTGCCGGACGAACTCGCGCACCTGCTGATGCACGGCATCCTGCATCTGTGCGGGTACGAGCACGAGGGGGGAGGCGAGGAGGCGGCGCGCATGCGCGCGCGGGAGGAGCACTATCTGGGCGACATAAGGGGGCACGGGAAGTAGAGGAGTGTCGTGGGGTTACAGCGAGGCGAGGACTCCTGTCGCAATGCCAATGGCAGCGAGGAGCACACCCGTGGCAGTCGTTGCGACCATGCCCATGCGGATCGTCAGGCGGTGGTCGAGGCGCTCCTCCAGCTGTCGGAGGTCGTCTTTGGTGGCCAGCCGTTCAAGCAAGTCGTCCGAAAAGACTGAGACAATGGCTCCGGCCTTCTGCTCATCGAAGCCTGCTTCCGTGAGCCGCTGGGCTGCCTTCAGCGTGTCGAACATCGCCATGAGGCAACAATACTCCAAGCCCCGGACCTTCCACAACCATTGCTACTAGCGTGGCCACCGGATGCTCGCTACTCCGGTCCGCGTAGGATGAGCCGCCGCACATCCTCGGGAGGCAACCGATGGCGACTCTGAACCGAAACGGCGTGAACCTGTACTACGAGGTCGAGGGCGATGGGCCCGCGATCTTCCTGACGCACGGCTTCGGGGCCAGCTCGAGCATGTGGCGCGGGCAGATGGACGCCTTCGGCGACCGCTACCGGGTCATCGCCTGGGACATGCGGGGGCATGGGAATACCGACAGTCCCGAAGATCCCGCCGACTATTCCGAGCCGGCGACGCTGGCCGACATCACGGCCATCCTCGACGCCTGCGGGGTGGAGAGCGCCGTCATCGGCGGGCTCTCGCTGGGCGGATACATGTCGCTGGCGTTCAACCTGGCGCACCCGGAGCGGACGCGCGCCCTGATGCTGTTCGACACCGGTCCTGGGTACAACAACCCGAAGGGGCGCGAGGGCTGGAACGAGTTCGCGATCCGGCGGGCGGAGGCGTTCGAGACGCAGGGGCTCGCCTCACTGGGGGAATCGGCGGAGGTGAAGGCGGCGCGGCACCGGTCGGCGGAGGGGTTGGCCAAGGCGGCGCGGGGGATGCTGACCCAGCGCGACGCGAGCGTGATCCAGTCGCTGAGGTCGATCGACAAGCCGACGCTCGTTGTGACCGGCGCGGACGACCAGAACTTCCTGGCGGCGCACAGCTACATGAGCGAGAACATCCCCGGGGCGATGAGCTTCATGATCGATGACGCCGGGCACGCGGCGAACATCGACCAGCCGGAGGCGTTCAACGCGGCCGTCGAGGCGTTCCTGGCGTCGCTCGACGGCTAGAAGCGCGACTTCTTCGACTCGTAGTTCGAGTGGACGTCGATGAGGACGGTATGGCCCTCAGCGTTGAGCGTGCGCGCGGTGCGGATGGCGTCGCCGAGGTCGTCGGGCTGGGTGACGGTGATGCCCGTCGCGCCCATCCCTTCGGCGATGGCGGCGTAGTCGCCGGTCATGTGTGAGACGCCGAACTGGGTGCGGGCGGTGGGGAAGCCTCCGGGGTAGGTGGCCATGCCGCCGTTGTTCAGGAGGACGGTGGTGATGGGGAGGTTGGCGCGGACGGAGGTCTCGAGGTCGAGGCCGGACATGCCGAAGGCGCCGTCGCCCATGAAGTTCAGGCAGAAGCGGTCGGGGCGGGCGAGCTTGGCGCCGATCATGAGGGGGATGCCGAAGCCTAGATGGGTGGTCTTGCCCCAGCCGATGTAGCTGTGGGGCGAGGTGGCCGTGAAGAAGGGCACCATCGAGTCGCGGGGAGCGCCGGCGTCGTGGGTGACGGTGCTGTTCTCGTGGTCGACGTTCTTGTTGATCTCGTGGATGACGCGGTAGGTGTTGAGGGGCGCCTCGTCGGAGGTGAGGAAGGGCGTCCACTCCTCCATCCAGTCGCGCTGCTTCTCGGCGAGGCGAGCGGCGGCGTCGGAGGTGCGGCCCTTGCCGTCGGTCCGGGCCCTGGCCTCGTCGATGAGGGCCTTGATGGTGATGCGGGCATCGCCGACGAGGGCGATGTCGCAGGCGGTGTCCTTGTTCACGTCGTCGGGTGCGTTGGTGTTATGGATAACGGTCTTGCCGGCGGGGACGATCTGGGTGTAGCCGTTATGCGTGAGGCTGGCGCCGAGCGCGAGGATGGCGTCGGACTCGACGATCCAGGCGTGGGCGGCGCCGGTAGTGGCGCGGCTGCCGGCGCCCAGTGCGAGCGGGTGGCGCTCGTCGAAGGCGGACTTGCCCTCCATCGTGGTGAAGACGGGGATGTCGAGCAGCTCGGCGAACTCCTGGAGGGCCTCAGTCGCGCGGGCGGTTAGGACGCCGGAGCCGGCCCAGATCATCGGGCGCTCGGCGGCGAGGAGGGCGGTGACGGCCCCCTCGATGTCGCCGTTCGAGGGGCTCTGGCGCACCTTCCCGGGGGAGTCGTAGCGGGTCTCAGCCTCGGGGACCTCCCGGGCGCAGACGTCTGAGGTGAGCTCGACGACGACGGGTCCGCCGCGACCGCTGCGGAGGGCGTGGAAGGCGCGGCGCATGGCGGGCGCGATCTGCGCGGTGGTGTCGATGGACTCGACCAACTTGACGATGCCGCGGTAGTTCTCGACGGCGGAGAAGTTGGGGCGCACCTGGCGCTCGATGAGCGGGTAACCGCCGGGAAGGACGAGGATGGGGACGTTGTCGCCGAAGGCCTGGGCGATGCCGCCCATGGCGTTCTCGGCTCCTGCGGCGTTCTGCGTGGCGACGACGCCGAAGCGCTCGCCGTCGCTGACGCGGCTGTAGCCGTCGGCGGCCATGACGGCGCCGCGCTCGTGCCGGAACATGATGGGTCGGATACCGAGCTTCGCCACCTCCTCGATGAGGGGGTTGTTGGGGAAGCAGGTCATCTCGGCGACTCCCTCTTCCTTGAGGATGCGGGCGACGAGCTCGTTACCGTTCATGGGGTACTCCGTGCGCTACGGTCCGTCGAGGGTCCGTGCGGCGGGACGATCTCAGCGCACGGAGGCGGGAGGGACAAGGGCGGAGGCGGGGGCGTCTGGTACGATTTTCGGCAGACATCGTTCTCCACCAGGGAGGAACGCCCGTGCTTACGATCATTTCGCCGGCCAAGGCACTCGACTTCTCGCCCGTCGGGAACGGGCTCGCGGCGACACAGCCGCGGTTCGTCGACGACACCGCCTCGCTGTTGCAGACCTGCAAGACGCTCGAGGCGAGCGACCTTCGCAAGCTCATGTCGCTGAGCGACTCACTGGCCAACCTGAACCACGCGCGCTTCCAGGAAATGAGCCTGCCCCTGACGCCGGAGAACGCGAAGCCGTGCGTGCTGGCGTTCCAGGGGGACGTATACAAGGGGCTGGACGCGTCCAGTCTGGAGTCGCGAGACCTGGAATGGGCGCAGGACCGGCTGCGCATTCTTTCCGGCCTCTATGGGCTGCTGCGGCCGCTCGACCTGATCCAGCCGTACCGCCTGGAGATGGGCACGAAGCTCTCGAACGAGCGCGGGGCGAACCTGTACGAGTTCTGGGGCGACCGGCTCGCGAACGCGCTCAATGACGAGGACGCCGATCCCGAGGCGCCGGTGCTCAATCTCGCGTCGCAGGAGTACGCGAAGGCGGTCCCGAGGAAGAGCCTGACGCGTCCAGTGGTGGTCGCGGACTTCAAAGAAGAGCGGAACGGGGAGCTGAAGACGATCGGGCTGGTGGCGAAGCGCGCCCGCGGCCTGATGGCGCGTTACGTGATCCGGAACCGGATCGAAGATGCCGAGGACCTGAAGGACTTCGACGATGAGGGCTACGGCTTCCGGCCGGAACTCTCGAGCGAGGACCGGTTCGTCTTCAGCCGCGCGAAGGCGTAGAGCCGAAGCTCCGTCCCTAGCCCTCCTCGATCGTCACCGTTCCGGTGGAGCCGTCGATGCTGAGCATCGTGCCGGTGGCGATGAAGTCGGTTGCGCCGCGGATGCCGGTGACGGCGGGGATGCCGTACTCGCGGGCGACGGTGGCGGCGTGGCTGAGGAGGCCGCCCGTCTCGACGACGACGCCGGCGGCGGGGAGGAAGAGGGGGGTCCAGGGGGCGTCGGTGACGGGGGCGACGAGGATCTCGCCGGGGAGGATGGTCGCCTCGGAGGCGCCGTCGGCGCTGAGGACGACGCGGGCGCGTCCGCGAGCCTGGCCGGGACTTACGCCGATGCCCTCGAACGAGGTCGCGCCGCCCGCGTCAGCGGTCTCGCGGGGCGTGGCCTCGACGGGACGCTGGAAGATGATGGGCAACTCGTAGTCGTGCAGCATCTCGTAGCGGGTGCGGCGCTCGACGATGGCGTCCTGTACCTCGGCGGCGGAGAGGCCGCCGTCAAGCGCTTCGGGTAGCTCGGCGAGGCGCAGGAACCAGACATCCTCGGGGTCGTCGAGCTCGCCGCGTTCGGCCAGGCGCCTGGCAATCTCCAGCACGGGCGGGCGGTAGGTGCGGCAGAGCCGCGTCCAGCTCGCCTTGGTGGTCTCGCGCTTGCCGTTCATGGCCTGCACGAGGTCGAGGAGCCGGCGGACCTCGGCGCGCTGGTCCTCGGGCAACGCGGCCTCAACCTCCGCTTCGAGGGCGACGCGCTCGGCGGCGGAGCGTTCCTCGCGCAGGTAGGGGCTGTGCTCGTCGCCCAGGGCGAGGTCGGCCTGGAGGCTGCTGAGAACGAACTGGGGGTTGTCGTTCCAGGTGAGACAGGAGGGGTCGGTCTCGCGCTGGCCACGGAAGCCAAGGTCGGCGATGAAGGTCTCGTAACTGGCTGCGAATGCGGCCCAGTCGTCGCTGGGGGGCGAGGCGAGCCGGGCCTGGAAGTCCTCAACGGCGATCCCGGCGATCTCCTCCGCGAGGGCGGGGCGGGCGACGACGAAGCGGCTCAGGTCCCAGATGGCCTTGGAGGGGCGGGCGCTCTCCACGTCGGTGAGCCCGCTGGTGAGGCCGGTCATCCAGCCGGCGGGGTGGTCGGGGACGTGCTCGTTGAGCAAGCCGTCGAGGAGGGTGGTCTGGAGGCCGCCGCCGCTGCTGCACCAGTAGTGGGTGTAGAAGATGTCGCCGATGTGGTCGGTGGTCTCGTCGAGGGCGGCGAGGAGACCGGCGTCGTCGACGGCGGTCCAGTCACGGGCGAGGGTGGCGGCGTAGTGCGCCTTCGCGCGATCGGCGTCGGCGTCGACAAGCTCGCGGGCGCGCACGAAGTTGGCCATGAGGCGTTCCTGGACGGCCTCGGCGCGGGAGGTGTCCTGGGCGACCTCGGCGGTGATCTCTTCCTCGCCTTCGAAGAACTGCTTGAGGTAGTCGGCGCTGCCGCCGGTCTCGAAGCTCGAGGTGAGGGCGTTGACGACGCTGATATTCACGCAGAACTGGCCGCCGACGATGGGGAGCATGGTGGTGCCGGGCTTGTCGGGGATGGGGACGAGGTCCTCGATCTGGAGCTCGCGGGTGCCGACGACGAGCCACTGGTAGTTCCACTCGCGGATGAGGTCGGCGGGAAGGGGGCGCGTGATGCCGGGGAGGACCTCGTCGGTGTTCCCGGTGGTGTAGTCGTTGTAGCGCTCGTCGATGGTGCTGTCCCAGCTGCAAAACGGTTCCTGCAGGTTGGCCATGGTCCTTCTCCCGCGCCGGCTGCGCGCACGATCGCGGACTCTACCGGGAGCGCGGGTTAGGGGCTGAGCGCGGAGGCTGCTAGGATTCCCGCGGCCCCGCAGCGGCCCGGGCGAGGTAGTCGTTGACCACATCCGTTTCGTCCGAGCCTGTGCTGGGCGTCCTTTTGAGCGAGCGCGAGAAGATGCTGCTGCTCCTCGCGCTGGGCATGTGCATGTTCCTCAGCTCGCTCGACGGCTCCATCCTGGCCACGGCTTTGCCGACGATCTCGTCGGACCTGGACGGGTTCAAGCTGCTCCCGTGGGTCCTGACGCTCTACATGCTGACGTCGACGGTGGTGGTGCCGATCGTGGGGAAGCTCTCGGACATGTTCGGGCGGCGGCCGTTCGTCATCTCCGGGGTCGTCATCTTCCTGATCGGGTCGCTGGGAGCGGGGCTGGCGCCCTCGATGCTGACGCTTATCGCCGCCCGCGGTATCCAGGGAGTCGGAGGCGGGTTCATCCTGGCCTGCGTGCTGGTGGTGATGGCGGACATGTACACGCCCATCGAGCGCGCCAAGTATGTGGCCTACATCCTCGCGATCATCACGGCCGGGACGCTGCTCGGGCCTCCGGTGGGAGGCTTCTTCGCGGACGGTCCCGGCTGGCGGTGGTGCTTCTTCATCAACATCCCCATCGGCGCGATCGCGCTGGCAACCATCTGGACCACCCTTCCGAACACCCGCCAGGGTGGACGGATCTCCGACATCGACTTCACGGGGGCGGCCGTGCTGACGACGGCAACGGTGGCGGGGCTGGTGGCGGCGGGGTGGGCGTACGAGGCGCACGGGTGGGGGTCGGCGATCACGGTGGGGTTGCTGGTGGCGGCGGGCGTGTTGCTCGTGGGGTTCGTCGTGATCGAGATCCGGCACCCGAACGCCATCATCCCGATGGAGCTCTTCCGCAACCGGATGTACGTGCTCACCGGGGTGATCGCGGTCCTGTCGAGCGCGGTGCTGTTCTCGGTGCCCATCTACCTGCCGACGTTCATCCAGACGTCGCTTGGGGCCTCGGCGCAGATGTCCGGGTTGCTGATCATGCCGCAAGCCATAGCACTGGTGGTGATGAGCTTTGTCGCGGGGCGGGTCGTCGAGCGGACGGGACGCTTCAAGCAGCTGGTGGTCGTAGGGTGCGCCCTCTCCGGGCTGGCGGCGTTCCTGCTGCAGACGATGGGGGTGGGCGATCCGCTCTGGCAGGTGGCCCTCTACATGGTCATCTTCGGCATGGGATCGGGGCTGGTGACGCCGCTCATCAACGTGATCGTGCAGGCTTGCGTGCGGCAAGAGGACACCGGCGTCGCCACCAGCAGCCAGATGTACTTCCGCCAGATCGCAGGGGTGATTGGCGTGGCGCTGTTCGGGGTGTTGCTCACGACCACGTACAGCTCCTCCTTCACCGAGAACCTCGACGAAGAGGTTCAGGTGGCCATGCCGGTGGCAGTCTTCGAGGAACTCAGGGACGACGCCACGCTCAGCATTGATGCCGAGCGGATCGAAGAGGTGCGGACCACGTTCTTGCAGGCGGGGGGTTCGGAAGCGCTCTTCGAGCAGGCGCTGGGGGCGCAGCAGGAGGCAGCGGCAGCGGCGAACCAGCGACTGTTCCTCATCTCGGCGATCGGCGGGTTGATCCTGGTGGTGCTCGCGCTGGCGTTCACGGAGATCCCGCTGCGGGGGCGGACGCCCTCGCGGGAAGAGGGGGAGGAACAGCCGGCGGCCGTCTCGGCCTCCCGCTAACGGGAGGAGGCCGTTAGGCTTCCGGCAGTCGGGAAGGCGATCCCGTCGCCTTCCCGCTTCGGTTAGGTTTTCGGAGAGAGCGCATGGAGTTCTGCCCCAATTTCATCAGCGTCGACGACGACCCCGCGCAGTGGGCGCGAGCGCGCGAGGCGGAGGGCTATCCGATCATCTCGGTGGCCGACCACATCTCCTCGCCGCAGCCCCATCCGCACGTGTGGGTGACGGCGACGACGTTCGCGCTGGCGACGGAACGGACGCGCGTCATGGTCGCCTTCAGCAACAACCTCTTCCGCTCGCCGGTTGAGTTCGCGGCGGCGGCGCTGGCGCTGCACCGGGTGAGCGGGGGACGGTGCGAAGCGGGGCTGGGGGCGGGCTGGGCGGAGAACGAGATCACGGGCATGGGCTGGGAGTTTCCCTCGGCGCGGGACCGGGTGGGGCGGTACGTGGAGGCGCTGCAGATCTCGCGGGAACTGCTGCACACGGGGTCGTGCAGCTTCCACGGGGAGTACTACGACATCGAGATTCCGCTGATCGGGCCGCTGCCGAAGCCTGCGCCCCTGCTGATGGCCTCATCGGCGGGGCCGCGGACGCTGCGCGAATGCGCGCCCCACGTGGACCGCATGGAGCTGATGGGGTTCCCGGTGAGCGACGTGGGCGACCCGACGGAGTTCGCGGGTCGGGTGGCGTCGTTCGACGAGGATGCCCTGCGCAAGCGGGTCGAGATGGCGCGGGAGCTGCGGCCGGACATGCCGCTCGGCTTCCTGGCCCTCGTGGGGGCCGGGGACGATCCCGAGCTGCGGGAGCGGGGCAAGGCGATGGGCGACCGCATCTTCGGGGGGATGCTGGGCGAGCCGGAGCGGGTCGCAACGAACCTGCGGCGGCTGGGCGAGCTTGGCATCGACCGCGTGCAGATGGCGCCCTCGACGCCGGACACGCTGACGCTGCTGGCGCCCTACCTGAACGAGGGCTAGCAGAGAGCCGGCGCTACCACTCCCGCTCGAGGTAGGTCGCGAGCACGGAGTAGAAGTGGCGCAGTTTCATCTCGTTGTAGTCGGCGAGCTGGAGCGCGCCTCCTTCGAGGGAGTGCACGCCCTTCTGGACCCAGGGCATGTTGCCCGTGTCCTGGTCCATGACCATGGCGAGGCCGCCGATCTCGGGGGCCAGGGTCCAGCTGTCGTCAACGTCGAGCTCGTGGACGGGCGGGGCCGGTGGAGGCTCGGTGCCCTCGGGCGTGGGGGCGACGCAGATCGCCTCCATGATGCACTCCTCCGGGTTGCTGCCGTTGGGGCGGAAGCGGAACCAGATGGCGAGCGGCCCCCAGGAGCTGCTGGGCATGAGGTTGGGGAACAGGTTGTAGTAGATGTTTCCGGTCAGCTCGGTGTCGGAGACCTTGTCCATGAGGTCGCCGAGGAGGGGGCGCATGGCCTCGCGCATGTCGTTGGCGGCCTTGGCGCGGACGGCTGCGGTCGCCTTAATGCGCTCCTCGCGCGTCTGGGGCTCGGCGGGGGCGGCCGGCTCGTCGTCCTCGATCTGGGCGTAGAGCTCGGAGCCGTCGGGGACCGCACCGTTCTCGCTCGGGGCGGAGCCGTTGTCGTCGAGGCGCCCGCCGGTCTGGTTGGGGTCGAGGTCCTCGGGCACCGCCATCCTCAGGTTCTCGGCGACCTGGGGGCCGGCAACCCACTGGCAGAGGTGGAGGTCGGCGTGGCCGAGCTCGCCCTCGACCCAGACGGCCTGCTGCGTGAAGACGCCGCTGCGGCCGTCGGGCATGGTGACGTCGACGTTGCCGTCGGGGCGGCGTTCGTAGATTGCGCCGGTGAAGGCGTGGCGCTCGCGGGGGACGCCGTCGGGCGAGGGCGGGAGCGGGGTCCACTCGATGCCCTCGAGGTGGGGGCTGGGGGCGCCGGCGGGATTGTGCTGGCGCGAGTAGTTCTTGAAGGCGTCGAACTGGGCGTTGCAGTCGCCGAAGCCCCAGACGACCTGGGGGTGGGTCGAGAAGACGTGCCAGGACTCGGCGAAGGCGTCCTGCGCGACCTTCCAGTTGGCGCGGATGACCTTGCGAACTTCGGCGACCTTGTGGCGCTTCTCGTAGGGGAGGAGCACGAAGTTGTCGGGGAAGTCGTCGAGGAACTCCTCGAAGGGCTCGCAGTCGGGATCGGGGTTGATGAAGAGGAAGCGTCCCCAGCGCCCGACGGGCACCTCGGGGAGGTCCTGCTCTTCCTTGTTGATGTAGGGGAAGTCCCACTGGCAGGGGATCTCCTTGATGGAGCCGTCGAGGTTCCAGGCCCAGGCGTGGAAGGGGCAGCGCAGCTCGTGGGTCTTCTTGCCGGGGCGCTCCTTAAGGCGGCGGCCGCGGTGGAGGCAGGCGTTGCGGTAAGCCTTGAACTCGTCGGGAGCGCTGTGAACGATGAGGAAGCTGAGCTCACCGATTTCGTAGGGCATGTAGTCGCCGACGTTCGGGAGGTCGTCCTCGTGGCAGGCCATCTGCCAGACGTGCTTCCAGAGCTGCTCCATCTCACGGTCGTGGTGCTCGCGCGAGAAGTAGTACTCGGCCGGGACGCGGGTGGGGCCCGGGGGCATGGCCGACTCGCGGCTGAGATACTCGGGCACCTCGTGCGTGTCGTACTTGATCAGCTCCTGGACGGAGAGTCCCGCGGATCGATTCGTGCCGGTCAGGGTTTCAACCATGGGCGTGCCTCGCTTAGGCCGAGATTTTACCGGAGGGTGATCGGGAGGTCACGACGAACGGCGGTGGGGCTCGTGGGGGCGGTCGGGGCTACGATAGGTGCGGGCCCGTAGCTCAGCTGGAAGAGCAGTGGACTTTTAATCCATTGGTCGGGAGTTCGAGTCTCCCCGGGCCTACGCGTTTTCGAAGCGAATGCCAAGCGGGAGCCGCGCTCACGGGACGTGTGCGCGCAGACCGCTACCCTGAGCGCTTCCACTCGCTGTAGCCAAGGTGGCTCAAGGCCGTGACAAGGCTTCCAAGTCCTGCAAGCAACACAAGCAGCTGTCCGGGACCGGCAGAGAGATCCGACATTCCGCTATCCCGCGGCTGGGTCGGAAGGTCGACCAGCCAGTAAGCAAGGAGGAGGAGCAGTCCATTCGCGGCAAAGAACGCCCGCAAGAGACCATCGTCTGAACGAAGGTTCAAGAGGAAGAGAACCCCGGAAAGGAGAGCAGGAATAACGACAAAGCGGCCACCCCTCACCGGCCAGTTGTCGGAGTCGTACGTCCCGGTGATGTCGTGGAAATAGCTGTAGGCAATGTACGGAGTTGGGCCGTCAGAGTGATAAGCCTCCCAGCCTGTGGCAGGAACGACGACCCCTGCTACGGCCATTCCCGCGGCGACGAAGGCCATCGCAAGGAACAGCCAGCGCCTTGTCGTCACCCCCAGGAAGTAGTGCTTCGCACGGATGAGCACCTGTAGCTCCTCTCTGCAAGAGCCTACCCCGTGTCGCTACCCCCTCCTTGTCCGAGGGGCGGCGAGGGCGAGACACGCTGCTCTCGCCCTTGCTGAGTCCCTATACTGGCGGCGCCAGATGGCGCCAGGAGCAGCGAGATGACTACCGACACCGTCGCAGCGAGCTACGACCTTGACCCTGCCGATCCGGTCGCGGGGATTACGGATGAGGTGATCGCGCGCTGGCAAAAGGATGGCGTGGTGATGCTGCGCAATGCGCTCGGCCCCGAGTGGATGATGCTGCTGGCGATGGGGCTCGGGAGGGTTCTCGCCGACTCGGGCATGCAGCGGGCCAAGTTCTTCGAGGGCACGAGCGGGGAGTTCGAGGAGACGGTCCGGAACTTCGACCGCTCGTTCGAGATCAGGCGCCTGCTCTACGACTCGCCGATCAAGAAGATCCTGGGGCGCTTCATCCGGTCGGAGAACGTCTGGTACTACTCGGACGAGTTCTTCCTGAAGCACGAGGGCGGGGCAGAACGCACGCCGTGGCACCAGGACACGCCGTACTACCCGATCGGCGGCTCGCAGTTCGCCTCAATGTGGATCTCGCTCGACGAGCTGAAGCGCGAGGAGTGCCTGGAGTTCGTCGCGGGGAGCCACCTGGGGACGATGTACGACGGGTTCAACCCGTCCAAGCCGGACGATCCGTCGAGCGGGTTCTACGGGGAGGAGCTGCCGATCCTGCCTGACATCCAGGCGGACCGGGACAGCTTCCCGATCGTTGGCTGGGAGGTGAATCCCGGCGACGTGATCGTGTCCAATCCCCACATCATTCATGGGGGCGGGCCGACGAACCTCGACAGCCAGCGCCGAGCGCTGGCGGTACGGATGTTCGGCGACGATGTCGTGTTTGCGGAGCGACCGGCGTCGCGACCGACCGTGCCGATGACGCCGGGGCTCGGCATTCACCTGAAGCCGGGCGAGCCGCTGCGCAGCCCCTGGTATCCGCAGCTCGACCCGCCGCCCCCTTCGGAAAGCTACGGCTAGGGCGCAAGGGGTCCGAACCCCGGATTTGCCGGGCGATGCACTAAGCTGAAAGCGACCCCCGCGAAGGAGGTTCGCATGACGCTTCGCGACACCTTCCGATCGGCCATCGCGCCGCTGTACATCCGCAGCCGGCTGCTGCAGGAGCGGATGGAGTCGGGGGTGACGTGGTACCCGCTTGATCCGGCGTACATCGCCGACCCCTACCCGACCTACCGCAAGCTGCGGGAGCAGGACCCATACCACCAGAGCCGGCTCACGGGGATGCTCATCGTTTCCCGCTATGAGGACGTGGACGCCATCCTTCGCGACCACCGGCGGTTCCGGAACAGCGATCGCGACTGGTCGCCGGACAGCCTCGTGAACACGAGCATCCGGCGGGAGCTTACGCCCTCACTGCTCTCCCTCGACCCGCCCGACCACACGCGCCTGCGGGGGCTCGTGAATCGCGCGTTCACGCCCCGGGTGATGGCGCGGATGGAGGACCACGTCCGCGAGACGGCGCACGCGCTGCTGGACGAGGTCGGGGACAGCAACGAGTTCGACCTGATGTCGAATCTGGCGACGCTGCTGCCGATGGTGGTGATCGCGGAGATGATCGGCGTGCCCACGAACGACCGCGAGCGGTTCAAGACGTGGTCGGACCGTTTCGCGCGGGTGCTCGAACCGAACCTGACGGCGGAGGAAGGGCGCCTGGTGCTGGAAACGGCGGATGAGTTCGAGCGGTACTTCGGCCCGATCATCGAGGAACGGCGGCGGGAGCCGAGGGAAGACCTCGTGTCGCGACTGGCGCAGGCCGAGGAGGACGGCCAGAAGCTGACGAACGAGGAGACGCAGGTAACGCTGCGCCTCCTGCTGGTCGCGGGGAACGAGACGACCACGAATCTGATCGGCAACGGTCTGCGCGCCCTTCTCCAGCATCCCGAGCAGCTGCAACTCCTGCGGGAGCAGCCGGAGTTGATCCCGAACGCCATCGAGGAGTTGCTGCGCTACGACGCGCCCGTGCAGCTCGACGGCCGGTACCTGGCGGAGGATGTCGAGATCGGGGGGAAGCTCGTGGAGAAGAACACGCGGATAGGGCTGACCATCGGCGGGGCGAACCGCGATCCGGAGCAGTTCAGCGACCCCGACAGGCTCGACCTCACGCGGGAGGAGACGGTCAATATCTCCTTCGGGCGGGGGATCCATCACTGTCTCGGGGCGCCGCTGGCGCGGCTCGAGGGGCGGATCGCGTTCGAGGTGCTGCTGGAGCGGTTCGACGAGATCGGGTTCGGCTCGCGGGAGCCGGTGTACAAGCCGAACATCGTCCTGCGCGGCCTGCGCGACTTCGACATCCGTGTTCGCCACCGTGCCGGCCGGAGCTTCGCGGGGGCGGAGCCGGCGCCGACGGCGGCGGCGGGGTAGGGGACGCGCCTAGCTGCCTTCGTCTCCCCAGGAGTCGCCGTCGCCCCTGACGAGCAGGGCGCCGAGGAGCGTGAACCAGAGGCTCACGACGACGACGGTGATGGTCTGCATGGGGCGGTTGTCGAGGGTGTGCGTGTGGCCCAGGGCGATCGCAAACCCGGCTCCGACCAGCGCCACGAGGGCGACGCCCCATGCGATCCAGCGCTGGGGGCCGGCCGGCAGCCTCGGCGCCAGCCCGAAGGCGAGGCTGAAGGCGCCCAACCCGTAGGCCGCGCTCGTCATCAGGCGGATGCCCGCCTTCGCGCCCTCGAGGGGCACGACGAGGCGGATGGCCTCGCGGATGCCCATGTCTCCGTGAACGATGAAGTGCGTGATGATGTGAGCCAGGCCGTGCGCGACGACGGCGCCGACGGCGAACACGAGCAGGAAGACGAACGCACAGCGCCCGACGGCATCGCTCCCGCGGTTGCCGAGCAGGGGCCAGATGGCGAGCAGCCCCGCCAGTATCAGGACGACCGAGAGCGCACCAATGCTGCCGGTGACGTGGGTCAGGGTGGGGTACTCGACCTGGTCGAGGATGGACTGCGTGATACGGGTGGCCGCCTCGACCTCGGACCCAATGAACACACCGGGCCTGATCAGATAGGTCACTGCCATGCCGATTGACCCAAGGATGAGCGCTACGCCGCTCGCCTTCTGGGCGGTCCAGTTGGTAAGCATCCCGGCCTCTTTTCCAGCTATTCGAGAGTACGTTGACGGGTCTGGCGATGAGTATACGAAGGGGTCAAGGGGGTTATGAGACGGCGTCCAGATTCCGCGGGAGGCCGTCGGGCCAGAGCCAGGGAGGCGCTAGTCGAAGTACTCGTCCTCGCTGAAGCGGGTCCAGTCCTCGAAGACGGGGAAGGGGGTGGGGAGGACGCGGTCGGGGTCGTTCAGACGGAATGCGATCCTGGCGGGGTCGAAGGGGTTGCGGATGGAGATCGAGAAGCCGGTGACCTTGATGCAGTCCTCGCACGGCTCGGGGAGGGTCTGAACGAAGCGGGGGTTGACGAAGTGGATGGTCACCTGCGAACGACGGGAGTCCCACTCGACGCGGTAGTCGGTGGCCGTGAGCTCCCACTCGTCGATGGCGTGCTCGCCTTCTGCGTACTGGGCCCAGACCTGGATTCCCGGGCCGAAGAACTCGAGGATGACGGCCCTCCGGGGGTCGCCGTCCCTGGAGGGCTCGAACTGGCGGAAGGAGCGGTCTCGCAGCTCTGCGATTGCGTCGCCGGCCACTCCCTGTGTGGCAGGCGGCGCGGATGGTGTCGAAGGGCTCGATGTGCCGTCGGGGGTGGTGGGATCGTCACCGCAGGACGACAGCGCCACGGCGGAAAGGACGAGCAGGCCGACCGCAGCCGCCGCGGTCGAGCGACGAATGCCACGCGCCAGCACTGCCCCGAGGGCCGCTCCCAGCACCCGGACGGCCTGCATCGGGACCAGCGTACACCCCTGCGTACAACGTTCTCATACGCAGTCCGCTGTGCTTCTTTTCACGAACTGGATGGGTGATTCCTTTCACATATTGCGTGACTAGTTGCGTGAATTGCATCCTCGAATTCGTGCGCTGTAGTGCCTTGACGAGCCGAGTAGGATTGCGGAACACTCTATCAGGAGCAACTGATTACGACACCGTGCGAAAGGGGGTTGAGATGGTGACAGAGAGTCGAGAACACCCGGCAGACTCCAGGGACGGCGAGCGGCTGAGGGGACACGAGGCGCTGCACCATGCGCGGGAGCGGATGGACATGGCGATCGTGGCGTCCGCGGAGGACGCCATGGGCTGGGCCGGCGGCTTACACGACGCACTCGACGAGCTCGCCGATGTCCTGCGCCGGCACCGGGATGCGTCGGAGCGGCCCGGGGGGAGCCTCGACGAGATCGAGAAGATGGAGCCGCGGCTTAGCGGCCGCGTCGAACAGTCGCGTTCGGAGCACCAGCCGCTTATCGACCGCACGGAGGAACTGCGGGACACGGTGGCGGGACAGATAGAGGGGGGCCGGGTGGAGGTCAACCATCTTCGCGGGATTGCGGGACGCCTGGAGATCGACTTCCGCGACCACATCGCGAAGGGCATCGAGCTTACCTACGAGGCGTTCGATCGGGACATGGGGGGCGAAGGCTAACCCCCCAACGCGGGAACAACGCGGAACACGCGGGAAGGAGCTATCCCATGGACGAGCCACACACCTACAAGATCGTCGAACTCGTTGGCTCCTCGCCGGACGGCGTGGATGCGGCCATCGCCAACGCGCTGGAGCGCGCAAGCCGGACGCTGCGCAACCTCGACTGGTTCGAGGTACGCCAGATCCGGGGCGCGATCAGCGACGGGCATGCGGCGGCGACGCAGGTCACGCTCGGCGTCGGCTTCCGCATCCTCAGTCCGGAGGATCTGCACCGGGAGTGACGCCCGGAATGCGGGCGGCATGCCGGTGCTTGGTGTAAACTGCACATAGCTGGAATCCAGCGAGGAGCAACTCCCCCGGCATGCCGCCCGAGGGCGCCGCGGCGCCGTTCACCGATCGCTACCAGGACGACCATTCGGTCCAGCCGATCCTCACTCCCATCGGGAACGAGGTGGGCTGGTACCGGGAGTGGATCGGGCTCCACGCGTCGCCGGTGTACTACGGGCGCGGCGTTCCCCACGGGAACGGGGAGCCGGTGGTGGTGGTGCCGGGATTCCTGGGCACCGACCTGTCGCTCATGGAGCTGTTCTGGTGGCTGGGGCGGATCGGCTACCGGCCCTACTACTCGGGCCTGGGGCTGAACCTCGACTGTCCGAACACCTCGAGCGAGCTCGTGCTGGGGACCGTGCGACGCGCTTCCGAGGAGACGGGGCAGCGCGTCCACCTGATCGGGCACAGCCTGGGGGCGCTGATCGCACGCAGCGTCGCGTTCGAGCACCCGGAGTCGGTGGACCTGCTGATCTCGCTGGCGGCGCCCTTCAACGAGGTGGCGTACGTGCACCCGGCGCTGATCGAGGCGATGGCGGCGGTGCGCCGGGGGGCGGGGTCGCACCTGACCTGGAATGTGTCCCCGGCCTGCTACAGCGGGCACTGCACGTGCCGGTTCACGGCCAACATCATGCGGCCGCGCCGGCCGACGTTCCGCCGGCGGGCGCTCTATGCGGAGCGGGACGGGCTGGTGAGCCCGGAGAGTTGCCGCGAGGACGAGCCCGAGTACAACGTCGGGATCGCGACGAGCCACTACGGGATCATCTACAGCAGCGAGGCCTACCGGACGGTGGCGGAGCTGCTGGCGGATGCGGGCGGCTAGACCTTCGCCTTCGCCTTGCTGTTCTTCGCGGTCGTGCCGCCGGTGGCGGCGGTGAAGGTTTCCATGCCCTTCTGGAAGAGGTCGGCCCAGGGGTTGGAGGCCTGCCACTCGCGGGAGAGGTCGAGCGCCGCTTCGGCGGCGGTGCGACTGGCGTTGAGGAGGCTGTCGAGGGCCTCGCGGGCCTCGCTGCTGGCGGCGACGGCTTCCTTGTAGGCGGCCTGGGTGAAGTCGAGCGCCTGGCTCTGGGCGGCCACGGCCGACTCCATGATGGCCGAGTAGGCGGCGGCCATGTCGGAGGGGTTGGACGCGACCTGCTTCGCCAGGTCGAGGGTCTGGCGCTGGGCAGCGGTGACCTCGGCAAGGAGCTGGCGGGAGAGGCCGAGGCCGCGCTCGTTGGCCTGCTCGATGGCGCGGGTGAGGGCGTCGTAGCTCTCGAGGAGGGCGTTGAAGTACTGCTCGGTCTGGGAGTTGGCGCTCATGGTGTGGCTCCGCTACTGGTTCGTGATGGGAGAAGGTTAGGGCCGGCGGCAGCTACATGCAAACTGCAGATTGCGTGTATCGGCACCTAGCAACAGAATGTCCCTATGGCCGAGAGCACTGGACGCAAGCGCACGACCGCCGAGCCGCGCCTCCACGGGGAGATGCTGGCCACGAGCCTGCTCGCGTTCCTGAAGGGCTGCAACGCCTACGGCTATCAGCTGAGCCAGCAACTGAGCGAATCGGGGCTGCCCCAGTCCGACAGCGGCACGGTGTACCGGGCCCTGCGGCAACTGGAGAACAGCGGCTTCGTCTCCTCGTTCTGGGACACCTCCGACCAGGGGCCGGCGCGGCGCATGTACTCGCTGACCGCAGCCGGCGAGCTGTTCCTGGGAACCTGGATCGAGGCCCTGAACCGGTACCAGGAGGTGCTCACGGGCGCGCTGGCGGGCTTCGACGTTCCCGCCCCGACCGAGGGCGACAGTACCGAAGAGGAAGTGACATGAGCACGAACGAAACGGCGGCGCCCGACTTCTCCGAAGCGTGGCGACAGTGGGCCACGCAGTCGGAGCGACAGTGGAACGAGTTCTTCAACCAGATGATGGGGACGGAGGAGTTCAGCCAGAGCCTGGGCCGGAACCTCGACGTGTTCCTGCACTTCCAGAAGACGATGAACGAGGCGATGGGGTCGTTCTTCACGGCGATGAACGTTCCCACGCGGACGGACGTGCTGGCGCTGGGCGACCGCATGCTGGCGATCGAGAACCGGCTGGCGGCGCTGGAAGCGCAGCTCTCGGCAGCGCTGGCGGCCGCTCCCGCGAACGGGACGAACGCGAAGGCCCGCCCGAAGCGCACCAGGCGCCCACCGGCGGCCGCGGAGGGCGAAACCGCGAATTAACGCGGCGGTAACCCGCCGTTCCCACACCCCTCCGAGAATCGATTGCGTGTTGCGGGTCGCGCCCGCACCGTGGAATAGACCGTGACGACTGCTTCCGCTTCCCCCGATGTTGCCAGCCAGGTCCAGACGACCGTGGACACGATCCTGCGTCGCGGGCTGGTGGGGCTCGAGTACATCTCGCTGGAAGACCCGCAGGTGGGCTCGACGCCGAAGGACACGATCCACACCGATGGGTCGATGAAGCTGTACCACTACCGCGCGCAGACGGACGAGGTCTACCGCGTGCCCCTGCTGGTCGTGACCTCGCTGGTGAGCAAGCCGTACATCCTCGACCTGACGCCGGGCCAGAGCATGATGGAGTTCCTCGTGCAGCAGGGGTACGACGTGTACCTGATCGACTGGGGCGTGCCCCGCAACGAGGACAGCAGCCTGCGGCTCGAGGACTACGCCCTCTCCCGCATCCCGGAGTGCGTGGACCGCGTGCTCGAGGACTCGGGGGAGGACGAGTTGAACCTGCTGGGGTACTGCGTGGGCGGTTCGCTCGCGCTGATGTACATGGGCACCCATCCGGAGGCGCCGGTGGGGAACATGGTCTGCCTGACCACCCCGGTGAACTTCAAGGGGATGGGGCTGTTCAGCCAGTGGACGGATGAGCGCTACTTCGACGTCGACCGCATCGTGGACACGCTGGGGAACGTTCCCGGCGAGATCCTGCTGTCGGCGTTCGACATGCTGCGCCCGACGGGGCGGCTCACGAGCCCGATCCAGGTGCTCGACCGGATCCGGGACGACAAGTACGTGAAGTCGTTCATGATGGTCGACCGCTGGGCGGCCGATCAGATCCCGTTCCCGGGCGAGGCCTTCCGCCAGATGGTGAAGGAGCTCTACTGGAAGAACGCGATGCTGGAGGGGACGCTGGAGCTGGGTGGCCAGCGCGTGGACCTTTCCGGCATCGACGTGCCGATGATCCACGCGATGGCGCAACACGACCACATCGTGCCGTACGAGGCGGCCAAACCCGCGCTTGAGCAGGTGGCGTCGGCAGATACGGAGGAGGTCGTCCTGCGGGGTGGCCACGCAAGTCTCGTTGCCGGGGGGAACGCCATGTATCGTCTCTGGCCAAAGTTGGACCAATGGCTTTCGGTACGTTCGATCTGAAGTCGACAAGCAGCAACTCACGCTACCCGGCGGCCGGCACGGTTGGCGGGCAGCGTGTGACCCTGCGGCTCATGGACGCGAGCGATGGCGACGGGATTCTGGCCTTCGCGCGCGGGTTGCCCGAGCACGACCTCCTCTTCCTGCGCCGCGACATCACGCAGGGGGAGCAGGTGGAGACGTGGGTGCAGCGCCTTGAGGCGGGCGTAACCACCTCGCTGCTCGTGCTCGACAAGGACGAGAGCATTGCCGGGTACGCGACCGTGGACGGGAGCGACCTGCCCTGGTCGCAGCACGTGGCGGAGCTGCGCGTGCTCGTGGGTCCCGCGCTGCGGGGCCGGGGTGTCGGGCGGCTCCTGACGGAGGAAGCGTTCCGCATCGCCCTGGGCATGGGGGTCGACAAGATCATCGGGCAGATGACGGTCGACCAGCATGAGGCGATCGCGGTTTTCCGCTCGCTCGGGTTCCAGCCGGAGGCGCTGTTGCGCGACCACGTGAAGGATCGCGAGGGCGAGAAGCACGACCTCGTCATCCTCAGCCACGATGTGGCGGCGGGGCAGCGGACGATGGCGGCCGTGGGCGTGATCGACGCCGTGAGCGAAGGCCAGGCGTAGTCCTTGGACGACATAACTGTCCGCATCATCGAGTTCTATGCGACTCCGCCGCCACCTGACCTTCCACGCGTGACGGGTCTCGAGATCCGCGAGCGCTGGGCGATGACGGCGAGCTTCCTGAACCAGGGCGGCCCGGATCGTCCAGTGGAGCGGGGCGTGCGAGTGGCGACGCGCCGGGACGAGGTCCTGACGGTCGACCTGTACCCGCCGGACGGGGACGGCCCGCATCCTGGCATCCTGTTCATCCACGGCGGCTCGTGGGTCGCCGGATCGCCCCTGACGCACGACAAGCTGGCGCAGCGGCTGGCCGAGCGGGGGTATTTCGTGGCTAGCGTCGACTACGCGCTGGCGCCGGAGCACAAGCACCCCGAGGGGCTCGACGACTGCGTGCTGGCCGCGGACTGGCTGACGGCCGAGGCCGAAAGGCTCGCCATCGACCCGGGGCGGCTCGCGATCATGGGCGACTCCGCAGGAGGGAACCTGGCGGCGGCAACGCTGGACCGGCTGCTCGATCGGGACGGTGCGACGCCGTTCCGGGCGGCCGTGCTGCCGTACGGGGTCTACGACTTCCCGGCGATGCTGGAACTGCCGGAAGACGCGCCCTTCGTGAACGGGCGCATCTTCGTCTGGCAGGTCGAGTATTACCTTGGGACGACGCCGGATGACCCGAAGCTGGCTTCGCCGGCGGTGTCCCCGCGCTTCAGCCCGCACCTTGCCGATTTCCCGCCCGTCTTCATGACGGCGGGCACGCGAGATCCGCTGCTGCAGCAGTCGCTAGACTTCGCGGAGTCGCTGCGGGCGGCGGGGGTGGAGACGGAGATGCTGGTCTGCGAGGGCGCGACGCACGCGTTCCTGCAGATCGAGGAGGTGGATGCGGCGGGGGAGGGGCTGGAGGCGATTGTGGCGTTTCTCGGGAGGAACCTGGGGAGCTAGCTCCCGGTAGCCGCACTCCCGGGGAGCCGCACCTCGATCGCGAGTCCGCCATCGCGACGCGCACGGGCGGAGAGTGTTCCGCCGTGCGCCTGGACGATAGCCTGCACGATGGAGAGCCCGAGACCGAGGCCGCGGCGTTCCGCTTCCGGTCCCTGCCGCTGGACGAAGGGCTGGAAGAAGCGCTCGACTTCCTCGGTTGTGAGCCGCGGGCCCGAGTTGGTCACGCCCAGGAGGGCTTCGTTGCCCTCCCGCGCCGTCTCCACCCGCACCCAGCCGCCGGGCGCGTTATGACGGAGAGCGTTCTCGACGAGGTTGGCGACCAGCCGTTCGAGCAGGGCCCGGTCACCCCAGGCGGTCGCATCCGCAAGCTCCAGCCGCAACTCGACCTGGCCAGCGGAGGTGGCAAGGTCTCCGACGACATCGCCGACAAGCTCGGCGATGTCGATCTCGACACGTGTCAGGAGGCCACTCTCGCTACGGGCGAGGGCAAGCAGGCCATCGACCGTGCGCTCTCCCTGATCGGTCGAGTCCAGGATGCGCCGGGCAAAATCGCGTTCGGCCTCGGAAGCGGTTTCGTCCTGCAGCTTGATCTCGGCCTCGGCGCGGAGGATGGCCAGCGGGGTGCGCAACTCATGGGAGACGTTGGCGGAGAAAGAGCGCTGGCTGTCGAAGGCCCTCTCCAGCGCTTCGAGGAGAGAGTCGAGCGTGTCGGCCAGTTCCTTGAGTTCGTCGTCGGGACCTTGCAGAGCGACGCGGTGGTGAAGGTTGGTCTCGGAGGAGGCGCGGGCGGTCTCGGTGATGCGCTGCACGGGACGAAGCACGCGCCCCGCGACGAGCCAGCCCAGCAGCAGCGCCCCCACCGTGGTGACGCCGAGGGCGATCCCGGACTGGGCGAGTTGCTCGCTGAGGGCGTCGTCGACGGCCTCGTCGACCGCCCTGGCGTGGACGTCTTCGACGAACTTGTAGATGGTGCGGCCGTCCCTGGCGGTGAACTCGCGCAGAACCCTGCCCGAGGGCAAGCGCTCCCCGAATGCCTCCTTCACCTGCTCTTCCGCGTAGAAGGCTTGCTTCGCGACGAGGTCGTCCCCTTCAAGGGCGTCGCGGTAGAGGACGTGGGTGATGGCGATGAGGACGACCCCCGCCAGCAGGAAGAGGAACCCGTAGAGGAGCGTGAGGCGGATGCGGATGGTAGGCCGCGGGAGCCTCATGTCGCCGCCTCAATGCGGTAGCCGGCGCCCTTGAGAGTCGTGATGACGGGCGGATCGCCCAGCTTGCGGCGGAGCGTCATGATCGTGACGGGCACGACGTTCGTCATCGGGTCTACGTGCTCGTCCCAGACGCGTTCCAGCAGCTCTTCGGCGCTGACGACGTTCCCGCCGGCGCCGAGGAGCACCTCGAGCACGGCGAACTCCTTGCGGGTCAGGCGGAGGTCCCGTCCGTCGCGAGTGGCGTGGTGGGGGCCGGGTTCCAGGCGCACATCGCTGGTCTGCAGCACGGGCGGGGTGCTGACGGCGCTGCGGCGGGCGAGGGCGCGGATGCGGGCGATCAGCTCGCGCAGGGCGAAGGGCTTGGGCAGGTAGTCGTCGGCGCCGAGGGAGAGGCCCTCGACGCGGTCGTCG
>JAJEIT010000060.1 GCA_022827945.1 Dehalococcoidia bacterium | reverse complement strand
GTCGTGCTCGATGCGGTCCTCGGGGCGCGCGACGGCGGCCGCGGGTACGCCCGCCGCCCGCAGCCGCTCGGCCGTCTCGAAGGCGTCCCGCGCGCCCGTCCAGGCCGCGAGCAGCCCGTCGAGCGCCTCCTCGTGCTCGCGGCGCGCCTCGAGGCCGGCGAAGCGTGCGTCGCCGGTCCAGGGCTCGGCGACGACGGCGGCGAGGGCGCGCCAGTCCTCCTCGCTGCGGCAGGCGATGGCGATCCAGTTGTCCTCGCCGGCGGCGGGGTAGATCGCGTGCGGGGACATCGGCGGCCACTCGCTGTGGTTCGAGTCGGGCAGGCCGTCGCGGCGCGTCGGGCGGCCGTTGGCGGTGTAGTCGAGGATCGCCGGTCCGGTCAGCGTCGCGCCCGCCTCGGTGCAGGCCATGTCGACCCACTGGCCCTCGCCGCTGACGTTGCGGTGGTGCAGCGCGGCGAGCAGGCCGATGGCCATGTAGTAGGCGCCCGTGTGGTCCATGTACGAGTAGCCCCAGCCTGCCGGTGGCTGGTCCGGCAGCCCCGAGCTGAACGTCAGCCCCGAGACCGCCTGCACGATGGGTCCCCACGTCTTGAAGTCGCGGTATGGACCGCGGTGCCCGAACCCGCAGTTCGAGACGTAGATGATGTCCTCGCGGATCGCCTGCAGCTCCTCGTAGCCGAACCCCCACCGCTCCATGACCCCCGCCGAGAAGTTCTCCGCCACCACGTCCGAGACCGCCACCAGATCCCGCAGCAGCTCCTTCCCCCGCTCCGTCCGCAGGTTCAGCGTGACTCCCAGCTTCTCGACGTTGTGGTTGTTGAAGGGTCCGCCGAACTCCACCCCGCGACGCTCGTCCACGTACGGCGGCATCCCCCGCAGGATGTCCCACCGCCCCTGGTTGACCGGATCCTCGATGCGGATGACCTGCGCCCCGAACGCCGCCAGGAAGCGGGTCGCCCCCGCCCCCGCCAGCTGCCCGGTGAAGTCGCAGATACGCAGGTGCGAGAGTGCCTGCGGCATAGGTCCCCCAGCCGCGGGAGCATACCCGCGCTCGCCCGCGCTCGCACTCCCGGAGCGTGTCAGCGGTCCGGAAGTCCCTCCCCTTCCGACAGGCGGCGCTCGAGCCGGCTGAGCGACTCCCGCGCTGCCCGCAGCTCGTCGATCAGCTCACCCCGCGTCGCCACGCTCTCCAGCTGCCGCAAACGCTCCTGCTTCGCCTCGTCCAGGTTGCTGATGACCACCGCGATGAAGAGGTTGATCGTCACGAACGAACCGAGCACCACGTAGCTCACGAAGTAGACCCAGGCGAACGAGTTCAGCTCCATGGCCACGTACATGATGTCCGTCCAGTCCTCCAGCGTGACCACCCGGAAGAGCGACAGCAGCGAGGTTCCGAGGTTGTTCCAGTGCTCCGGATCGTGCTCATGGAAGAACTCGTAGCCGAGGATCGCGTAGATGTAGGACAGCACGCTCATCACCGCCACGATGTGCAGCATGCCCGGGATCGACCGCACCAGCGTCGTCACGATCAGCCGCAACTCCGGCACCGCCGAGACCAGCCGCAGCAGGCGCATCAGCCGCGCCATCCGTGCAACGACGGCGAAGGTCCCCACCGCTGGAATAAGCGACAGCACGATGATCGTGAAGTCGAAGACGTTCCAGTTGTCGCGGAAGTAGCGCTCCGATCGTGGCGCCAGCGCCAGCATCTTGAGCGCCGCCTCGACGATGAAGATGCCGATCGTGGCCCAGTGTCCGGCGCTCAGCCAGACCGCGTATCCCTCCTTGATGCTTGGGACCGTCTCGATTCCCAGCAGCGCGCCGTTCCCGAGGATCAGCCCGATGATGAAGTACTCGAAGCGGTTGGACCGCGTGATGCGCCCGGCGAGCTCCCGCATCCTTCAGCCGCCTCAGCGCGCGAAGCGGCGCGCCCGAAGTTGACGCTGCCTGATGCGAAGGTCCCGCAATGTGGGCGTGTGCGCTGGCTGCTGCGGTTCCCTCACCATCAGCGTTGCGACAGAGGCCGTGGTAACCGAAAGGGCCGCGATGCCAAAGAGCATCAGGAACCCCGCGACCCCTCGCCCCACCGGTGTGACCGGAGCGTAGTCGCCGTACCCCACCGTTGTCATGGTGACGACCGCCCACCAGTAGGAGTCACCGATCGAGGTGATCTGGCTGCTCGCGTGGTTGTGCTCAGCGATGAAGACGAGTGTTCCGCCACCGACCACCGCGATAAGCAGACAGGCGAGCACGAATCCCGTTCCGCGCCGCAAGAAGAACCTGCGGATGAGGCGGGTGTTCAACCCCAACGCCACCGCTAGCCGCAGCAGCATGAAGAGTCGCATCAGTCGCAGCGGTCGCAGGAAAGGCACCACCACCATCGCCGCCTCGAGCGGATGCGTGCGTATGTAGGCCAGCCGGCGGGGCGCAACGAGCAACTTCGCCCCGAACTCAATCGTGAAGGCAGCCCAGATCGCGTAGTCGCCGATGAGGAACCACTGGTCAGCCTGTGCAGACAGGTCCGTGGTCAGCGGCAGAATCAGGAGCGGCACCATCAGCAGCGCAAGGGCGAGCATCGGCAATTCGGTCGCCCGCTCGATCCGCTTCAGGCGCTCCTCGCTTTGCTCCACTCGGAGTAGCTCCGGGATGCTCATGGTGTTCTCAGCTCCTCGACCGCTGCCACGATGTCGCGCGGCTCCATCCGGTAGCGGTAGTCCGCCAGGCAGTGCCGTGAGCGAATGACGCCTCCGCCGTCAATCACGAACGTGGCCGGCACCGGTAGCTGCCACCCTGTCTGCGGATTGCGGTCCGGGAAGCCCAGGCCCCGGTAGGCCGCCTTCAGCCGGTCCGGCAGCTCGAAGCTGAGGCCGTACGCGTCCATCACCGCGCCGTCGCTGTCCGTCAGGACCGGGATGTCCGTCTCAACGTTCGCCAGCAGCTTGCGCGCGTTCTCCTCCGTTTCCGGACCGACGAAGAACAGCGTCGCCCCCAGGTCGCGAAGCTCGTTGTGCCGTCGCTGCAGACCCTGCAGCTCGATGTTGCAGAACGGTCACCACTCGCCCCGGTAGAACGAGACGACCGCCGGCCCCTGCGCGAGCGTCTCGCTCAGGGTCACCGTGCGGTCGTGCGTCACGTCGCGAAGCTCGAAGTCCGGCGCCTGAGCGCCCACGTCGAGCGCCCGAGTAATCGTCGCCGCTTCGATCTCCGCGATGGCCGCCTCCACAGTTTCGATGAGTTGCGGCGCTCGCTCGGCGAACCCGTCGCGCAGCACCTTCAGTTCGTCGTCAAGGAGTCTGTCCTCTGCCATGTCGTCCTCCGCGCGCGCATTGTACGAACGCGAGCCTCGCCCGCCTCCGCTATCCTGCGCGTCGTGCAGACCGACCTTCTCCTGATGCCCTTCGGCGCCACCTACGCCCAGATGCGCGACGCCGCCGTCGTCGCCGAGGATGCTGGCTTCGACGGCATCTGGACTTGGGACCACCTGCGCGACGCCGACTACAACAGCGGCCGCGTCCCCGAGGCGCTCGTCACCCTCACCGGCATCGCCGAGGCGACCTCGCGCGTCATGCTCGGCACGCTCGTCCTGAACGTCGCGAACCGCCACCCCGGCCTCCTCGCCAACATGGCCGCCACCCTCCAGGAGGTGAGCGGCAACCGCTTCCTCCTCGGGCTCGGCGCGGGCGGCGGCCCCACCCTCCCCTACGCTCCCGAGCAGACCATGCTCGGCCGCCCCGTGCCCCCCGACCGTATCCGCGCGGCCCAGGTAGCTGAGGCCGCCCAGGTCCTGCGACACCTCTGGTCGGGCGAGCGCTCCACCTTCGACGGCGAGCACTTCCAGTTGCGAGCGGCCCACGGCTTTAACCGCCCCGAGGTCCCGCCACCCATCGTCGTCGGGGGCTGGGGACCGCGCATGGCCGGCATCGCCGGCCGCCACGCCGACGGTTTCAACACGCAGGCCGGCCACCCCCAACTCGAGTCGTTCGCCCAGATCGCCCGCCGCGAGCACGCAGCCTCTGGCCGCAACCCCGACGACTTCCTCCTGACCGTCTTCGCCGGCCTCAGCGAGCCCTACGTCCGCGCCGACGGCTCCGCCCGCGCCGCCCTCGAGCAGAAGGGCGTCGACCGCCTCATCCTCCTCACCACCCCGCCCTACTACCTCGAGGAGATCCGCGAAGCCGGCCGCATGCTCGCCACCTAGGGCCCGCAGTGTTCCGCGATCAGCGACTCCCGCGTCTCGGGAAGCTGGATGACCATGCCCGTGCGGTCCCGCTCCTCGTCCGTGAATGGCTCCGCCCCTTCTTCCTGGTTCTCCCAGATTCCGTCGTCGTCTGCGACGAACCCTGTCGCGCCCCACCCTCCGACGTTGACGCGCTCAATGACGCCGTCGTCACGGGGGCACTGGAACAGGAGCCTGATCGAATAGTCACTTCCGGGTCCAGCTAACTCGAAACGCCCATCGGTGCCCGTCTTCCCTATCCCAACCCACGACTCATAGCCTCCGATCTGTACCGCTGCGTACACATCCATGTTCGGGAAGGGTGCGCCGTCGGCGCCAAGTACGGTCCCGCTGACCTGCCACTCGAAGGGCTGAGCCACTTCCAGCCGGTGCTCCTCGAAGGCGGCCAGGAAGTCAATCAGGCTGATGCCGAACGCCGCCTCGAACGCACCCGCGTGCCCGCCGAACCGGAAGAAGGCCAGGATTGCCTCGGGGCCGGCCCGTTCGACGAGCAACTCCGTCGCCAGGAACCCGACGTTGTAGGCATACCAGTCGTGCTCGTCTGTATCGAGGCTGGAGCGAAACAAGGGGAGCGGTTGTCCCAGCCCCGACCAGAGGCGTTGGAGACTCGCCCGTCGGACATCGAGAGGGACTCGCCCTTGCTCCTCGCTGACAAGAGTGCTCGCGTACACCGCCGACCCCTCGACGAGCCAGTCCAGCCATGGCATCTGGCTGACCGTGCCTCGCTGGCGGGTTGAGGCCAGGCTTCCCGCCTCTTGTTGGAGGATGTGAAAGTACTCATGCGCCAGCGGCCACCCGATCGCCCGATCTGCGCTTCCGCAATCCTCCAGCACTATGAGGATGACCTGCGATGCCGCAGCGCCCCCACAGGTGAACCAGATCCCGCGTTCGGCCCCCCGCTCCGCCAGCCCTTCATTTAGCGACGCAAGGTCGGTGACGAGGGCCACTGTGAAGTCCGACGTCACCGCCCCGAAGTGCTTCGCGTACACCACCTGCGCCGTCTTCAGTTCCAGCCGGATCGACTCCCGCTCGTCGCTCGTGAAGTCCCCGGCGAACACGAACTCCACCTCCGCCACCCCCAACTCCGCCCATCGTTCTTCGATTGTCTTCGTGTCGCTCGACCCGAACGCCAGCACAAACCCGAGCACGACCGCAAGCACAAGCACCGCTGCCAGCGCCACCAGACTCGCGATCACCCTGCGACTCAGCGCTATCACCCGTCCCTCTCACCGACCACCGATCACAGACCGCTAGAAGATCGCCAGCGGATTCACAGGCGAGGCCGTGCCCCGCTCTAGGCGCAGCGGCGCCAGCGTGAACAGGAACTCGTACCGGTTGCGCTCGCGACAGGCCGCCAGCAGCCGCTCCAGGTTCATGTTGTCGATCAGGTGGATGCCCATGTTCGCGATCGCGACGCTGTGGAGCGGCATCGCCCACCCGTCGATACCGCTCGGGAGCGCGTCCGTCACGCCGTCGCAGCCGATGACCGCCACGTCGCGCTCGCGCACCCAGGGCAGGCAGCCCGCGTCCACGCCGGCCAGCCCGTCGAAGGGCGCTCCTGGCCCCTTCGAGTCCCGCCGCGGATCCCGTCCTGTGTACACCAGCAGGATGTCTCCCGACTCCACCCGCACGCCCTGTCGCGCCTCCGCCGCCTCCAACTCGCTCACCGTGACCCGCTCGCCCACCTCGATCCAGTCGGCGTCACGCACGGAGGGGATGTCGAGCAGCACGCCCCGGCTCACGATGCCGTCCGCCCCGGCCATGATGCTGTTCTTCTGCGCTCCGTCCGTGCGCACCTCGTCCTTGCTGTAGCCGTTGTAGATCTTGCCCTCGTAGAAGATGTGGCAGAGCGCGTCGAGGTGCGTGGTCGCCATCCCGTGCGGCGCGATCCCGATGTAGTCCGCGGCGAACGCAAAGGGGGTGTTCTCGCTCACCTGGTCCCCGCCGCTGATCATGTAGTGCTGGGCGGGATGCTGGTTCTCCTGCGAGGGCGTGACCGGCAGCGCCCGCGCGCAGCTCACCGAGACGCCTTCCCGGGCAAGCGCCACCGCCTGTGCGCGCTTCTCGTCCGTAATCAGGTTGAGCGCCCCGCGTTCGTCGTCGTCCCCCCAGCGCCCCCAGTTCCGCAGCTCCACCGCCATTCGCGCCAGATCGTCCGAGGTCGGTGTTCCCGTTGCATCCGTCATCGCTGTCACCCCCCGCAGCGCGCCGCTCTGGGGCCGCGCCGCTGGCCGCGATGATACGTCGCAGGGCCCCGCCTGAGCGGCACGAACCACCAGCCACTAATCACTAGCCACTAGCCACTAGAAAATGGCCAGCGGATTCACCGGCGAGGCTGTCCCGCCCTCCAGGCGCAGCGGTGCCAGCGAGAACAGGAACTCGTACCGGTTCCGCTCGCGGCAGGCCGACACCAGACGCTCAATCGACACGTTGTCGATCAGGTGGACGCCCATGTTCGCGATCAGCACCTGGTGGAGCGGCATCGGCCACTCGTCGATCCCGCTCGGCGTGGCGTCCGTGATCCCGTCGCAGCCGACCACCGCCACGTCCCGCTCGCGAAGCCACGGCAGGCAGCTCGCGTCCAACCCTGCCAGCCCGTCCCATGGTGCCCCCGGCCCCCTCGACTCCGTCCGCGCCTCCCGTCCCGTGGCCACCAGCAGGATGTCGCCCGAGTCGACCCGCACGCCCTCTCGCTCCTCCGCCGCCTCCAGGTCCGCCACGGTGATGCGCTCGGCCGGCTCCAGCCACTCCACCCCGCGCACGGCCGGGATGTCGAGCAACACCCCCCGGCTCACGATGCCGTCCGCCCCCGCCATGATGCTGTCCTTGTGCGCCCCGTCCGTCCGCACCTCGTCCTTGCTGTAGCCGTTGTAGATCTTGCCTTCGTAGAACATGTGGCAGAGCGCGTCGAGGTGCGTCGTCGCCGGTCCATGCGGCGCGATCGAGAAGGAGTCCAGGCAGAACGCGAAGCGAGTCTCCGGGTCCACCTGGTCCCCGCCCACGATCATGAAGTGCTGCCCCGGCCTTGGCTCCAGCCCCCGCGAGACCGGCAGCTCATTCGAGCAGCTTACTGAGAGCCCTTCCTGCACGACCGCCGCCTGTGCGCGCTTCTCGTCCGTGATCAGGTTGAGCGCGCCCCGCTCGTCGTCTTCCCCCCAGCGTCCCCAGTTGCGCAGCTCCACCGCCATCCGCGCGAGCTCGTCCGAGGTCGGTGTTCCCGTTGCGTCCGTCATCGGCGCCGCCTTCCGCGGCGCGCGGCATCGGTGGCGCGCCGCCGGCCGCCGATGATAAGCGCCGCCCCAGCGCCCCACGCTGGTAGGATCGGCCCTCGCTGGAAGCGCGTCCCGGAGGAGCGAACCGTGCCCATCGAGAACCTGCTCGTCGCAAACCGTGGCGAGATTGCCATCCGCATCATGCGAGCGGCCGGCGAGCTCGGCATCCGCACCGTCGCCGTGCACTCCGAGGACGACGCCCGCAACCTCCATACCCGCAAGGCCGATGCCGTCCGCCCCCTCGACGGCCAGGGGGTCGCTCCGTACCTCGACATCGACCAGCTCGTCGCCGCGGCCCAGCGCGCGGGCTGCGACGCCGTCCACCCCGGCTACGGCTTCCTCGCCGAGAGTGCCGCCTTCGCCCGCGCCTGCGAGGAGGCGGGCCTCACCTTCGTCGGCCCCACCCCCGGCACGCTCGACCTCTTCGGCGCGAAGACCCAGGCCCGCGCCCTCGCCGACGCAAACGATGTCCCCGTCGTCCCGGGCCTCTCCCACGCCGTCACTGTCGAGGAGGCGCACGCCTTCTTCGCTGATCTTCCCGAGGGCGCTGGCATGATCATCAAGGCCGTCGCCGGAGGCGGCGGGCGTGGCATGCGCACCATCTCCGAGGCCGCCGAGATCGACGCGGCCTTCGAGCGCTGCGCCTCGGAGGCGGGTCAGGCCTTCGGCGACCCCAGCCTCTACGTGGAGCGCTGGATCCCCCGCGCCCGCCACGTCGAGGTGCAGATCGCCGGCGACGCGGGCGGCGCCGTCACCCACTTCGGCGAGCGCGACTGCAGCGTCCAGCGCCGCCACCAGAAGATCATCGAGATCGCCCCCGCCCCCGCCCTACACCCCGACCTGCGGGACCGCATCACCGCCGCCGCCGTACGACTCGCGAAGGCCAGCGGCTACCGCAACCTCGGCACCTTCGAGTTCATCGTCGCGACCGATGAGGACGGTGAAGCGGGCGAGTTCTGGTTCATCGAGACGAACGCCCGCCTCCAGGTCGAGCACACCGTCACCGAGGAGGTGACCGGCGTCGACCTCGTGCAGCTCCAGCTCCGCCTCGCTGCCGGCGAGTCGCTCGCCGACCTCGGCCTCTCGCAGCAGGACGCGCCTACCCCCCGCGGCTTCGCCGTCCAGGCCCGCGTCAACATGGAGACGATGGCCGCCGACGGCTCCACCCGCCCCTCCGGGGGCGCGCTGACCGCCTTCGACATCCCCTCCGGCCCCGGCGTCCGCACCGATACCTTCGGCTACGCCGGCTACCGCACGAGCCCCAGCTTCGATTCACTCCTCGCCAAGGTCGTGGGCTATTCGCCCTCCCCGAACCTCGCCGACGCCCTCCGCCGCACCTCCCGCGCCCTCGCCGACTTCCGCATCGAGGGAGTCGCCACCAACGTCGACCTGCTCCAGACCATCCTCGCCCACCCCGACCTCGCCGCCGGCCGCGTCTACACGCGTTTCGTCGACGACCACGTCGCCGCCCTCATCGACCCCATCAACGCGACCCATCCCCGGCGCTTCTTCGAGCGCCCCGCGGCGGCCTCCCCCGCCGCCAGCGGCCAGGCCGGCGTCATCGTCGACCAGAGCGATCCCCTCGCCGTGCTCGTCCACGGCAAGGAAGGTGGCCCCGCGGCCGCCGTCCCCGAGCCCGAGCTCGACATCCTCCCCGCCGTCGATGTGCCCGAGGGCGTTCACGCCGTCCTCGCGCCCCTGCAGGGCACCATCGTCACGATCGATGTCGCCGAGGGCGACACCGTTCGCGAGGGCCAGCTTCTCCTCGTCATGAACGCCATGAAGATGGAGCACGAGGTCCACGCCCGCGCCAGCGGCACCGTCCGCGAGGTCACCGTCTCGGCCGGCGATACCATCTACGAGGGTCACCCCGTCATCCTCATCGACGAGGGCCACGTCGAGGACACCGGCGAGGCTGCCTCTGAGGAGCTCGACCTCGATTTCGTCCGCCCCGATCTCGCCGAGGTCCATGAGCGCCACGCCGCCACCCTCGACGAGAATCGTCCCGACGCTGTCGCCCGCCGCCGCCGCACGAAGCAGCGCACCGCCCGCGAAAACGTCGACGACCTCTGCGATCCCGGCACCTTCGTCGAGCACGGCTCCCTCGCCCTCACCCCCGGCACCGGCCTCCCCCTCGAGGAGGTCGTCCGCCGCTTCCCCACCGACGGCATGATCACCGGCGTCGGCTCGGTCAACGGCGAGCACTTCGACGATGACGCCGCGCGCTGCGTCGTTCTCGCCTACGACTACACCGTGCTCGCGGGCACGCAGGGCGCCGTCAACCATCCCAAGACCGACCGCATGCTCGAGCTCGCCGGGAAGTGGCGCCGCCCTGTCGTCTTCTTCACGGAGGGAGGCGGCGGGCGCGCCGGCACCGGTGGCCGCCGCGAGGGCGGCCAGGCCGCCGCCGAAGCCCCCACGATCGGCGGTTACCGCCCCCTTGACACTCCCACCTTCGCCACTATGGCGAAGCTCAGCGGCCTCGTTCCCCTCATCGGCGTCACCTCGGGGCGCTGCTTCGCCGGCAACGCCGTCCTCCTCGGCTGCTGCGATATCATCATCGCCACCGCCAACTCCAACATCGGCCTCGGCGGCCCCGCCATGGTCGAAGGCGGAGGCCTCGGGGTCTTCACGCCCGAGGAGATCGGCCCCATGGACGTGCAGGTTCCCAACGGCGTTGTCGATATTGCCGTCGAGGACGAGGAGGAAGCCGTCCGCGCCGCCAGGCAGTACCTCTCCTACTTCCAGGGCCCCATCGACGACTGGGAGTGCGCCGACCAGCGCATCCTCCGTACGCTCGTCCCCGAGAACCGACTTCGCGCCTACAGCGTGCACGCCATCATCGACGCGATGGCCGACACCGGCTCCGTCCTCGAGCTGCGACCCCACTTCGGGATCGGAATGGTCACCTCCCTCATCCGCATCGAGGGCAGGCCCATCGGCGTGATTGCCAACAACGCGACCCACCTCGGAGGCGCCGTCGACAGCGATGGCTCCGACAAGGGCGCGCGCTTCATGCAGCTCTGCGACGCCTTCGACATCCCCATCCTCTTCCTCGTCGACACCCCCGGCATGATGGTCGGCCCCGAGGTCGAGAAGACCGCGCTCGCCCGCCACAGCGCCCGCCTCTTCGTGACCGGCGCCAACCTCACGGTCCCGCACGTCGCCATCTTCATCCGCAAGGGCTACGGGCTCGGCGCCCAGGCGATGGTCGGGGGGAACACGAAGGAACCCTTCTTCGCCGCCGCCTGGCCTACGGGCGAGTTCGGCGGCATGGGCCTCGAGGGGCAGGTCAAGCTCGGCTACCGCAACGAGCTCGCCGCCATCGAGGACCCCGAGGAGCGCATGGCTCGCTACCAGGACCTGGTCGACCGCGCCTACGAACGCGGCAAGGCGCTCAACCAGGGCGTCGCCTTCGGCATCGACGACGTCATCGACCCCATGGACTCGCGCGCCTGGATCAGCAGCGCCCTGCGCTCCGTCCCGCCCCCGCCCCCGCGCGAGGGCAAGAAGCGCCAGAACATCGATACCTGGTAGGCCGCGCTACCCCTCGTCCTCGATACCCAGCGCCTCCGCCAGCGCCGCCACCGGCGCCGCCGCATCCTCGACTGCATTCTCGATCGACCGCTGCCAGAACTCCGCGACGGGCTCCAACTCTTCCGCGTTGAACCGCCGCTCCCGCATCGCGAACGAGTCCCGCGCGTACACCACCGCGTCGACCGGCGGACCCACGTCCGTCGAGCTCGCCTTGGTCGAGTTGAACGAGAGCAGCCCCACCCGTAGGGCCTTCTCCAGCGAAGCCTCGTGCCGCAGTGTGCGGTCCAGGATGGGCTTCCCGTAGCGCGTGTCGCCGATGATCACGTACGGCGTTCCCGTTGAGACCTCTACCCAGTTCCCCTGGGGATAGAGCAGGTAGAGGTGTGGCGAGTCGTCCTCCGCGAGCTGGCCGCCCACGATGCAGTGCAGGTCGAACCAGAGCCCCGCCTTGATCAGCCAGTCGTTGTCCTCGTCGTGAACCCGCCGGATCTCCTCCGCCAGCGCGTTCACGGCCTCGTAGGCGCGCACAAGGTTCGCTCCGTTGCTCTGGAGGCGCTCCTCGAAGTACGTGATCGCCTTGTCCCGCACCGAGCGCAGCCCGCTCGTGAGCACGAACATCGCGTGCCGCTCGCCCTGGTGCACCGCGATCTTCTTCGCGGTCGAGACCTCCGACCCGCTCGTGATGCGCGTGTCCGCGATCGCGACGAGGCCGCTCTCGCACTTGATCCCCAGGCAGAACGTCATCTCAACCCTCAACGAGCCGGACCGGGGCCACCGGACTCGGCTCGGCGCGGAAGATATCCTCCGTGATGGCCCGGTCAACCTCGATCAGCCGCGCCTGGAACTCGTCCAGGAACTCGTGCAGCCCCTCGTCCACGATCTCTTCGATGTCCGCCGCCCCCAGATCCAGGTTCAGCAGCGCGATGCCCCGCTCCGCCGCCGCCCGCCGTCGCTTGGGCGTCTCCGCCGTCGCCTGCTGGTAGTGCCGCGCCAGCGCCTGCACCGAAAACGCGAGGCTGCGCGGGAACTCTCGCGAGAACATCAGCAGCTGCGCCACCAGCATGCCGTCGACCTCGCTGTGACCCAGACGCCGGTACGCCTCCTGCGCCGATGCCGACCGCAGCACCGCCACCCACTGGAACCGGTCGAACGGCCCCCCGACCGAGTCCCCCCGCGGCAAGAGAATGTGGTACTTCGCATCGACGATGCGGCTCGTCATGTCCGCTCGCTCCAGGTACATCCCGCAGCGGAACCACTCCCGCCCCTCGTCCCGTAGCACCGTGTTGTCGTACAGCCCCAGGATCGTCTGTGTGCGCCGCTGCGTCTCCGTGCAGAGGTCGTGGACATCGCTCGCGACGTACTGCGTCCGGTTCGACAGGAAGAGGTAGAGCGCGTTGATCTCCCCCCACACCTCCCGCGAGATGTGCTCCCGCAGGCCCCGCGCCAGCTCCCGCGCCCGCACCAGCGTCGATCGCAGCGACCCGGGGTTGAGCGGCGAGAACAGCAGGAACTCCGAGTGCGTGAGCCCCGGCGACTCCACCAGCGCGTCCCAGTACAGCTCGTTCGAGGCCGTCGTGCTGACGAGGCTGTGCCAGACCTCCTGCCCGCCTTCCAGGGAGACCTCGTGCTCGACGTGGGCCATCCGCGCGATGTTCTCCGTGCGCTCCAGGTAGCGCCCCAGCCAGTACAGGTTCTCGGCCACGCGGCTCAGCATCAGTCGGGCTCCTCGTTCAGAACCCAGGTGTCCTTGCTCCCACCGCCCTGCGACGAGTTCACCACGTACGACCCCTCCCGCAACGCGACGCGGGTCAACCCGCCCGGGATCACCCAGGTCTCCCGCCCCGAGAGCACGAACGGCCGCAGGTCCGCCCGCCGCGGCTTTAGCCGGTCCTCGTCGAACGTCGGGATCGTGCTGAAGTGGAGCAGCGGCTGCGCGATCCAGTTCCTCGGCTCCGCCTCCACCTGCGCCAGCGTCGCGTCCAGCTCCGCCTCCGTCGCCTGCTCTCCGATGAGCACACCGTAGCCGCCTGACTCGTTGGCCGGCTTGAGCACGAGCTCCCGCGCGTGAGCCTTGATGTAGTCCCGCTCCGACGGGATGAGCGCGGAGAACGTCTCCACGTTCTGCAGGATAGGGTCTTCATCCAGGTAGAAACGGATGATCTCCGGAACCCAGCGGTAGACCACCTTGTCGTCGGCCACGCCCGCCCCGGGTGCGTTCGCCAGCGTGACGTTGCCGGCCAGGTAGGCGCGCATCAGTCCCGGAACCCCCAGCAGCGAGTCCTGCCGGTACACGAGCGGGTCGATGAAATCGTCGTCGATCCGCCGGTAGACCACGTCGACCCGTTCCAGCCCGGTCGTCGAGCGCAGGTAGACGCAGTCGTCGTCGCCGACGGTCAGGTCCGAACCCTCCACCAGCGGGATGCCCATCTGCTTGCTCAGGAAGGAGTGCTCGAAGTACGCCGAGTTGTAAATGCCGGGCGTCAGCAGCACTGCCCGCGGCGACTCGCTTGCCGCAGGGGCCACTGAGAGCAGCGTCGCGAGGAGCTGGTTCGGGTAGTCCGTCACCGCCTGCACGCCCCACCGGGGGAAGAGGTCGGGGACAACCCGCAGCATCACGGTCCGGTTCTCGAGCACGTACGACACCCCCGAGGGCGTCCGCAGGTTGTCTTCCAGCACCACGAACCCCCCGCTCTTGTCGCGCACGAGGTCGCATCCTGCGATGTGTGCGTACACCCCGAGTGGCGGCTCGAAACCCTCCATCTCCGGCCTGTATCCCGGCGAGCTCAGTACGATCTCCTCCGGGACCACCTTCTCCTTGAGGATGCGCTGCTCCCCGTAGAGGTCGCCCAGGAACAGGTTGAGCGCCCGCAGCCGCTGCTTCAGCCCCGCATCCACCCCCCGCCACTCCTCCGACCCCACGATTCGAGGGATCAGCGAGAACGGGAAGATCCGCTCCGTGCCCTCCTCTTCCGAATAGACGTTGAAGGTGATGCCGGCGCTCAGCAGCGCCAGGTCGGCGCGAGCCTTCCGCTGCTCGTACTCCTCCAGCGACCACTGCGCCAGCGCCTCGGCCAGCTCCCGGTAGTCCGGCTGCAGCTCCCCCCGCGCGTCGACCATTTCGTCGTCGGGCGCGTCCAGTGCGTAGCCGTTGAGGAGTGCTCCCTGGAGCATTGCCACATCCTGTGCGCGCTAGATTACAGGACCGCTCCAGGGGATCGCGTCTCTGGCGAGCCCCCCGGAGGGGCCGTAGAGTCGCCCCATGCCAGTCGCCCGTGGCGCCCCCGGAGCGGCCCAGCGCTTCGAGTTCGATGTCGTCGTCGTGGGCGGCGGCATCGCCGGCCTCTCCGCCGCCCTCAGCGCCACCGAGGCGGGCGCCCGCGCCGTCCTCGTCGAGAAAGCGCCCCTGCCCGAGCGCGGTGGCAACACCCGCTTCGCGGACGCCCAGATGCGCTTCCCCCACGAACCCGACGAGTACGGCCGACGCCGCTATACCGCCGACGAGATGTTCGACGACCTCATGCGCATCTCCAGCGGGCGCGCTAACCCTGAGCTCATTCGCACCCTCTGCGACCGCGCCGCCGGCACGATCGAGTGGCTCACCGCCTTTGGTGTCGAGTGGGAGGAGGGCTACCCCCACACCGCCGGCTACCGGCGCATGCCGAAGTCCGGGGGCCAGGGTCTAGTCGACTTGCTCTACCGCCGACTGGAGGGCCTGAACGTCCCGATCAGCTATCAGACCGCCGCCAGCGACCTCATCCTCGACCCCGATGGATCCGTCTGCGGCGTGCGCTGCACCTCACCCGACGGAATCACCGACGTCGAGGCGGCGGGGGGCGTCATCCTCGCCTGCGGCGGCTTCCAGGCCAATGTCGAGATGCGCGTCCGCTACCTCGGGCGCTTCGCCGACTCGCTCATCCTCCGTGGCTCCCGCTACAACACCGGCGAGGGCCTCACCATGGCCATCGCCGCCGGGGCAGAGCCCGCCGGACAGTGGGGCGACTACCACTCCGCCGTCCTCGACGCCCGCTCGCCCGCGATCGAGTGCGGCGTGACCGCCCTCTACAACTACCAGATGGGCATCTTCGTCGACTCACGTGGCCGGCGTTTCATCGACGAGGGCGAGGACTTCCGCGACCACACCTACGTGAAGTTCAGCAAGCGCATCATCGAGGAGGCGGGCGGGCGCGCCTGGTGCCTCTTCGACCAGCGCGCCTATCAACGCGAGGAGTTCGCCCGCGCCTGGCGCCCCGTCGGCCCCCCGTTCGAGGCGGAAACCCTCGCCGGCCTCGCCCGCGACATCGGCGTTCCCGGCGAGGACCTGATGGAGACTGTCGCCGCCTACAACGCTGCCGTCATGGACGGCGAGTACGACCTCGACCGGCTCGACGGCAAGGGCACGCGCGGGCTCACGCCCCCCAAGAGCAACTGGGCCATGCCACTCGACTCCCCGCCCTACCTCGCCATCCCCGTCACGGGCGGCATCACGTTCACGTTCGGCGGCCTCGGCTGCGACGTCCGCGCCCGCGTGCGGCACACCGCCGGCCACTCCATCCCCGGCCTCTACGCCGCGGGCGAGCCCATGGGCGAGTTCTTCTACGACAACTACCCCGGCGCCAGCTCCGTCATCCGCGGAGCCGTCTTCGGGCGCATCGCCGGCCGCGAGGCCGCTGGACGCGCGGCGGCCTAGAACCGCTCGAGCTCGTCCGGGACCGGCGGCTCCGCCAGGCACTCCATGATCTGGCCGGAAGCGCCCGTGTGGTAGTCCGCCGTCGAGTACCGCTGGAACGCCTGCTCGTCGTCGAACGACAGGAACAGCACGTACGTCAGCGGATCCTCGACCCCGCGCCGGTACTCGAAGATGCCGCTGGGCTCGTTCTCGGCCACGTCGCGCACGAGCTGCGAGGTCAGCCGCTCGAAATCGGCCTGCTTCTCCGGGGCGACCTTCAGCCGCCATAGCGTCGTCGGCATCGCTTCGCCTCCTTAGATCGGGCGGAACACTGGAATCGGGTAGTCGCCCTCGTCCTGCTCCTCGAACTCCACGCGCACGCGCTGGCCGATCGAGATGTCCGTGGTCGGATCGTCCACGCCCACGACGCTGCTCATCATGCGGAAGCCCTCGTCGAGGTCGATGTAGGCCACCGAGTACGCGCCCAGGTCGATGAAGCCCGGCATGCGGTTCTGCCGCACGACCGAGAACGTATAGACCGTGCCTTCGCCCGCGGAGACGTGCCACGAGAGGTCGCCACAGCCGCACGCAGGGCAGTGATGACGCGGGTAGAACACCACGTCGTCGCAGTCGTTGCAGCGCTGATAGCGCAGCTCGCCCTTCTGGGCGCCCTCCCAGAACGGCTCGGTGTGGGGCTCGGGGAATCGCGGTTGTGGTCGGTTCGCCATCGTCCTAGTCCTTCGCCAGAATCACGGTGCCGCCGGTGTGCGTTCCACCGAGCAGCCCGCCGTTTCCGTGGGCCACGGCCAGCTTCGCGTCCGGCACCTGCGAGGTCGACTCGCCCCGCAGCTGCCGCGCGCCCTCCAGCAGCAGGAAGATGCCGCGCATGCCCGGGTGGTTCGAGGAGAGCCCGCCGCCGTCCGTGTTCAGCGCCGGTCCCTCGCCGCTGTCGAACGCCAACCGCCCGCCCTCCACGTACGCCCCGACCTCACCCTTGGGGCAGAAGCCGAGGTCCTCCAGGCAGACCGCCACGGTGATCGTGAACGAGTCGTAGATCATCGCGATGTCGATCTCGTCTGGCGAAACGCCCGCCTCGCCGAACGCGATGGGCCCGCTCTGCGCGCCCGCGCTCGTCGTGATGTCGCCGCCGTTCTCGCGGTACTTCGTCGCCTCGCCCGCGCCGATGAGCCAGACGGGCGGCTTCTTGCAGTTCCGCGCCACCTCGGCCGAGGCGATGATCAGCGCCCCGCCGCCGTCGCTGATCATGCAGCACTCCAGCAGGTGCAGCGGGTCCGCCACGATGCGCGAATCCAGCACGTCCTGCGGCGTGATCTCGTTCACGCCCACGAACTGCAGGTCCGTCATCGCCTTCACGGCCTCGGGATTGCGCATCGCGTGGTGCCGCGTCGCCACCGAGATGCCCGCGAACTGCTCGTCCGTCGAGCCGTACTCGAACTTGTGGCGCTGCTTGACCATCGCGTAGTTCGAGATCAGCGTCGAGCCGTAGGGCGCTTCCAGGTTCGTCGCCCACGTTGCCGGACCGCCCCGCCCGCCCGTGCCGATCGCGACACGGTTCGAGGCGGAGGTCGAGCCGTAGCTCAGGACCGCCACGTTGCACTTGCCCGCAGCGATGTCGCGCATCGCGTGCGCCGCCTGGAACTCGTACGAGGAGCCGCCGACCTGCGTCGTGTCGAGCACCGTTGGCCGCAGGCCCAGATAGGCCGCCAGTTGCAGCCCACCCCCGGCCTCTCCGTCCTGTGCGTCGTAGATCGCGTCGATGTCGCTCCACTTCAGCCCGGCGTCGTCCAACGCCGCGCGGATCGAATCAACCTTGATGTTCATCGCCGAGACACCAGGAGCCACCCGCAGGGGGTACTCGTGGATCCCGACGATGGCCGCCTGCCGCTCTTGCGCCATCGTTCCTCCTCGGATCGCGGTTGCGGTGGGGTTTTCGCCTGCCGCCGTTTGCGCCACCGCCCGCGCGTCCCGTACGGTGCGCGCGTGCGCGTTGCGCTCCTCGCCGATACCCATCTCCCCTCGCTCATCCGTCAACTGGATGAGCTCGGATCGGGCCCGCGCGAGCTGCTCGCGACAGCGGACCTGATTCTACACGCAGGCGATGTCACCGCACCGAGCGTCCTCGACTGGTGCGAGGCGCACGCGCCCACGCTCGTCGCCCGCGGCAACAACGACATCTTCGAAGACCCTCGCCTCTCCGAGCGCCAGATGCTCGACCTTGAAGGCTGGCGCCTGGGCATGACCCACGAGCTCCGCCCCGAGTCCCGTCCCATCCCCGTCCTCCTTCAGGAAGGGCTGAACGGTGAGCGCGTCGATGTCCTCATCGCCGGCGATACGCACGTCGAGCGCCTTGAGTTCCGCGAAGACGTCCTCTTCGTGAACCCCGGCAGCCCCACCCTCCCCCACCACAAGGAGTACCGCCTCGGGACCGCCGCCATCCTCGACATCGAGCGCGACCGCATCCGCGCCGAGGTTCACCTCCTCGGCCAGACCGAGGGCCGCCCCAATCCCTGCACCGGTAGCGTGCTCGAAATCACCCGCAACAACGGTCGCGTGAGCGTAGTCGCATGACCGCTCGGGCGACCATCACCCACATCAACGTCTCGGACGGCGGCGTACCCAAGCTTCCGATCGAGCGCGCCGTCATCGGGACGCTCGGCGTCGAGGGCGACCGCCAGGCGAACACGGAGCACCACGGTGGCCCCGAGCGCGCCCTCTGCCTCTTCTCCCTCGAGCGCATCAAGGCCCTGCAGGCCGAAGGCCACTCGATCGGTCCTGGAGGCGCCGGCGAGAACATCACCATCACCGGCCTGGACTGGGACGCGGTCGCGCCCGGCTCACGCCTGCGCCTTGGCGAAGCCGTCCTCATCGAGGTCACGGGCTACACCGCGCCCTGCTACAAGATCGAGGCCAACTTCGCCGGCAGGGACTTCAACCGCATCAACCAGAAGACCAACCCCGGCTGGAGCCGCGCCTACGCGAGGGTGATCGCGGGCGGCCCCCTCCTCCCCGGCGACGTGGTGGAGCTGCTGCCCCCGGGCTAACCTCCCCGGCTGAACCACGACGGTGGCACCGCCACCGGCAGCATCCGGAACTCCTCCGCCAGGATCCGCTCCAGCTCGCTCGCGGAGCCGATCGCATGGCGCTCCATCTTCCCCTCGCGCGTCGTCATCAGCAGGCCTCGCGCCGCCGTGATCCGCCCGCCGCCTTCGAGCGGCCGCGTCACGATCCACCCTTTCGTGAACTGCGACTTGGCCGAAGTTGTGTGGAACGCCAGCATCGGCAGGAACCCCTCCGCCGTCGTCGGCGCCGAGCGAAAGTGGTAGACCACCTCCCGCTCCGCCGCCTCGCTCTCGCGATACTCGACCTGCCACGCCTTCGCCGAGGCCGCTCGCCCCTCCTTAGCCGGCTCCCCATCCTCGCGCCGCACCACGCGGTAGACCCCACCCCGCTCCTGCGGCGTCCAGCTCCCGTCCCACGGCAGCGGCTGCTGGAACGTCTCCCCGTTCCCCACGTCCGCCAGCCAGTCCTTGTCCGGCATGCCGACGCGCAGGGTCATGTGGTCATAGGGCGGCCCGAAGCCCCCCTCCCGCCGCCGCATCTGCCCTTCCATCACGTCCACCTCGAACCCGAGCCCGCGCAGCGCGGCCGCCAGCAGCAGGTTGAGTTCGTAGCAGAACCCGCCCCGCCGACGAGTCACCATCTTCTGCATCAGGTGCCGCGTCGCGAACGAGTACGACCGCCCCAGGTGGATGTCGAGATTCTCGAACGGGATGGAGAAGTGGTGCGCCCGGTGGACCGCCCGCAAGCCGTCCTCGTCCGCGTCTGGACGCTCGTCCAGGCCGATTCGGTGCAGGTACGCGTCCAGCGAGTCGCCCCCAAGGGCTTCAGCCTGTTGCTGCAGCAGGTTGCCAGCCCCCGGTTCGGATGGCGATCATGCTCCGAGCGCGGCGGGCGGTTGTCAAACCGCCCGCACTCACCGCGAACGGCGGCACACGCATGACCACCGACCAGTTCACCGAGATCGACGGCCTTGAGCTTCGCTACCGCCTCTACGGCGCCGACGACGCTCCCCTCGCCGTCATCGGCCACGGTATCTTCGCCTCCCTCGACCAGTACGCCGACCGCCCCGAAGCCCTCGATGTGCTCGCCGGACGCTACCGCGTCCTCCTCTACGACGCCCGCGGCCACGGGGAGTCCGAGGGGCCGGAGGACCCCGAGGGCTACTCCTGGGGGAAGCTCGGCGAGGAGATGCTCGCCCTTGCCGCTCACGCGGGGGAGGAGCGCCCCATCCTCGGCGGCGCTTCCATGAGCGCGTCCGCCGCCCTCTGGTGCGCCCTCGAGCGCCCCGAGGCGGTGCGCGCACTCGTGCTCATCGCGCCCCCGCCCCTCGGCCCCCGCGAGCAGCGCGAGGAGTCCGAGACCCAGGCCCTCCAGATGCTCGCCACCCTCGCCGGCGCCGTCGAGTCCTTCGGCCTCTCCGGCACCGCCGATATGGCCGCCAACATGCCCGCCTTCACCGCCGCTGCCGGCCCCCGTGGCGCCGAGATCCTGCGCTCCCAGAACCCCCGCACCATCGTCCCCATCATCCGCGGCCTCCACGAGCACACCCCCCGCGAGGCCGCCGAGTACGCCGCCATCAAGGCCCCCGTCGCCGTCTTCGCCCACCCCGACGACGCCCTCCACCCCCTCCGCTCCGCCAACCTATTGGCCGAGCACGTCCCCGACTGCCGCCTCCACGTTGGCCCCGAGCGCGACTACTGGCAGAACCACCCCGAGGAGCTTGCGCGCGAGATCATCGCCTTCCTCGACGACGCCCTCTGACCCCTGCGGCCCTCCAGTGTCGCTATCATCCTCGCCGCGACGCAACGACGAGGAGAAGCCCCATGACCGCCTTCAACGAACCCATCGCCCACCACCTCGGCTGGGCCGTCTACGACGCCGACGTCACCGCCGCCCGCTACGAGCAGATGCTCGGCGCCAAGTTCAAGCTCCAGCCCATCTACGAGCTCCAGGACATCTACAACCGACCCGCCAAGCTCAAGGTCTACTACGGCGCCTTCGCCGGCATCGCCATCGAGATCATCGAGCCCTTCGAAGGCGAGACTCCCCACGCCACCTTCCTCCGCGAGCATGGCGAGGGCATCCAGCACCTCGGTATCTGGGTTCCCGACGTGAAGAAGGCGACCGCCGACATGATCGCCAAGGGCGCCCGCCTCACCTGGGTCTATTCCCAGGAGGACCACGATCCCGAAGCTGCCCGCGCCGCCGCCCAGCTCACCGTGGCCTCACCGTACGAAGAACTCATGGAAGCCGTTCCCGCGAACGGCCTCAGCTACCTCGACATCAAGGAGGGCGGCACGACGATCGAGCTCCTCGGCCCCTTCGTCCACGACGTCATCTACCGAGGCGGCCCCCTCGAGGGCATGGAGGAGTGGATCCAGGCCTTCCCACCCCTCGACGACTAGAGCTGCCAGACAAGCCCCGTCAGGAGGCTATCCACCCCAATACCATGTCCCGCGCCGCCTCCCCGTTGACCTCGACCCGCACGCCGAAGCGGTTGAGCAGGTAGGTGGGTCCGGTCACGACGCCCTCCGGCGAGACCGCCTGCACTTCGATCTCGTATCCCGCCTCCTCCAGCCGCGCGATCTCCGCCAGCGGGTCGGCCGCCAGCACACCGATGTGGTGCAGCCCTCCCGCCATCGCCGGGCTCCACACGCCCTCCCCGATCGCCTCGATCAGCTCGAAATAGGGCGGTCCCGCCACCGAGTACGTCGCGAGCACGTCGTACGACCGCAACTCACCGCCCTCGTGAACGTTCACCGGGAACGCTCTTGGCGGCGCCCACGTGAACCCCAGCTGCTCGCTCATCTCGTCCATCGCCGGAGCCAGCTCGGGCACGACAATGCCCATGTGGTACAGGTTCTCGTACGAGGTCAGCGAGAGGCCCGCCGTCATCGGGTCGATGGCCACGGCTCTACCTCGCGTCCGGGTCCAGACCCCGCTCCTCGCGCGCCTTGCGCATGCGCGCCACGTCCGAGCTCAGCCGCGGGCCCATCTCCTCGCGCGGCAGCTCGCCCCGCACCATCCGGTCCGCCTTCGTCCCGTTGAACGTGATCCACTTCTCCGGGGTCACCTCGATCACGATCCGCAGGGGCGAATCCAGCCGCTCGACGAAAGCCTCGACCGCCGCCGCGTCGTCCCCCAGCGCCTTCCCCGCCAGCGCGGGGTAGAACCAGTCCTTCGTCTCCCGGTCCTCGCGCACGATCGCCCGACCCTTGGCCGTCACCGCCCCACGCTGCTCGAAGTTGAACGCCACCATCGCGCTCACCGATACCGAAACGCGCGGGTCGCGCTTGATCGCCGCCACGCGGTGCCGGTTCGCCGTGCAGGTGATCCAGAACTTCCCGTCCTTCCAGAAGAACTGGTGCAGGACGCCCACGGGCCAGCCATCCTGCGTGCCCCACATCAGTACGCACTCCCGCGCATCGGTCAGCAGCTCGTCGATCTCCGCCTCGCTGAACGGGAAGATCGAAACGACCTCGTGGTCCTTCATTACCTCTGGCTCTGGCATCTCCGTCACCTCGCTGGTCTGTTCGTGGAGGGCGCGACCGCCCTCCGGCGGCTGGCGATGATACCCGCCCACACCCGCCCCCGCCCCCGCACTCCCCTATAGTGACCCCGCCCCGAGGGGCCGGAGGAGCGCTGGTGGCTGAAACCTCGGCCTCCCCCGATACCGCGCAGCCCCTTGGCCTGGGCGACACCTTCCGCTCAGCCGGCGGCTCCCTCCGCGACGGAGCGTTTGCCCGCTACTTCTGGAGCAACGCCCTGCTCTTCTTCGCGCAGGGACTTGTGCTGCTGGGAGCCCAGTGGCTCCTCGTCGATCTCACCGACTCCCGCACCATCCTCGGGCTGATGGGCGGCATCCACGCCGTCGTCGTCATCGTCCTCTCGCCCGCGGGAGGCATCATCGCCGACCGCACGTCCCGTCGGGATCTCCTCATCGTCGGGCGCGTCGGCCTTGCCGCCGTCGCGATCGGCATGGCGGTGATTGTCGCCATCGGCGCCGCCGAGGTGTGGATCGTGCTTGTAGCCGTCGGCCTGGAAGCCGGCTTTCTTGCCCTCAGCCAGCCGGCCACGCAGAGCTACGTCTTCGACCTGGTGGGCCCGAAGCGCCTTCCCACCGCGATCGCCCTGATCGGGATGTCGACCGGCGTCCTCAGCTTCGCCGGGCCTTCCCTTGGCGGCCCGCTGCTCGCTCTCGTGGGCGCCCAGGCAACGTACCTCATCGGTGGCGTCGGCTTCGTCGTCGGCGCCCTGCTCATGCTCACCATTCCCATCAAGGGGAGGACGGAGGCCATGGCCGCCTCCGCCTTCTCGCTTACGGCCGACATCGTCGAAACCGTCCGCCACCTGCGCCGCGACACGCTCCTCGTCTGGGTGCTCATGCCCGCCACCTTCATCACCCTCTTCGCCGGCGCCATCCTTCTCCTCCGCCCTGTCTTCGCCAAGGACATTCTCGAGGTCGGACCGTCCGGCTTCGCCTGGCTGACGGCTGCGTTCGGTCTCGGGAACTTTGCCGGTTCGCTTGTTGTCATCGGTCTCGGTGAGCGCCTCAAGCTGAAGGGCCTTGTCCTCCTCGTGGCTCCCCTCGACTGGTGCGCCTGCATGATCCTCTTCGCGGTCTCCCCGTGGTTCGCCTTGAGCCTCGGCGTGGAGTTCCTCATGGGCATCAGCTCGCCCTTCTGGCAGGTGGCCATCATGACCATCCTCCAGATCCGCGTGCCCGCCGAGCTCCGCAGCCGCGTCCTCGCCGTCTACTTCATGGTGCTCCAGTTCATGCAGCTCAACTGGGTCTATTCCGGGATCCTCGCCGACGCCATTGGTGATCGCCTGGCGCTCCTCATCATGGGCGCCATCCCCTTCGGACTGCTCATCCTCATGCTTATCTTCGTCCGCCCCCTCGTCACCCTCGGCAGCGACCGCAACCCCCTCGTGACCTGGACCCCGCCCGACTCCTCCTGACCCCGCCCGCTTCTGGCAGAATCGCCCTATGACACACGTGGCCCTTTCCCATGTCCGAGCCCTCACCTTCGACGTCTTCGGCACCGTCGTCGACTGGCGCACGACCGTCACCCGCGAGCTCGCTGCCACGCTCGGCGAAGGCAAGGGCCTTGAGGCGGACTGGGAAGCCCTCGCCGCCCGCTGGCGCTTCGAGGGCTACGTGGGTGGCATCGGCGCCATCCGCGGCGGCGAGCGCCCCTTCACCACCGCCGACGCCCTCCACCGGGAGAAGCTCGACGAGATCCTGGCCGAGCTGGGAAACCCCCTCGACGAAGCTGAGGCCGCGGAGTTGAACCGCGTCTGGCACCGCCTCGACCCATGGCCCGACTCCGTCGGCGGCCTGGGCCGGCTACGCAAGCGTTTCGTCGTCTCCACCCTCTCGAACGGAAACTTCGCCCTGCTCGTGAACATGGCGAAACACTCCGGTCTGCCCTGGGACGGGTTCCTCAGCGCCGATCTTCTCGGTCACTTCAAGAGCGACCCGGAGACCTACCTCTCCGCCGCCCGCGCCCTCTCCCTTGAACCGGAACAGGTGATGATGGTCGCCGCCCACAAGGCCGACCTAGACGCGGCGGCCGGCTGCGGTCTGCACACGGCCTTCGTCCCGCGTCCGAACGAGATGCCTGCGGGCCGCCCCACCGACCTCGAATTCGAGGACCGCTTCGACTTCAACGCCACCGACTTCCACGACCTCGCCACGCAGCTCGGCTGCTGACTCGGGCCGAAGACGCATGGGGGCGAGGGACTATCGACAGCCCCTCGCCCCGCTGTCGCTAAGTCGGGCCTGGGCCCGGGTGTCTAGCCCTCTGCCTGCGCGCCGTGCTCCCGTGTCTCCCACGACGTAAGCACGAGGTTCATGTCGTAGATTTGCCAGCCGACCTCCGGCGTGTAGCGCACCTTGTCGAAGTAGGTGCCCCGGTAGATGCCGATGTTGCCGCCGGGCGAGAACTCGTGCAGGGCGTTCAGGTAGCTCTGCATGATCGCGCCGCCGCCGCCGCGCACGTCGTCCGGCAGCGCGGTGATTTCGACCAGCTGGGTGCCGAGCATGTGCTGGGTTGCGGAGAACGCGCCGAGTGCGGCCGCGACCTTGTCGGCCCAGTCGTCCGGCCCCACGCCGGTCAGCGCACCGCCGGAGGCCGAGATGGTCGCGTCTTCGGTGAAGATGCGCCGGTAGATGTTGCGGGCGATGTAGTGCTTGATCTCGGTGGACAGCGTTCCGTCCTCGCCGAAGTGGTCGTGGTCCTTTCCCGCGCCGAGGAGGTCCGTCGCCCTCCCGTACATGCGGCGCAGCTCTGAGATCTGCGCCTTTGCGACGACCTCGTCGATAGAGGAGGCCGACGCCGCCTTGCTGGTGCCGGCTGAGGCGAAGAGCGCCGCTCCACCTGCCGCCAGCGTGGCGCCGCCCACCATGAGCTGCCGCCTCGAAATGGCCTTCCCGCGTTTCCTGGCTGAGAGCATTGGAACCCCTCCTGTTGGGTTGTCGCGAACATAGCCACCTGTCATAACCGCGTCAACGAGCCGGACGCGGCCGCCTGCTGGAGGGTCTTCCTGGATCAGGAGGTCGAGCGGTCGTACAGCTCGATGAACTCGCCCGTCGGCCCGATGATCTGCGAGAAGCCCGCCTCGTTCGGGGGGAAGAACCAGGTGCCCAGCCCGCTCGATTCCACCCGCTCCGCGACCGCCTCCAGGTCCGCGTGCAGCAGCCGGAAGTGGTTCGAGCCGAGGTAGCGCTTGCCTGCGTCGGCCGGCGCCACCGGCGTGCCCTCCTCGATCACCAGCTCAACCCGTCCGCCGCCGCCCTCGAGCGCCCAGCGCTCGTCCCCCGTCCCCTGCGTCGAGAGCGATTTGATCCGGTAACCGAGCACGTTCTTGAAGAACCGCCACGCGGTCGAGAACCCGCTCCGCGCGTAGTGCACGTACACGAACGGCTCGCCCCGCGTGAGCACGTACCGCTGGCTGTCGACCGTGAAGGACACGCCGTCCTCCTCCGGGCACGGCGCCGCCTCCGACCACGTCAGCTCCGGCGCCGCTTCCCGCATCGCCTGGTATGACCCTTCCGGGTCGTCCGTCGAGATTCCGATCGTGAGGTCGCCCTGCGCCGGGCCGTCGCCGGGCCGCTCGAGCCGCGTGGCGTCCGCTGTCAGCTCGACCAGATCGATCTGCTGCCTGGTGGCCGGGTTCTCGATGAACCACGTCCGGATTTCGTCACCGAGCGTCGGCGCGATCATCTGGCCGATGGCGTCGCCCGGCTCGTTGCGGTAGTTCCTCGGCTCGCTCGCGTCCCCCTCGATGGCCGTGAAACCGATCGCCGCCACCGCAGCCGTCATTGCCTCCAGGTTGCTGACCGTGACGCCGTGGTGCGCCTGCGTCTCGCCCATCGTGTGCTCCTAGCCGCCGGGCGCGAGGGCGGCGATCTCGCGAAGCGCCTGCTCGCGCGGGGTGCCTGATGCGGCGAACAGGAGCAGCTCGCCCGTCGGGCCATCCGGCCCGTGCGCGAGCACGTTCAGCGCTCCCTGTGCGATGTCGGCGGGCATGATCTCGGCCGGGCTGTCGTGCGTGGCCCGGAACATGGGCGAGTCCGTTGCGCCCATGCAGAGGGCGTTCACGCGGATGTTGTGCGGCTTCAGCTCGACCGCCCACGTCTCCGTCAGCCGCGCCTGCGCGAACTTCGCGGCGTCGTAGCCGGTCGCCGCCGCGAGGCCCGTGATCAGGTGCCCCTCGTGCACGTGCTCCGTGATGACGTTCAGGATGTTGCCGCCGCCCTGCTCCCGCATCGACGGCACGGCTGCCAGCGCGCAGTAGTAGCTGCCCAGCGCGCAGATGTCCATCGAGTCCTCGAACCCCTTCGCCTGCGACTCGAAGGTGCCCGACGTCAGCGCCGTGTCCACCCAGACGGCTGCGTTGTTCACGAGGATGTCGATTCGTCCGAAGCGCTGCACGACGCTGTTCATCGCCCGCCGCACCTGCGCCTTGTCGGCTACGTCACAGTCGACCGCGAGCCCGTCCTGCCCCGTCGCCCGCACCTGCCGGATCGTCTCCTGGTTGCTGAGCGAGTCGATGTCGAGCGAGGCCACGTTCGCCCCCTGTTCGGCGAAGGCCACCGCGAACCCCCGCCCGATCCCCTCGGCCCCGCCTGTGACGACCGCCACCTGTCCTTCGAGTTGCATGACACGACCCCCTTGCTTCGTTTCGAGTGAGCCCGCCGATTCTGAGTGATGCGTCCACGCTTTGCCAGCAGGCCCGCCCCGCTACAATCGCCACATGACCCCCGCCGGCAGCCCCCTCCCCGACTTCGACGGTGCCCGCCTCTTCGATGCCGACCCGCAGGTGCTCGCCGACCCCCACCCCTTCTACGAGGCTGCCCGCGAGCGCGGCCCCATCGTGCGCGAGCCCCACTACGGCGTCTTCGTCGTGACCCGCTACGCCGACATCCTCGAGATCTCGCAGCGCACCGACGACTTCTCGGCGGCCGTCTCCGCCTACGGCCCCTGGGCCGTCGACGTGCTCCCCCGGCGCCCCGAGGGCTGCCCCTTCGGCGAAGCCGATGTGAGCGACGAGCTCGAGACGTGGCGCGAGGAGACCCCCTTCGGCTTCATCCCCGTCCTGACCGCCGATCCCCCCCGCCACACCGACCTCCGCTCAGTCGCCAACCGCCTCTTTACCGCCTCCCGCCAGCAGGAGATCGAGCCCCGCCTGCGAGAGATGGCCGAGGAGATGGCGGACGAGTTCGCCTCCCACGGCGAGGTCGAGTTCGTCTCCAGGTTCTCCTCGCTCTACCCCTTCTTCGTCATCACCGAGCTGTTCGGCATCCCCCGCGAGGAGCAGGACCGCCTGCGGGAGCAGTTCCGCGCCCGCAGCGCCGCCGGCGTCACCTCCCGCCCCGACCAGAGCGACAACAGCGAGATGCGCGACCGCATCCGCAACGAGCGCGACCCGGATTCCGACCCCCTCGACTCCCTCACGCCCAACGACCGCCAGTTCCTCGACTACATGCGCGACCGCCGAGCCCATCCCCAGAGCGACATCCTCACCCAGATCGCCACCGCCCGCTTCCGCGACGGCACCCTTCCCGAGCTCGAGGAGCTCGTCGAGGTCTCCAGCGTGGTCTACGGCGCGGGCAACGGCACCACCACCGACCTGCTCACGAACGCCATGCAGCTCCTCGCCGAGCAGCCGGAGCTTCAGGACCGCCTTCGCGCCGAGCCCGCCGAAATCCCCGCCTTCATCGACGAGGTGCTCCGCTTCGCCTCGCCCGTGCAGGGCCTCTTCCGCTACGCGAAGCGTGACGCCGTCGTCGATGGCGTCGAGATTCCCGCCGGTTCCGTCGTCTGGCTCGTCTACGCCGCCGCCAATCGCGACCCCGAGCGCTTCGAAGAGCCCGCGACCTTCGACCCGCACCGCGAGAACGCCCGCCACAGTGTCGCCTTCGGCCACGGGCCCCACTTCTGCCCCGGTCAGCCCCTTGCGCGGCTTGAGGGCCGCCTCGCCTTCGAGACGCTGCTCGCCCGCATGGGCGACATCCGCATCGACACCGGGAAGTTCGAGCCGCGCTGGCCCGCCTGGTACGTCGTCCGCGGCCTCGAGTCGCTCCCCCTCACCTTCACCCCTCTCCGGCCGTGAGCGCCGAAACCTGGTTCGAGGCGAACCGCCGCAATTGGGACGAGCGCGTCCCCATCCACCGCCGCTCCGCCTTCTACGACGTCCCCGGGTTCCTCGCCGGCAAGACGTCGCTGGAGCCCGACGAGCCGGATGAGCTGGGCGATGTTGCCGGCAAGTCGCTCCTCCATCTCCAGTGCCACTTCGGCATGGACACCCTCTGCTGGGCCCGCCTCGGCGCAACCGTAACCGGCCTCGACTTCTCGGCCCCCGCCGTCGAGGCCGCCCGCGAGCTTGCCGCCGAGGCCGGCATCGCCGCCGATTTCGTCGAGGCCAACGTCTACGACGCCGTCGCGGCCCTCGGCGGGCGCACCTTCGATGTCGTCTACACCAGCCGCGGCGTTCTCGTCTGGCTCCCCGACCTGACCCGCTGGGCCGAGACCGTCGCTGCCCTGCTCAAGCCCGGCGGCGTCCTCTACCTTCGGGAAGGCCACCCCTTCGCCCATGTCTTCGACGACGAGGCCGAGAGCGGCCTGTCCGTGCGCTATCCCTACTTCCACGGCCCCGAGCCCGACCGCTGGGATGACCCGGGCACCTACGCCGACCCCACCGCCGAGACCACCGAGAACGAGACCTATGAGTGGTCGCACAGCATGGGCTCGATCGTGACCGCGATCGCCGGAGCCGGTCTCGCCATCGAGTTCCTGCACGAGTTCGACTACCTCTGCTGGAAGGCCTTCCCCTGGATGGAGCCCGGCGATATCCCCGGGACGTTCGTGCTTCCGGGCCGGCGCGAGAGCATCCCCCTCATGTACTCGCTCCGCGCACGCAAGCCCGCGTAGCGCCCGCTATCATCCCCGGCGTGAAGGCCACCGACACCCGCCCCATCGGCCGCACTTCCCTGAGCGTCACCTGCCTGGGGCTCGGCGGCGTCTTCCTTGCTCGCGACGCACCGCGCTCCGAGGCCGAGGCGCTCATTGACCGCGCCTACGAGACCGGCGTTCGCTACTTCGACACCGCCCCCATGTACGGCCTCGGCGAGAGCGAGCGCCGCTATGGCGGCCCGCTGTCCCGCCTCGACCGCTCCGAATTCGTCCTCTCGACGAAGGTCGGCCGCCTCCTCCAGGAAGATGTCGGCGGTTCCGAACCCTGGCACTTCGACTTCAGCCGCGATGGCGTCCTGCGCTCCTTCGAGACCAGCCTCCAGCGCCTCGGCCTCGACCGAGTCGACATCCTCCTCGTCCACGACCCCGACGACCACGCCGACCAGGCTATCCGCGAGGCTTTCCTCGCCCTCATCGAGCTGCGCGAGCAGGGACTCGTGGGCGCCATCGGCGCCGGCATGAACCAGTGGGAGCTGGAGCTGCGCTTCGCCCGTGAGCTCCCGCTCGACTGCTTCCTCCTCGCCGGGCGCTACACCCTCCTCGAGCAGACTGCCCTCGCCGAGTTCCTCCCCTATTGCGAGGCGAACGGCATCAGCGTCATCGCCGGCGGTCCCTACAACAGCGGCATCCTCGCGTCGAACCTCGACGACACCGCCAACTACAACTACCGCACGGCGCCCCCCGCGATGCTCGACAGGGCCCGCGCCATCAAGGTCGTCTGCGACCGTCACGGCGTGCCCCTCAAGGCTGCCGCCCTCCAGTTCATCCTCGCCCACCCCGCCGTCGCTGCCGTCATCCCCGGCGCCGCCTCCGTGTCCGAGGTCGAGGAGAACGCCCGCATGGTCGAAGCCCCGATTCCCGCCGCCCTCTGGGCCGAGCTGAAGGACGCCGGCCTGCTCGACCCCGCCGCTCCCGTCCCCGCCTGACCCCGCCCCCCGCGTACGATGCCGCCGGGAGGCCAGCCGCCGATGTCACCGACCGTCTCGCGCGTCCTCGTCGAGAAGAACATCCCCATCCCCCTCCGCGACGGTGTGGTCACCTACGCCGACATCTTCCGCCCCGCCGACGGCGACCCCGTCCCCGGCATCATCACGCGCACCCCCTACGACAAGGAGGTGTTCGCGGCAGCCGCCCTTCCCATCATGCCCTCCGCCCTCAAGCTCGCCGAGCGCGGCTACGCGGTGGCCGTGCAGGACGTGCGCGGCCGCTTCTCCTCCGAGGGTGAGTTCGACCCCTTCGTGAACGAGGCTGACGACGGCTACGACTCCGTCGAGTGGCTCGCCGCGCAGCCCTGGTGCGACGGCGTCGTGGCTATCTACGGACCCTCCTACGTCGGCGCGACGACCCTCCTCGCCGCGAAGGCCAAGCCGCCCTCGCTCAAGTGCGCCATTCCCATCATCACCGCCGACGACTACTACGACGGCTGGACCTACCAGGGCGGCGCGCTCCAGCTCGGGTTCGCGACCTTCTGGGGACTCGGCCTTGCCGCCGCCCTGGCCCTTGGCCGCGACCGCGGCATCGCCGCCGAACACTTCGCCACTGCCGGGGAAGCGCTCCTCAACCCCCACGAGACCGCCCGCACGCGACCCCTCGCCGCCATGCCCGGCCTCTCCCAGCCCGCCCTCGCCCCCTGGTGGCGCGACTGGATCGGCCACGCCAGCCGCGACGACTACTGGGAGGCCCTCCGCCACTCCGACGACTACTCCCGCTACGAGATCCCGATGTACCACGTGGGCGGCTGGTTCGACATCTTCGGTATCGGAACGGTCCGCAACTTCCGCGGCATGAGCGCCGCCTCCCCGGTTGACCACCACCTCCTCATGGGCCCCTGGTCCCATGCCTACTACGACCGCTACCTCGGCGAGCGCGACTTCGGCCCCACCGCCGCGGCCGCCATGTCCGGCGCCGTCCTCGACTACAACCGCTTCCTCGACCGCCACCTGAAGGGCGTCGACAGTGAGCTTCCAGCCGTCCGCTACTTCCTCATGGGCGCGAACGAGTGGCGCACGGCCAATCAGTGGCCGCCCGCCGGGGCCGAGACCGTGAGCTGGTACCTGCACAGCGACGGCAACGCTAACAGCACCCGCGGCGACGGTTCGCTCTCCACCGCCGCTCCCGCTGGCGACCAGGTTCCCGACCGCTACTTCTACGACCCCCTCCGCCCCGTCCCCAGCGAGGGCGGCCCCACCCTCCACTCCGCCATCGGCCTCCCCGGTCCCCGCGACCAGTCCCGCGTCGAGGCCCGCGACGACGTGCTCTGCTACACCAGCGAGCCCCTCGACCGCCCCTGCGTGGTCGCGGGGCCCGTGAAGGTCGTCCTCTGGACCGTCACCGACGCCCCCGACACCGACTTCACCGCGAAGCTCGTCGATGTCCAGCCCGACGGCACGCCCGTCTCCGTCTGCGACGGCATCATCCGCGCGCGCTTCCGCGACTCGCTCAGCGAGCCCAGCCCCGTCCCCGAGGGAGAACCGGTCCGCTACGAGGTCGACCTCGCCAGCACCGCCATCGCCTTCGGACCCGGCCACCGCATCCGCCTCGAAGTGTCGTCCTCGAACTTCCCCCGCTTCGACGCCAACCCGAACACCGGCGGCCCCCTCGCGACCGAGACGGAGATCTGGCCCGCCCTCCAGTACGTTCTGCACGACGAGGACCACCCCTCCGCCCTGGAGCTCTGTGTCCTGCCCGAGTGAGAGAGCGGTTCCCTAGATTCCTGCCAGCTCCCGCACGACCTGCGTGAGCAGCTCCGGGTAGAGCGACCGCGCTGGCCACGCGAATTCCGCGCCTTCGCCCGGCTCTCCTGCTCCCACCGCCAGCTCCGGGGCCTCCGCGACGAACGGCCACGCGACCACCGGCCGCACCCCCGCCTCCGCCAGCCACCCGTCCACCAGTTCCCCCAGCCGCACGCGCTGCTCCCCCACTGCCCGCGCCGACTCCGCCAACCCCGCCGCCTCGTCCCCGAACAGCCGCGCGAGGTCCGCTCCGTCCCCCGCCTCGTTCGCCCGCAGGGCCCGCCCCACCCGAACCGCCGCCGCGAGCCTGCCCGCCAGCTCCCGCCACGCCCCCGCCGGCTCGCGGTAGAGCCGCAGGGGCACCGTCCACCCCTCCGTCAGCGAGGTGCGCGGGAACAGGTCGTTCGCAGACTCCCCGTCACGTGGCGCGCAGGCTGCGTGTGCGCCGGGCAGCTCGTGCGCCGCGCAGATGCCGAGCACCCCCCACCGCCGCACGAACCCCGCGAACTCGGCCAGCGGCGCTTCCTGCAGCGCCAGGAACGCCTTGAGGCAGCCCTCCGGCCGTTCGCCCCGCGCGAATCCGTAGTCGATGTTTCCCGGCGCCCGCACCCGCCACGCCACCCACTCCCCGTCCTCCCCCGCGTCGACCGCCACGTCGAGGGGTACCGCCAGCGCCCGAGGGTAGCTCACTCCGCTGTCGCCGCCAGGTGGGCCGCGAACCGCTCGAACGTCTGACGGACGCCGTCCCCCATGCCCGAGGCCATGGCCCCGTCGCGTGACTCCGACACCGGGTGCAGCACGACCGATGTCATGCGGGTTCCCTCGCCTTCCGCCTCGAAGGTGCAGGTCACGACCGTTTCGAAGTCCGGCATCCCCGCAAAGATCTCCGTATTGACCATGCGGGCGCCCGGCTCGATCTCCTGGAAGATGCCGTACAGGACCGTCTCCTCCCCCGATGCGTCCCGCGTCCCGTATCGCCAGGCGCCCCCCACCCGCAAATCCTGCTCCGCCACGATCAGCGTGTGCCCTTCCGGGCCGTACCAGTTCCCCATCCCCGACGTGTCGTTCCAGACCTCGAACACCCGCTCGGGCGGCGCATCGAAGCTGTACCCCATCACGATCTCGCGCTCCCCGCGCCCCTCGAAGACGAAGTTCCCGCCGTCGCTCGAACTCATACCGTTGCTCCCTTCTCGGTTGTGCGCTCCTCGATGTCATACCAGTCGTCCATGCCGGCTGCCTGTTTGATCGCCTCGTATCCCGCCGCGATGGCACCCTCGTCCTCCCCGCTCACCCCCTCATCGAGGAAGTGCCGCGAGGCCTCCCGGGCCGCCAGCCACCCCGCCACCTGCCCCGTGAACGGGTCGATCACCAGCGGCCACCCCAGTGCGTTCCACTCCGCCCGTGTGCGGCTCCCGAACGACGCCATTGCCGCGAGAGGCGCGTCGATCGCCGTCACCGCGTCCTGCCACTGCTCGGCCGTGTCCGGGCGCAGCATCACGAGGTCGGCCCCCGCCGCCCGGTACGCCCGTCCCCGCTCCACCGCCGCCTCGTACGACTCGTTCCGCACGGCGCCCGTGCGGGCGACGATGAGGAAGTCCGGGTCGCGCCGCGTCGCCACCGCCGCCTCCAGCTTCCCCACCATCTCCTCCAGCGAGACCAGGTGCTCGACTCCCTTGTGGTGATGCGCCCGCTTCGGCGCCACCTGGTCCTCAAGCTCGATCGCCGCCGCTCCCGTCGCCTCGATCTCGGCCACCGTGCGGCTCGTGTGGACCGCGTCGCCGAACCCCACGCCTCCGTCGACGATCAGCGCGATTCCCGACCGCGCTGTGATGCGCCGCGCCGTCTCCGCCATTTCCGTCACCGTCAGCAGCGCCTCCGAGACGGCGAGCTGGAAGCCGAGTGCGCCCCCGCTCAGGTACGCCGCGTCGTAGCCCTGCGCCTCCAGCGTGCGCGCCGTCAGCGGGTCCAGGCAGACCGGCGCGAACACGGGCGCGCGCGTCTCCAGCAGCTCCCGCAGACGCCGCCGGGCCACGCCGCTACTGGCCCCGGAACGCGGGCCGCCGTTTCTCCATGAACGCCCGCCGCCCCTCGACGTAGTCCTCGCTCGCGAAGCACGCCTCCACCATCGACTCGATGCTGTCGAGGTCGCGCTCCTCCGGCTCCTTCGTCGCCTCCACGATCGAGGCTCGCAGCAGGTTCACCGTGAGCGGCGCGTTCTCCGCGATGGCGTCCGCGATGCGTCTCACCGCCGGCTCGAGCTCCTCGACCGGCACCACCCGGTTGATGAGTCCCCAGCGCTCCGCGTCTTCGGCGGGAAAGCGCCCGCCCGTGAACAGGATCTCCCGCGCTGCCGCCGCGCCCACCGTCTCGACCAGCTTGTGCGTCCCGCCGAAGCCGTACCCCAGCCCGAGCCGCGCCGCCGGGATGCCGAACTGCGAGCCCTCCGCCGCCACCCGGATATCTGCCTGCAGCGCCGTCAGCAGGCCTCCACCCATGCAGAACCCGCGGATCATCGCGATCAGCGGCTTCCCCAGCTCCCCGTAGGCCGCATTCGCGGCCGCGCCGATGGCGTTGAACTTCTCGATCGACTCGGGGTCCGACCGCCGCTTCTCGAACTCCGAGATGTCGGCCCCCGAGACGAACGCCTTGTCGCCCGTCCCCGCCATCACCACCACCCGCACGTCCGGGTCGTCCCGGAAGTCGTGCAGGATGACCGGGACCGCCTCCTGCATCTCGATGCTGAGTGCGTTCCGGCGCGCCGGATTATTGAAGAACATCCAGCCGACGCCACCTTCCTTGCGGGCGATCATCTTGTCCGTCTTCAGTTCCAGCTCCATGCGGTCTCTCCCGTTCGCGCCTAGATGACGCCGTTCTCGCGCAGCTCCCGGATGGCGTCGCCGTCCAGCCCGAGGCTGCCCAGGATTTCGTCGGTGTGCTCGCCCAGTTCAGGTGTCGCTCGGTGGCTTGGCGGCTGCGGCGTTCGCGCGAGGTTGATCGCCTGCCCCACCACGTGCGTGTCGCCCAGCTGCGGACGAGGCATCGGCCGGGCGATGCCCAGCGCCTGCACCTGTGGGTCCGCGAACGTCGCGTCGATCGTGTTGATCGGCCCGCAGGGAACCCCTGCCTCGTTCAGCACGTCGATCCACTCCGCGCTCGTGCGGGAGGGCGTCACCTCCGAGATGCGCGCGTTCAACGCCTTCCGGTTCTTCGATCGCAGCTCGTTGTCCGCGTAGTCCGGGTCGTCGAGCAGCGCCTCCAGCCCGAGGGTCTGGCAGAGCCGCTGCCAGAGGATGCCCCCCGAGGCCGCGATGTTGATGTGCCCGTCCGCCGTCGGGAAGACGCCCGTGGGAATGCTCGTGGGGTGGTCGTTCCCCGCCTGGGGCGCCACCTCCTGCGAGATCAGCCACCGTGCCGCCTGGAAGTCCAGCATCTGGATCTGCGCCTCCAGCAGCGAGGTGTGCACCCACTGCCCCTCGCCCGACCGCTCCCGCTCGAACAGCGCCAGCAGGACTCCCTGCGCCAGCAGCATCCCCGCCGTCAGGTCCGCGATGGGGATGCCCACCCGCACCGGCCCCTGCCCCGGCAGTCCCGTAATCGACATCAACCCGCCCAGTCCCTGTGCGATCTGGTCGACCCCCGGCCGGTCCCGGTACGGCCCCGACTGCCCGAATCCGCTGATGCTCCCGTACACGATGCGCGGGTTCACTTCGCGAACCGCTTCGTAGTCGATTCCGAGCCGATGCTTCACCCCCGGTCGGTAGTTCTCGACGACCACGTCGACGTCCTTCGCAAGCTGCATGAAGATGTCGCGGCCCGCATCCGCCTTCAGGTTCAGCGTGAGGCTGCGCTTGTTGCGGTGCAGGTTCTGGAAGTCGAAGCCGTGCCGCTCCCCCGTGATCCCGTCCCCGCCCCCCGGCCGTGGGGGCAGCTCGATCTTGATCACGTCCGCGCCCCAGTCCGCGAGCTGACGGGCGCACGTCGGCCCCGCCCTCGCCCGCGTCAGGTCGAGCGCGCGAATCCCCTCGAGCGGCAGCCTGGCTGTGCCCACGATGCCTCCGGCGCCGATCCTACGCGCGAGCGGCCCCCTTGTGCCGCTGGACATCGCGCGAGCGATCCCGTCTGCTTGCCCCACCACCAACCGCAGGAGCAACCCCCATGCGCCTCCCCACCCTCGACGAGCAGAACCTGAACGCCGACCAGACCGCCGTGGCCGAAGCCATCCGCAGCGGTCCTCGCGGCCCCAACGCCGGCGTGACCGGCGGGCCGTTCGGCGTCTGGCTGCACAGCCCCGGTTTCGGGAACCCCGCCCAGGAGCTCGGCGCCCACTGCCGCTTCGGCGCCGCCCTCCCCCGCGATGTCTCCGAGTTCGCCATCATCCTCACGGCGAAGCGCTGGCGCGCCCAGTTCGAGTTCTGGGCGCACGCCCGCATCGCTATCCAGGAAGGCATCCCCGAGTCCGTCGTCGAAGCCGTCCGCACGGGCGCCCCGCTTCAGCTCGACCGTCCCGACCTCGCCCTCGTCCACCGCCTCGTGACCGAGTACTTCGAGACCAGCCGCGTCTCCGACGCGACGTACCAGGAAGCGCTCGACACCTTCGGCGAGACCGGCCTCGTCGACCTCGTCGGGACGGTTGGCTATTACGGGCTCGTCTCCGCGACCCTCAACGTCTTCGAGGTCGAGCTGCCCCCCGGTGTGGAGGAACCCCTGGCGTAGGGGCGCTTCCTACAGCCGGTCGAGCGCCGCCCGCGCCCCGTGCAGCGCCTCCAGGTGACCGGCCGTGTCGAGCCCGACTCCCAGAGTTCGCAGGCACAGGTGCGTGACGCCCGTCTCGCGCCACGCCTCGACCTCTGCCAGCCACTCCGCCTCCGACTTCCCGACGATCTGCACGGCACTCTCCGAGCCGAGCGCCGCCGGGTCGCGGCCGCCCGCCTCCGCCTCCGCCGAGACGGCCTCGCGCACGGCCCCGTAGGCATCCGGGGCCATCAGCGCGAACCACCCGTCCGATAGCCGCCCGATGCGGCGCATCACCGACGCTCCCGGCTCTCTCGCCCCGCCGATCCAGATCGGGATAGGCTGCTGCACCGGCAGCGGGTTAATCCGCTCCCCCGCCAGCCGGTCCCACCGCCCCTCGAAGTGCACTTCCTCCTCCGTCCAGAGCCGCCGCAGCACCTCGATCTGCTCGTCGCAGCGCCGCCCCCGCGTATGGAAGTCCTGCCCGAACGCCGTGTAGTCCTCGGCGCGAGCCCCTACCCCCACTCCGAACCGCAGCCGCCCGCCGCTCAACCGGTCGATCTCCGCTGCCTGCTTCGCCACCACGACCGTCTGTCGCGTCGGCAGCACGATCACCGAAGGCACGAGTTCGATCGTCTCCGTGTGCGCCGCCACCCACGCCAGCAGCGTGAGCGGCTCGTGCACGTGGTCGACCCCCACTGCCGCGACCCGGTCCGGCACGCGCAGGTGCGTGAACCCGAGCTCCTCCGCCTCGCGCGCGAACTGCGCTATGCCCTCGTGGTCGTCCTGCAGGTCCCTCACGGGAATGGAGATGCCGATCCTCATGCTCTTTCTCCTCGTGGTCACCAGGCGCCGCTGCCAGCGAGACGTCCTCCCCTCGCGGCGAGAACGGTGCCGACCCTACAGATCGAACTCGATCTCAAGATGTTGGAGGCCGCGCACACCGCCCCGCCCCGGTGGCGGGAAGGCGATGCCCTCGTTCGGGACGTCCGCCAGTCGCGGGTTCTTGAGCCGCTCCAGCAGGATGCGCGACGAGATCACCGACTCCTGCCGGGCCAGCGCGTACCCCAGGCAGAAGTGCGTCTCCTGCCCGAACCCGAGGTGGCTCGCGACTCCGTCCTTCCAATACCCCGTTCGCAGTTCCTTCCCGAAGTACAGGTCGTCCCGGAAGATGTTGAAGCTGTCCGGGTCCTTGAACACGCGCTCGTCGCGGTTCCCCGACCCCAGCCCCAGCCACGCCGTCGCCCCCACCGGCAGCACGCGCCCGTGGATTTCCACCTCCACCTTCGCCCGCCGCCGCTGCCAGTGGTTGGAGCCGTCGAAGCGCAGCATCTCCGTAAACACGCGGTCCATCAGCTCCGGGTCGTCCCGTACCGCCTCGTACTGGTCGTAGTTGCGAAGCAGGTTCCACCACATGGCGTCGATCGCCTTGTGCGTGGTGTCGCCCCCACCGACCAGCAGCAGCGCCACATACCCCCGCATCTGGTCGCGCGTCATCTTCGCGCCGTCCTTCTCCGCGTGGCAGAACACCGACAAGAGGTCGTCGCGCGGCTCCGCGATGCGCTCGTCGAACATCGGGTCCAGGTAGGCGAACAGCTCGTCCCGCGCCGCCACGCCCCGCCGGAAGTGCGCCCGTCCGTACCCGTTCCCCGCGAACAGCCGGTCGTACACCGCCTCGAAGTAGTCGTTGTCCTCCTCGGGCAGCCCCAGCATCCCCGCGATCACCCGGATCGGGAAACGCTCGCTGAACTGCGATACCAGGTCCACCATCCCCCGCGAGGCCTGCCCGGCCTTCTGCTCCGCCCGTGCCTTCTCCATGAAATCGTCGATGATCTTCGTCGCGATCCGCTCGATCAGGGGCACCCGCTTCTCCAGCCGCTTCCCCACGAACTCGCCCGCCACGATTCCCCGCAGCCAGATGTAGTCTTGCCCCTCCCCCAGGTCGTTCAGCGTGAACCCCATCGTCGAGTCCGACCCGAACTTGTGCTTCCCGTGCGGGTCGTAGGTCGCCCGCGTGAACCGTGCGTTGTCCTTGTAGATTGCCCAGATGTCCTCGTACCGCGAGATGATCCAGCGGTTCTGGAACTTGTCCTGGTAGGCCGGCTCGTACTCCCGCAGCCGCTTGTAGACCGGGAACGGGTCAATCCGAAACTCGTCCGTGACGAACTCGCCCGGCTCGATCAGGCTGGGGTCGGCTGTTAGCTGCTGGCTGCTGGCCATTTGGGGCTCCGGGCCGAATGGTACTCCAGAGCTCGGAGCGCGGGGCGGACCAACAGCCAAAGGCCAACAGCCCGCACTGAACGCGCCTAGCCGCGCTCCTCGCGAATCAGCTCCGCTACCCGCTCTCCGATCATGATGCACGTCAGGTTCGTGTTCGCCCGCACGATCTCCGGCATGGCCGACGCGTCCACCACCCGCAGTCCCTCGATGCCGTGGACGCGGCACTGCGCGTCGACCACCGCCCCCGGATCGCTCGCCGGACCCATCTTCGCCGTTCCCACCGGGTGGAAGTTGTGCGACCCGTTCGCCCGGACGTACGCGTCGAGCGCGTCGTCGTCCGCCAGCACCTCCGCCGACGGGGTCTCCAACGCCTCCGCGTACTGCGCGATCGCCGGGTGCTCCCCCATCCGCTGCGAGAGCTGCAGGCCCTCCCGCAGTCGGCGGACATCGTCGCCGTCCGGGTCCGAGAAGAAGTTGAGCTCGATCCGCGGCTGCGCCCGATAGTCGGCGCTCTCGAAGTGGAGCCGCCCCCGCGACTTCGGCCGCTGCAGGATGACCAGCAGGGCGAAGTTCCCCTCCCGTCCGGGGAAGTGGTTGACCATGTAGATCTGCATGTCGTTCGTCTCGCCGCCGCTCGCGGTGTACCGCAGCATCGTCTGCACGGGTGGGTCGGGCATCACGGAGACTCCCGGTTTCGAGCGCCACACGACCGAGCAGAGCGGGTGGTCGATCAGGTTGCGACCCACGCCCGGCAGCTCCCGCACCAGCGTCGCCCCCACCGCCTCCACGTCTTCCCGCGCCCCGATCCCCGACCGCACCAGGATCGGCGGCGACATGATCGCCCCCGCCGACAGAACCACCTTCTGCCCGCGAACCGTCTGCATCTCACCGTCCGCGTCGACCGCTACCCCCGTCGCCCGCCCGTCTTTGATCAGGACGCGGTTCACGAGGCAGCCGCCCCGGAACGTCAGGTTCAGCCGGTGCCGGATCGGCTCCAGGTACGCCATCGCCGTCGAGATGCGCGTGTCGACGTTGCGGTTCTGCGCCATCGGGCTGATGCCCGTCGCCTCCGGGTCGTTGAAGTCCTCCGCGTAGGGGAAGCCGAACTCCTGGCACACGTCGATGAACGCCTGTCCCGGCCGCCGCATCTCGTCCGGGCGCCAGCGCACGATCGGCAGCGGCCCGCTTTTCCCGTGGAAGTCTCCGGATGCGTCCAGGTCGTTCTCGAGTTTCCGGAAGAAGGGCAGGCAGTCTTCCCAGGACCAGCCCTCGTTTCCCAGCGCCGCCCACTCGTCGAAGTCCTCCGGCGTGCCCCGGATCGCGAGCGTGCCGTTCACCGCCGACGAGCCGCCCATCACTCGCCCCCGCGGGTAGTAGACCTCCCGCTCCGGCGTCGCGTTCGCCGTAAAGCCCCAGTCGTGATCGACCACCGACACGCGGTGCGCGTAGCGCAGGTCATGCGGCGTCTCGTCCGTCGTCGCGTAGTCCGGCCCCGCCTCCAACAGCAGCACCGACCGGTCCGCGTCCTCGCTCAACCGCGCCGCCAGCGCCGCCCCCGACGACCCCGCCCCAACCACGATGTAGTCGTAGACCGTGCTCACGGCGCGCAAGGATACCGGCATTCCCGAAACCCGTGGGCGAGGCGCCCTCTGGAGACGCGACACCGCCCTGACTACCCGCCCTACCGGCGGCTGACGAATCCCGCGGATGCCTATAATCGCGGCTCCCAGCTCACTTCCCCGGAGAGAGACCATGGAATCCTCAACCATCGCCGAGGCGGTGCGGCTCGCTGAAGCTGACGCCGAGTTCCGCATCCACGCCGCTGAGTGGGTGGGATCCTTGTCCCTGGTGGTCGACGGCCACGCGACTGTGGTCCGCATCACCGATGGTCTCCCCGCCTTGTCTGAGGGGGACGCAGCCCCCGTGCCCGACGCCGACAACATCGTCTGGTCGGCCGACGATGCGACCTGGGGCCAGCTGCTGACCTCGCCACCACCTCCCTTCTTCACCGATCCCTTCGGCGCCATCCTCGCGGGCTTCTCGTTCGAGGCAGGGCCCTTCGACCGCAAGCGCCACGCCGCCATGAGACGGTTCTGCGAGCTCCTGCGCCACGCGCGCAACGGCAAAGACCCGACCCCTCAGGCGGCAGCCGCACCGAGCCGGCATGGACAGCACGACGCAGCCGTCGGGCGCTACATCCATCTCGACATCGACGGTCTTGAGTACCGCCTCTACTACGAGGAGGCCGGATCAGGGATCCCCCTGCTCTGCCAGCACACCGCCGGTGCGGACGCCCGCCAGTGGCGGCACTTCCTCGAGGACGAACGCATCACCAGCCGCTTCCGGGTCATCGCCTACGACCTCCCGTACCACGGTAAGTCCTTGCCCCCAGCCAACCTCGCCTGGTGGGCCGAGCCCTACGTGCTCACCCGCGACTTCGCCATGGCCGTCCCTAACGCACTGGGCTCCGCCCTCGGCCTTGACCGCCCGGCCTTCATAGGCGCTTCCGTCGGCGGCATGCTCGCGCTCGACCTCGCCCGCTACCACCCTGACTCCTACCGGGCCGTGATCGCCTGCGAGGGCGGTCTCAAGATCGACACCGATACGATCATCGACAACGCCGTCTTCCAGCACGTCCTGGCGACTCCCGATCCCGCCCACCACGCTGAGCTCATGATGTGGGTTATGGCCCCCCAGGCCCCCGAGACCTTCCGCCAGGAGACTCGCTTGCACTACGCGCAGGGTGCTCCCGGCGTCTTTGCCGGCGACCTCAACTACTTCAGCTACGACCACGACCTCCGCGGCGAGGCCGACAAAATCGACACGTCCAGGTGTCCCGTCTACATGCTCACCGGGGAGTACGACGGGTTCACGATTCCCGTGTCCCAGGAGGCCGCAGCCGCGATCGACGGCGCCGAACTCCAGATCATGGAGGGCCTCGGCCACTTCCCCATGTCGGAGGATCCCGAAGGCTTCGCAACCTACGTCCTTCCCATCCTCGATCGCATCGCCGCCGCTGGCAGCTGACCTCCTCGCCCTGCCGCTGGGGGCTATGCGTTGACAAGCGTGGGGGTCGCGCTGACGATGCCGCCCACCAGCCCCCGAACCCGCAGAGAGGTGCCCCATGGCCGACCGTATCGAAGGCGTCACCGTCGACGAGAACGTGATGATTCCGATGCGCGACGGCGTCCGCCTCCAGGCCGATGTCTACCGCCCCTCCGGCCCCGGCAGGTTCCCCACCCTCGTCTCCCGCACCCCCTACGGGCGCACCGCCCTCGGCCCCCTCGTCATGGCCGACTACTGGACCGCCCACGGCTACGCTGTCGTCACCCAGGACACCCGCGCGCGCTTCGGCTCCGAGGGCGACGTGTACGAGCCCCACGTGAGCGAGGCCCTCGACGGCTACGACACGATCGAGTGGGCCGCCGCCCAGCCATGGTCGACCGGCTCCGTGGGCACCTACGGCCAGTCCTACCTCGCCGCCGTCCAGTACATGGTCGCGGCCGAGTCGCCGCCCTCGCTCAAGGCGCAGATGCCCGTCTCCGGCTCCACCGACTTCAAGCAGAGCTGGATCTATCGCAGCGGCGGCGCCTTCGAGCACGGCTGGATGGCTGCCTACGCCACGAGCAAGGCACGCGACACCGCCCGCCGCCTCGGCCTCGACCCCGACCTCCCCGACTTCGAGTCCGAGCTCGCCCAGGCCGATGGCTTTCGCCCCCTCCTCGACCACTCCGCCCGCGAGATGCCCATGACCGCCTGGGCCGACCGCCTCTCGACGATCGCGCCCTACTTCGCCGACTACCTCGCCAACCCCGACGATGGCCCCCACTGGTGGAACATCAACCTTCGCCGCCGCTTCCACGAGGTCAACCAGCCGATGTACCACGTCGGTTCCTGGTACGACATCTTCGAAGAGGGCGCCCTCGAGGGGTACGGTGGCATCACCGCCCGCGGAGGCGAAAACGCCCGCCCCAACCAGAAGCTGCTGATGGGTCCCTGGGGACACATCGGCTACACCGTCCCCACCACCGGTGGCTGCGGCGACCTCGACTTCGGCCCCAACGCCGCCATCGAGCTCAAGGAGGAGCAGCTCCGCTGGTTCGACCACTGGCTGAAAGGCGAGGACACGGGAATCATGGACGACCCGCCCGTTCGCATCTTCGTCATGGGCGACAACGTCTGGCGCGAGGAGAACGAGTGGCCCCTCGCCCGCACCGTCTACACGCCCTGGTACCTGCACAGCGGCGGCTCCGCCAACACCCTCAACGGCGACGGCGTCCTCAGCCCGGAGGCTCCCGGCAACGAGCGTCCCGACACGTTCGTCTATGACCCCGACGACCCCGTTCCCACCCTCGGCGGCAACAACCTCATCACGCCTCCCGGCGTGTTCGACCAGACCCCCGCCGAGCAGCGCGGCGACGTCCTCTGCTACACCAGTGAGCCCCTCAGCGAGGAGCTCGAGGTCACCGGACCGATCTCCGTCACGCTCTGGGCGACGAGCAGCGCCATCGACACCGACTTCACCGCCAAGCTCTGCGACGTGCGCCCCGACGGCTACGTTCAGAACCTCCAGGACGGCATCATCCGCGCCCGCTACCGCAACTCCCTGCTCAAGCAGGAGATGATGACCCCCGGCCAGTCCTACGAGTTCGCCATCGACCTCTGGGCGACGAGCCACGTCTTCAAGCCGGGCCACCGCATCCGCGTCGACATCAGCTCCTCGAACTTCCCCCACTTCGACCGCAACCCCAACACCGGCCGCCCCATCCACACCGAGACGGAGCTGGTTCCGGCTCGGCAAACCGTCTTCCACGACACCAACCGCCCCTCCTGCATCACCCTCCCGGTCATCCCGCGCTAGCCGGGCTCACCGGCCACCAACCTCTAGGCACGAAAAAGCGCTCCACCCGAGAGTGGAGCGCTTTCCGCTGGAGGTAGTTTCCCGGAGCCGGCGCGCCTCGGTTGCCCTTGGCCCACCTTCCCGTCCGTCTCCCCCGAAAGGGCTCCGTCCGGTCTCCGCTCACCCCGCCTCCAACGCAAACGAGGTTACCCGCGCGCAATTTCGCCTGTAAACCCCTCGCGCGCGTTCCTTGACGATCCCTTCATGCAGCCCCAACCCGTTACAAAACGGGCCCCGGTTCAACGCCCCGTCACGCCCCGAAACGCGCACGAAAGAGCGCCCCACCCAGAGGTGGAGCGCCCTCGTTGTTCTCCGCGGCCCTTCGCGCCAACGGCTAGCAGCCGCGCGCCTCCGGCGCGCCTACCCTCGCCGCACCTCCGCGTACTGCGCCGGAATCTCGTCGCCAAGCCACGACTTGCCCATGACGCCGTAGTGGCGCCAGCTCACACCGCCGTGCGCTGCCGCCTGGTGGGCGTCGCGCAACTTCCGCTCCAGCGGATGCTCCATGCGCGCCGCGGTCGTGCCCCCCAGATTGTGAATCCGGTCGACGACCAGCCGCGAGGACTGCGCTGCATGGGTCGATGCGAGCAGTCCCAGCCGCAGGAGCGGCCACTCCGGCACCGAGCGGCCCCCGTCGAGCGGCCCCAGGTTCGCCTCGATCTCCTCCTGCGACTCCATCACGAATGCCCGCGCCGCCCGCAGCGTCGCCTCGCACTCGGCTATCCCGATGTATGCCTCGGGCTGGTCCTTCAGCGTCGAGCCCGACATCCAGGGCGTCTTCACCATCGCCAGGTCGACCAGCTCGTCGATCGCCCCCCGCGCGATACCGAGCGCCACGGCTGCCTTGTTGTAGGGAACCTGCGAGGGATTCCGGTACGTTGGGTTCTCCCAGTGCTCCGTCGAGTCGAGCGCGTTCTGCGGAAGCAGGTGCTTCGGGGGAACGTACTCGTTGACGATGCGCACGTCGTGGCTGCCAGATCCCCGCAGTCCGGCCATGTTCCAGGTGTCTACCGGCACGAACTCGCCCTTGGGCACCATGAACGAAGCGTCTGCCATCTCCCCCGTGTCCTCGTCCACGATCTCCGCGGCTGGGTTCAGCACGAGGTTCCAGGTGGCGTTGAAACAACCGCTGGCGAACGCACCCTGGTAGGTCGTCCGCCAGCCGTCGCCCTCGCGCTTCGCGGTCCGCCCCGGGAACTCGCCGTTCGGCGTCCCCAGGCCCGAGCACACGAGGTAGTACCAGTCGTCGCAGATCTCGTGCGCGAAGCCGGGGTCCATCTGTCGGAGCACCAGCGCGTTGATCTCTGAGTTGATCTGCACGCACCACCCGATCGAGCCGTCGATCGCGCAGGTCTCTTCGATAGCCTCGATCTGGCCCCGCGCCGTCATGTCCTCGCCGCCCAGCTCCTTCGGCAGGGTGTGCCGGTAGAGCCCCGTGTCGGCCATCAGCTTGGAGACCCAGTCGGGCAGGCGCCGAAGCTGCTGCGCCTCGTCGCCACCTGCCGCCAGCTCTTCCTTGATGTTCGCGATGCGCTCGGACATCGGCGTCTTCTGGAGCTCGGTGCTCTTGTCGATGATTTCCTGTCGTACCATGCCTCGCAGGCCTCCTGCGCTAGATTCGCGCAGGGGATACTACCGAATCCCACGAGGCGACACCCGCCCGGAGCTCCCGATGTCCGACACTGGGTACATCCCCGACAGCTACACGGCCGTCACTCCCTACCTCGTCGCCGAGGACGCCCCCGGCCTCATCGACTTCCTCGCCAACGCCTTCGGCGCGGTCGAGCGCATGCGCATCCCCGGACCCGATGGCGGCATTCGCCACGCCGAAGTCGTGATCGGCGGCGACGTGATCATGCTCTCCTCCGTCGCGCCCCCCGAGTTCAAGCTCACCAACGCGCCTATCAACCTCTACGTTGCGGATGTCGACAGCACCTACGCCGGCGCCATGGGCGCGGGCGCTACCTCCGTGCAGGAGCCCGCGAATCAGATCTACGGCGACCGCGGCGCGTGCATCACCGATCCCGCCGGCAACACCTGGTCGCTCTCCAGTCCCGTCGAGGACATCACCGAGGAAGAGGTCAGGAGTCGCATCGAGGCGACGGGCGACGCCTGATCAGGATCCCATCGTGCGGTTCCCGTCGCGCCCCGGCGGGCGTATGCTTGCCGGTCGCAATCCCCTCAGTTCGCCAACTGCCACAAGGAGCACCCATGTCCGACGTCAAGCCCGTTCCCGACGACTACACCGCCATCACCCCCTACCTCGTCGCCGAGGATGCCCCCGGCCTGCTCGACTTCCTGGCGAACGGCTTCGGCGCGGTCGAGCGCATGCGCCTGCCCATGCCCGACGGCTCGATCGCCCACGCCGAGGTCGAGATCAATGGCGCGCCCGTCATGCTCGGCTCCTCGTCGGGTTCCGAGTTCCCGCCCATGCAGGCCCAGATCCACCTGTACGTCGAGGATGTCGATGCCGTCTATGCCCAGGCGGTGAGCGCCGGTGCCACTGCCGTTGCCGAGCCCGAGGACCAGTTCTACGGCGACCGCATCGCCCGCGTCCTCGACCCTGCCGGCAACCACTGGTCCATCGCCACCCACATCGCCGACGTCAGCGCCGAGGAAATGGCGCAGATCATGGAGCAAATGGGTGAGGGCTAGGGGCTCGTGCCTGGTGGCCAGTAATGCCTGGCCTCAGTCCGCTAGCCGTACCTTGAAGTCTGCTGGGTCGATACCCGCGTGTGTGACGATTCGCCTTGCGTTTCTGACGTGGTCAGAGGCGCTGTAGTTGCTATTGAGCCACAGCGGCCCCACCCTTCGCGCGTTGATGAACTCATTGCCGTTGGGGTGGACGGGTTCCTTTGCGAGCAGGTAGCGCTTGCCATGCTGTATGGGGCCGCTTTCGCTAGACAGGCGCCCCCTATCTACCAGCCACTGCGTCAATTGAACTGCGAGCTCCGTCCAACTCGTGGCTCCGACCTGTTCACCTGAAGGGAACAGCAGCTCGCGGGGCTTGGCATACGGCTTCGCCTGCAACTCTGTAAGAGTCACCCAGCCTGTACCCTCACTCGCTACTCTTGGTGTGGCAGGTGACTCCCCTGCCGGGCGGAGTGTGTGCTCCTGCCTATGTCGGGCGATACGGCGTGTGTCTTGTGACGGATAGACCTCGTCACAATCAGGACACTGCCACCCAGGCATCGGCTCCTCTGCCGTATGGACGACTGCGGAGTCCCCTGCGGCGGCTACTAGCGCATCCGCTGCATCCACCACCGGAGTTAGACCAACCCTAACCTGCCCGTTCGCGACACTCGGGTGCCACAGCGCCAGCGCTTTGAGGCAAATCTCTGCTGGGTCGTCCCGAGTAATCTTGAACTGCGTGATGACTTTCTCGCCCGTAGGAACCCTCCTGAACGTCTCGTAGACCTCCCAAGTGTCCCCGTCGGTCACGCAGAAGTAGGGTGTGCCCTTCCCCACGCAGTAAGCGATCGCTTGGTCCAGGCCATCCCCTACCGAGCGCCCCAGCTTCTTCGCCTCCACCATCACTTCGGGTTGACCGTTCTTGAGAAGGGCGTAGTCCGCGCGTCCGCCCGAGGCGTCTTGCTCAGGCACCACCTCCTGGGGGTTGGCCACATCCCATCCAAGTGCGCGGAGAAGCGGGTCTATCAGTGCGTAACGGGTCCGTATCTCGTTCTGGCCAAGAAGCGATCCGTGATCCCGAATGCGGCCCTGTAGCGTCTCTATGGTCTCCAGCAGGTCATCCAGCGGCATGGCCCCGCACTATACCGTCGCCCTCGTCCCCCAAGAGCCAACAGCCAACAGCCACCCCCGTATAGTCACGGCCACTAGCCCACGAACCACCAGCCACCAAGGAGCCCCCATGCCTCCCCTTCGAGTCGGCCTTATCGGCAGCGGCGGCATCGCGCGCGCCCACATGCCCGCCTTCCTCGAGCACCGCGACGAGGTCGAGCTCGTTGCCGTTTGCGACATCCGGGAGGAGGCCGCTGCGGCCTACGCCGCCGACGCCGGTGTCGACCCGAGCGCCGTCTACACCAACACCGCCGACCTCCTCGCCCGCGACGATGTCGAGGCGGTCGACATCGCCACGATCCACGACCAGCACCACAGCAATGCCATCGAGTCGGCGAAGGCCGGCAAGCACGTCCTCCTCGAGAAGCCGATGGCCTGCTCTGTCCAGGAAGCGCGGGATATCGTCAACGCCTGCGACGATGCCGGCGTTACCTTCATGGTCGCGCAGATGCTGCGCTATCTCCCTCACTACCAGAACGTGAAGCGCATCATCGAGGGGGGCGAGCTCGGCGACATCTGGGCCTGCCGCGCCGACAGCTGGTTCGGCGCCGCCCTCCCCGGCAGCATGACCAGCATGAACCGTGGCGACTGGTGGGGCTTCGACGGGAAGCGCAATGGTGGCGGCAGCGTGATGATGGTCAGCACCCACCAGGTCGACCTGCTGCGCTACTTCGTTGGCAACGTCGTCCGCATCACGGCGAAGACCTGGGGCGACCACCCCCTCATGAAGAACGGCGCCGAGGACCGCGCCGTCGCCACTTTCGAGTTCGACACTGGCGCCATGGGCACGCTTCTCTCGAGCTACAGCGCCCGCACTCCGTGGATGTACCAGTCCCTCATCATCGGCACGAAGGGCACCATCTACACCGTCCCCGACCTCGACGGGAACGTGGTCGACCAGCACCACGCCCCCGCCCACCTCGCCACCGAGGCGCGCGAGACGCAGCCCGGGCACAACGGCATCCACGCCTTCAGCGAGGTCGGTCCGGATATGGAGGGCCTCGTCGGCGACAACCCCTTCACCAACGAGATCGTTCACTTCGCCCGCTGCATCCGCGAGGGCAAGGAACCCATCAGCAGCGGCCACGACAACCTCAACACCATGGAGGCCGTCCACGGCATCTACGCTGCCGCCGAGGCCGGCCGCACGATCGAGGTCGCCGACCTGTAGCGCCTACCGCTACCCCGCTTCCACCCCCTCCAGCTTCCGGATGTTCACCGGCAGGGAGGTCATGCGCGGCATCCCGTAGATCGGGTCGAAGTCCTCGTCGAAGCTGACGAGCTTGTTCGTGTTGCTGCCCCAGGTTCGGAAGGTGTTCTCCTCCCGCTCGACGCTGTCACCCCACGAGTGCGCCATCGAGATGACACCGGAGGGCACCGTTTCGTCGGACTCGACCACCCCGCGGATCGCCCCGTGCTTCGAGGCGATCTCGACGATGTCGCCCGCCTCCAGCCCCAGCGCCCGCAGGTCGAACGGCGAGAGGAAGGCCGGGTTGTAGCTGTACTTCTCCATCAGCTCGGGAATCTGCTGCCCCATGCCGTTGAAGACCTGCCGCATCCGCCGCGTGATCAGCCGGTGCGAGTACTCCTCGCCCGGCTCCAGAGCCGCCCCGCCCGTGAGGGGCTCGTCGCGCACCTCGCGCAGGTCCTCCATCATCCGCCCGAATCCCACGTTCAGCCGCGCGTCCTTCCCCGGCTCCCGCGCCTCCACGCGGATGCTCGCGTCCGGGTAGAGCCGCCCGCCCGGCGTCCCCTTCACCTCCTCGAAGGGGATGCGCGAGCCTTCCATCATCACGTCGAACATCTCGTCCGAGGTCAGCTTCTTGTCGATGTCGAGCGGCTTGCCCCGGAACGTCATCGGCGTCCGCATCCGGTGCGCCAGCCCCCAGAAGAGCTCCCACTCCTGGATCACGTCGAAGTCCGGCTCGATGAGCGCCGGCGTGTAGTGCGCGTACGGAACCGTGTAGCCGCCGTGGCCGTACGTCTCCGCCACCGCCTCCGGCAGCATCGTCACGTCCGGACGCTCCAGCGAGAGCTTGCACGCAATCACGTAGTGCGAGAGCTTCGCCGTCGCCGACATCCGCCAGTCGATCGTGACCAGCAGCTCCAGGTTCTTGAACGCCTCCACCACGCGATCGTGGTTGGGGATGCTGACGGCCGGGTCGCCCGCCATCACGAACAGCGCCCGTACCTGTTCCGGCCCCGGCGTCAGGATCTCGTCCGCGAGCACGTTCGCGGGGAACTGCCCGTCGTTGTGCTTCAGACCGCGGAAACGGCTCTCCAGCGCCGAGTCCTTCGGCAGCAGCGGATCCAGTTCCTCTGTCTGCGCGCGCCAGGTCCGTCCCGGCAGCAGGACATACGGGTTCGGAACCTCCTCGCCCTCCCGCAACCACCGCCCCGTGATCGTGTTCAGAGCCAGCACGAGGTACTCGTGCAGCGTGCCCCGCGGCTGCATGTCGAGTCCCGTGCCTGAGGTCACGCGTCCCCGCTGCCCTGCCGCGAAGGTGCGCGCTGCCTCCTGCATGAGCGCCGCGGGCACGTCCGTGCGCTCCTCCACGTAGTCCGGCGTGTAGTCGTTGACGGTCTCGCGCAGCTCCTCGAACCCCTGCACGTTCGCCTGCACGAAATCCGCGTCGTACAGCCCCTCCTCGATGATGGTCCGGATGATCCCCGCCAGCAGGGTCGCGTCCTCGCCCGGCTTCACCTGCAGGTGGATGTCCGACCGCTTCGCGCATTCGGTCTTCCGGGGGTCGATCACGATCAGCTTCAGCCCCGCCTTGCGCGCGTCGTTGATCCGCTTCCAGGGGTTCTGGTGGGGAATCCCGCCCCACATCGAGATCACCGGGTTCGCCCCGATCAGCATCCACGTGTCGGCGTCCTCGAACGGGTGTGCCCCCGCGTCCCACTTGCCGTGCATCGACTGCGCGACCGGCTTCGCTTCCTGGTCGATGGTCGCTCCGCTGTAGAAGGACGGCGACCCGATCGCTCGCAGCCAGTCCCCGCTGATGCTCAGCGACATGAGCGCACCGCCCGCCCCTCCCCACAGCGCCACCGCCCGCGGTCCCCGCTCCTCGATGATCGCCGTCAGCTTCTCCGCGATCTCGTCCAGCGCTTGCTCGCTGCCGATCGCCTCGAAGGTTCCGTCCGTCCGCCGCCGCTGTGTCGAGCGGATGCGGTCGGGGTGATTGTGCTGGTCGGGCAGGTGGCGGCCCTTGATGCAGGTGTAGCCGCCGTAGATCGGGTCCGAGGCATCACCCCGCACCGCCACCGCGCGGTTGTCCTCGATGTCGACTTCGATCGCGCAGTACGCATGGCAGAACCGGCAGAACGACTTCTTCGTCTCGATCACGGTCGGACCTCCGCGGGAGCCTCGCGGCGGTCAGCGCTCGCCGCGCCCCGTCGCCGCCATCCTACCGCTCCGGAGAGGCCTCCGAGGGCTTCTCGTCATCCTCGAAGCGCCGGTGCGTGTCCTCGATGGCGACGTCAAGGTCGTCCCACAGCCGCTCCACCATCGAGCGCAGCCGCATGTTCTGGTAGGCGCCCCAGACGGTCATTGCCGGCGGTACGACGAGGATGGAGACGATCAGCGCATACGCAATGGTGATCGCCGCCGTGATGCCGAACTCCGCGAACGAGGTCAGCGGCGAGAACGTCAGCACGGCGAACCCGAGCGCCGTCGTGAGCGCCGAGCCCAGCAGCGCCGAGCCCGTCGTCGCCAGTGTCCGGACCGCCGCCTTCTCCGGGTTCCGCAGCTTCGAGAACTCCTCCCGGTAGCGGTGGATGACGTGGATGGTGTAGTCCACCCCGATCCCGATCGAGAGCGCCGTGATGATCGAGGTGACGATCGTGTAGGGGATGCCCAGCAGGGCCATCGTGCCCAGCACCCAGATCAACACCAGCACGATCGGCGCGACCGCGATGAACGCCAGCGCCGGCTGCCGCAACGTCACCCAGAAGAAGATGATCAGGATCCCGAGCGCCGCCGCGATCGTCGTCGCGATCGCCTCCGTCTGCCGGTCCCTGATCTCTTCCGCCACCGCGAGCGTGATGATGTCCTGGGAGGTGGCCGTGATGTCGTCGTCGTCGCCGAACCAGAGCGCGCGTATGTCGTCGTGCATCCCCTTCGTCTCGTGCGGATCGCCCGAGTAGGCCCGGAACTGGATCAGCGCCGTATCGATCCCGTCCGGGTTGTCCACCAGTACGTGCCGCAGTCCCACAGGATCGCGCTCCCCCAGTGCGTCGAGGAAGCGCTGGATGAGCGCAGGATCGAGGTGCAGCCCCGCCGTCGCCTCGTTGAAGAGCCGCTCGAGCTCCGGGTCGTAGCGGAGGTCGCCCTCTCCGTCGTCCGTGATCCAGTCCTCCGTAAGCACCGCCAGCGACGCCTCCACGCGTCCCTCGGCCGCTCGCGGGCGGGTTCGTTCGCTCTTGAACGCCTCCGTGAAGTCGAAGAGGTTCTGGATGGTGCGCGTGTCGGTGATTTCGGCCTGCACCAGGACGCTCACGACTTCCGTGGAGCCGCCCACGGCCTCGTCCAGCGTTTCCAGGTCCTCCAGCGCGTGGCCGTCCCGGGGGAGGATGTCGCGCACGCTGAAGTTCGTCGTGAGATCCGTCGTCGCGAACCCGAATCCTATCGACGCCAGCGCTACGAAGGCGATATAGGGCGCTGGCCGGTGTGAGATCGAGGCTCCCAGGCGCTCCGCCAGCCGCTCGACGCCGGGGAGTGCGTTGGCGATCGGGCGCACCGGGGGCAGCGTCCCCCGCGCCTCCCGCCGCCGGTCGATGATCGTCCGCACCGCGGGGAGGAGCGTCAGCATCACGATCAGGCTCAGCCCCACCCCCATGCCCGCCACCACCCCGAAGTCCCCGATCGCCCCGATCGGGGAGATCAGGTTCGTCAGGAAGCTCACGACCGTTGTGGCGGCGGCGAGCGTCAGCGGAATGACCACGTTGCGCAGCCCCACCCTGACTGCCGCTGCCACGGGTTCACCTGCGATGCGCTGCTCACGGTAGTGCGAGACCGTCTGGATCGAATAGTCCACCGTGAGGCTGATGAGGATCACGGGCACCATCGAGGTAAGCGCGTTCGGCGGGCCGATCGCGCCGAACCCGTTCGGCCCCAGCCAGCCCTCCGCCCCCAGCGTCCATAGCACCGCCAGGATCAGCCCCGCAACCGTCAGCAGCAGGTCGGAGAGCGTGCGCATGAAAAGGAGCGTGAGCAGCGCGACGATCAGCAGGGCGATGCCCATCACCGGCAGCATCCGCGAGCCGGTCGCCTCCAGGACCTCCTCCTCTATCACCGGCACCGATATGCTTCGCACGCTCAGCGTCCCTTCGGCCGCCTCCGCCAGCTCGTCGATGCGTAGCTGGGCGTCGTCGCTTGCTTCGTCGCCGGTTTCGAGCACCCGCACCATCGCGACCCCGACGGGGGTCCCGTCCGCGTCGGTTCCGGTCAGCGCATCGAGCGTTGCGTACAGCTGTGCTGCTTCCGGCGTCGTGCGGAGGTACTCGACCGTCGCGTCGATCTGCGCCTGCGGGACCGACGCGAAGTCGTTCGTCTCGAGTACGAACGCCAGCACCTGCGTGGGCGCGAGAATCGGGTTGGTGGGCGCCAGCAGGTTGCCTACCTGTGGGTCGGCCGCGATGCTCTCAAGGAGGCCGTGCATCTGCGCGAGTGCGCCGGGCGCCAGCGTCTCCCCCCGGAAGACGAGGGTGACCAGGTTTACGTCGGCGGAGTCCCCGAAGAGCTGGTCAATCTGCTCCATCGCCCGGGCGACGTCGCTGTCCTGGGGCAGGAACGCCTCATTCTCGGCCTGTTGCGCTCGTTGCCCCATTCCCGCCATCAGCACCACCGTGACAACCACGAGAACCGCGAGCGTAATCCACGGCCGGGCCGTCACGGCCCGGCTGACCCAGTCCAGCACCCTTCCCATGGAGAGCCATTCTCACGACGCTTCCGCGGGCTGGCAACACGGCTGCGTGAGCTTCCCTACGGCTCCTCCCCGAGCTCCGTACGCGCCCGTTCCACCGCATGCCGCAGCCGCAGGTTCTGGTACGCCCCCCACACGATCATCGCCGGTGGCACAACCAACACGGCAGCGACCAGCGCGTACGCGATCGTGATCGCCGTGACGACGCCGAACTGCTGGAACGGCGTCAGCGGCGAGAACACCAGCACCCCGAACCCCAGCGCCGTCGTCAGCGCCGACCCGATCAGCGCCGAGCCTGTCGTCGCAAGCGTCCGGCTCGCCGCCGCCTCCGGGTCGCCCAGGTGGGCGAACTCCTCCTTGTAGCGGTGGATGACGTGGATCGTGTAGTCCACGCCGATCCCGATCGAGAGCGCCGTGATCAGCGCGGTGACGACGTTGTAGGGAATGCCCAGCAGCGCCATCGTGCCCAGCACCCACACCAGCACCAGCACGATCGGTCCGACGGCGATAAACCCCAGGGCCGGCTGCCCCTGTGTCACCCAGAAGAAGATCGTCAGGATGACGAGCGCCGCGCCGATCGTCGTCACGATTGCTTCCGTCTGGCTCTCTGTGATGACCTCGACGATCTCGAGGCTGATGATGCTCCCCGACGTCGCGGTGAACTCGTCCTCTCCCCCGAACCAGAGTCCGTTGACGTCCTCAAGCATGGCGGCCGTCCGCCTTTGGTCGCCCGCCAGCGCCCGGAACTGGATCAGGAGCGAGTCCTTGCCGCCGGGGTTGTTCACCAGCACCCGCGTGACCGCGTCGGGATCGAGGCTTGCCAGCCGGTCAAGGAACGCCTGCGCCAGCACCGGGTCCACCCGTACGCCTGCTGACGCTTCGTCGAACAGCGTTGCCAGTTCCGGGTCGTACTTGTCCCCGGGCGCGCCGCTGTCCGTGATCCAGTCAAGGACGAGCAGTCCCACCGAGCCTTGAACATCCCCGGTCACCCCCACCGGCCGGCGCAGGTCGTCCTGGAATGCGTCCGTGAAGTCCAGCAGGTTCAGGATCGTGCGCGCTTGCGTCACCTCCGCCTCGATCAGCACGTTCACGGCTTCCGTTGAGCCCCCGAAGGCGGCGTCGAGCGTCTCCAGGTCCGTCATCGCATCGCCGCCGGAAGGCAGGAAGTCCCTTGTGTCGAAGGTCGAGTCGATGCGCGTGGCTGCGAGCGCGAGCAGCACGGTCACCACTGCCACCAGCGCGAGATAGGGCGCCGGTCGCCTCGCCAGCTCCCTTCCCAGCGCCTCCACCGCCCCGCCCACGCCCGGCAGCGCGTTCGCGATCGGGCGCGCTGCCGGCAGGCTCCCCTTCCCTTCCCGGCGCCGGTCGATCAACGCCCGCCCCGCCGGCACCAGCGTCAGCATCACGATCAATCCCAACGCCACCCCGAGCCCCGCCGTGATGCCGAAGTCGCCGTTTGCCGGGATCGGCGAAGCGAGGTTCGTCAGGAAGCTGACGACCGTCGTCCCCGCCGCCAGCGCCAGCGGGATCGTGACCGTGCGAAGCCCCTGCCGCACGGCCCGCCCCACCGGTTCGCCCTCGATCCGTCGCTCCCGGTAGAACGCCACCGTCTGGATGGCGTAGTCGACCGCCAGCCCGATCAGCATGATCGGGACCATCGTCGTCAGGATGTTCGGCGGACCGATCCACCCCAGCGCGTTCGGTCCCAGCCACCCCTGCGCCCCCGTGATCCACACGATCGTCACCAGAAGCCCCGCCAGCGTGAGCAGCAGGTCGGACGGCGAGCGCATGAACAGGAACGTGAGCGCCGCGATCACGAGCAGCGCGACGCCCATCAGCCGCAGCATTGTCGAACCCGTCGCCCGGTCGCCCTCCTCGTCGATCGTCGCCTCCGAGACACTGCGCGCCGCCAGTGGCCCCTCGACCGACTCCGTGAGTTCGTGGATCGCCAGCTCCGCCTCGATCAGCGTCTCGATGTCGCCCGGGTCGCGCAGGCGGATGGTGGCGATCGCGATTGGCGTGCCGTCCTCGTCCGTGCCCGTCAGCGAGTCGAGTACCGCTCGCTGCTCCGCCAGCCCTGCCTCCCTCCGGATGCGTTCGAGCGCCGCATCAACCTCGGCCTGCGTGACGCCCTCGAACCCCTCCATCCCAAGCACCGCCGCCAACGGTTCGGTCGGTGCGACCACGGCCTCCCCCGCCGCCAGCACGTCCGCTACCCGCTGGTCCGTCGTGACCCGCTTGATCACGCGGTCGATCTGCGTGAGTCCCTCCGGCGTGAGCGCTTCTCCGCGGAAGAGCAGCGTCACCGCCGCCGTCTCCGCGGACTGCCCGAATCGCTCCTCCAGCTTGGCGAGCGCTACCGCGACGTCGCTGTCGTCCGAGAGGAAGATCTCGTTGTCGGCCTGCGGCGCGCGCTGCGGGATGCCCGCCCCCAGCGCGACCGTGATGGCGGCGACCACTGCCAGCGTCACGACCGGCCGCACCGTCACGACCCAGCTCAGCGCGTCGAGCACCCGTCCCATGGCGCGCCATTCTCACCGCGCCCGCCGCGTCCGCCAACCAGCGCCGCCTTGAGGGTCCGCTAGCCCCAGTGCCCCGCCATCGCGGGGCTGTTCCACACCTCTGCGATGCGCCCGTCCACTACCCGGAACACTTCGATCCCGCAGATGCGCAACTCGTCCCCCACCACTTCCGCCTCCACCCCCGACGCCGCCAGCTCTGTGCCCGTGGGCCCCGTCATGTTCCAGACCCAGGTGACGTCCCGCCCGTCCCCCGCCAGCAGCAGCGTCTCGAAATGCAGGCTGCGCCCGTCCGCCGCCGTTCCTGCCGCCCGCTCGCTTGTCACGCGCTCGAGCTGTTCCGCATGGCTCATCACCCGCGACCGGCCCGCATCATGCCGGACGTAGGGATCGGCGCAGTACTCGACAACCGCCGAGCTGTCGCCGAGGTTCCACACGCGCTCCACGTAGCTCGCGACGATGTCGCGCGGCTCAAGCTCTGCCATGGACAAAGTGTCGCACATGGCTGGGCGCTTCCCGTGCTCCCAAAGCCGGTATCATCCCGCTTCTACTCCCGAACCGGAGGCCCGACGTTGGTCCGACAAGAGATTCTCGATCGCCAGGAAGCGCTTCACGACACTCCCATCCTCGATCGCCTCGCCAACATGCGCGAAGCGCTCGTCCAGGCCGGCAACGAAGCCCAGGAACTTCGCCACATGCCCGCCTGGGCCGTGCAGGAGATGATCGACGCCGGCATCTATCGCATGGTCGTCCCCGCCGAGCTCGGCGGCGAAGACCTGCTCGCCCGCGAGCAGATCGAGGTCATCGAGGCCGCCTCCGCCATCGACGGCTCCGTCGGCTGGTGCGTCCAGATCAATTCCGAGATTAACGCCCTCGTCCTGCGCCAGATGACCCGCGAGTTCGCTCACGAGATTTGCGACGACTGGAACTACCTCGTCTGCTCCGGGCTCGGCACCCCCAACGGCCCCTTCCCCGGCCGCGAGGCCCAGCGCGAGGGCGACGGCTGGCGCGTGACCTACCAGGGCGCCTTCGCCAGCGGCTGCCACAGCGCCACCTACAACCTCGTCCTCACCGGCGAGACCATCGACCCTACAACCGAGAAGCCGGTCGATGCCGCCTTCATGATTCCGAAGGGCGAATTCGAGATCGTCGATACGTGGGACATGGCCGGCCTGCGCGGCTCCGGCAGCCACGATGTCCGCGTCGTCGGCTACGTGCCCCCCGAGCATGTCCTCCCCCAGGCCGCCCTCGCCCCCACGAAGCTCTGGGAGAACCCCACCTACCGCAATCCCAACCAGGTGCCCTACAACAAGGGCGCGGTCGCCCTCGGCATCGCCCGCGGCGCCCTCGACGAGTTCACCACCCTCGCTGTGACCAAGACCCCGTGGGGCGCCGGGTCCCTCCTCAAGGACTTGCCCGAGGCCCCCGTCCGTCTTGGCGAGATGGAGGCGACCTGGGCCGCGGCCCGTGCGTTCCTCATGGAGACGCAGGACGAGATCGAGGCCGACCTCGGACCCCTCGACGGCGGCAAGGAGTACCCCGACTGGCCCCTCGCCCGCCGTGGCCTGCTCGCCTCCACCCACGCCGCCCAGGCCTGCCGCCACGTCGTCGACGTCATCCACAACACCGCCGGCACCACCGCCAGCCGCATGAGCCACCCGCTCGAGCGCAAGCTCCGCGACGCCCATCAGGCGGCGGCGCACGGCGGCGTCAGCTGGCGGCACTACGGCAACCTCGGCCGCACCTGGCTCGGCGAGGACCCGCCCCCGCAGTACGCCACCCCCACCCGCGCCTAGGAGCCCCGCATGGTTCGTCCCGAGATCATCGAGCGCCAGAACGTAATCAGGCAGACGCCCATGCTCGAGCGCATCGCCGGCATGAAGGAGATGCTCCTGCAGGCCGGCGACGAGGCGCAGGAGCTCCGCCACCTCCCCGAGTGGGCCTCGAAGGAGATGGCCGACCAGGGCCTCTACCGCTTCGTCCTCCCCGAGGAGCTCGGCGGCGAGAACGTCAATGCCCGCGCGCAAATCGAGAACGTCGAGGCCGCCTCCGCCATCGACGGCTCCGTCGGTTGGTGCGTCCATATCAACTCCGAGATCAACGCCCTTGTCATCCGCCGCATGGAGCCCGCGCTGGCCCACGAGATCTGCGACGACTGGTACGTCCTCGTCTGCTCCGGCCTCGGACCCCCCAATGGCCCCAACCCCGGACGCAAGGCCCGTCGCGACGGCGACGGCTGGCGCCTCAACTATCAGGGCTCCTTCGCCAGCGGCAGCCACAACGCCACCTGGAACTTCGTCATGGCCTCGCAGATGACCGACGAGGACACGGGCGAGACCCCAGTGAACTCCTTCATGGTGCCGCGCGGTGAGTTCGAGGTCGTCGACACCTGGGACACCGCCGGCATGCGCGGCTCCGGCAGCAACGACGTGCGCATGACCGACTGCTACGTGCCCCCCGAGCACACCCTCCCCGAGGTCGCCCTCGCCTCCAGCGAGATCTGGGAGAGCCCCACCTACCGCAACCCGACCCACGCCGTCTACAACAAGGCCGCCGTCGCCCTCGGCGTGGGGCGAGGCGCCATCGACTCGTTCATCGAGCTCGCGAACGTCAAGACCCCCTGGGGCTCCGGCTCCATGCTCAAGGACCAGCCGCAGGCCCAGTACCGCGTCGGCGAGGCGGAAGCGACCCTGCAGGCCGCGCGCACCTTCGTCATGGACACGCAGGACGCCCTCGAGGAGCACCTCGGCCCGCTCCCCTCACAGGGCGGCCGCCTCAACCCCGACTGGGAGCACGCCCGCCTCGCCCAGCTCGCCTGCGCCCATGCCGCCCAGTCCGTCCGCCAGATGGTGGGCGTCCTGAACAACACCGCCGGCACCACCGGCAGCCGCATGGACAGCCCCCTCGAGCGCAAGCTCCGCGACGCCCACCAGTCCGCCACCCATGCCCTCATCTCGTACCGCCACTACGAGAACATCGGCAAGACCTGGGTCGGCCACGACCCACCCCCCAACTACCGCATGCCGGAGCGGGCGTAGCGCCCTACCCCGCCACCGCCAGCCCCTCCACTACCTCTACCCCCGGGACGCGCCTGAGCGCATCCGGCGCGACCGCGATCTTCGAGCTGCGCACGCCGCTTCCGAGGATGACGCGGTCGAGCTCGAACACGGCCGCGTCGACGTAGATCGGGAGGCCCTCGGGTAGCGCCAAGGCCGTCACGCCGCCGATGGCCATGCCCGTGTGCGCGACCGTGTCCTCGGCCGACGCGAACGACGCCTTGCGCACGCCCATCAGCTTGCGCACGCGACGGTTCACGTCGAGCCGCGTGTCCGCCCGCACGACGCACGCCGCGAACTGGCGCGGCTCGCTGCGCGAGGCGATCAGGATCGTGTTCCCGCACTCGGGGACCGGGTAGCCGTACTCGCGGCAGAAGTCGGCCGTGTCGCCGTGCGCCGGGTCGATCTCGATGCGCTCGTACTCGATCCCGAGCGCGTCGAGCGTCTCGAGAACCGACTGCTCGATGTCCGCTATCGCCTCACCCTCCTAGCACGCGACCCAGGGCCGCCAGCTCGTCCGCCGCCCAGCGGCGCGACAGCACTGACGTCGGCACCGCGCCGTTCGACCCGTGGTAGGCCCCCGGATAGATGTGTAGCTCGACGGGGACGCCCGCGTCTCCCATCGCCCGCGCGTAGGCCACGTCTTCGTCGACGAACAGGTCGAGGTCCCCCACGTTGATGTAGGCCGGCGGCAGGCCCGCGAGGTCCGTCGCCCGTGCGGGGGCCGCGTACGGCGATACGCCGTCGCCGCCCGCGTTCCCCGACAGGTAGGCGTTCCAGCCTGCGTCGTTCGCCTCCCGGTTCCAGGTGCGACCGTCCGTCACCGCGTAGCTGCTGCGCGTCTCGTTGCGGTCGTCGAGCATCGGGTAGACGAGCAGCTGGTAGCACAGCGAGATCTCGCCCCGATCCCGCGCCGCCAGCGCGACGCCCGCCGCCAGCCCCCCGCCCGCGCTCGCACCGCCCACGGCGATGCGCTCCGGGTCCAGCCCGAACTCCTCCCGCGACCGCCACAGCCATGCAAGACCCGCGTAGCAGTCCTCAAGCGGGGCCGGGAACGGGTGCTCAGGCGCCAGCCGGTACTCGACCGATGCCACCAGCACGTTCAGCTTGTCCGCGACGTTCGCGCAATAGGGGTCGTTCATCTCGACGTTCCCCATCACCATGCCGCCGCCGTGGATCCAGTAGAGGGCGGCCGCCGGCTGCGGCAGTCCCTCCGGCCGGTAGAGGCGCACGGCAACGTCGGGATCGCCCTCCGGACCGGGAACCGTCCGGTCCTCGATGGCCACGTTCGCCGGCAGGACCGGCTGCGGCAGCGCCGCCCGCATCTCCGCCATCCGCTCCCGCGTGCCGGGAATGTCCGCCCAGTCGCGCTCCGGTCGCGGCATCCCCTCGAAGACGGGCCGGTGCTCGTCGTCGAGCCGGCTGGCGATGTCGATTGGGGCTACGTTCATGGCGTCCTCCTCGTGCGTCGCGCGGCGAGTCTACGCCGCCCGCCCGCCGCCCCGCTCGCGTACGATGTCGCCCGATTCAGCGGGAGGGTTTGCCATGGGAACGCTCGACGGCAGGGTCGCGATCGTCACCGGCGCGAGCCGCGGCATCGGCGAGGATGTCGCCGTCGCCCTCGCCGCCGCAGGCGCGAAGGTCGCCATCGCCGCGCGCACCGAGGAGGTCCGCGACAAGCGCCTCCCCGGCACCATCCACACCGTCGTCGAAGGCATCCGCGCGGATGGCGGCGAGGCGCTGGCCGTGCGCATGGATGTGCGCGATCCCGAGAGCATTACCGCCGGCGTCGACCGTGTCGTCGAGGAGTGGGGCCGCGTCGACATCCTCGTGAACAACGCCGCCATCCTCGTGCCCGGCTCCATCGAGACCGTCCAGCCCCGCCACCTCGACCTGATCTGGCAGATCGACCTGCGCGGACCCCTCCTCCTCATGCGCGCCTGCGTGCCCCACATTCGCGCCGGCGGCGGAGGGCACATCGTCAACGTCTCCTCACGCGCGGGCGTCTTCCCCGGCCCCGGCCCCTACCTCGAGACGCGCGCAAGCGGCGGCTTCTACGCCATGGTCAAGTCCGGCCTTGAACGCTACTCGCAGGCCCTCGCCATGGAGCTGCAGGACGACGGAATCGCCGTCAACGTGCTCTCCCCCATCGGACGCATCCGCACGCCCGGCAACATCTGGGCCGAGAACGACCCCGAGAACCCCACCCTCGAGTTCGAGCGCGCTCCGCACATGTCGAAGGGAACCGTCTGGATCTGCGAGCAGCCCCCCGCCGAGTTCACCGGCCACATCCTCTTCGACGAGGATCTTTGCGCCGAGAAGGGCCTCTAGCCCTACCGCGTCAGCTCCGAGATGTCCGGCCCGCCCTCGGTCGCGACCACCCCCGCCTCGCGCAGCGCCTCCACTTCCTCCGCGCCCATCCCCAGCAGCTCGCCCAGCACCTCCGCCGTGTGCTCGCCCATGCTCGGCGGCGGTCCCGCAATCCCCGACTCCGACCGCGATAGCCGCACCGGCGTGCTTGCCACCGGCAGCGTCCCCGCCACCGGGTGCGTGACCTCCTGGATCATCTCGCGGTGCCGCACCTGCGGATCGTTCACCACGTCCGCGATCGTGTTCAGCGGCCCGCTCGGGATATCCGCCGCGAGGAACTCCTTCAGCCAGTGCTCCCGCGGCTCCTTGCGGAACGCCTCGAACAGCAGCGGCTCCAGCGCCGCATGATTCGCCGTCCGCTTCGGCCCCGTGTCGAAGCGCGGGTCGTCGATCAGGTCGGTCACGCCCAGCAGCGCGCACAGGATCGGCCACTGCTCGTCCCGGAAGGCCAGCGCCACGACGATCCACCCGTCCGCCGTGGGGAACGCCTGGAATGGCGTCGCGCTCGGATGCCGCGTGCCGAGCGGCTTCGGCGCCTCACCCGTGACGAAATACCGCATGATCGCGTTCTCCAGCACGCTCACCTGCGCGTCGAGCATGCTGATATCGATTGCCTGCCCCTCACCGCTCTTTCCCCGCTCGTGCAGCGCCGTCAGGATGCCGATGGCCGTGTAGAGCCCCCCCACGATGTCGCCGTACGAGACCCCCGGGCGCACCGGGTCGCCGTCCGGCTCGCCCGTAATCGACATCACGCCGCCCATGCCCTGCACGATGATGTCGACCGCCGGGTGGTCCCGGTACGGACCCGTCTGCCCGAACCCGGACGTGCTCGCGAAGATCAGTCCCGGGTTCCGCTCCCGCAGCGTCTCGTACCCGATCCCGAGCCGGTCCATCGTGCCCGGTGTGAAGTTCTCCATGACGACGTCGACCTTCTCCGCGAGGTCGAGCAGCAGGCCGCGCCCCTCGTCCCGCGTCAGGTCGATCGCGATCGACCGCTTCCCCCGGTTGATGCTGAAGAAGTAGCCGCTCCAGCCGTTCTGGTAGGGGCCGCTCGTGCGGGCCACGTCCCCCCACGGCGGACGCTCCACCTTGATCACGTCCGCCCCCAGGTCCGACAGCACCATCGCGGCGTACGGCCCCGAGAGCACCCACGTCAGGTCAAGGATTCTGATGTCGTCGAGCGGCTTTGCCACGGCCCGCGAGTATACGGCTGCGTGCCTACCGCTGGCCCCGCAGCCTCGGGTCGAGCGTGTCCCGCAGCGCGTCCCCGAACAGGTTGAAGGCGAGCACCGTGACGCTCAGCGCGAGGCCGGGGAAGATCGCGATCCACGGCGCCCGCACGAAGTAGGTGCGGTTGCTCCCGGAGAGGTCCGCCCCCCACGAAGGCGTCCCCTGCTCCACCCCCACCCCCAGGAAGCTCAGCGCCGACTCGGTCAGGATCGCCGCCGGCAGCGTCGTGCTCATCACGATGAGGAGCAGTCCCACCAGGTTCGGGAAGATGTGGCGCCACATGATGCGCACCTCGCTCGCCCCGATGACCCGCGCCGATTCGACATAAATCGCCGCCCGCTGCTCCAGCACGTTCCCCCGCATGATGCGGAAGATCACCGGCGTGAACACGATGCAGATCGCGACCACCAGCAGGAACTCCTCGGCCGCCAGCACCTGTCCGAGATTCGGTAATTCGTCGCGTAACGACGCGTGCAGCGTCAGCGCGAACAGGATCGACGGGAACGCGATCAGCACGTCCGCCACTCGTCCAAAGGCGAAGTCGACGACGCCCCCGAGATAGCCCGCGATCAGCGCCAGCGCCGTGCCCCCCAGCGCCGCCACGATCACCGTTGCCAGTCCGATCTTGAGCGAGACCCGGCCGCCGTAGAGCACCCGTGACCAGACATCCCGCCCCTCGCGGTTCGTCCCGAAGAAGTGGCTCCCGCTCGGCCCTTCGAGGATCGGCGCCACACCGAAGCCCTCCGGGTCGCTCGTGCGGAGCACCGGGGCGGCGACAGCGCCGATAACCATCAGGATGATGAGGACCGCCCCGATCGTGCCCAGCCGCTGCTGCTGGAGGAAGCGCAGCAGCCCCGCGCCGCGCCGCGCCTGCGGGCGCATCGCCTCCTGGCTCAGGGCCGCGGCTGCTTCCGTCGTCTCCGTCATCAGTACCGGATCCTCGGGTCGACGAACGTGTAGATGACGTCAACCGCGAGGTTGACGATCGTGAACATGAAGGCGAACACCATGATCGCAGCGAGCGCCACCGTGTAGTCGATCGAGACGACCGACTCGAACACGAGCAGCCCGAGGCCCGGAATCCCGAAGATCTGCTCCGCGATCACCGAGCCGCCGAGCACCGCCCCCAGCTGGATGCCGATCACCGTGATCACCGCGATCATCGAGCTGCGGAACACGTGCCGCAGCACCACCGCTCGCTCGCGCAGGCCCTTCGCCCGCGCCGTCCGCACGTAGTCCGAGTAGAGCGTCTCCAGCATCGAGGAGCGCACGATGCGCGCCACGTAGGCCGCCGTCGCGATCGCCAGCGTGATGGCCGGCCAGATCACGATCTTCAGGTTGTTGAGCGGGTCATCCTCGAAGCGGACGTACTCCCACAGGGGGGTCCAGGCCCACCAGATCGCGGGTAACGTGATCACCAGCGTCGCCACCCAGAAGTTGGGCACGGAGATCCCCGAGATCGTCACGATGCGTAAGGCCCCGTCGAGGAACGTTCCCGGTCTGATGGCCGAGATGATCCCCACGGGTATCCCGATCAGCGCCGTCAGCAGCACCGTCAGCAGGCCCAGTTCGGCGGTGACCGGCAGCCGCGACCTGATCTCGGGTGTCACCGGGCGGCGGTTCTTCAGCGAGATGCCGAAGTCCCCCTGGAGCGCGTTCCAGGCCCAGTCCCCGTACTGCACGAAGAAGGGCCGGTCGAGGCCGAACTCCTCCTCGAGGCTGGCGATCGCCTGCTTGTTCTGGTCGGGCGATACCAGGCCGAACCCCGTCAGCGCCGCGTTCCCCGGCCGCAGGAAGAGCAGCCAGAACAGCAACAGCGACATCCCGAACAACATGAACGGAACGGCGATCAACCGGCGCGCGATGTAGGCCTGCATTGCCTGGCCGACTCCACGAGGCCGGGCGGGCGGAGACGCCCGCCCGGCTCCCGGTGTGGACTCCCTAGCTCTTGATGTACATGTCGTGCGTCCGGTTCAGGAACCCACCAAGGAGGGTGTCGTCCTCCGGGAAGTTCCCGACCCGGGAGTTGTACACGACCCAGCTGTGGCCCGGCACCGGCAGGTTGATGCCCGGCACCAGCTCATCGAGCGCGAAGAGCTGCATCTCCTCCATCTTCTGGAGCCGAAGGTCCGGGTCGACCTCCTGCGCCTGCGCGGCCGTCAGGTCGATCAGCTTCTGGGCGTTCGCCACCAGGCTCGCGTCTGGCTGGTCCACCCCGAAGCTCCACGACACGCCCGCGAAGGCGTCCGGGTTCATCATCGTCATGTTGTAGATCTCCGGCGTCGTGCTCGCGTTGTACGGCACCACGAAGAGCTCCCACTGCTTGATTGGCTCGCGCGCCCGCGCCACGTACGTCGTCACGTCGTGGATCAGGGGCTCTGCCGTGACGCCGAGGTTTTCCTCCATCTGGCGTGCGAGGAACTCCGCCATCGTCGAACCGCGCGGGTCGATGCTGGACTCGATGCGGATGTGGTCGACCTCGATGCCCGATGCCTCCCACAGCTCCCGCGCCTTCTGCGGATCGAACACGCGGTACGACTTCAGCGTCTCCTGGTCCAGCGCGAAGCCCGGCAGGGCCTGCCCCACGGGACCGTCGTACACGCCGTCACCCGCGTACAGCGTGGCGATCATCGCGTCGTAGTCGATCGCGTAGGAAACCGCCTCGCGGGCGCGCTTGTCCACGAACTTGATGTTGTCGTACGCGAGGAAGCGCGCCTCAGTCGAAGCCACCTCCTTCGCCACGAAGCGGTCGTCCCCGGTGAACTCCTCGAACTCGATGCGGTCCGCGATCGCCGGGATGTAGTCGATGTCTCCCGCGAAAAACGCCGCCTTCACCGCCGCCCGGTCCACGATGATGCGTGTCTCGTGCCGGTCGATGTAGGGAGCGCCCTCGAGGAAGTGCGTCGAGGGGTTTTCGTGCGCGTAGTAGTCGGGATAGCGGGCCAGCGCGACGCCCGCGCTGTCACGCTGCTCGATGACGTACGGACCCGCGCCCGCGTCCAGCTCCTGCACGTTCCCGTTGGCCTGCTGGTCCAGCAACGCCTTCGAGATGATGCCGTACGCCGTCGAGGCCATCAGCACCGGCGCCGATGCCGCGGGCGCCTTCAGGTCCACCCTGGCGGTCGACTCGTCGACCGCCGTGATCGTGTCCATGAAGCCCCAGTTCGCCTCGTTCACCTGCGAACCCTGGTCTGCCAGCAGCGCGGGGAAGCGGCTCCACGTGCTCGCCACGTCCTCCGCCGTTACGGCGCTACCGTCGTGGTGGAACGTCATCCCCGACCGCAGCGGGAAGATGATCGTGACGTTGTCGGGCTGTTCCATCGCCGTCGCCGCATCGAACAGGAACTCGTTCGTCGAGACCTTGTAGAGATGCGTGTGGTTATAGATGCGGGCCAGGATCTCGTTGTTGTTGATGACCTTCAGGCCAGGGTCGATGCCGTCGTCGACCTGCGTCTTGTGCTGGCGGAAGGCTCCGCCCGGCATGGGTCCGTCCGCCGGGGCCGCTGCCGCGGTCTCCTCGGCAGGCGCTTCGGTCGCCGCTGCGGTCTCCTCCGCGGCCGCCGGTTCCGCCGGCTCGTCGTCATCATCGTCGTCGCCGCACCCGACGGCCACCAGGCCCGCCGAACCCGCTGCCAGCGCCGCGCCTCCGATGAGGAAGCTGCGTCGTGATCGTCGGCGCTGCCAATAGCGCCCCCAATAGCTCTCTCGCATGGTGCTCTCCCGGGTGCTGAATCGACGGCACTCTAACTCAAAGCCGGTATGGCCGTCAGCAAGATTTGTGATTCTGGCTGAGCCCTTCCCGCGCTATCATCCAGCCGTGGTTCAGGTCGACTGGTACCGCGTTGCCGGCCTCGACGACCTCGAAGAAGGCGACGTCAAGACCGTTCTCGCCGGGCGCAACGTGCTCGTGCTCACGCTGCACGAGGGACGCTACGGCGCCCTCGACAACCGCTGTCCGCACGAGAACGCCCCCCTCGGCGAGGGCTACATCGACCGCGGCTGGCTCATCTGCCCGCTCCACAACTACGAGTTCGACCCCCACGATGGCCATCCCTCCCCCACCTACGAGGAGGGGCCGCCCTCCTACCCCGTCGAGGCCCGCGACGACGGTGTCTATGTCGCCATCGAGGACCTCGCCGCCAGCTACGAGGAGGCCCGCCAGGCATTCTTCGCCGCCACCGAGGCCGCCAACGCCCTCGTCAATGCCACCGAGGGCGCCCGCGCCGTCCTCGTCGACTGGCGCCGCGCCGCCGTCGTCGGCGCCGGGATCGAGCCCCCCGAGGGAATGCCCCGCACCGTCGAGGCGGCGGATCTCCCCAACGCGGTCGCCATCGCCCGCGGCCTCCGTGCGTGGCACGACTCCCACGAGGCCATGCGCGTCGCCTTCAACCGCGTCCCCCGCGAGGAGCGGCCCAGCGTCGCGCGCCCGCCCCAGAAGTACCCCGCCCCCGCACCCAGCTCCGTCCCCCGGATGACCTTCGGCTAGCTTCCGTGAGTGAAGTGAAGCGGCGCAGGCTCGGCCGCACCGGCCTCATGGTCCCCGAGCTCGGTCTCGGCGCCATGGACACCCCCACCTCCCCCGAGGGCGGCGACACGCTCCGCGCCGCCATCGAGTCAGGGATCACCTTCATCGATACTGCTCGCGAGTACGCCGGCAGCGAGATGCTCATCGGCCAGTCTCTGCGCGAGACGGCTCCACCCGCGGACCTCTGCCTCGCCAGCAAGACCTTCAGCCGCACCGCCGACGGCGCCCAGTACGACATCGACCGCTCGCTCCGCGCGCTCGGGCGGGAACGCATCGCCCTCTACCAGCTTCACGATGTCTCGACCCTCGAGGCGTGGGATGCAGTCATGCACGAGGACGGCGCCCTCGCCGGGCTGCAGGCCGCTCGCTACCGCGGGCTGATCGACCACATCGGCATCTCCTTGCACACCGCCGAGATTGCCCGCAAGGCCATCACCTCCGGCGAGTTCGACACCGTCATGCTGGAGTACTCCGCCTTCTACCCGGCGACGGCCGCACTGATCGATCTCGCCGCCGAGCACGACGTCGGCGTCATCGTCATGCGGCCCGTCGGCGGCTCCGGCCGCACGAGCGCCATGCGGGGCCGCATCGCCGAGGGCTACGACGGCCCCCTCACGCCCGCCAACCTCCTGCGGTACGTCTGGTCGAACCCCGGGGTCTCCGTTGCCATCCCCGGCGCCCGCTACCCCTCCCGCATCCACGACAACGTCGCCACCGCCACCACCTGGCTCCCGATGGACGAAGCCGAACGACGCGCCCTCGAAACGGAGGCGGCGCGCCTCTACTAGCCGGGTGCCCGACTGGCTCCTGTTCGCTGGCGTGCTCACAAACCCGCGCGTAGGCTCCCGGCCCGTGCGGCGGCTCGCCGCCGATCAATCCCCGTGAGGTGCCCTTGGCGTACGCACGACCCGTCGCGTTCCTCGTTCTCGCCCTTCTGGCGGCTGTTGCGCTGCTGCTGATCGCCACGGGCCGGGCTCCCACCCCCTCGGTCGCCGCCCAGGGTGACGGCGAGGTCACCCTGACCCTGCTCCACAACAACGACGGCGAGTCCGCCCTCCTTCCGCTCACGAACGCGATCGAGATCGACGGCGTCACGGTCGAGGTTCCCGTGGCCGGGGTCGCCGCATTCAGGTCCGTCGTCGACCGCGAGATCGCCCAGGCTCGGGCTGCCGGGAACGCGGTCCTGGCCGTGAACGCGGGTGACGCCTACCTCTCTTCCGCCGCCTTCCTCTGCGGTCAGCGGGAGGGCGCGCCCTTCTACGACGCCGTTGCCCAGGACGCCATCCCCTACGATGCCCACGTCATCGGCAACCACGAGTTCGACTCCACGCCCGATGTCTTCGAGCGCTTTGTCAGCAGCTTCGAGGGCCAGCCCTTCCTCAGCGCCAACCTCGACTTCTCCGGTGAGGCCGGCTTCGCCGATCTCCTTGACGAGGACGGGCTCATTGAGGCGCCTATCGACGCCGGCCGCGTGGTCGGACGCTCCATGATCGTTGACGATCCGGCCACGGGCGCGCGCTTCGGCCTGGTTGGCGCGACGACCCCGAGCCTGACCAGGATATCCATCCCCCGCAACGTGACCGTCACCCCCGATCTGCCCGCGACGGCAACGGCCGTCCAGGCCGAGATCGACCGCCTGCTCGCACTGGGGGTCAACAAGATCGTGTTCGTCAGCCACCTCCAGGACCTCGCGAACGACGTGGCCGTCAGCGCCCTCCTCCGGGGCGTGGATATCGCCGTCTCCGGCGGTGGCAATGACCTCCTCCAGAACCCCGCCGTCGAAACTTCCCTCCAACTCCTGCCGGGCGAGGGCGCTCCGGTCGCGGGCGAGTACCCGCTCGAGGCCACCGGCGCCGACGACCGGACCGTCTACATCGTGACCACGGCCGGCAACTACAAGTACGCCGGCCGCCTCGACGCCGTCTTCAACGCCGCCGGCGAGGTCGAGCGCATCGTGACCGCCAGCAGCTACCCCCGCCCCGTCGTTCCCAGGAGCGAGGTCGCCGCGGCTGCCGGCTTCACCGACGCCGTCGCCCCGGACCCCGCGCTCGTCGCTGCGATCGAGGAGCCCGTGACCGACTGCCTCGCCGGTTTCGCGAGCACGACCATCGCGACCACGGAGGTGCTGCTCGATGTCTCGCGCGTGGGTCTGCGCGGTGGCGAGAGCAATGCCGGCAACCTCATCGCCGACGCCTTCCTCCACGCCTACGACCGTGCCGTCCCCACCCTCGGTCTGCCCGAGCGCGGCCCCGCGAATTCCGTCATCGCCGTTCTGAACAGCGGCGGCATCCGCCAGAACGCCGGCGACACCCTCCCCACCAGCGGCAGCGCCCCGGGCGACATCTTCCTCGTCAACACGCTCGACGTGCTTCCCTTCCCCAACGCCGTCTCCGTCGTTCGGAACGTCTCGCCTTCCGATCTCAAGGCTCTCTTCGAGGTCTCAGGCGCGCGCTATCCCGCTGCCAGCGGCGCCTTCCTCCAGATTGCCGGAATCGCCGCCGTTTACGACCCCTCCCGGCCTGCCGGGAGTCGCGTGGTGAGCCTCACCCTGGTCGGCGGCGCGCCGATCGTTGCGGATGGCGAGATCGTGGAGGGAGCGCCTGCCGTCACCATCGTGACCAGCAGCTTCGTCGCCAACGGCGGCGACGGGTACGCGATTCTCGGGGCGAACCCGAACCAGTTCCAGATCCTCGCGACTTACGAGCAGGCCCTGCGCGAGTACCTGCAGGACCTTGGGACCGTTGCCGCGGACGACCCTCGCTACGCTCCCGGCGGCGAAGGCCGCAGCGCCTTCCTCGAAACTCCGGACGAGGCGCCCGCGGACCAACCCGCCGGCGCCCCCACCGCACCCGACACGGGTGCCAGGCTCGCCTCCCCCGAGCGCTCGTTTCCGGCGCTGCTCGTCCTGCTTATTCTTGTCGGGGCGGCTGTCATGGCGGTCACGGGTAAGCGTCGCCCCTGACCCCGGTCGAACGCGCCGGTTGGAGGAACCCAGTGGACGTTGGCCTCGTTTCCCTCGGTGACAACCTCCCTCACCCCCACACAGGTGAGCGCCTCACTCCGCACGAGCGCTTCCGTCAGCTTGTCGACCTCGGGGCGCTGGCCGAGGAGCTTGGCTTCTGGTCGTTCCACCTGGGCGAGCACCACTTTAGCGAGTACATCCTCTCTTCCCCCACCCCCATCCTCGCCGCCGTCGCTGAACGCACCGAGCGGCTGCGCCTCTCGACCGCGGTCTCCCTCCTCCCCCACCACGACGCCGTCCGCCTCGCCGAGGACTACGCCACCGTCGATGTGCTCTCCGGCGGTCGCGCCGAGCTGGTCGGTGGGCGCGGCGTTTACCGCGCCCACTACGCCCAGTTCGGCCAGGACCAGGAACGTTCCGCCGAGATGCTCGCCGAGTCAGTTGAGCTCCTGCGCCGCCTTTGGACCGAGGAGCGCGTCAGCTGGTCTGGCTCCTTCCGTGCGCCGCTCGAGGCTGTCACCGTCCACCCCCGCCCCGTCCAGCGGCCCCACCCGCCCATCTGGCTCTCCGCCAGTTCTCCCGAGTCCGTCGACCGTGCCGTCGCCCTTGGCTGCCCCATCGTCATCCCGACCGTGTCCGTTGGCGTCGACGCGCCCCCCGCCCTCGTCCAGCGCTACCGCGAAGGCTGGCGCCGGGCGGGCCGCGATCCCGAGGCGGGGCGCGTCGCCCTCCACGTCCACTGCCACGTCGGCGCCGGCTCGACCGCCGACGCAGTCGACTCCTGGCGCCCCTTCCAGACCGGCTACCTCTCCAGGGTCCTGCGCGACATCGCCGGGGCCGAAGGCCCCCTGCCACCGCACTTCGAGGCCCTGGCTACCCCCGAGGCGCAGGCCGTCTGCGGCAGCGTCGAGGATGTGCTCGACGACATCGAACGCCGCATCCGCGCGACCGGCGGTGTCGAGCAGTTCCTGGTCCAGATGGACCAGGGCGGCCTCCCCCCCGAAGAGACCGTGGCGACAGTCACCCGCTTCGCCACCGACGTGCTTCCCGCGCTCCGGGAACGGCTCGGTTCGTAGACCGTTAGCCGTCCCCTGTCACCCTTCACGCCTGCGAAGGAGCTGCCCCGTGACGAATACCCAGAGCGTCAATCCGCGCGTTCTCGATGCCGTCGTCGAAGGCGCCGTCAATCTCCGCGATCTGGGTGGCTACCGCACTCGCGATGGCAGGGTCGTCCGGCACGGCCGCATCTACCGCTCGGGGATGATGCACACCATCACACCCGCCGGCCTCACCACCCTTCGCGACGTGCTCGGCATCCACACCGTTGTCGACCTCCGCAACGCCGCGGAGCTTGAAGCCGACGGCCTCTCACCCTTCGCCGACTACGGCATCGCCTGGTGCAACGCCCCCATTGGCGGCGACACCGTCATGACTCCGGAGGAGCGCAAGGAGCGGTACGAGGCCTACTCCGATGGTCGCGTCGATTGGAGCGAGTCCTACATGAACATGAGCATCCGCAGCGCCGCTTCCTTCCGGACGCTCTTCGAAGTCGCAGCCGATGCCGCCAGCGCCCCCCTCGTCTTCCACTGCGCCGGTGGTCGCGACCGCACCGGCATCAGCGCCGCCCTCCTCCTCTCCACCCTCGGCGTCGACGACGAGACGATCGCGCTCGACTACGCCCTCACCGGCGACCTGCTCCAGCCCCACGTCGATCGCTTCGGCAGGCAGATGGAGGCTCTCCGCATGACCCGCGAGAGCTGGGCGAAAGTCCTCGAAACATCGGCCGACTCCATGCGCCGCTTCCTCTCGTACCTGCGGGAGGAGCACGGCGGCGCCGAGGGTTACCTGCGGCAGACCGGCGTCCCGGATTCCTGCTTGGCCGGAGCGAGGGAGCACTTGCTGTCCCCCTCCGGTGGGTGATGGGCTCGGGTCCAGGGCGGGGATCGGGAGTAGTATCCTCGTATAGAGGAGGGAGGCTGTTTTGTACTCATCTGGAAGGCTTCGACATCTCGTATTGGTTCCGCTGCTCGCCCTGCTGACCGTGTTCGCGGTCGCTGCCTGTGGCGACGACGAAGAGGAGACTCCCCCGGAGCCCACGGCCGCGCCCGCCACGCAGGCTGCTGCGACTGAAGCGCCCGAGGCGGACTTCGAGGCCGTTCCCTTGAAGCTGGGCGCCGTGCTCCCCGAGACGGGCGCGCTCGGCCCGCTGGGCGTTCCCATGATCGAGGCCGTCAAGCTCGCCGTGGCCGATATCAACGCTGCTGGTGGGAACATCACCCTCACCATGGCCGATTCGGGGACCAGCCCCGATACGGCCACCGAGGCTGTGAACCGCCTCCTCGGCGAGGGCAACGAGGTCATCGTCGGGGCCGCCGCCTCGGGTATTACCCAGGCCTTCATCCAGACCCTCTACGACCAGAAGATCCCGCAGTGTTCGCCCTCCGCCACGTCACCGTCGTTCAACGACCAGGAGAATGCCGGCTACTTCTTCCGCACCGTACCGCCCGATGAGGCGGTCGCTCCGATCATCGCCGACGAGGTCGTCAGCGACGGCGGAACTCGCGTCGCCATCGTCGCCCGCGCGGACGACTACGGGAACGCGCTTGCCGCGCTCGTGGCCGGCGCCCTCGCCGAGCTCGGCGCCGAGTCCCACACGATTCTCTACGACCCGGCCGCCACGACCTTTGACTCCGAGGTCTCTGCGGTCAGCAGCTACGGTCCCGACGCCATCGTCAACATCGGCTTCTTCTTCGACGGCACGAGCATCATTCGCGGCCTCATCGAAGCGGGCTTCGGCGCGGACATCCAGTACGGCTCCGACGGCCTCTTCCTGCCCTCCCTCTGGGAAGCCATCGACCCCGCCGATTCGAGCGTGCTCAATGGCATGAAGGCGATCGCCGCTTCCGGCGGCAAAGACTTCAACGACCGCCTCACCGGCATTACCCAGGGCAACCTCATCTACGGCGGCCAGGCCTACGACTGTGTAGTGCTGCTGGCGCTGGCCGCCCAGGTCGCCGGCGGGACCGATGGCGACGCCGTCATGGCTGCGATCGACGGCCTCACCGAGGGTGGCGCGGAGTGCTCCTCCTACGCTGAGTGCGCGACCCTCATCGCCGCCGGCGAGGACGTTGACTACACGGGCGTGAGCGGCCCCCTGGACCTTGCCCGCGGGGGTGACGACTCCGCCACCGGCTCACGCAACCCCACCGTCGGCACCTACGCCGTCGCGAGGTTCGAGGACGGCACCCTCGTTACCGTGCGCTCGCAGGCCACGGGCGCGAGCGTCGCGGTCCAGCCTGCGCCGGCCGCACCCGCCGATCCCCTGCTCAGGATCGGCGTCATCCTGCCGGAGACCGGCGCGCTCGGCTCCTACGGCACTCCTATGATCAGTTCCGTGCGCCTGGCCGAGGAGGACATCCTCGCGGCGGGCGGCAATATCCAGGTCACCTACGCCGACAGCGGCACGGATCCCGACGTCGCCAGCGAGTCCGCCAACCGTCTGCTGGGTGAGGGGAACCACGTCATCATCGGCGCGGCCTCCTCGGGCATCTCCCAGTCCTTCATCCAGAAGCTCTACGACGAGCGCATCCCCCAGTGCTCCCCCTCCAACACCTCACCCAGCTTCACCGGACAGGCGAACGCGGGCTACTACTTCCGCACCGCTCCATCCGATGCCGCAATCGCCCCCGTCATGGCCGACACCGTCGTCGAGCGTGGCGGCACCCGCGTCTCCATCGTCGCCCGTGCCGATGACTACGGGAACGCGCTCGCCGCCCTGCTCGCGGGCCGTCTCGCCGAGCTCGGCGCCGAATCGGAAACCATCAGCTACGACCCGCAGGCCGTCACGTTCGACTCCGAGATCGCGAACGTCCGCGGGTACGCCCCCGACGCCATCGTGCTCATCGTCTTCGACGAGGGCCTCAACCTCATCCGCGGCCTCCTCGAGGCCGGCTACGACCCCTCCACCTTCTACGGGTCGGACGGCATCTACCGCCCCGACCTCTGGCAGGACATCGACGCCAATGACCCCAACGTCCTCGAGGGCATGACGCTTTTCGTCGCGACGGCGCCCGCCGGTTCCGTCTACGACGAGTTCATCGAGCGGCTGGAAAGCGTCTCCGAGGGCAATTTCGCCTTCGGAGCCCAGTCCTACGACTGCGCCGTCATCCTCGCGCTCGCCGCCAAGGCCGCGGGCAGCACCGACGGCGACGACCTCATCGTTGCCGTCAGCGAGGTCACGAGCGGCGGCACCGAGTGCACGACGTACGCCGACTGCGCCTCTCGTATCGAGAACGGCGAGGATGTCGCCTACGTCGGCAAGGTTGGCCCGCTGGCGCTCGATGCCGGCGGAGATCCCACTATCGCCACCTACACCGTGAGCCGCTTCGCAGGAGGCGAGCTCGTGGAGCAGTCCACCCAGGTGATCGATCTCAGCCGCTAGCGAAACTCCGGACGGCGCCTGAGGAGGCGCCGCATCAGAGTTGCGAAGGGGGGCGCCGCAGGGCGCCCCCCTTTTGCGTGCCTCAGTCGCGCGCCCTGGCGCTGAGCGAACCCAGGTACAGCTCGACGACACGCTCGTCGTTCAGGAGTTCCTCCCCGGGCCCCGTGTAGGCGTTCCGCCCCTGGTCGAGCACGTACCCGCGGTGCGCGACCTGCAGGCAGCGGCGCGCGTTCTGCTCCACCATCAGCACCGAGACGCCCGCCCGGTTCACCTCCAGCACCTGCTCGAACACCTGCTCCTGGTACCTGGGCGAGAGGCCCGCCGAGGGCTCATCCAGCAGCAGCACCGAGGGGTTCATCATCAGGGCGCGCCCCATCGCCAGCATCTGCCGCTCGCCCCCCGAGAGCGCCCCTGCCCGCTGCCCCGACCGCTCCCCCAGCAGCGGGAACAGCGCTGCCACCGCCTCGAACCGCTCCTCCCAGGCCCGCGGCTCCAGGAACAGGCCCATCTCGAGGTTCTCGCGCACGCTCAGCCGCGGGAACACGTTGTCCGTCTGCGGCACGTACCCGATGCCCTCCGTGACGAGCGAGTGCGGCTTCATGCCCAGGATCGAACGCCCCCGTAGCAGCACCTCCCCCTCCCACACCTCCACCAGCCCGAACGCTGCTTTCAGCAACGTCGACTTGCCCGCCCCGTTCGGTCCCACGATGCCCGCGATCTCCCCCTCGAACAGGCTCAGGCTGCAGTTGTTCAGGATGGGCACCCCGGGCAGGTACCCCGCCACCAGCGCTCGCGCCTCCAGCAGCGGCCTCGCTTCAGGCATCCTCGGCATCCTCCCCGTCCGCCGGGTCCCGCGGCCGGCCCAGGTAGGCATCGATCACCTCTTCGTTCGCGACCACATCCTGCGGCGGTCCCTCGGTGAGAATCCGGCCCTGCGCCATCACCACCACCCAGTCGCTGATGTCCATCACCACGTCCATGTTGTGTTCGACGAACACGATCGTGACGCCCTCGGCGTTCAGCTCCCGAATGTGCTCCAGGAGGGACTCCGTGAGCGCCGGGTTAACGCCCGCCGTCGGCTCGTCGAGCATCACCAGCGTGGGGTCGGCCATCAGCGCCCGCGCCATCTCCAGCAGCTTGCGCTGTCCGCCCGAGAGCGTCCCCGCCTGTTCGTCCACCATGTGCGCGAGCCCGAAGCGCTCCAGCAGCGCCTCCGCCCGCTCCCGTACGCGCCCTTCTTCCGGTTGCCAGAGCCAGCGAAGCAGCGCCCGCTCGAGCCGCTCCCCGCGCTGCGTCTGTGCGGCCACCGCCATGTTCTCCAGCACCGTCAGCCGCGAGAGCGACTTGGTGAGCTGGAACGTGCGCACCATCCCCAGCCGTGCGATGCGGTGCGGCGGCTGACCTCCGAGTGACCGCCCGTCCAGCCGCCACGAACCCCGATCCGGCCGGTCGAACCCCGTCAGGAGGTTGAAGAGCGTGGTCTTCCCCGCCCCGTTTGGTCCGATGATCGCCGTGATCGTCCCGCGCTCGATCTCCAGGTGGTCGATGTCGACCGCGCGGATGCCCCCGAACGTCTTCAGCATCCCGAACGTGATCAGGATGGGGTCGTCCTTCAGCCTCCCCGGAGGGGCCGCTTCGAGCGCCGCCTCCGTCAGCTCTGGCCGCATCGTCGTTGTGTCGCTCATGTCCCTAAGTGCAGGTCCCTGCGTCTCCCGAAGATGCCCTGCGGGCGGAGCGCCATCAGCGCGACCAGCCCCACGCCCATCAGCGCGATGCTGATGGCTCCCTCTGCCCCGTCAAGAAAGTCCGCGAGGATGTCCGGGAGCCAGCCCTGCTCCGATAACTCGCGGATGAACGACTCAACTCCCTCCCGCAGGAACCAGAACAGCACCGCTCCCACCACCGGCCCCACCGTCGTCGCCAGTCCACCAAGGATCAGGGCCGCCCAGGCAAAGAACGTCACCTGCGGCTCGAAGTTCTCCGACCCCACGCCCGACTGCTGCAGGGCGTCGATGACCCCCGCCAGCCCCCCGATCACGCCCCCGATCACGAGCGCCTGCAGCTTGTAGGCCACCGTGTTCTTGCCGAGGCTCAGCACGGCGTCCTCGTCCTCCCGGATCGCCCGCACCACCCGCCCCCAGGGGCTGCGGATAAGCGCCAGCACGAGCGCCGAGCAGAGGACCACCAGGATCCACGCGACGATCATCACCCACAGCTGGTTCGACGAGTAGCTGAACGTGCCCCAACCGAAGCGCCCGTCGGGAAGGAAGTTCAGGTCGAAGAAGCTGTTTGCGATCGCCTGCAGCCCGAAGGGCCCGCCCGTGATGTCCGTCGCCGGCGAGGATCGGATCAGGAGCCGCAGGATCTCGGCCGCCGCGATCGTCGTGATGGCGAAGTAGTCGCTGCGCAGCCGCAGCGTCGGGATGCCCAGCGCCAGCGCGAACGCGACGCACAGGCCCAGCCCGAAGGGAATCCCCAGCCAGAGCGACCCACCCCACGTCGCCACCATGATCGCCGTCCCGTAGGCGCCCAGCATCATGAAGCCGACCTGGCCGAAGTTGAGCAGGCCCGCATAGCCGAAGTGCAGGTTCAGTCCGATGGCCGCCAGCGCGAAGATCGCCGCCTGCGGCCCCAGTCCCGCCCGCGCAGCGTTCCCGAAGATGACGTCGAACTCCATCTAGCCGATCCGTTCCCGCTGGCCCAGGAGTCCCTGGGGCCGCAGCAGCAGCGCCAGCACCAGCACGCCCAGCGCGAACACCGCCTTGATCTCCGGGCTTGCCCACACCGTGCTCACCTCCGTCACCAGCCCGATTAGGAGTCCGCCCACCATCGCCCCGTAGGCCGTCCCCAGCCCGCCCAGCACGACCGCCGCGAACATGAGCAGCAACAGCCGGAATCCCATCAGCCAGTCCACCGCCTCCACTGACCCGAAGAACACGCCCCCCACCGCTGCCAGCGCCGCCCCGGCGGCCCACACGAACAGGACAACCCGGTCGACGTCGATACCGGACGACTCCGCCAGCTCGGGATTGTCCGCCACCGCCCGGATCGCCTTCCCCGTGCGGGCCCGCTGCAGGAACACCGCCACCGCGATCAGGAGGACCGCCGAGAGCACCATGATCGTGAAGTCCCGAGGCGTTACCGCGAACGGCCCGAACGTCCACTCCGCCTGCAGCGCGTAGTCGATGTAGCGCTCCCGGTCCGGTCCGAAGAACAGCAGCATCACGTGCCGGGCCAGCAGCGACAGCCCGATCGTGACCACCATGAACTGGAAGCCCCCCAGGCGCCGCGCCCGCAGGGGCCGCAACAGCGAGAACTCGACACCTCCGCCCGCCGCTCCCGCGACCACCACTGCCAGCACCCCCGCGAGGATGAGCTGCGCGCCGAACGTGTCCGCGTTGAAGTACCACGCCAGGATCGCGCCAAGCGTGACGAGTTCCCCGTGCGCGAAATTGATGAGCCCCGTCAGCCCGAAGATGAGCGAAAGCCCGATCGCGCACATCGCGATGATCAGCCCGAACTTGACCCCGTTCAGGACCGCCTGTGCGAGCTTCTCCCCGACGTTCGGTCCCCGGCTCACCGGCTCGCCCAGCGCGAAGATGAGCGGCCGGGAGCGCCCCGCCGTAACCGTTACCTCCAGGGTTTGCCGCTCCGGGTCACGGAGCATCACTCCCTTGGGCAGCGTGTCCGTGTCGATCGTCGCCCGGTAGGTGCCCGGACCGGGCAGCTCGATGCGCCAGCGCCCGTCCGCCCCCGTTACCGCCTCACCCACCACCTCGCCGGCGGCGTCGACGACGGAGATCCGGACCCCCTCGACCGGTTCGCCCCCGAATCGCAACGTGCCCGAGAACGCTTCGCCCTCGCCGTCCTGGGCCTGCGCCGAGCCGAAAAGGAAGAGCGAGAGGACCGCCACCGCCACCAGCGCAACCACACTCCGCAGCGAGCGGGCGTTCGACAAGGCGCACCCCTTCCGACAGCTGGCCTGCGAGGCCAAGTATAGGTGGACGGTCGGAGCCTCGGGCCGTGAGGCTGCCTACGTTCCCGCATCCCACTGCCCGCACTTGCAAACTGCCCCTCGCGACCCGCTAGCATGGAAGCATGGCCAGGTACCGGTTGCGCGCGTTCGGCGCGATCCTGTTGGCCCTCGGTGTGGCTTCCCTGCTGCTCTCGCAGTGGCCGGCGCCAACCCAGGCCAGGGGCGACTACATCGGCGTCGTGAGGATCGACGGGGCTATCGACGCGATCAGTTCCCGCTACCTCTCGCGCGCCATCGGCAAGGCGGAGGGGGACGAGGCGGTCCTGATCGTCATCGAGCTCGATACGCCCGGCGGCCGCCTCGACTCCACCCGCGACATGGTTGCGGCAATCCTCGAGTCCCGCTCTCCGGTCGCCGTCTACGTCACTCCCTCCGGAGCGCAGGCCGCCTCCGCCGGCACTTTCATCACCGCTGCCGCCAACTTCGCCGTCATGGAGCCGACCACCAACATCGGCGCCGCCTCGCCCGTCAGTGGCTCGGGCGAGGACCTTCCCTCGACCCTCGAACGCAAGGTGATTGAGGATACTCGCGCCTTTATCCGGGCAATCTCGGAGCAGCGCGACCGCAACGCCGAGGCCCTCGAGGCCACCGTTACCCACGCCAGGGCCTATTCGGCCACGGAAGCCCTCGACCTCGGCATCATCGACTTCATCGCCCCGGACCTCGAAGACCTGCTGGCCCAGGTCGACGGCCGTACTGCCCAGACTGCCGCCGGCCCCGTCGTCGTGAACACCGAGGGCGTCTCCGTTCGCAACATCAACACGAGCTTCCTGGAGCGTTTCCTCGCCGTCATCGCCGACCCGAACATCGCCTTCACCCTGATATCGCTCGGCAGTCTCGCGCTCATGATCGAGTTCCTGATCCCGGGCTTCGGCCCCGGAATCATCGGCGTCATCATGCTGGCGCTCGCCTTCGTGGCTTTCGGCCAGCTCCCTGTCAACTGGGTTGGCGTCGGCCTCATCCTCTTCGCGATGGGCCTCTTCTACTTCGAGATGGAGGCTCCCGGAATCGGCGTCTTCGGTGCGGGCGGGCTTGTGAGCTTCCTGGTGGGCGCGCTCCTGCTCTTCGGAGGCTTCTTCGGGTCGTCGAACCCCCTCGACCTGACCGTCGACATCAGCCTCTGGCTCGTTGTTGTGATGGGCGTGTTCGTGGGCAGTACGGTGCTCGCGTTCTACTTCCTTGTGCGTGGCGGCGGGAGCTCCGATGCCTTCGGTTCCCTCGACGGCGACCTCGTCGGAACACCCGCCGTCGCCATCTCCGACCTCAACCCGACCGGCAGGGTACTTGCCAAGGACCGTGAGTGGTTCGCTACTATGGAAGAGGGGCAACGAGTTCGCGCCGGTGCGAACGTTCACGTCGTTGCCGTCTACAGTGGCAGGACGCTCAAGGTGTCCAGCGGGCCCGCGCCGATCGGCCAGCGGGCGCGTCGACCCTTCGCCGCGTTCGCCGGACGACTTAGAAGGGCGTTTAGGAGGTAGTTCATGGCGCCAATCATCCGAGTAGCAGGCCCGAACGAGGCGTTGATCAGGTCAGGTGGCGGATCCCGGCCGAAGATCACCGTCGGCGGTAGGGTCATAGTCATCCCCATCTTCTTCAGGGCTCAGATGCTCTCCCTCGAGGTCATGACCCTCGCCATCGAGACGGCCAAGGTCTACACCAAGGAGGGTGTCGCCGTGACCGTCGATGGCGTCGCCCAGGTCAAGGTCGCGCGCGCCGAGGAAGCCATCCGCACCGCCGCCCAGCAGTTCGTGGGCAAGCCCGAGCGCGAGATCGCCGAGGTCGCCCTCCAGACCCTTGAGGGCGCCCAGCGCGCCATCCTCGGCACCATGACCGTCGAGGAGATCTATCAGGACCGGGAATCCTTCGCGGCGAGCGTGAGCGAAGTCGCCGAGCCCCACATGGCCAACATGGGCCTGGAGATCATCAGCTTCACCATCCGCGACATCCGCGACGACCAGGGCTACCTCGATGCCCTCGGCAGGAAGCGCACCGCCGAGGTTACCCGCGACGCCGAGATCGGCGAGGCGGAAGCCCAGCGCGACGCCGCCATCAGGCGCGCGGAGGCCGAACGTGATGCCAAGGTCGTGGAGGCGCAGGCGAACCGCGACCAGGAAACCGCCAGGTACGAAGCCGACACCCGCATCGCCGAGGCAGAGCGCGACTTCAAGGTCGAGCAGGCCAGGTATCAGCAGGAGACCAACGCCCGACAGGCCGAGGCTGAGCTCGCTTATGCCCTCCAGGAGGCGACCACCCGCCAGGAGATCCGCGAGCAGGAAGTCCAGATCGAGGTCGTCGAGCGCACCAAGCAGATCGAGATCGAGCAGCAGGAGATCCTGCGCCGCGAGCGCGAGCTCGAGGCCAACGTCAAGCGCCCCGCGGAAGCCGAGCGCTACCGCCTGGAGACCATCGCTGCCGGCGAGAAGGCGCAGGTCGTGGCCGGCGCCGAAGCGGAGGCTGAGTCGCTCACCCTCAACGGTTCGGGCGAAGCCAACGCCATTCGCGCCCGTGGCGAGGCCGAGGCCGACGCCATCCGCGCCCAGGGCCTCGCCGAGGCCGAGGCCATGCGCATGAAGGCCGACGCCTGGAAGGAGTACGGCCAGGCGGCGATGATCGACACGCTGCTGGAGTCCCTGCCCGATGTCGCGTCGTCCGTCGCACAGCCGCTCGCGCAGACCGATCGCATCGTCATGATCAGCGGTGGCGATAACGGCTCCATGGGGGCCAGCAAGCTCACCAACGACGTGACCAAGGTGGTTTCGCAGCTCCCCGATCTTGTCGAGAGCCTCACCGGCATCGACATCCTCGGGACGCTCAAGAACCTGCCGCGCGTCGCCACGACCGATGGCGCCGCCGGCGCGGCCCAGGCTGCTCAGGCCGTCGAAGCCGCGGCGCCGGCAGAGGCGGAAGCCTCCGACGAGGGTGACTCGGGCGAAGAGTCACCCGCCTAGCTGTCAGGCACAGCACGCGGGGCGCTGGGTCACGGAAGACCCAGCGCCCCGTTTCTGATTCCCGCGACTGGCAGAGGGTGCTATCATTCTGATAGCACTCTGATCGAGGTGACCGTGGCGACCGTCAACGTGCGCAGGCTGGACGACGAGGTCGTTTCGCGCCTCAAGCGCCGTGCCTCTTCGAACAACCGCTCGCTTGAGAGCGAGATCAGGCACATCCTCGAAGGGGCCGCGGCGGATGAGCCGGAGGCGAGGCGGGACGCATTCCGCCTGCTGGCATCGCGTTTGCGTGCCCGTACGGCCGGAACGCGTCAGACACCCTCCGAAGTGCTCATCAGGGAAGATCGCAGTAGCGGGCACCGTGACTGATGCGGCTGGTGGTCGACGCAAGCGTCGCGGTCAAGTGGCTGGTGGATGAGGACGGTTCCGAGGCCGCCGATGGCATCCTGGAGCTTGCCGCCGAGCTCCACGCCCCTCGCTTGCTCGCCTCCGAGGTCGCGAACGCGCTCTGGCGCAAGGCCCGGCTGCGCGAGATTGAAAGTGGCGATGCAGGGGTCCTCGCCGCCTCGGTCGCGCAGATGCCCGTTGCCTGGACTGACGATGAGCAGGTCTGCGGCGAAGCAGCCCGACTGGCGGTCGGACTTGATCACCCGGTGTACGAATGCATGTACCTGGCCCTCGCACACCGCGTTGACGGTCGGCTCGTCACTGCCGACGAGCGCTTCGCAAACGCCCTCGCCGGCTCTGAGCACGGAGGCGCGGTTGTCACCCTGGCCGCGCTCGAAGGTGAATTCGAGGCCGGGTAGTCGTGAACGGCTAACCCTGGGCCGGAACCTCTTCCGCGGTGGCTGTGGTCTCCGCTGGCCGCTCCAGCGGCAGTTCGATGATCATCTCCGTGTGCTCACCCGGCACCGAGTCGACCCGGATCGTGCCGCCGTGGCGCCGCACGATGTCGCTTGAGAGCGACAGCCCCAGTCCCGTGCCCTGATCCGTCGGCTTCGTCGTGAAGAACGGGTTGAAGATCTTCTCGACGACTTCCGGCGGCATGCCCGTGCCGTTGTCCTTGATCCGAACCTCGACGTGGTCCTCCATGCGCTTCGTGCTCAGCCAGATCGTCGGCGTGTAGGGACCGCCGACCACATCAGCTCCCGGCGTCGCCGCGCGCCGCTCGTTCGTCGCGTAGCACGCGTTGCTCACCATGTTGAGGAAGACGCGGCCCAGATCCTGGGGGATGACTTCCATCTCGCCCGTATTCGGGTCGTACTCGTCCTTGAGGTCCAGCTGGAAGTCCGAATCGGTTGCCCGCGCACTGTGGTAGGCCAGCCGCGCGTGCTCATCGAGCAGCCCGTTGATGTCGGCCATCTGCCACTCCCCGGAACCCCGCCCCATGCGCAACATGTTCTCGACGATGCGGTTCGCCCGCTGTCCGTGCGACTGGATCCGCTCGAGGTTGTCCGTCAGGTCTCCCGTGATCTCCTCGATATAGGACTGCGTCTCCTCGCTCAGCTCCACGCCATCCTCCTCCAGCGCTTCCTGCAGCTCCGTCAGGAGCTCGCCCGAGACCTCGGAGAAGTTGTTGACGAAGTTGAGCGGGTTCCGGATCTCGTGGGCCACGCCCGCGGTCAGCTCACCCAGGGCCGCCAGCTTCTCCCGCATCACGATCTGGTCCTGGGCCTTGTTCAGCTCTCCCAGGGTGCTCTCCAGCTCCACGTTCTTCTCCTGCAGCTCGTTTGCGAGCTCCTCCACCAGGTTCAGCCGCTGGACCTCCAGGGCGTGCCGCCGGAACACTTCGAGCGCAGCCGCCATGTCGGCGACCTCGTCCCGCCCCTCCATCTCGATGCCGGTCTCGATGTCCCCGCCGGCCATCCGTCGCATCCAGTCCGAGAGGACATTCAGTCGCCGCAGCAGGATCCTGCCAAGGTACAGCCAGATGATGAGCACCGCGCCGGCGACGCTTACGGCGCTAATGACCAGCAGCAGGGTCCGCCCCGTGAAGAGCGCCGAGGCGGAGGCTTCCGTGGCCTCTTCCGCGCTGGCCTGCGCCGCCATCACCAGTCCGTCCACCTCGGCCACCGTATTGATCGAGAGGTCGCGGTTGCTCGCGAGCAGCTCCGACTGGCGCGCTTCGATGCGCAGCTCCTGCTCGAAGAGGCCGAAGACGCTGTCCTCTCCCTGCCCCAGCGCGAAGAGCCGGTCGAACGTCGGGCTCGCCGCCTCGTGGAAGTCCGTCCCCGCCAGCGTCCCCAGGTTCCGCTCGATGCGGTTGTTCGCCGCCTCGAACCGTTCCCGCAGCGGCTCGATCAGGGAGGCGTCCGACAGGGTGAAGGCGTTCGCCAGGAGTTCCGTCGCGATGTTCACGTCCCCCTGCAGCTCGCTCAGCCGCCGGTAGCGGACGATTTCCTGCTCCGTGAAGTGCTGCGAGCGCGGCGCCGCCGCCTCGTTGATGTCGGGGTATCCGGTCAGGATGAAGAAGAGCTGGTCGTCGAGTGCCGGCGCCAGCAGGTCATCCAGCTCGAAACGCACCTGGGTCAGCTCTTCCTGGAGTCCCTCCAGCCGAGCGCGCAGCTCGAACACCCCCGACGTCTCGCTCCTGAGCGCCTCGATGTTCGAGATGAGCGTGTCGGCCAGCATCCGGATGCGTCCCACCCGCTCCTGGTCAGTCCCCTTCTGCGCCTCGAGGGTCGCAAGCTGCTCCTCGAACCCCGCGTAGGCCTCGTCGATGTTCGCCACGACTTGCGAGAATTCTTCCGGTGTTCCCGCCGCCGTCAGGTTGGGCGCCGCCGCCACCAGCACCCCGCTGTACTGCAGCACGCCCGACGATGCTGCGAGCTCGGGCACGCTGCCCTCGTTCACGCGGTTCTGCACGGTCCCCATCCGGTCGAAGGAGAACCAGCCCACGAAACTCGCTGCCAGCGTGAGCACCACCGCTCCCCCGACAGCCAGGTAGAGCTGTGTCGAGATACGGAACCTGCTGTCCAGTATGCGCTTTAGTCGTTCAACCACTCTGTCTCTCGCAGCGCCTCGATCTCGCGCAGTGATTCAATGGCATGGTACTGCTCGCCGGGCCCGATGACTGTCAGGAATACCTTGTCCGACCCCTGGTTGTCATCTGCCCCGTACTGCAGCGCGAATCCTTCGATGTCCAGCGCCGCCGACCCGCGCAGCGCGGAGAGGAAGCATGCCTGGTCCAGATCGCGGCCGCATTTCTCCAGTCCTGCAATCGCCAGGCGCCCCGCCAGGTAGCCCTCAAGCGAGACGAAGCCGGGTGAGGCGTCCGGCGCATAGGCCGCCAGTGCGCGGTGGTAGGCCGCCACCACGGCCAGCGAGTCGTCCTCCGGGAAGGGCACGACCTGTGTGACCAGCACGCCCACGCCGTCGGCTCCCAGCTCCTGCGCCAGCGCCGTGCTGCCGACGAACGAGACGTTCAGGAACAGGGAGTCGACCCCGAGGATGCGGGACCACTTGATGAACTCCGCCATCGGCTGGTACGCGCCGATCATGATGACCGCCTCGGGGTTCCCTTCCTGGATGTCCAGCACTGCCGCCTTCACCGCCGAGGTGTTGCGCGTGTACCGCCCCACCGCCACCGCTTCGCTGCCGCGTCGCTCCAGCGCCTGCTGGACGCCGTTGTAGCCGCTGCGCCCGTACGAGTCATCCTGGTACAGGATCGCGATCCGCTCGACGCCCAGGTCCACCGTCAATCGCTCCACCATCTCCTCGGTCTCCTGCGCGTAGGAGGCCCGCAGGTTGATGATGTTCTCCCACTCCGGGTCGCGCAGGAACCCTGCGCCCGTAAAGGGCGCGATGTAGGGCACGCCTGCCGCCGCCGCGATTGGCGTGGCGGAGCGGGACGTCGGCGTGCCTACCGCCCCGATCAGGGCGAAGACCCCCTCCCCGATCAAGTTCTGTGTGTTGGCGATTGCCGCCTCCGGCTCGTAGGCGTCGTCCATGGACGTGAGCTCGAGCCGCCGGCCGTGGACGCCGCCGTTCTCGTTGGCTTCGTGGAAGGCCGCTTCGATCCCGAGCCGCATGTTCTTGCCGAGCTCCTGCGCGGGCCCGCTGAACGCCGCCGATTGCCCGAACAACACCCGGTCGTCGAACACGCCCGGGGGGCCCGTGTCGACCGCTTCCGGTGCCGTGGCCGTCGCCGTCGCGGTCGCCCCGCCGCTGCCGCCCCCTCCCGAGCAGCCGAGCGCCAGGAGAGACGCGATGAGAAGAGAACAGGCGCCTGCCAGCCAGGCGACGCGTCCGAACCGCGGTCGCCTCATCGCACCTTGCGGGTGACGATGCTCAGGCGGTTCCTGCCGTTCTCGTGTGAGTAGCGCACGTCGTCCATCAACGTCTTCGTCAGATGGACGCCCAGCCCCCCCACGCGCCTCTCCTCCACCGCCGCCGTCAGGTCCGGCTCGGGCGCCTCGGTCAAGGGGTCGAAGGGCCGGCCGCTGTCGCTGAGGTCGATCGTGATCGAGTCACTCTCCGACTCGATCACGAGGGAGATGTCCGGGTCGCCGCCCTCCGCCCCGTAATCCATGATGTTGAGGATCAGCTCCTCCAGCACGAGGTTCACCCGGAAGACGAGGTCGTCCGGCCAGTCGTCCTGCTGTCCCAGGTCCTCGATCGCCCCCGCGATGCGCTCAAGCTCATCGCGGGTTGTCGTGATCGCCATGGAGAGCGTGGCGCCCATTGCTCAATCCCGGTGGAGTGTCAGGCAGGTAATGTCGTCGTGTTGGGGGGCTTCGCCCGTGTACTCCAACACCCTGTTCAGCATGCCCATGCAGGACTGCTCCGCACCCTTGGGAGGTGCGGAGGCAAACAACTCCTGGATCCCCTCAATCCCCATGAGCTCACCCTGCTGATTCGTCGCCTCGGTCACGCCGTCCGTGTAGAGGCAGACGGTGTCTCCGGGCTCTAGCTGGAACGAGTCCTGCCGGTATTCGAAGCCTCCCAGCACTCCCAGGGCAATGCCGCCCGTCAGCGGCTTCAGCTCCGAACTGCCGTCGGCGCGAACCACGAGGGGCGGATCGTGACCACCACTCGCATACGTAAACACGCCCGTCGCCGGGTCGTACACCGCGTACAGCATGGTCACGAACATGCCGGTGGTTTCGTCCTCGTTCAGGAGGTTGTTGACCTCCGTCAGGACATCGCCCGGCGCTTCGGTTCCGATTGCCGAACCCTTCAGCAGCGTGCGGCTCGACATCATGAAGAGGGCCGCCGGCACGCCCTTGTCCGAAACGTCGGCGATCGCTAGCCCGACCTTTTCGTCTGCCAGCCGGACGACGTCGAAGAAGTCCCCACCCACATCCTTCGCCGGGTGCATCGTGCCGAAGATCTTGTAGGAAGGTCCGCTGGGGAACGCTGTCGGCAGGATTGACTGCTGCATCTTGCTGGCGACGTCCAGCTCGTTCTGCAGCGCCACCAGCTTGTCGCGGGTGCTGAGCGCCTCCCGCCACTGCTCGATGTGCTCCAGCGTGCGGTCGATCGTGAACTGCAGGTCGTCGAAGTCCACGGGCTTCGTGACGAAGTCGAACGCGCCCCGGTTCATGGCCGTGCGGATGTTCTCCATGTCGCCGTAGGCGGAGACGATGATCGCGCGGATGTCGGGACTTACGTTCGGAATCTGCTCCAGCAGCGTCAGGCCGTCCATGCGGGGCATGTTGATGTCCGAGACGACCATGTCGATCCCCGGGTCGGCCTGGAGCTCCTCGAGGGCCTCAATGCCGTTGTGCGCAAAGACAAACTCGTAGCGCCCGCGGCGGATATGCCGGCGCATCCGCTGCAAGACCAGCGGCTCAAGATCGGGTTCGTCGTCGACTACGAGAATTTTGTACGTCATCGACAGCGTGCGCCTCGGCGAGCCCTCACTTCCGGTTGTCGGTGCGAGCTAGCCGCTAATGGCTGCGGCCGCCTCGGCCTGGGAATCGTGGATCGGGATGATGTTGTCGAACCCGCTGATGCGGAACACCTCGCGGATCGGCTCCGAGAGGGAGCACAGCGCAAGTTTCGCCCCGTTCCCTTCCAGGGTCTTCGCCGTGAGCAGCAAGACCCGCAGGCCGGCGCTGCTGATGTAGGAGACGCTTTCGAAGTCCAGGATGAGCGCCTGGTCGCTGTCCTCGATCACCGCTTGCAGGTCCGCCTGGAACTCGCTGGCATTGGAGCCATCGATTCGCCCATCGGCCTTGGCTACGACGGTGCCGCCTTCCCGTTCGGCGCTGATTGCCATGTGGTCCGTCTCCTCAACCGTGCTTTCGACTCGTAATCGTGGAGTCTACGACCTGTAGGTCGTGGCGTCTCCCTCTCTCGAGCTCCGCGGAGCGAATCTGCAACTCTCCGCACCCGACCCAAACCGAGCCATGCACCCCGGCGGCGCTCGGCGCAGCCTTCAGTGTGTCGACTCTCTATGTGGTCCGGTTGGCCCCTCGCGCTCCTCGCCGGGAGAACGAGTTACCTGCGGTCCGCGGCGGCGGAGTATACACCACCCCGCGCGATGCCACTTTCATGTTATCGCTGCGTCTGCCGGTTCGCGCTGGTCCCCGGCTCCTCCGTCCGTTCGCTTTTCGCGAGCGTTTCCAGCCCCGGCCTGTGGAGCGCGGACGACTTCGACCGGGCCCGGAACTCGGAGAGAGACTATCTCTCAAGTCGTCCTGGTGTGCTCGTGTATAACAAAACATAGCCACTAAACGATAGGAGTTCCTGTATGGCACACGACACCCATGAGTGCGACGAGCACGAGCATCACGGCGGCCCTGGTCACGTGCACGATCCCCACGAGTGCGACGACCACGAGCACCACAACCACGAAGGTGGCGGTGACGTCGGCCATGTGCACGACCCACATGAGTGCGATGAGCACGAGCACCACGGCGAGCCCGGCCATGTGCACGACCCGCATGAGTGTGACGAGCACGAGCACCACGCTGCCTAGCGCTTTGCCCCCGCTCCGGGGGTAGAGAGTCGCCACAGTGTGCGGTTAGGGAGGCGCCCCTCTTTGGGGGGCGCCCCCTGCCGTGATCATTGGCGGTGGGAAGTCGGTATCGTCCCGAGGAATCCCGGAGCAGTCGTCTGTGAGGTGAGCGGGTATGTCTTCTGCATCAGGTTCCGCAGCTGAAGGGCACGATCACCACGACCATGAGGCCCACGCCGAGCACGACCACGACGCCCACGACCACGATGAACACGACCATGACGGTCATGACCATGATGCCCACGACCACGCCGAGCACGGACATGACGAGCACGGACACGAAGGTCATGACCACCACGGCCATGACCATCACGATCACGCCCACGATCTCCGAGGCCTCAGCCGCCGCAGCCTGACCTTCGCCCTTGTCCTGATCGCTGGCTACATGGTCGCCGAGATCGTCGGCGGCATCCTCTCAGGCAGCCTTGCCCTCCTCGCCGACGCCGGCCACATGGCGACTGACGCCGCCGCCATCGGCCTCGCGCTGCTCGCGATGTGGATCGCTGAGCGCGCCGCTTCCGCCGAGCGCACCTTCGGCTTCTACCGCACCGAGATTCTCGCCGCCCTCCTCAACGCTATCGCCCTCTGGATCATCGTCGCCTGGATATGCTTCGAGGCCTATCACCGCTTCGGCGCCGAAGGCGCCCACGTTGATGGTTGGCCCGTACTGTTCGTGGGCCTTGGCGGACTCGCGGTCAACATCGCCGCCGCCTTCATCCTCCACCGCTCCTCCGAGCACAGCCTCAACGCCGAGGGCGCTTTCCAGCACGTCATGGCCGACCTGCTCGGTTCGGTCGGCGTCGTGGTCTCCTCCGTCCTCATCATCGCCCTTGGCTGGCACATCGCCGACCCCATCATCAGCATCGTCATCGGCCTGCTCATCCTCGTCAGCTCCTGGGGCCTGATGACCAGCGTCGTTCACGTGCTGCTCGAAGGGACCCCCGAGCACATCGACGTCTACAAGCTCTGCAACGACATCGAGGAGCTCGAAGGCGTCACCCTCGTCCACGATGTCCACGCCTGGACCATCACCTCTCAGAGCGACGCGTTCACCGCTCACGTCCTCATCGATCCCTCGTATGGCGGCGATAAGGACGGCTTGCTTACCTCCATGAAGCGCATTGCGCACGAGGAATTCGGCATCGCCCACGTCACCATCCAGATGGAGGAGTCCGTCGACGGGTGCGATGAAGACCACCACGTCGACCACCTCCTCCAGCGGTCCCGCATCGTCGGACAGCGGAACACCTGGGGATCGCTGCGGTACCTGTTGCCGGGCTCCTAGCCCGGCGCTCCCCTCCTCGCCCGCACGTGCGATGGCTCGCGCCGGTAGGATCGTGCCCCCAGGGGGATGTCATGAGCACCGTCGAATTTATCCAGCACAGCCTTGAGTTCACGCACGCCGCTCTGATCGACGCCCGCAACGGCACCGACGAGCAACTCCACTTCGTCCCCGAGCAGGGCAGCCACTCCATCGCCTGGTGCCTCTGGCACACCTCTCGTGTCGAAGACCTCATCGTCAGTCGCGTGAGCGACCAGCCGCAGGTCTGGAGCGAGGAGTGGGCCGGTCGCACCGGCCTGCCGTTCGACGGCTTCGGAACCGGCATGTCCGACGAGGATGCCCGGCAGGTTCGCGTTGCCGACATCGACGCCCTCGCCGGCTATCAGGACGCCGTCTTCGAGCGCACCGCGCGGTTCCTCGCCGGCGCCACCGACGAAGACCTCGAACGCGAGATCCCCGCTCGCAACGGCACCGAGAGTGTCGGCGAGGCCATCTCCCTCCACATGATGGGTCACTTCAACGGCCACCGCGGCGAAATCAACACCCTCCGGGGCATGCAGGGCATGCCCACCGTAATGGCCGCCCAGGGCACCCACTAGAGGAGCCGGACCAGCCCCTCGGAGCCGTCGACCTCGATCAGCGCGCCGTCGGCGATGGCGCGCGTGCCCGTCCGTGTCCCCACCACCGCCGGGATGCCGTATTCCCGGGCGACCACGGCCGTGTGCGAGAGCGCCCCGCCCGCATCCGTCACCACCGCCCCGGCAACCGCGAAGTACGGCGTCCAGGTCGGGGCGGTCACGCCGCAGACCAGAACCTCGCCGTCGCCGAGCCGCCCCGCCTCCGCCAGCGATCGAATCACCCGCGCTTGTCCTCGATAAACCCCCGGCGACGCCCCCGTTCCCCGCAGCGTCCCCGCCTCGCTCGACTCGGTGGCGAGAGGCTGCCCGAGGACCGGCGGCGGCTGTACTGCCCGGAAGGCCGCCTGCTCTCGCCGGCGCTCGTTGATGGCCCGGCTCCCGGGAGCGCTCCCGCTCTCCAGCGCCCCCCGCAGTTCCTCCAGCGTGAAGTAGAAGACATCCCCGGCTTCCTCCGCGAGCCCGCGATCCACCAGCAGCTGGCCAACATTCATCCAGCGGTAGCGCGAGGCCGCCCCCAGCCGCTGGTCGCAGAGCGTGTTGTGGTCCTCGCGAACCGGCAGCAACTCCTGTGCCGGCGGGAGCGTCTCCCGCAGATCTCGTGCCCGCTGGTCCCCCTCCGCCAGCACATCCAGCTCTGCCTCCAGCTCCCGCCGCCGCGCGACCTGTGCCTCCGCAGCCAGCGAGGGTGACGCGTCCTCGGGCTTGTCGGCGTAGCGAAGGATCAGGTCGAGCGCCGGACGCGGGTTCTCCCGCCATGTGGGCGCGTCCGGAACCTGTGCGTCGATCGTGTGCCCGAACTCCTCGAGGAAGCGCTCCATGCGGCGCTCGAACGTGGAAACCCCCACGGCCGCCCCGCTCTCGATTGCCTCCTCGACGGCAGCCCGGAGCGCTCGCGCGGCGCGGACCTCGCGCCCGAGCTCCCAGAGCGCGTTCGCGCGGTCGAGGGTCTGGTTGGGGAAGCCCTGCAGGATGGCGTGGCCGTCCCCGCGTCGGGTCTCGCCGAAGACGTCGCAGTACGCATCGACGAACTCCCTCGCGAGCTGCCCGGAGGTCAGGACGCACTCGCCGTGAACTCCCGCGAACACCCGCCGGAACTCGGCCGCCTGGCGGTCAAGAACCTCCCCCCACTCCCCCTCCTCGACTGTGGCGGCGTCGAACCCGCACAGCTCGTCGAAGAGCGCGTCCACCTGCGGCAACCACTTCTCGTTCCAGGTTTCGAGCGCGGTCGCTTTCCCGAGGTCCGGCAGGTCGAAAGAGCTCGGCATCTCTCCCGTCGGACCCGAGCGGAAGTAGCTGTAGCCGTTGATGATTAGCCGCGAGGGTGGAGCGCCCGGCTCAGGAGGCGGACCGAAGCCCGCCTCCCGCGTCAGCGGCGGCTGCGATGCGGGCCCATGCTCGTTCTCGTATATCCAGGTGTACTGCTCGAGCTCCGGATCTGGCAGGACGAATTCGATCTCGGTCATCTGGTCATCATGCTCCGGCTGCCCGGCTCAGAACATCGGCCCCGTGAGCGCCTCATACAGGGGCGCCTCCCGTTCCCGTTGTCGTGCGAAGTAACGGCGGATCGACCCAAGCAGTTCCTCGTGAACCCCATCGCCGAGGGAATCCCGGTCTTCATGGACCACGCGCACGAGCCGCTCGAGTTGCTCGTTGAGGGCCCTGCTCGCTTCTTCCAGTAGCGCCACCGTCGCTACGCCCGCAGTGCCCCGAGAGTCCAGCTCCAGGAGCAGCGCCTCGATGTCCGCCCGCATCGAAGGCCGGCTCGGCGTCTCCTGGCCTTCCAGCCGGTCGCAGGCGTCCGCCAGCACCTCGCGAAGGTCGGTGTTCCCCTCCGCGAGGATCGTCAGCTCGTGCTCGACGCGGACGGAGAGATGATTGAGCAGCGTGCCGATGCTCCGCAGCGAGCTCGCCGCCCACGGGTCGGTCACCGTAGGAGCCACGCGCGTGTCCAGCGCCTCCGCAATCGAGTCGAGCAATTCCTTCGTGCTGGGTCTCACGTTCGTTCCCCCCTGATGTACGGGCTGCCGTCTGGCCCGCGAGGCGCGAGGGCGCGGGCCGCCTCCTCGAGCTCCATCCCCACGACGGATGCGAGCCGGCCCGCGGCGTTCCGCGGGCTCGAGATGCCCATCACCGCGACCCCGGGCCGTCGGTCGCGGCCGTCCATGAACCCCCGCAGCGCGCTGTTCAGGCAGACGGTCGACTTGAAGGCAATGAAGAGCTGGCTGAACGCCATCGTCCGTGGCGAGAGCTTGAAGCCGGCTGCCTCCTCGTAGTGAGCCAGGGTTTCGTCGGGATCCCAGAGGCCGAGCATGCCCTGCGAGAAGGCCCAGTCCTGCGCGGCGTCCCCGAGCGCCGCCAGTTCCCAGTCGCTCATTGCAACGATCTTCCCGTCCCGCCAGATCTCCTCGCCGATCCCGTTGTTTCCCTTGATCAGCGAGATGCGAGGGCTCTCCGTCGGGATCTGCTCCTCAAGCCAGTAGAGGGCGTCGGTGATCTCCGGGTACGGCGCGGAACGGCACTCGAACCAGATCGCCTTCCACATCTCGAAATCCTTCCGGATGGCGTCCGCCGGTGACTCGGGCGCGGCCAGAACCTCGTCGAGCCCGTACTGTTTCCAGTCGAGCGAGTGCACGAGCGCCAGCTTCTCGGCGTGTTCGAACGCCACGCTGCGGCGCAGGGCGTCCCCCTCCGGCCCTGGCTCCATCAGGTCCGGAATACTCGTGGCCCCCTCGACAAGCTCGCGGACCATGTGCGGTCGCCCCTCGGCGAAAGCGAGCCCCTCGTCGTACCAGAGCGGCTCGGCTACTGGCACCGGCGACGGCCACAGACGCACGTACACCTCCCACTCCGTCTTCAACGGCAGCGGCACGATCCCCCCGCTCGGAAGGTCGATGCGCAGCACGAGGTCCCGGTGGCGCTTCGCGGACCCCTCCCCTACCTCCGCGCCCACGATCCACGTCTCCCGCGACATGCCCGGAAACGTCTGCCTGAGCGAGCTGATCGTGACCGCTTCGTCGAACCGTTCGGCGAAGTAGCCCGCCACCGCCTCTGCGTCGACCATCGTTACTGCGCCTGGAGCCCGTACCGCTGGTTCGCCCCCATCACCATGATGGGGAGGTGCCCGAACCCGGGCTTGCCGTTCACGGTGAGCCGCACCGGCTGCTCCCGGTGCCCGGACGGGATCTGGTTACCGTCGAGATTCCGCACGATCTCCGGGTGGGAGACGTCGTACACGTCCGTCTCCTCGAGGTACTCGCCGCGGTATGCGCCCAGCCCCTTCTCGTCGTGGTAGCCCGTGCCGTAGCCGGTCCCCTTGTAGGCCCAAGCGGTGAACACCGGCTCCGCCTCGATCTCCCAGCGCTGCTCGTCCTCGGTCGTCAGGACCAGCCGCGCATGGCTGAACGCGCGCGTTCCCTCGTGGAAGGTCAGGTCGTGCTCCATATCGACGACTCGAAGCTCCGGCCGCCCCGCCTCCGCGGGCCAGACCAGCGCGCCGTCGAGCGACTGTCTCCGCCCCAGGTGGTCTTCGTGAAGCTGAACATAACCGCCGAACCCATCGACCCGAAACGCGAGCCAGATGAACAGGCGTCCCCCGGCCCCGCCTACAGCGCTACCCGTAACCGGTTCGAAACCCCCGACGCCCGGCCGTACGCCCCACGAGTGGTCCCACGCCCCGAACCAGTCCGCCGCCGCGAAGTCGCGACCGTCGATGCTCAGCGACCCGCTCACCGTCCCCACCTGCGCGAAACGGTACATGTCGGACACGACGCGCCCTTGCGCACGGGAGAAGCTGTGGTCCTCCAGCCGCGCCGGCAGGCTGCCCGTCCACGTCAGGTCGCAACCTAGGGGGTGGTCGCCCTCCTCCAGCCGGAGGTGCAGGATCTTCAGTGGCTCGACCAGCGAGACGCTGAGCCCACCGACCCTCGTTTCCGCGAACGCCGGCCGCAGCTCCCGCGAGAAGCGGACGTTGTACTGCTTGCGCTCCGTCTGTGCGGTCACGAACCCATCGAGCACGTTCATGTTGGGGTAGCGCCCCATGCTCACGAGGACGCCCGCCGACCCATCCGGCGCGAACGACTCGAACCAGTAACGGTCGTAGAACCGGTGGTCGCTCGTTCCCACGAACGCGAACGGAAGCGGGGCCTGGTGGATGAGGGTGTCGTCGAGGTCGGTCAGCACGGGACGCTCCTGCTGGCGCTTGCCTCCGCGGTTCTACCAGAGCCGTGGCGCTCTAGCCGAGCGGCGGCAGCCCTTCCCCTCGCCGGACGTCGTTCAGGGTCTCCAGCACGCGCTGCCGGAACGGCGCGTACTCGACCTCGAACTCCTCCACGAGACGCGAATTGTCCATCAGGAACAGCCCCGACGACTCGCGCCCGCCCTCCTCCTCGTCGAACACGATCTCGGCCTCCGGCAGGAACTCCCGCACGATGTCTGCGAGTGCCCCCAGGCTCGTCGAGTTCCCGCCCGAGTTGTAGATGGGGTAGGCCGTCTCCTCCGCGAGCGTCACCCGCAGGAACACCTCCGCGATGTCCTCGACGTGCAGCGGCAGCGTCATCGTGTCCCGATAAGAGAAGGTCACGCGCTCGCCGCGCGCGGGCAGCACCTGGCACTGCACATGGTTCATCGAGCCACGCTCCTTGTCCGGCCCCGTGATGTTCGCCGGGCGCACGCCCGTGATCGCCATATCGAAGGCGGAGTTGTACCAATCCGCCTGGTGCTCGTTGAAGATCTTCGAGACCGCGTAGATGCCGGTCCCCAGGCACAGGTCGTCCTCCGTCACCGCGCGCTCGCCGTGCAGCCGCTGCGGGCCGTACACGGCCAGGGAGCTCGCGTAGATCACGCGCCGGATTCCGAGGAGGCGAGCCGCCTCAAAGCAGTTGTCCATCCCGAGAATGTTCAGCCGCACCTGCGGATGCGGGTCGTCCTGGCCCGCGCCCAGCGCGTAGGCGAGGTTCAGGACGCGGTCCGGCTTGCTCAGCGTCAGCGCCTCCACCACGTCGTCCATGAGCGTGATGTCGCCGCGCATGATCTGGATCCGGTCGCGCAGTGGGTCGAGCGCCGGAGCGTTGGGCGCGATGTCCATGCAGTGGACCTCATGTCCGTGCTCGACTAGCCGCCGCATCACGCGCGGCCCGATGAACCCGCTCCCTCCCAGCACTGCGACGCGCATCCGGCTAACCCTCCGCTGCTGCTGACGGCGGCAGACTACAGCTCCCGTCCCAGGAACGCGCCCGTGTGAATCGCGTTCCGGATGCTGTTGCGGCCCTGCGCGTCCCCGACCTGGTGGACCTCGATGCCTTCCGCTTCAAGCTCGGTCGCGAGGTACCGGTTCGGTTCGTGGTGGGTCACCATGATTACCGTCTCTGCCGGAATCGTTCGCACGCGATCGGTGTGCAGCACGCCGATGTCGACCTCGCCCGGGCGTATCTCCTGGAGGTAGTGCCCCCCGATCAGGTCGAAGTCGCCGGACATCAGCCGTTCGCGCGCTGCCCCCACCGTCACCGGCGGGTACGGCAGGTTCTCGCCCAGGTCCTTGAGCCGCGAGACGAGCGTCACATGAACCCCCGCCTCGAGGAGCACGTCGGCTGCCGAGATCGCCTCGAACGAGCCAGTGTCGTCGAAGACGAGCGCCGGCCCCTGGATGTTGACGGGCTCGCCGTACCCCATGAGGTCCTGCGCGTTGTACACGTGCGGTAGATCGTGGCCGGGAAGCGTCACCGCCGGCGTCGCCACCTGGAACCCATCCGCGCGGGGACTGGCCCCGGCCGCCAGCACGACGACGTCTGCGTCCGCCTCCATGACGGTCTCGATGTCGACGAGCGAGTTCAGGCGCACGTCCACCTGCAGGCGCTTGAGCTCCTCCCCCAGCCAGTGCGTGATCGCGCCGACGTCGCCCCGCTTCGGAGCGCTCGCCGCGATGTTCACCTGGCCGCCCAGCTTCGGCGTCGCCTCGTGAAGCTGGACGTGATGCCCCCGGATCGCAGCCGTCCGGGCTGCTTCCATGCCCGCCGGGCCGCCCCCGACCACGAGCACCCGCCTCGGCTCTTCTGCTGGAATCTCGGGCTCCTGCGTCACCGTCGCCTCCTGGCCGGCGGCAACGTTCACGACACAGCTCAGCCCCTGGCCGCTCATCAGTCGCCCCACGCAGCCCATGTTCGTGCCGATGCAGGGCCGGATCAGATCCTCGTTGCCTTGCTGGGCCTTGTTCACCAGCTCCGGGTCGGCGATCAACGCCCGCACCATCGAGACCATGTCCGCCTGACCCGATTCCACCAGGGCGTGGGCGTGATCGATTGTCAGGATCCGTCCGACCACGATGGTCGGCTTCGTGATCACGGGGCGAATCGTGGCGTTCGGGGCCATCTCGACCCCCAGCGGGTCGTCCGTCGGCGCGATCAGCTTGTGGAAGCGCCAGTACGACCCCATGTGCAGGGAGACGTAGTCGACAAGCGGGTCGACCGTCTCGGCGATCTGGCGGTTCAGCTCGGCCGTGAGGCCGCCCGGAACGTAGTCCTCGTTCGGAAGGCGCACCCCGACGGCGAAGTCGCTGTCGCCCACTTCCCCGCGAATCGCGTCGATCACCTCGAGGACGATCCGCATCCGGTTTTCCGGCGAACCGCCGTACTCGTCGTCGCGCTGGTTGAGCGCCGGGGAGAGGAACTCGTGCAGCAGGTAGCCGCTGGATGCGTGGATGTCGACGCCGTCGAGGCCGGCGTCCCGGATGCGCCGGGCGGCGCCCGCGAAATGCTCCACGAGGTCGGCGATCTGCCCCTTGCTGATCGCGACCGGTACCACGGCGCCTCCGAGGAAGTTCGGGATTTCGCTCGCCGACCACGCCTCCGCCCCGCCCACCATCTCCGCCTGCGATGCGCCCGGGTGGTAGATCTGGTGGAACATCTTCATGCCGTGTTCGTGCACGGCGTTCGCCAGCTTCGACAGGTACGGCTTGCAGTCGTCGGACCACACCGGGATCGCCCCGGGAGCGTTCGGATGGACGCTCGTCGCCGACACCGTGGACATCCCCACGCCGCCCTTCGCCCGCGCCACGTGGTAAGCGATGAAGTCGTCGCCGAAGAGCCCCGTCCCGTGGGGCGACCGCACGACCCGGTTCTTGATGGTGACCCCGCCGACGTCGATCGGCTCGAACAGCTTGTCGTACATGTCGCCCTCCCTCGGAGCGTTATGCCGCGGTCAATGTGTAGCGGATCGGCAGGCTCTTGATGCCGCTCACGAAGATGGCCGTCGAGGTCGTGACTTCGCCTGCGATCTCGACCGACTCGAGCCTCGGCAGCAGATGGCCGAACAGCGTCGTCATCTCCAGCCGCGCAAGGTGCGCGCCGAGGCAGAAGTGCACGCCGTAGCCGTACGCGATCTGCTGGTCGGCCGCCTCCCGCGTGACATCGAAGCGGAGCGGGTCCTCGAACGTGCGTGGGTCGAGGTTCGCCGCCGCATACGACAGCATCAGCCACTCGCCCTTCGCGATCGGCTCGCCCGCGACCTCGGTGTCTTCCTGCGCGGTGCGCATGAAGTGCCGGACCGGCGAGGAGATGCGGACCAGCTCCTCGACCGCATTCGGAATAAGCTCCGGCTTGCGTTTGAGCAGCGCGAGCTGGTCCGGGTTCTCCGCCAGCAGACGCATCCCCTCTGACATCGCCGCCGAGGTCGTGTCGTGGCCGGCCGTGGCCACGATCAGGTAGTAGCCCATCGTCTCCAGGTCCGGCATGGGCGCGCCGTCGATGAGCCCGTTGGCGATGCACGTGGCCAGGTCGTCGGTCGGATTCGCGCGGCGGTCCGCGCTCAGCTTCGCGAAGTACTGGAAGAAGTCCCGCAGCACGGCCAGGACATCCTCCGGGTCGCGATCCTTCGGGATGAAGTCCGGATCGCCGGCGCCAAACATCTCCTGCGTGAGCTGGAGCATCCGCGGGTAGTCCTCAACCGGCAGCCCGAGAATCGTCAGGATCGTCTCGAGGGGGAACGGCAGCGCGACTTCCGTGTTGAAGTCGATCTCCCCGCCGCCTCTCTCCAGTGTCGCGAGAGCCTTCCGGCTCAGCTCATCCAGCCGCGGCTGAAGCCGCTGCACGCTGCCGGGCTTGAACCAGTCGTTCGTGAGCATCCGGTATTGCCGGTGGTCGGGCTCGTCCATGTGGATGAGCGTCTTCGCCCGCGGTCCGCCCTGCGCCCGCAGCGCGATGTACGCGTCCCTGGTCAGGATCGGCTCCGGTCCGTTCGTGAAGAGCTCGTGCTGCGCCTCGATCTCCAGGATCTCGTCCCGGCCGATAACGGCCCGGAAGGGGCCGAACCCTTCCGCTTCGATCGGGTGAACCACACCCTTGGCGTGAAGCGCCAGCGCTTCCTCGCGCCACGAGGCCATGTCGCCGAACCGCTTCGGGTTGGTGAACAGGTCGGTCGTCACACGCCCTCCTTGCCCGGTCGGCGGATCTTCGTGACCGGCGGACGCCGGCCCAGATTGTCCAGAGTGCGCGCAGTCTACTGGCTGAGCCACCCCCGTTGGTTCCCTGATGCGCGCCTCCCCGATCACGAGGCCCGCGCAAAGGACTAGGCTTACCGCCATCCCCAGCGGGCGCGACCGGAGGAGGTCCCGACATGCAGGCAATGGTATTGAGGGGAACCACGCTCACCGTGGAGGAGTGGCCCCGGCCCACCCCCGGCTCGGGCGAGGTGCTCGTTCGCGTCCTGGCAGCCGGGATATGCGCCTCCGACGTTCACGCCGCCGCCCACCTCGAATCCATCATCGAGGAGACCGGCCACACCTCCTGGTACGAGAAGGCCGACCTGAACGACGGCATGGTGATGGGCCACGAGTTCGTCGCCGAGGTTGTTGAGGTTGGCCCGGATGTCTCCGAGTGGTCCCCCGGCGACCGCGTCGTGAAAGCTCCCGCCGGAGAGACCGACCGCCCGCTTCCGCCACGGATGGCCAGCGCCTACAGCTCCGAGCTGAACGGCGCCTTCGCCGACTACATGGTGCTCTGGGAGCCGACCCTCCTCCCCGTCCCCGACAACGTCAGCGTCGAGGTAGGGGCTACCACCGAGCCCTGCTCCGTTGCTCGCCACGCGACCCACGAGGCCGAGGCGGAAGCGGGCGATCGCGTCCTCATCATGGGCGCCGGCCCGATCGGACTCATGGCCCTGATGTGGCTGAAGCACGACGGTGTGGAGCTCGTCGCGGTCAGCGATCCCGTGGCCCTCCGCCGTGATCTCGCGGCCTCGCTCGGCGCCGACGTCGTCCTCGATCCGGCCGCGGACGGATTCGACTCCGACCTCGAAGCCGGGCTCGACGGAGGACCGGACGTTGTCATCGACTGCGTGGGGATCCCCGGCATCATCCGTCAGGCGATGGACGCCGTGAAGCCCCGCGGGAGGATCATCGTCGTCGGCGTCTGCATGGAAGAGGACCGCTTCATGCCCGTCGTCGGGATCAACAAGGCCCTCACCATCAAGTTCTCGGTGGCCTACACCCGCGAGGACTTCCAGGAGACGCTCGACGCCTTCGGAAGCGGCTCCATCGACACGACCCCGCTCGTCACCCGGACCGTGGACCTGGGGGAACTGCCCGAGGAGATCGCCCGCATCACCGCCGGCGACCAGCTCAACTGCAAGGTGCTCGTCGACACCGGTGGTAGCGCCTGAGGGGAGGACGAAATGCCGCCCGAGCCGTTCAACGTCGCTATCCCGGATGAGGCGCTGGAGGACCTCCAGGCCCGCCTGCGACGTATCCGCTGGCCTGCCGACTTCAACAACGAGGACTGGCGCTACGGTGTGCCGCGCACGTACCTCGAGTCGTTCGTCGAGTCGTGGCAGGAGTACGACTGGCGCGAGACCGAGGCCGAGATCAACAGCTTCGGCAACTACCGCGTCACCCTTGATGGCATCCCCATCCACTTCATGTACGAGCGGGGAAAGGGGCCGAATCCGCTCCCCATCATCCTTACCCACGGCTGGCCCTGGAGCTTCTGGGACTGGAAGGAGGCCACGCGCAGGCTCACCGACCCCGCTGCCTTTGGCGGGGACCCGGCCGATTCCTTCGATGTGGTCGCGCCCTCCCTGCCCGGCTTCGGCTTCTCCACGCCCCTTACCGTCGACGGCGTCCAGACCCAGTGGACCGCCGACCTCTGGGCCACGCTTATGTCTGACGTGCTTGGCTACGACCGTTTCGCAGCGGCGGGCGGCGACTTCGGCGCCGGCATCAGCGCCCAGCTCGGCCACAAGTACGGCGACCGCGTCGTCGGTATCCACGTCAGCATCGCCCCGATGCTGGGCGGGGCGGGAGGGTCCGGAACCGGCAACCAGAAGCCGGGTAGCCTCCTCGGCCTGCGCCGGACCCTGGACGGCCCTACGTCGCGGCTCAGCCGTGATGACTTCGAGCCCGATGAGCAGTGGTCCTGGGACATGATGGACGACCGCTGGACCACCGCCCTCGCCCATGTTGCCGTCCACACCACCGATCCGCAGACCTTCGCCTACGCCCTCCACGACTCGCCCGTCGGGCTCGCCGCCTGGCTCATCGAGAAGCGCTACAACTGGAGCGACAACCGCGGCGGTCCCGACCAGGTGCCCTCGCGGAAGTTCCTGCTCGATCTCGTCAGCATCTACTGGCTCACCGAGAGCTACGTCACGTCCGCCCGCTGGTACTGGCACGTCTTCCGCACGCCCTGGGACCGCGCCCATGAGCGCACGCCCGCCATCGAGGTGCCGGTCGGCGTCCCCGGCTTCCCGCGCGAGATGGTGTTCGCCCCCCGCAAGATGGTCGAGGCGAACAACAACCTCACGCACTGGCGCAAGCAGGAGCGCGGCGGCCACTTCCCCGCCGCCGAGGAGCCCGACCTCTTCGTGAAGGACGTCGTCGAGTTCTTCAGGCCCCTGCGTTAGTCCACGACGACCGGCGTCACGGCCCCGAGCAGCCAGCGCGCGATCGAGGTCATCGCCGCGTCGTCGTGCTGCTGGCCGAAGATCTGCACCCCGACGGGCATCCCACCGACGCTCATCAGCGGCATGCTCACCGCCGGCGCGAACAACATCGAGCTCGGGAAGTTGAACACCGGGTCGCCGGTCGGGCGCGGGGCAAGCGGAACCCCCGGCTCGTCGCCCAGCCAGACGTGCGCCGGTCCCGGGCACGAGAGCGTGATGACCGCGTCGGCGGACCCGGCGAGAGCCGCGTGTGCTTCCTGCGCAACGTCCCGCGCGAACAGCAACGCCCGGTAGTCATCCACCGTCATGGCCTCCGCCGCATCGAGCACCTCCTTCGCCCGCTCGCTCACCCCGTCCGGTTGCTGGTCGACGAGGTTCCGCGTCGCCCAGCGGTTCTCCCAGCCCGTGATCGCGTTGCACACTTCGCGGGCGTTGCCGATGGCGCCTTCGAGCGACTCGACAAAGGGGTCGTGCCGGCGGTTCAGGAGCTCGACGCCCAGCCCGCGAAGCTGGTCGAGCACGGCCGCGAAGCCCCCCTTGCTGGCGTCGTGCAGCTCCGCCCAGCCCTGCGTCTCCAGCACGATCAGCCGCTCGGGCCTGACCGGTTCCGGCGTGGTCGAGGGTCCCTCCAGCCCCCGCGCCCCCCGGTCGCCGCCCGCCCGCCGCGCAATCTCGATCGCGACCTGCCACATGTCCTCGATGCAGCCTGCATGGACGCCGTGGGTGCTCATGCTGGTCACCTGGCGCTCGCCGCGGTTGATGCCGCCCTGCGTCGGCTTGAGCGCGACGTTCCCGCAGTACCCGGCCGGCCGGATGATCGAACCGCCGACCTGCGTGCCGAGCGCCGCCGGGAACATGTGCGCCGCCACCCCTGCCGCCGAGCCGGAGGACGAGCCCCCGGGCGAGCGTCGCGGGTCGAACGGGTTGGTCGTGGGTCCGGGATGGGCGCCTCCCAGCTCGGCCGTGATCGTCTTCCCGAGGATGACCGCGCCCGCCTGCCGCAGTGCCCAGACGGCCGCGTTGTCGCGCCGGGGAAAGTTCCCCCGAAACGCCTCGCAGCCGTACTCGGTGGGCATGTCCTTCGTCTCGAGCAGGTCCTTGATGCCCACCGGCATACCGTCGATCGGCGAGCGCGGCTCGCCTGCCGCCCACCGAGCGGTGCTCGCGTCCGCGGCGGCCCGCGCCGGTTCCCGGTTGAGGTGGGCGAACGCCTGCACGACCGGCTCGCGTTCGTCGATCGTCGCCAGGCAGCGTTCGAGGTAGTCCCGGGGCGTGTCGTCGCCCGTCCGGAACCGGCGGGCCGCGTCGTGAAAGGTCAGGGGTTCGTAGGTCGCTGGGTCGTATCTCGTGCTTGTGGCCTGCGTCATCACGAACCCTCCGATGCCCGCACCCTAGCCCCGCCGCCCGGACGTGCCAAGCGCCTCTGGTCTCGGCAAGACACGCGGCGAGCCTGCGGCGTATCTTCCCCCCGAGCCGATACCTCGGGATGGAGCCGCGCGTGGGCCGCCACGCTGACCTGTTGGCGCGACATCGGGGCGTGATGCCCTCCTGGATGACCCTCTACTACGACGACCCCATCGCGCTCGTCGATGGCGAGGGCCGGCACGTTGTCGATGCCGAGGGGAATCGCTACCTCGACTTCTTCGGCGGCATCCTCACCACCATGACCGGCTACCGCGTCCCCCGCGTTGTCGAGGCCATCCAGGACCAGGCGGCCCGCATGCTCCACACGAGCACGCTCTACCTCATCGAGCCGCAGATCGAGCTGGCCGAGCGCATCGCCGAGCTCTCCGGCATCCCCGACGCGAAGGTGTTCTTCACGAACTCGGGCAGCGAGGCCAACGACGCCGCCCTGATGATGGCGACCCAGTTCCGCTCATCCGATCAGATCCTCGCCCTGCGGAACAGCTATCACGGCAAGTCGCACTCGACTGTTGCCGTCACCGGCAACGCCTCCTGGTCTGCCACCGCCCTGAGCCCGTTCAACGTCACCTACGTCCACAGCGGCTACCGGCTGCGTTCACCCTTCGGCGGCCTCCCTGAGGACGAGTTCGTGGAGGCCTGTGTCGACGACCTCCGCGACCTCCTCGACGTCGCCACCGCCGGCGACGTCGCCGCGATGATCGCCGAGCCCATCCAGGGCGTCGGCGGCTTCGTCGTCCCTCCCGACGGCTACTTCGGCGCCCTCAAGCAGGTGCTGGACGAGCACGGCATCCTCTTTGTCGCCGACGAGGTGCAGACGGGCTGGGGCCGCACCGGTGACCACTTCTGGGGGCACCAGGTGCATGGGATCGTCCCCGACCTCCTCACCTTCGCGAAGGGGCTCGGCAACGGCGTCGCCATCGCCGGCGTCGTCGGTCGCGCGGACGTTGTCGACTGCCTGCCGGCCAACTCCCTCTCCACGTTCGGCGGCAACCCGCTTGCCGCGACGGCGGCCCTGGCGAACCTGGAAGTGCTGTTCGAGCAGGACCTCCAGGAGAACGCGCGCGTGCAGGGCCGTGCCCTCCAGGACGGGATTGAGCGCCTCGCCGAGGATGTCGCCGAGGTCGCCGAGGTCCGGGGCAAGGGCCTGATGATCGGCGTCGAGTTCGCCGCTCCCGGCTCGCTCGACCCCCTTCCCGAACTGGCCGACGGTGTGCTCCAGGCGGCCAGGGCCGAGGGCCTGCTTGTCGGGAAAGGCGGCCTCCACCGCAACGTGCTCCGCATCGCCCCGCCCCTCTCCATCACCCCCGCCGAAGTCACCGAAGGCCTGGCGATGCTCGACCGGGCCATCCGTTCCGCGGCGCATCCGGAGCAGCCTGCCTAGCGCTCGGTCTCTGGGTCTTTCAGGGCCGGTGGGCGTGGGCGCCCACGGTGTCACGACGATGGTTCGCTACGCGGCGGGCGAGGTCCGGGAAATTGGGGTCGATGTCGTAGCGGTAGTCGTCCCAGTAGCCGTCGCGACCCGGGTCGAAGTGGCGGGGAGGCGTCTTGCTCGCCAGGGCGAGCCGCTTCATGTCCCGCTCGATAGCCGGTTGCTGGGCGACGGCTTCCTCCGGGGGAATCGGAGGAAGCACGGCGACGCTCATCGACTGGTTGGCCCGCAACGTGGGAGTGAACGGGTGCTCCCACACGCGGTGGCCGCCAGTCACGACGACTGGGAGAAGCGGACGCCCGAGGCGGCGCGCGAGGTGGAACGCCCCCGGCTGGAACGCGAGCTCGATGCCGAGGATTGAGCCCTGCGGGAAGAGGAGGATGCTGTCACTGTCGTCGATAGCAGCGCGGGCCTCGCGACAAAGCGTGCGGGCGCTCTGGAGCGGGTGCTCGGGCCGGATGAAGAGGTGTCGCCCCCGCCTGAGCTGCGGGCCCAGGCATGGGAAGGTGGCGAGCTCGTCCCGGGCGACGGCCGTGAGCGAGAGGGGGAGGTGGAGCAGGCCGAGGCCGTCGGCGAAGCCCTCGTGCAGTGAGGCGACCACGTACCGCTCGCCCGGTTCGATGTGTTCGAGGCCGTTGATGTCGATCCGCAGGCCGAGGAGGCGGGCGGCCAGCCTCGCCCACCAGCGCTCCACAGCCCGGCAGGCCGCCCGCCGGCGGATGCGCGCCGGTCCTCGCTCGGGCAGCAGCGCGGCCAGCTGCAGCGCAAGCCTTGCGGGGCCGAGGAGGATGAGCGCGGCAACCCACGCCCCCAGCCACTCGCGAGTGGAGCCGACCCGGAAGTAGTTGCCGAGGAGCGTTCGGGGACCCCGCTCGGCGGTGGTCGCGACGGCGACGGCCGCGTCAGCCCGCATCGGCGCGGGCCGGCGCGGCCTCGATGGCGCGCCGCAGCGTTGCCTCGTCGGGTACGACTCCCTGCGTTGAGACCTTGCCGTCGATCGTCACGACAGGCGGGTGCCAGCCTCCGCGCCGCAGCGCGTCGAAGAGGTTGTTGAACCAGGGCTTGATGCGGACCTCGACATGCGGCAGGTCGGAAGCGACCCGCTGGACGAGCCGCACCGTGAGGTCGCACTCCTCGCAGATGGCGTGCGGCACGGTGAGAAAGAGTTGCCGCCCGGTCATTGGGTAGACGGTCACGACGGTCGCCGCCCTCGCTGCGTCGGTCATGCGTCGAGGGTACGGCAGGAAGCCGTCGCCTCGCACGCCCGCGGGTAAAGGCGTCCGCTGCCTCGCTACCCGTTCGCCAGCAGGGTGCGCATGCGGTCCACCCCTTCGACGATCTCCTCGAGCGAGGCGGCATAGCTAAAGCGCAAGTAGCCCTCGCCGAGATGCCCGAAGCTGGTCCCGGCGATCACCGCCACCCCCGCCTCCTCCAGCAGCCGCTCCTGGAGCGTGCGGGCCTCGATCCCGGTCCCCGAGATATTGGGGAAGGCATAGAACGCGCCGCCGGGGTCCACGCAACTAACCCCCGGCACGCTGTTGAGCTCCTCGACGATTACCTTGCGCCGCTCGTCGAACGCCGCCGTCATCACATCGACGGCCTCCTGCGGACCTTCGAGCGCTTCGACCGCCGCGTACTGCGTGGCGGCGTTGGGGCAGCTGTAGCTGTTAATCGCGAGGCGTTCGGCGAACGGGAAGAGGTCGGGCGGGAAGACGCCGTAGCCCAGCCGCCAGCCGGTCATCGCATAGGTCTTGCTCCAGCCGTCCAGGACGATCAGCCGGTCGCGAAGCTGCGGGTAGTTGAGCCAGGAGATGTGCGAGCGGCCCTCGTAGAGGATGCGCGAGTAGATCTCGTCGCTGAGGACGACCACGTCGGGCCAGCGTTCGAGCCCCTCAACGAGGCGCTCGACCTGCTCCCGCGTGTACACCCCGCCCGTCGGATTCGCCGGGCTGTTGAGAATGATCAGGCGGGTGCGTTCGTTGATCTGCCCGAGCACCTGGTCCGGGTCGAACGTGAAGCCGTCGGCTTCATGCAGCTCGATCGGGATGGGCGTCGCGCCGGAGAAGCGGATCACCGACTCGTAGATGGGGAAGCCGGGGTTGGGGTACATGATCTCCGCGCCGGGCTCTCCCATAAGCAGGGCGGCGAAGAACATCACCGGCTTCGCCCCCGGCGTGATCAGCACGGTCTCCGGGTCGACCTCCGCCCCGTGGCGGCGCTTCAGGTCCCTGGCCACGGCCTCGCGCAGTTCGGGGATGCCGGCGCCCGGCGTGTACCCGTGCTTGCCCTCGGCGAGGGCTCGCTTCCCCGCCTCGACGATGTTGTCGGGGGTGGCGAAGTCGGGCTGGCCGATTCCGAGGTTGATGATCGAGCGACCGTCGGCGGCGAGCCGGTTCGCCCGCGCCAGCACCTCGAACGCCGTCTCCGTGCCGAGGCTTCGCGCGGCGGCAGTTGGAAGGACCATGGTCAACCTCCGAACCCTGCGATTCGCTTCGGCATCGAGGGTACCCCGCAGCCGGGGGCGACGGCATCATGCCCTTCCTTACGACCGCCACCGAAGCCTTGGCGTGCCCTGAAGAACGGCGTGGCGATACCCTAGTCCGGCGCGCTGGTGGTGAAGGTGAAAGCGATGCCTACCCTGGACTACGTCGGTAACGGGCCCGCCCAGGCCGCAGCGGCCCGTTGCGAACGGGAACCGCTTGCTGAGCACCTGGCGCAGATGGCCGACCTCGAGCGCGAGGTAGAAGCCGCCGTTGTGGCTGGGCGGGGAGGTGATCACGGATGAGCCTGTCCACGCACCCGCAGTTCCGCAAAGCGCATCAGCACGATGCCCTTTGCGCCGGCTGCTGGACCGCGTTTCCCCGGCCCTGTCGGTGCGGCGGGCAGATCCACGCCGAGCGTGGGGACGAAAGTGCGAGCGGAGACGTCTGGCTCCGGCGATGGTGCTCGGAGTGCGGCATTGACTGGGACGAACCCATTCGCGCTCGATCGTAGCTAGCGCGCTCGGGCTCCCCGACACCGCCGGCCGACCGGTCAGGCCTCCAACTGGAAGTGGGGGTGAGCCACAGCCTCATCGGGCCAGAGGAACTCGAACCCCGCTGCGAGCGCGTACTGGCGGTCGAGGTCCTCGCGGTCACCGATGTGCACGTACACGTCCGCTTCGAACTTGGCCTTGACGTCCGGCAGCATGTGCTTCGACACGACGAAGTCGACCTCGATGTCGTGCGCGGCCCAGATGGCCCGTTGACCGCTCAGCGTGCGATCGGAGCAACTGCCGATCAGGAAGCCCTTGTCGCGTACCAGGCGGACCATGTCCATCGTCAGGACGCCGGGGGGATCGCCGACTTCCAGCGTGCCGTCGATGTCGAAGCTGATCAGAACCACCACGGACTACTCCTCGTTCCCGCCCTCGACTAGTCGGGGCTGGCGCTCCAGACGGTGAAGTTCCCCCCGAGGGGCATCGGCCCGCCCGAGACCGCCACCTCCGGCTTGACGCCGGTGACCTGTCGCGGGCCGGCGCGGCCCTGCAGCTGCTGGATGCAATCCGTGTGCATCCAGACACGGCTGCGGCCGCTGCCGACGTTGCCCCCGCTGGGGGACACCGGGTTGGGGCCTTCGATGCTGATGTCGGTCTGGTAGAAGTCCAGCGCGTCCCCGAACCCGATCCCGCGGTAGCCCAGCCCTTCCAGGTGGAATTGATGGAAGAGCGAGAAGCCGTCGTACATGTTCTCGAAGGAGAGGTCGTCGGCCGTGATCCCCGCGCCTTCGTAGATCTTGCGGGCGGTGCGTGCAGTCTCGGCTTCCACCTCATCGAGCGTGGGCGTCAGGCTGCGGGGCCGGGCGTTACTGGACGCGTGATTGAGGATGTAGACCGGCTTCTGCTTCATGTCCGCCGCGCGCTCCGCCGTGGAGAAGAGGTAGGCGCCGGACATCATGATCGGGATGTCGTTGTCGAACAGGTTGGCGGGCTTCGCGATCCAGCGCGCCGCCAGGTAGTCCTCTCGTCCCAGCTCCTCGGGCCGGTGCTGCGCCCAGTAGCCCTCGGGGAACATCAGCCCGTTGCGGCGCGAATTCTCCATGAACGGCGCCATCATTTCGTGGGTCTTGCCATACTTCCGGCAATACTCGGCGAACTGCAGGGCCGTGCCGTACGAGGCGGGGCCGCCCCAGAGCCGGGTCATGGCGGCGGTCCCCGGCAGGGTGTCCTCGACGTTGGCTCCACTCTGGTAGTAGCGCCCCTCGAAGTTGTGCCAGCTCTTGACCACGAGGCAGGTGTGGGTCCGGCCGTCGCCTATGGCCTGAGCCGTCACGTTGAGCGCGTTCGACATGCAGCCGGGCCCGTACATCGTGAACTGGACGTTGGTGAGCTCCGGCATGTTCGCCAGCAGCCACTCGGCACTGAGCTTCGCCACCCCGTCCAGCGGGTCATCCGTCTGGTTGAAGCTCTCGATTACGTCCATGGGAAGCGGTTTGCCCTCCTCCCAGAACGCGCCCGTCGTGGTCACAGGGACGACCACCAGACCATCGATCTGCTCGGGCGCGACGCCGGCGTCGTCGATCGCCTTCCGCAGCGCCTGGATGCTGATGGCGCCCACGCACGTCTCGGGGCGGCCGTCCCAGCGCCGGGACGTCGGCCCGTGGCCGACGCCGACGGCGGCGACCTTGCCGCGGTGCTCCCAGATGCCAAGCCCTTCGTCGTTGCGGTACATCGCATCCGGTGCGGTTGGTGTCGTCATGGCGCGCACTCCTTGCTCTGCGGGCGGTCGGGTCGGTCGGGATCAGTCGGCAATCACGCGCCACTCGGGCACGAGCTGACCGTTCGCCGTGGGCTCGAAGATCACCTCGACGGCCGCGCCGACAGGCACGTCGTCTACCGGTACGCCGGGGAGGTGCGAGAACATCTGGATGCCCGGATCGTCGTCCAGCATGATCACGGCCAGATTGAACGGCTGATCCTGCTGGAGCAGCCGCACAGGACAGTCATGCACGACGCCGTAGTTGTAGATCGTGCCCCGGCCGCTGACGCGCTTCCACTCGAGTGAATCGCCGGCGCCGCAGTCACGGCAGGTTTCCGCGGGCGGATGCTGCAACCGATCGCAGGCGTGGCAGTTCTGGATCACGAGGCGCTCTTCATTCGCGGCGTCCCAGAACGGCTGGCTGAAGCTGTCCGGTACGACGCCCTGCTTGGTCATCGGTTCCCCCTGCCGCTGGGCAGCGCTCCTCGACCGCCGGCGGCGTTGGTGCAGAATAAGGGGCCAGAGCATTGTCCGTCGAAGCTGATAACGAAAACGTCCGCTACGAGCCCGAGGAGCGTCCTCCAGGGCTCGTCACCGTTGGTTCGGGGTTACAGGCGGCGATGGTCATCGTCGCCCCCGTGGTCCTGACCGTCGTGATCGTGGCCCGCATCGCGGAACAGCCCGACTCGTACATCACCTGGGGCGTCTTCGCGGCGCTTGTCGTCAGCGGCGTGACGACCGTCCTGCAGGCCATCCGTGTCGGTCGGGTGGGGGCGGGCCACGTCCTCATCATGGGGACATCGGGCGCGTTCATCGCCGTGTGCGTCGTGGCGATGGTCGAGGGCGGGCCTTCCCTGATGGCGACCCTTATCGTCATCTCGGCCCTGTTTCAGTTCGCACTGGCGGCGCGGCTCTCGCTCTTGCGCCGCATCTTTACGCCCGTCGTATCGGGGACCGTGATCATGCTGATCGCGGCCACGGTCATGCCGATCGTTTTCGACACAATGACTGCCGTACCCGAAGGCACATCAGGGGCCGCCGGCCCGATCGCGGCCGGGGCCACGCTTGTGACGGTAGCGGTCCTGGTCCTCAGGGCCCCGCCCGCGTGGCGCCTCTGGTCGCCGATCATCGGCATCGCCGTTGGGTGTGCAGTCGGAGCGCCCTTCGGCCTCTACGAGGTCGAGCAAGTAGCGGATGCGGCCTGGATTGGCGTTCCCGCCAGTTCCTGGCCCGGCCTCGACGTCACGCCCGGTACCGAGTTCTGGGCGCTCCTGCCGGCCTTTGTGGTCGTAACCATCGTGGGGGCGGTCGAGACGATCGGCGACGGCATCGCCATCCAGCGGGTCTCGCGCCGCAGAGCGCAGGCAACCGACTTCCGCGTCGTCCAGGGAGCCCTCAACGCCGACGGGGTGGGGAACTTTCTTTCGGGGCTCCTCGGCACCCTTCCGAACACCACCTACTCGTCCAGCATCTCAATCGCCGAGGTAACCGGGGTCGCGGCACGGCGCGTGGGTGTGGTCATCGGCGTCACGTTCGTGGTTGTAGCCTTCTTCCCCAAGATCGCGGCGCTCTTGATCGCCATTCCCGGACCCGTCGTCGGCGCCTACATCACGGTGCTGATTGGGCTCCTGTTCGTGCAGGGAGTGCAGCTCATCACCCGCGACGGCGTCGACCACCGGAAAGCGCTCGTCGTAGGCGCGTCGTTCTGGATCGGCACGGGCTTTCAGAACCAGTGGATATTCCCCGACTTGATCGAGGGGGGTTTCCTCGAGGTGTTGCTCGGCAACGGCATGACGGCAGGCACCATCGTCGCGGTCATCATGGTCGCGTTCCTGGAACTGACGGGCTCCCGTCGAAGCCGCCTCAACCTGGCCCTCGACGCGAAGGCTGTGACGGCCCTCGAACAGTTCCTTCGCGCCTTCGCGGCGAAGGCCCGCTGGGACTCCGCTTCGACGGAGCGCCTGACCTCGGCGGGCGAGGAGACGCTGTCCATCCTCCAGCAGGAAGAGGCCAACGCTCCCGAAGACGCCTCGCGCCGCCTGGCGGTAACTGCACGGATGGATGGGAAGGCAGCGGAGATGGAATTCGTCACGGTCCTGGACGGGGAGAACATGGAGGACCGTCTCTCCTACCTCACGGAGCTGCCCCCCGTCCCCGACGAGCACGAGGTATCGTTCCGGCTGCTCTGGCACTACGCCTCCGATGTCCGCCACCAGAAGTACCACGGCGTCGACATCGTGACGGTGACCGTCGAGGGCCATCGCTAGCTTCGTGGCCCGGACGGGCTCCCTGGCCGGCCATCCCAGGCGCGCCCGAGGTCTGGGGGTCGAGGTCCAGCCGGCGTCTCCTAGCCCGGCCCCATCAGCTCCGGGAGGGTCTTTTCAAGGGCGGCGGCGAGGCGTCGAACGGCACGATTCACGTCATCGACGCCGTCCTCCTGCCCCCGGCGGAGTGACCTCGCCTCCTGGGTCACCAGCCGGGACATCCAGAGCGCGGGCGTCGCTCCCTCCAAGTGGCGCCCGCGTTCCTCGCCAAATACCGGCCCGCCTTACGATGGCGCGAACGGGGAGAAGCCATGGAGCCGAAGCCCTGATCAGGTTGGTCGAGTTGGCAAGGGCGAAGACGAGCACGGCGCAGCATCAACGGCGCAGTCGGGGCTGCCCCTAGCCATGCCGGGGCGGCGGGTGTCGGCTTGGGCAGGTGGGGAGTGGACGAATGGGTGAGTCACGCAGCGGTGGGGCTGGCTGACCAGGTATGGGCGCAGTCACCGACTTCGTCAGCAGTGCGCGCGGCAAGTGGATCACCCTGGTGCTCTGGATTGTGGCCGCGGGAATCCTCATTTCCCAGTTGCCGCAGCTCTCGGACGTGAGCGAGAACGAGGCTGCGCTCTTCCTGCCCGCCGATGCCGAGTCGACGCGCGCTGTCGAGTTGGCCAGCGAACGCTTCCCCTCCACCGGCACCCCGACCCTGATCGTGGTCCGCGAGCCGGGCGGGCTGAGCGACACCACATGGACGGCCGTCGCTGAGCTTGAGGCCTGGTTGGGGAGCCCCGGGGCGCCGGAGAACATCCGGCAGGTACTCGCGCCCCGGCCCGGGGAAGGACAGGCGTCCGGCCTCGTGTCCCCGGATGCCACGACCCTCTACGTGCTCGTCGAGATAACCGGCGAACCCGCCGAGGCTGAGTTTGCGGACGCTGTCGCCGCCATCCGGGAGCGCGCCGGCCTGGCTGAGCTGCCCGGCGCCGAAGTCGCCGTGGGCGGGCCCGGCGGCCTCGTTGTGGATCTGGTCCAGGTCTTCTCCAACATCGACTCCCTCCTCTTGATCGTCACTGTGCTTCTGGTCCTCGTCCTGCTGGTCCTTATCTATCGGTCGCCCATCGTGGCGCTGATACCGCTGCTGGCGGTCGGGCTCGTCTTCCAGGTCAGCGGAGCGGTTGGCGCTGCTGTCGCGCAGCAGTTCGACCTCCCGATCTCCGGGCAGACCACCGGCATCATGACCGTCGTGCTGTTCGGCACGGGTACCGACTACGTGCTCTTCGTATCCGCGCGCTTCCGGGAGGAACTGACCCGTCACGCCGACAAGCACGAGGCCATGCGGCGCACGATGCGTGGCGTGGGCGGGGCGGTCGCCTCCGCCGGCGCGACCATCCTGATCGCTTCGGCCGTCCTCCTGTTCGCGACGCTCCGCTCCTACCAATCACTCGGTCCCGTGATCGCGATCGCGGTCGGACTCATGATGCTTGCCGCCCTGACCCTGGTGCCGGCGGTGCTCGCCATCGCCGGGCGCCGGGCCTTTTGGCCCAGGCAGCCGCGCCTGGACCCCCGGGGAGCCACGGGCGGGGACGGTGAGCAGGCGTGGAAGCGCAGCATCTACGGGCGGATCGGCAGCGTGGTGCTGCGCCGGCCACGGATCGCGCTGGCCGCTACCTCGGGCGTCCTCGCGCTCCTCATTCTCGGGTTGCTGGCCTTCCGGCCCACCTACGACCAGCTCGCGAGCTTGCCGTCCAACACCGAGTCGGTCCGGAGCTTCGAGCTACTGCGGGGCGGCTTCCCCGCCGGGGAGCTGTCGCCGGTGCGGGTCTACGTCTCGCTTTCGCCCGGCGAGCGGGTGCTCAGTCCGAAGGGAATCGAGGCGTTTGACGCCCTCACCCTCAGCCTCGCCGCGCACCCGGCGGTCGCGGACGTTTCCGGGCCAAGCAGGCCCTTTGGCGCGGGTGGCCCCCGGGGTGGGCCACCCGGCGCTGCGGAACGATTCGTATCTCCCGACGGCGGCGCCGCGCGCCTGGACGTCGTCCTCGTGGAGAACCCCTTCTCCGACGCGGCGCTCGATGTTGTGCCCGACTTGCGCGCACTTGCCCTCGAGGGCGCGATCGCAGCGGGCCTGGATCCGGACGCTGTGCTGATCGGGGGTGACACCGCCGAGGCGGCTGACACGCGAACCGCCGGCAACCGGGACTCGCTCGTCGTCCTGCCTCTGATCCTGCTGGCGATCGGGCTCGTCCTCGCCCTCCTCCTCCGCTCCGCCATCGCCCCGCTCTACCTGGTGGCGACCATTGCCTTCACCTACTTCGCGACCCTGGGACTGGCGGTGCTCGTCTTCGTCCTCGTCTTCGATCACACCGGTATAGGACCGGCTGTCCCGTTCTACCTGTTCGTCTTCCTCAACGCCCTCAGCGTCGACTACAACATCTACCTGATGTCCCGCATCCGCGAGGAGGCGCGGCGAGCACCGCTCAAGGACGCAACGCGCCACGCGCTCGCCCGTACCGGCCCGGTCATCACCTCCGCCGGACTCATCCTGGCCGGAACATTCTCGGCCCTGATGACCCT